>CAOKMT010000225.1 GCA_948469885.1 uncultured Sporosarcina sp. | reverse complement strand
ACAAGGAACGCATGATGAATTATTGGAAGCGAATGGTTTTTACGCGGAGCTTTAAAACAGTCAGTTTTCGAATAAACCTGCGGTATGAATGAAGAAAAAATAATGGGAAGAGCGTTCCTCTCGAGTTGGAGAGGAACGCTCTTTGTTTATATTAATCGTCAACTATAATAGATTGTTTGGATGGTATAATGAGGAAAATGACGTGTTCAGAACTGTGCATGAATAGATGGGAAGTGGGATAGATGTTCAAGATTTTAATCGTGGAAGATGAGAGGAAGATTGCAGAGATGATTGCGGCAGATTTGCAAAATTGGGGGTATGCGACGCAGATTGTTGAAGACTTCCAGAAAGTGGAGGATGTATATTTATCTTTTCAGCCTCATTTGGTTATTTTAGATATTAATTTGCCGTATGACAACGGGTTCCATTGGTGTGAGCGGATCCGAAAACATTCGAATGTGCCAATCGTTTTCCTTTCTTCGAGAACGGGGGAGATGGATATGATGATGGCGCTGAATATGGGTGGGGACGACTTTATCCAAAAGCCGTTTTCAATGGGGATGCTGGTGACGAAAGTGCATGCATTGCTAAGAAGGTCGTATACGTATGACAATGTCGGGATGGATGTGATGCAGCACCGCGAACTCGCTTTGCATATGAAGAAAGGAATCGTTCATATAGGGGAAACTGAAGTAGAACTGACGAGAAATGAATTCAAAATCCTTTCTGTCCTATTTGAATATAAAAATGAAATTGTTCAGCGGGATGACATGATCAAAGCGCTTTGGGAAGATGAAAGTTTTATCGATGATAATACATTGACGGTGAATGTCAATCGCTTACGCCGAAAGTTGAGCGATCATGGAATCGAAGATTATATCCAAACGAAAAAAGGACAAGGGTATATGTTGGTATGAAGGTGTCGGTCGGAAAGTTTTTATGGTTCCAGCGACGAGTCATTGGCATGTATTTGTGTATCATAGGATTTATAACGATCTTATTGTACGTGGAACCGACGATGTCGATCCATTATACCAATCTCATTTATATCTACATTGTCACAACCTTCTTTTTAACTGTTTATTTAACAGTGGAGTTTCTGTCCTTGAAAAGGCGGTTTTTAAGGATAGAAGCCCATTGGCATGAAGGGATGCTAATCCAAGAAGGGCTGGGGGAACCGAAAACGTATGAGCAATATTTGTATAGGCAGCTTTTTCAAACGGTCAACGAGGCCCATCAACAGAAAATGTACGATATTGTGCAAGAGAAAAAGGAAATGATGGCGTTCATGACTTCTTGGTTCCATGACATAAAAACCCCCATTGCGGTGGGGAAGCTGGTGATTGAAAGGGCGTCTGAAACTGAAGAAATGCAAAGTCTTTACGAAGAACTGGACCGGATTGACAGCTATGTTGAACAAGCGCTTTACTTCGTCAGAACGGATACATTCAATAAAGATTATTTTATTATACAGACAGCGTTGGAGAAGGTTGTCCGTGCCGTCGTGAAGCGGCACGCGAAAGGTTTTATTCAAAAGAAAATTAAGTTGGATTTACAAGTGGAATCGATCGAGATTTTGACGGATAAAAAGTGGCTGGACTATGTGCTCGCTCAAATCATCTCGAATTCGTTGAAATACACGAAGGAGGGAGGAGAAATCACCGTTCGGTTGGAAGAAGATGCAAAGGAAGCGAGATTGATCATTTCAGATAGCGGGATTGGGATTAGCCGATCGGATCTCCCCCGCATTTTCGAAAAAGGCTTTACCGGAGAGAACGGAAGAATATATGGGAAATCGACGGGCATGGGGTTATATTTGGCAAAAAAGTTGGCAAATAAATTAGGGCATGAGCTGGCAATCACGTCTGAAAAAGATCAATATACAACAGTAACGGTCTATTTTCCGAAAGGACAAGATTATTTTTCGGTGTTTTAGCGCAACAATTGCATACTTCGAAAAGCCGCAACCTGTTTGGGTTACGGCTTTTTGAATGTGAACGAAAATAACTTTTCAAGAATTCACCAATTTATTTGCAGTGACAACGGTCGTGACATAATAGCCTCCATATAAAAGGGTGTACGTAATCGTACAAATCATGACAGGTGTGAAAAAGTTCATATCCATCACGTTCGCCAACGCACTGAGCATGATGCCACTATGCGCAATGCCGACGATGAGCGGGAGAAGGAAGACGATGAACGTCTGCCTTGCAATAATGTGCTTCAATCCTTTTCGGCTGATGCCCACTTTTCTTAACGTCACATATCTTTGGCGATCTTCCATAGCTTCTGTCAACGTTTTAAAATAAATAATGCTTCCCGTAGCCGCAAGAAACACGAGCCCTAAAAATCCGAATGTGAAGATGATCAAACCATAGATCGACTGGGCTTCCTTGTAATTATCCGAAAAGCTGTGAAGCTGAGCGGAACCGTATAGTTCTTCTTCAATGGATGGAAAGAACATTTTCACCTTTTCCGTTAAAGCAGCCGACTGTTTTTCATCGGTGACTTTGAATACGTGA
>CAOKMT010000224.1 GCA_948469885.1 uncultured Sporosarcina sp. | reverse complement strand
TAAGTCAGTATATGGGCAGATCGGCATCCACTGTGTCGAGCCATCTCAAAAAAGGAAATTGTGAAGGAATCATCGGTGCTTTTCATGAAGTTGTCGCCACATTGAACTCCTTACAAATGGATCCTAACGCTCTTTCAGAATCTAATGCGCGGAGCATAAATGAACAACTGCAAAATAACATCAAAGTTAACGTGAGCCGCCAGCTTCACGATCACTTTTCAATCAATCCGTAACAGAAGGGGGTGAAAAAAAGATCGATATTGTATTATTATTGCTTCTCGCGCATCTAGTCGGAGATTTCTGGCTACAAACGGACTTGATGGTCAAACACAAAAAGAAATATATTAAAAGACATATGATTCACCACTTGATCACAACAGGATCAGCATTGATGATTATTTTGGCTTATCATGATCATTTTTCAAATGCCCTATATCATTTCATTTTACCTTTATTATTTATCTGTGTGACACATCTCCTCATCGATAGGCTAAAATTGGGACTGCTCGATCAACTGAAACCGCTAGAACATGTGAACTTGAAAAGGTTAGGCTTCTTCTCATTGGATCAATGCTTTCATATAACTATCATTCTTCTCACTTCCCTCATTTTCTTTGATTTAAAAGGAAGCGCCATGCTCAATAGCGCCTCGCGACTTTTCAAGGAAAATGACGGGTTTGAATTGGGTCCTTTAAATGTGTTCCTTTTGCTCCTCATCGTTTTTATTTTAGCGACAAGTGTAAGTGGGCATATTATCAAATTACTAGTCGGTTCATTACCTTCGGAACTTGCAAACTTTGAAGGCGAAATCACTTTTAAAAACAAATTGTTAGAAGCGAAAAATAGCAATGAAGTGAAAATGGAAAATGATTTCACTGAGAAATATCATTACTTCACCTATTCAAAGCCGAACCTTTCAAGAGGCATGCTCATTGGCTATATTGAGAGATTATTAGTGATATTATTGATTGTCGTGGATGCCTATTCCTCCATCGCTTTTATTATCGCCGCAAAGTCAATTGCCCGTTTTAAGCAATTAGAGGATCGTAATTGGGCGGAGTATTTCTTATTGGGGACATTAGCTTCTATATTTTTGGGCTTAGTTTTCGGATTGTTTTTAAAGAAAATGCTCATATGAAAAACGGAGGACGCCTCCTAAGCATAAGGGTCCTCCGTTTTTTAATTCTCCGTCGGCACAGTGAATTTGCTGACTACCAGAAGTAACTCATCCCAGCCTTAAAAGATCCGCAATCACTTCGGAACTGTCAGGCATTAATAAAAGTACCGAAACAACACTAAATAGAACCCCAAAGGTTAATAGCACAACACCAGCTTTAATTGCCCCAGCACCCCTTATTTTAATGAAACCTATTAAAAATAGAAACAACGCCTATCAGGAGTAAAAGCAAGTACCAAAAACCCATAGGGCCACCTCTTTTCATTTACTTGATCATGCGTAATTAATGGGATCCTTTACCTTAAAATTCTCGAAACCATTCCTCATCCTCTAAGATTTCGCCGTTTTCAGCGACGTACCCGACAATCACCATACCATGCTGCAATTTATCTTCATTTTGAAGATAAGAGATGAATTCATTAAACAGCTTTTCATCATCGACTCTCTTTTTTCTCGGAATTGTCAGACGGATGATAGGCTCGACATCGAAATCTTTATAACTTCCGGGATGATTCGGATCAATCCCTAATTCCTTCCCGATTTTGTCATTAAAATAGACGTAGACATTCGTTGTCTCTTCAAGATGCTCCCTGATAAAAGGATGTATTTCACCTTCTAAATCTCTCGCCCATTTTTTCGCAACATACGTATCAACCATTTCGTGCGTTTCATCATCTTCAAAAACTAAAAATTGGATGCCATCAATCGTATCCCAAACTATGGCCGCATATTCAAACTCGAAGTTTCCCATATTATCATACAACGCCTCATGGACTTCGAAATTTCCATTAAAGTACTCCTCTATATATTGTTCGGCCTCGCGCATGATCTTTTCCTCTTCATCTTTATCCGGTTTCATAGCGATAATAAAGGAAATTACAAGTACGGCAATCCCCAAGAGGATCGCAGCTAGAAAAATAAGCACAACTTTTAAAAATCTATTCATATAACTCTTACTCATCCCTTTCCATTTCGACTATGACGAATGAACAAGCCAAAAGTTCAATCGGCACGGAATAATCATTTCCTTCCAGAAGCCTCCCGCGTAAAAAAGACGCGTACCGTGATAACGACTAGTAATGCGCTAATGGGAAAAACCGTCAGTATTCTTGCGATTTCTTCCCCCTTTGCTTCCTCGCCTGTAAAGACGAATGCCCAATGGACGACGATGAAAAGAACCGCAAACAAAATACCACTTGTTAAAACCGTTCGGGAACTCTTAGCCGCTGAACCGATCATGCTTGAAACGACGAACGGCAATGCGCATAACAAGGCGAGAAATGCGTAATTCGCATCCGCCAAGCCGCCTGGCAGTAGGTAACCTCCCATAAGCAAACGGTACAGAACAGCACTTCCATAGAC
>CAOKMT010000223.1 GCA_948469885.1 uncultured Sporosarcina sp. | reverse complement strand
CCCCGATTCCATCAGGTTGCATTGTATGTACGTAAAGTTGGTATTGCCCGCTCGCCTCATAAACAGATACATCTCCGGTTATAAGGACATTCATCCCGCTTTCGGGCCTGAATTTTAATTTTGCCGCATTCGAGCGGAACATGGCCGACCGAATTTGGCTCCGTTCATCTTTCAGCGTGAAATAAATATGTCCACTTGGATGATTGATGACATTCGACAATTCTCCTCTGACGTAGACATTACGCAAATGAGGATCTGCCTCGAATTTCCGCTTCACATATTTCGTCAACGCTTGGACGGATAAGTACGGATTTTCTGCCATGGTGATTCCCCCTCTTGACGACGTATAGAAACGCTGTCTTTCAAATGAAAAACAGCGTCTGCCCAGCTAAGTTTGATATTCATCTTACTTACACGCCTTGAGCGCCCTATGGAAGGTACTTTCGCCAGTTGTCTACCTTCTATTCGCTTCACTGGTCAGTTATTAATTATTTTTGACCCTGACTTTCCGCCAACGTTTGCTCGGCGCTTTGGAGCGTGTTTTCCAAAAGCATGGTAATCGTCATAGGACCTACGCCGCCAGGAACAGGTGTGATGGCTGAGGCTTTTTCAACGACCGCATCAAAGTCTACATCGCCGCAAAGCTTTCCATTTTCGTCGCGGTTCATACCGACATCAATGACGACAGCACCATCCTTCACATGCTCTGCTGTGATGAACTTCGTTCTGCCGATCGCGACGACTAAAATATCAGCCTGTTTTGTGATCGCCGGTAAATCTTCCGTTTTGGAATGGCAATACGTAACAGTTGCGTCTTGTTGTAATAATAATTGACCCATTGGCTTGCCGACGATGTTACTTCTGCCGACAATGACCGCATGTTTACCCCGGACAGGGATATTTTTCCGCTCCAGTAATTTCATAATACCATACGGCGTGCACGATAAAAATGTCTGTTGGCCAATCATCATTTTTCCGACGTTCACAGGATGAAAGCCATCCACGTCCTTTGCTGGGTCGATGGCCAAAATGATTCGATTTTCATCGATATGATTTGGTAATGGAAGCTGTACGAGAATGCCATGAATCGAGTCATCCGCGTTCAGTTTAGCTACATGGCCGAGTAACTCGTCTTCTGTAACAGTCGATGGGAGTTCCACCAGTTCAGATTTCATGCCCACTTCCCCGCTCGACTTTTGCTTATTTCTAACGTATGTATGGGAAGCTTGATTATCTCCGACAAGTATGACGGCGAGTCCGGGCGTACAGCCTTCTTTTTTCAATTCGGCCACCTTTTCTTTAATCTCTTCCCGTATCTCTTTTCCGATCGCTTTCCCGCTAATTAACTTCTCATCCATTGCCTTGCCACCATCTTCCATTTAATTTTTCGCGAATTTTGATAACACACCGTTCACAAAGCGACTCGATTTATCATCGCCGAACGTTTTGCTCAACTCGATTGCTTCATTTAATACGACTCGTTCAGGAATTTCTTCTTGATATAACAGTTCATAGACCGCCAATCGCAAAATCGTCCGTTCGATTTTCGGCAACCGCGCCAAAGACCAATTTTCCAACTTCCCTACAAGTGCACGATCAATTTCTTCTTGATGATCAACCGTTCCCCGTACGAGTTTCCCATAAAACGGATCCACTTCTCCTTGGACTACGAAAGCGATCGCCTCATCTACCGACAACTGCATATTATCAAGTTGAAAAAGTGTCTGAACTGCTTTTTCTCGTGCTTCTCGTCGTTTCATTGATTATGATTCTCCTCTACTTTGACTCACCATGATCTTCCGGTTTCTTAGCAATAAAAGAACTTTCAGCTTTTCATTGCCTAGTTAAAACACCGATATTACAAGTGTAAAAGCACCATCCCCCGGGACGATGCTTTCATTGTAGCTTAGGAAGTTCATGCGTTTTCTTTTTACACAGTTTCTGTTCCAGTGCTGAACTCAATCCCTGTAATATGGATATTGACTTCTTGCGTTTCGATAGCGGTCATATGGAAGATCGCATGACGAATCTTCTTCTGTGTCTCCAGTGCCACTTCCCGAACTGAAAATCCGTTCTGGATAACACAATAGACATCGACAGTTAACCCTTTTTCCGACCAGCTCGTTTTCACACCTTTACCATGCATCACTTTTCCAAATTTCTCAGCAACATCCGCCGCAAAATTTCCTTTTGTATCAGCGATACCTTTCACTTCGTTCGTTGCGATGCCAACGATTACTTCCAAAACTTCCGGGGCGAGGTGGACACGTCCAAGTTCGGCGTCTCCAGACGGTGCCATACCGGCGATTGACGGTTTTGCCTTATTAGCCATTTCCATTTCCCTCCCTCTTTATTGCATCACTTCATATTTTTCAAGAAATTTCGTATCGAAATCTCCAGATTTAAAAACTTCATGTTCCATTAATTTTGCATGGAACGGTATAGTCGTTTCAACGCCGTCAACGATAAATTCGTCGAGTGCACGTTTCATACGTTGGACCGCTTCTTCACGTGTATCTGCATGGACGATCAACTTCGCGACCATCGAATCGTAAAATGGCGGGATTGTATAGCCTGTATACATTGCTGAATCGACGCGGACACCGAAGCCGCCTGGCGGCATATACATTGTCACTTCTCCTGGTGAAGGCATGAAGTTTTTCGAAGGGTTTTCCGCATTGATACGGCATTCGATCGACCAACCACTTATTTTAATATCTTC
>CAOKMT010000222.1 GCA_948469885.1 uncultured Sporosarcina sp. | reverse complement strand
TTTCAAATCTGACCCATCAAAAATCAAATTGTCCTCGGAATCCCGGAACGTTAAATTCGCTTGCGTTGAAAGCAACTCTCGCGCCGCTTTTTGATCATCTACGCCGGCAAGTTGCACACGAATCCGGTTATTCGACTCAACTTGGATGACCGGCTCGCTGACCCCAAGGACGTCCACCCGTTCCGAGAGCGCTTGGGCTGTATCCGCGACGACACTTTCCGTTATTTGTTGACCCTCTTTCAATTCTTGAACTTCATAAAGGACTTCAAAACCACCTTGTAAATCAAGTCCTAGTTTTACATCTTTTAAAATCGGATTGGTCGTCGTTCCGATTGTCGCTGCGAAAATGACAATCAATAACAAAAACGAGACGATCCGGCCTCTTGCCTTCATAATGTATTTCCCCCTCATTTGTGGTGTTCGCCAACAGGCGCTCCACACTTAAAACACAACACTCCTATTATGAAACACGAGTACTCGTGTGTCAAATAGACGTATCTCTTCCACGTTCATTTATTTTCTTCGTTCGTTTTCGGGTTTAATAAAATTTGCAGTTCCTCATGATTCACATCAGAAAACCAATCGGACTGCCGCTGTTCTTCAATTTGCGTATAAGTCATGAACGCTGCCGGAGAAATGAGTAAAATATCATTGGCGATCTGATAAGTTCTCATCTGACTGACATCTTTGCCGCGCCAAATTTTCCTCACACAGTAAATCCATATATCTTCTTTCGTGATTGTCGTATAGCCGTATAGATGGAATTCATTTTTCTTGCTTTCAAGCGCCGGTAGCATATGGGTGAAAATATGACCGAAATTCGTTTCCATCGTCCCCAACCCTTTCTCAAATAGTCGTATGTACGCACAATGCCGCATATGTTTTAAGTGTATATGAAATGGACGGAATTGAGAAGGAGTTGTTTCGTTTGTCGTCATTCATTCGCGGGACAGCCGTGCTAATGGTCGCCGTTTTCATGACAAAACTGTTGGGCTTTGTCTATCGCATCCAATTTATGAGAGTTGCTGGTGAAGAAGCTGTCGGAATTTACATGACAGCATACCCTGCCTTCATCTTTTTCTTGTCGCTCGTCCAACTTGGCGTTCCGATTGCCATCGCCAAAGTAATCGCTGAACTGGAAGTGAAAGGGCAGCGCGCACAAATCGCGGCCGTGATGAAGACGGCCAGTTTCATCACCATCTTGACTGCGATTGTTTTCATTCCGGCGTCAATTTTATTCGTCCCTTATTTGGCAACGACGTTGCTTGGGAATGCTGAATCAGCGACCGCCCTCTATGCAGGGATCGCCATCGTCCCGATCGCCGCGATTGGCGGACTCGTCCGCGGGTACTTCCAAGGGATTGCCCGTCTGGAAGAGACGGCTTGGTCTCAGATCATTGAACAAATTTTCCGCATCGCGTTGATCACCTGGATGCTGCCGATCATACTTTCTGCTGACAATCACGCGATGAATGCAGCCTATGCGATGGGGATCACATTGCTGGCGGAAGGGATTTCCGTCCTTTATTTGCTGTTCAAATACCAACAGCAAAAAAAGCGAAGAAAACAGAAGCGTGCCAAAACGCGCCATCCTTTTGAACCGATCTTGTCCATTGCTTTACCTTCATCGGGCAGTAAATTGTTCGGCACCTTCACTTGGTTTCTCGAGCCGATCATCTTTCTTCGGGCATTGTCGATGGCAGGAATCGGAGCTGTCGCCGCCACTTCATTATACGGCATCATTTCGGGCGTCCTTGTCCCACTCTTATTATTTCCGGCCTTCATCCCGTATGCGCTATCGGTCGTCCTCGTGCCAGCGGTGAGCGGGGCTGCAGCTTCCAGCAATAAAAAGAAACTGCAAGAACGCATCCATTTGGCGCTTCGACTTTCCGCGCTCACCGGGGCATTCGCAGCGGCGGTCTTTTTTATTCACGGAGAAGTACTTGCTGAGAAGCTGTTTCACGTGAAAGAAGGCGGCTCTTACATGACGATACTTGCACCTGTCTTCTTTTTTTATTACATCCAAGGACCGCTCTATTCGATTTTGCAAGCGACCGGAGATGCGAAACCCGGCATGATGAACTCCGTCTATGGCGGGATCGCAAAGCTCGGTGTCATGTTCGTCCTCGCTTCCCAACCGGGTTTACAAGAAACCGGCGCAGTGTTGGCGATCGGTTTCGGGGTGCTCGTAACATCGTTTCTTCATATCGCGACGATGCGGAAAAACAAAGCGACCGCGACCGGCTTTACGATTTTCGCACTTCCCTACACATCGTTCATCTTGACCGCTGTCATGCGGCCAATCTTCCTACCCATTGGAAAATTGGGATTGATCGGGGAATGTATTCTTACGTCTTTGTTCTTGTTGGTCATCTTAATGTTGTTCCGCCAAGTTAAGTTTTCGGATTTCTTATTGTTCAAGAAACTGGTGAAGCATCGTTGAATTCTTCTTTCAGCTGATACCTCAATTTATTTTTTTCATAAGAACAGTAAAAAACCATTTTCACGTCATGGATCCCTTGCGCTTTCAATCCATCAAGCAGCCATTTCTCGTCCTTGCCGATCAATTTGAGATGATCAACTTGAACAGCACCATCGCTGACCAAAGAGAGGACGGGTGGCGTGTCATCTTTCGTGAAGGCGGATAGATTACCGGATGGCTCCAAAAACGCATAAGTCACATCGCGGACGGAGCCGATTTTTTGTTCGCGAAGTTGCTGGAACAAGT
>CAOKMT010000221.1 GCA_948469885.1 uncultured Sporosarcina sp. | reverse complement strand
TGTCCAACAGTCGTTTCCAAGACGTCACCTTGTAAATTCGTTAAATAGACCGGCATCGCCTCATCACAAAATTCTGCGATCACTTGTCTACATGCACCGCATGGTGAGATTGGCCCTTCGGTATCGCCGCTCACTGCCAGTGCTTTAAATACCCGTTCCCCTTCTGATATAGCTTTGAAAAATACTGTGCGTTCAGCACAATTTGTCATGCCGTACGAAGAATTTTCAATATTACAGCCGTGGTACACTACATCATCATTTCCTAATAGCGCGGCACCGACCGGAAACTTTGAATAAGGAACATAGGCATTATTTCGTGCTTTCTTCGCTTCATTCATCAGTTTTTCTTTATCCATCATTTCGTCCCTTTCAATAAAAAACTCAGGATCTCACCCAATGCTTTAATTCACCCATTTCGGAATAAATATCAATATACCGATAATCGCACTGACAATTGCATAAATCAGAACAGCCCCTGCCACGAGATCCTTCGCTTGTTTGGCGAGTGGATGGTGCTCGGACGTCACCAAGTCGACTACGCGCTCAACTGCCGTATTGACAAGCTCAAGGGCCAATATCCCCCCAATCAATATAAGAACGACGAACCATTCTATCCTCGTCAATCCGGTCCATACTCCCGCCGTCATGACGAGCAGCATGGCACAAATATGAAACTTGAAATTACGCTCATTTTTGCAGCCATGGACAATCCCTTCCCAAGCGAAGTGGAAAGACTTGAAGAAACGTCTCATCTTTCAAGTCCGAATGAATCAAGAATTGCTTTTTGTCTACCGAACATTAATTTTTCATCTTCTTCATTCATATGATCATAGCCGAGCAAATGAAGGAAACCATGAAGCGCAAGAAAACCAATTTCTCGTTTCAAATCATGTCCATATTCTTCCGCTTGCCGCTCAGCGGTATCGACCGATATTAATATATCGCCAAGTATCGTCGGCATCTCTTCGTTTCCGACTATGGCGACTTCCTCTTCTGTCGTCTCTTCCAGCGCAAACGAAATGACATCCGTCGGTGCGTCGATGCCTCTGTACTGTGCATTTACCTTCTGGATAGCCTCGTCAAACATAAAAGTGACAGATACTTCCGTTTCTCCTGAAAGACCTTCTTCAACGGCTGCATGTGCCAATAAATCAGAAATGAGGCGATCGATTTGTTCATCGATTGTATCGGTTTCATGAGTTACGTAAAGTTCGAGCCTCGCTATGCCTTCTGTCTTCTTTAGTCTGGATATTCGATTCTGTTGTGGAAAATTCCATTCAATGTTTCACAAATGACACGTTCCACTTCTTTCAATTCTTTCATCGACAAATCACATTCATCGAATTGCCCGTCACTTAACTTATCGTTGACAATTGAGCGCACGAGTGATGCAATTTTTTCTGAAGTCGGTGCATTCATCGACCGGACAGCCGCTTCCACGCTATCTGCAATAGAAATAATCGCTATTTCTCGCGTCTGAGGCTTCGGTCCGGGATACCGATAGTCTTCCTCGTTTACATCTTCGCCTAACTCCCGCGCTTTAAAAACAAAATACTTTAACAAACTTGTCCCGTGATGCTGCTGGGCAACATCGACAATTTCACGTGGCATTTTATACTTTTCGAGTAACTTCGCTCCATCTTCTGCATGGGCGATAATAATATCTCGGCTTTCCTCAGGCGGCAATGTATCGTGTGGATTTTTATCCGCATGCTGATTTTCGATGAAATACCCGGGTCTGACAGTTTTACCGATATCATGATAATAACAGCCGACTCTCGCAAGCAGTCCATTCGCGCCAATCGCTTCACATGCAGCGTCCGCCAAATTAGCGACCATTACGCTATGATGATAAGTTCCGGGTGTGTCAGTAAGCACTTTTTTCAACAAGGGATGATTTGGATTTGATAACTCTATCAGTTTCATATCCGATAATATATGAAAAGCCGTTTCGAAAAAAGGCATCAGTCCTATTGTCAAAGCACCTGAAAGAATACCCGAAGCAATCGCCGCTATGGCGTAGTAAATAAGTTCCGTCCAATCATAAGAAGACTGTGTCATTAACAAATAGAATGCTAGGAACAAAAGATTGACGGCGGAAACCCCTAAACTTGCCCGTAAAATCGAAGAACGTCTTCCCACATTCCCCAGTAAATATAAGCTCGTAATTCCACCGAATACTATGTATAATGCCACTTCCATTTGAATGATGGCCGCATATCCTTCCTGCAACATCACCCCCGCCGTTGCCGCTGTCATCACCGTCGTCATTACTGCAAGACGTTCATTCGTCAATAAGCCGACGAGCATCGAGGCGAGCGCTGTTGGAAAGAGGAACGCAACGAGTATATCAAACTGCTGTTCTATGAGCGTAATCAGTTTCATTAAAATGACGAGCAAGAAGAAGACTGCTAGTGTGATAACCAATGCTTTCTTTTTTACTTTCGAATTTTCTCGCCACGTCCTAAAATGCATGTAGACAATGAAGAAAAGGAATGAAACGAATATAATTAGGCCCATCGTCGGTTTGGCAGATGTTTGGTCCGTTAGTAAACCTGCCAATTCCAGTTGCCTATACACTTCACTATCAATAACTTGTCCTTCACGGACGATCACTTGTCCTTGCAATATCCGAATTGGTTCAACAGCCGCTTTTGCTTCCGCAATCCTCGTCGCTGTCAACTCTTCATTGATGGTTTCCGTTTCCACGATTAAGGAACGTCCAATGG
>CAOKMT010000220.1 GCA_948469885.1 uncultured Sporosarcina sp. | reverse complement strand
ATGCATATCGGTAACTGATTTCATGGCCATTTTTCATAATGCGGATATATTCCGACGTTCCTGCCATTTCCGCATACAAATTGTTTGCCATTTTCTTTAAGGGTACGACCATGCTCCCTTCATGCGTTTGGACTTCTCCTGGATTAAAGTATAATATTTTGTCGTGTAAACCGATGTACCGATTCGGTTCTTTCGCCGATCCCATACCGGCTCCCATTACGAGGCTGAGAAGGAGTACGGTACAGACGGCGAGGATCTTCCCGCTCATTCTCTTCATTTTCCTCACTCCATTCTAGATTTTCTCTCTTTCTACTTATATTCCCAAAGTTTGCTAGAATAATCGTTTCCAATCAAAAAACCACTTGAAATTATTCAAGTGGTTTGCTGATCACTCTATAGATCACGTTTCAGTTTTCACGTCACCTTTTCGGCATTTCGTGAAACTTTCAGAAGGGAAGTCTGCTGGTTCATCTGAGTAACATATATTTCAAATAGTTTCGTTTACCGAATGCTTTCCATTCCTCTTTTGTCGGCATATGGGCCGGCATCGGGAAAAAGACGCCCGGTGCGTAAGCATATTCCCTGAGTAATGGTGCATCCATCGCCACTTCCCCGAGGTGCAGCCCTTCCGTGATCACCGCACGTTTTTTCCATGCAAACGGAGTTGTCACTTCCGCTTTGACTGCATAACCTTTCGGATTCAATTTCCTAATAATAGCCTCTTCATCACCCATCTGACGGATCCATTTTTCATTGACAGAAACGGCATTTTGCGCTTCATGAATGAGCACGACCGCATTGACGTTCTGGCCGTACGGGACAACCGCCAAATCGGCATCGGTATGAACCTTCACTTCATAATAAGCAAGTGGATTCGTCGCACTCATCGGATCTAATGCTTTGTAGGCACCAAGCATTTCGCTTTCTTGGGCAGGCACTTCTGACACGAAAAACACGGTCCCTTCCATCGCACCGGCTACGCCGTCTCCTTGGAGAAGAACTCGATCCCCTTCCTTGATTTGTTGCCATTCATGGTCTTTGGCATAAGTCGTGACCACTTTTTCCGAACTGTATAGGTCAATTGCAAGTGTGGAACCGTGACGTGTGATCTTCGAAACGACCCCATCCACTGGACTGATCAAAGCAGGGCGGCTCGGGTTTTGCGCAAGTTGCGCTTCGACGACCTCAAGTTGGCGAGCGACATCGGCCAATTGCTGTTCAGCCGCCGCCACCGCTTGTGTGTAGGCGCCCTCCTGCGTGACATCCACTTTAAAGTCAACATTCAAATCCAATTCTATTTTCGTGTTCCCTTCAATTTCCGCGACCCCTTGATTCTGTCCAACATTTGACGAGTTTCCTGTCTGTGCTTTCGAGCGAGCAGTGGACAGTTCTCGAATCATCGATTTCAATTCAGTTTCTTGCTGTAAAAGGGCATCGCGCTCCACTTCCCAAAGATTGCGTTGTCCGTCCGCACGATCTGTGTTCAACAGGGCGAGTTCTTCCCCTATTGTGACATCGTCACCTTCCGCTACGAACCATGATTCCACAACGTCTTCGCGATTGACATAGACTGTATAAAGGTCCATCGGAGCAACGAGGGCTTCTTTTGCCATTTTTTTACTATAATCATTAAGTGTCATACGTTCATAGTCATTCACATAGACTGACTTCGGAATGACACTTTTATCGCTGAATAATAAATAAAGGTTCGTTGCCAAAAATGAACTGATCGCTACTGCGGCAACAATGGATAGAAATTTATTCAACGACGGCACCTCCTGTCAACTTAGCAAGCAAACTTTCCATCGGAATGAATCCGACAGCAGTCGTAATGATCGCCATCGCGATATGTAAGCCAACCAATCCCCATAAGAGGCGTTTCCTGTTAATATTTTTTTCAAAAGAACATATAAATCGATACTGGAGCAACACGATGAACAATGTTGTCAATGTCAGCTGATTGAAAAAGAAAATCAAGTATGACTTTTCAAGAAACGTCGCGGCAAGTGGACCGAACGACAAAAATGACATATTTGCTGTCGCACCTTTCATCGCGAAAACGAGAAAAACGAGTGCTTTTTCAATCAGTAATATACTTGTCGCAAATAACTGGATCGGCAATAATTTTTTAAACGGAATCGAGGTGAGCAAACTCAATATGTATGCAATTCCGAAAAAGTGGAAAGACATATAGATGAGCGACCAACAAAGCGTACTAAATAAGGATACATACCGTGCAATTGTATAATCGGTCATGGACATCGTTGTCATGAGCGGTGTGATTGCCTCGGTATTCATCCCCCACCAATTCCGGATACCAAATAATAGGATACCAGTTAAAAAGACGAGCACAAACCGTTTTCCAAACCCACGCATCGAAGACGTTTGCAGTTGCTCCGCCAAATGAGCGGGATTTGTTAAGAAATGTCGAAACGTAAAGTTAAAAAACATAATGGCAGTCTCCTTCTAATAATGAAGCATATGTAGTTTTATATAATTTTCACCTAGTACGTCTCTTTACTTTATCAAAAGTTGAGAGAGTTGTAACGTAGGAACATGCATTTTTAAATATTTCCAGTGATTCTGAAGCATATTTCCTGTGACCGCATCTATATTTCCTGTTGAATTGCCGTATTTCGCGTCTTTATTCTATTGACGCTCATATTATAGGAAATATTTCGCGGTTGTATTTCCCGGGAAATCGACAAAGGAGCGAAATATTTTGAACGATGACGAAACG
>CAOKMT010000219.1 GCA_948469885.1 uncultured Sporosarcina sp. | reverse complement strand
AAAAATACGTGAGGTAGAGGAATGAAAGATCTAACGAGCCGGTTGACAAAAGAGCTACAACAAGATGAACGTGTGCAACTGATGGATACTTTAACTTGGAATTTGCCTGTGTATACAATTGACATTGCTTATGAAACGGTGAAGCGTACGAAGATGGACATTTTGATGAAAATGATGCTTATCGCTTTTCAAGAAGGCGAAATTGAAACAGTTGATATGTTAAGTGATGTTTTATTCGTAGAGCCTATTTTCATCGAGCACTTGATGAGTAAAATGAGAACCGCCCGCATGATCGAAAAACGTGAGAACATTTACGTTTTGACGGAAACGGGACGTGCACAATTGGCGCGGGGCATTTTTGAACATGAACGAGAAAATAGCACGCGAGAAATCCCATACAGTCCTAGCCATCATTCTTTTCTATTTGGTCCCGAGGAGGAGATGCTAGATCCGGAAGAGGAGCTGGAAGATTACCGTCATATCGAAAACTTTCATGATTGGCATGTCGCTTCCTTGCAGAAAGAAGTTTTACTGGATGCGGTGAAAAAGCTGGGGGTAGAATCCGTTGACGGTCATACGCAGACGGTCGTCGCTAAAATTGTTTCGGCCCAGTCAAAGCAAGTCGACACGATTCCTTGTGTGGAATTTCGTCTTTATCATACAGCGGAAGATATCATGTACGCACGGGTGTGGAACACACGACTGGCGCGTTGGGATGAAACGCTCGAAAATGAATTGCATGACAAAGACCGGAAACAATGGCGTGAGAAGTATTTAGGGTAGAAGTTGAACAAGCAGAAAGAGAACCCGGCTAGGGCGTTTGCCCGTTGGCCGGGTTTTGTTGTACATAAATTAAGTACATACTGATGGTCAGTCATGATTTAAATTCGTACAAATCAATCGAATTTGAATCATCTATTAACGAACTATATATTGAAATTTCAAAATGTATCTTGACAATTCGATCGTCCATCACTTATCATAATTTTAATTCCTACTAAACTTATTGGTTTTTAAATGTATTGGAAATGTTAACTGTATGAGGAGGGGGATTTGTGATTCAATTATTTGTGAAAACGGAACGTCAAAAAATTTGGTTACAAAGAATACGAGAGAGGGCGGCGCAGTTTCAAGATCAGTCGGCCGAAATCGATGAATTGGCGAAGTTTCCGGAAGATCATATCGCTACGCTTATTGGAATGGGGTATACGCGCACCACTTTGCCTGAAAAGTATGGCGGAGAAGGTTTGGGCGTTTACGATATGATTCTTCTGCAAGAAACACTTGCGACTTTCGATGAAAACACAGCGCTTTCAATCGGTTGGAACCAAAGTGTCATCGGCGATATTTTTGAACAACAGCTATGGACTGAAGAAAATTTGCAGTTTTTTGCTAATGAAGTTGCCGGGGGTGCGATCGTCAATCGCTCGGTAAGTGAAGCGCAAACAGGGAGTCCGGCAAGAGGCGGGCGACCGGGAACGAACGCGGTGAGACAACAAGATGGAAGTTGGTTGATTAATGGTCGTAAAACATTTACGACAGCATCTCCAGCTTTAACTTACTTTTTAACATCGGTATGGATTGAAGAGAAACAGCAAATCGGCTATTTCTTGCTCCATAAAGATACAGTGGGCTTATCAATCGATGAAACGTGGGACGTCATTTCGATGAGAGCGACGGGTAGTCATGATCTCGTACTCGATCAAGTGAATGTGAAAGATGCGCTTTTAGTGGAACTTCCTAAAAAGCCAAGTGGGAAATATAGCGGATGGCAGCTCCATACGTCGGCTTGTTACCTAGGGATTGCGCAAGCCGCGCGCGATTATGCGGTTCAATTTGCGAATCGCCATGCTCCGAACAGTATAAATGGTCCAATCAGTCAGTTGCCGAATGTGCAACAGCATATTGGGGAAATGGATTTGCAATTAATCCAAGCGAGACATTTATTGTATAGCGTGGCCGAGGCATATGACGATAAAACACGTCGAGATTTCCTCACGCATGAAGTGGAGGCTGCGAAGCATACGGTCACAAATGCGGCAATCGCAATTGTCGACCAAGCGATGCGGGTTGTCGGTGCCAAAAGTTTACAGCGCAGTAATCCGTTACAAAGATATTATCGCAATGTGCGTGCGGGGTTACATAATCCGCCGATGGACGATATGACGATCCAAAGATTGGCGAAAGCAGCCATTGAAGAAGAGAAAAATCGCAATACAGTTCCTAGCTAAAATGCTTGATAGGCGCATGGGAATTTGAGGAGACTTGGAATGGAGAGAACCTAGATGAGAGGGAATGCCAAACAACATAGGAAACAAAACGGACATAGTGAACGATGTTGAACCGGACTTAACCTTGAAAAACGTCAATTTATAAAAAAAGGGGAGCGGTTCACGATGAGACTAAAGAAAATGATACAAGTAGCGGTCGTCGGTTCGGCATTGGCAGTTCTGTTAGCTGGTTGTGGTTCGAGCGATGGGGATGCCCAAGCGGAAGCGAGTGAAAAGGACGGCGTGCGCAAAGTGAAAGTCGCTTATGCCCAAGCATCCAAACCTGTCAATTATACGGATGAATCCGGCAATCCAAACGGTTATGATGTTCACGTATTGCAAGCGGTCGATGCGTTGTTGCCGGATTATGAGTTTGAATTTGTCGGCACTTCCGATGATGATTTATTGGTCGGCGTGGAACAGGGAAAATATCAAATCGGGATTAAAAATGCTTTTTACACTGAAGAAAGA
>CAOKMT010000218.1 GCA_948469885.1 uncultured Sporosarcina sp. | reverse complement strand
GGTCAATACTCTCGTGGGATGAAGCAACGGCTGGGGATTGCACAAGCGTTGCTCCATAAACCTGATTTGTTAATTTGTGATGAGCCGACGTCCGCGCTTGATCCGGAGGGACGGGAACAGATTCTGGCCATTTTACAGGAAGCGAAAAAAGAGACGGCGATTCTGTTCTCGACGCATATATTGTCTGAGGCGGAACGGATTTCCGATCGGATGCTCATTTTACACGATCGAGAGATCAAGTTCGATGGCCCGTTGAAAAGGAAGAAATCGAGTGATCGTTATTATGTTGAATTCAGCACGCCTATGGAAGAAGCGACCAGAATGGAATTCCATCTTGAGCGGCAGGAAGAAGGGTGGATTGTCCGTTGCGACGATGAAGAAGGGAAGAGGAAATTCTTCATGGCGATGATGGAAAAGGGTCATTCGATCGAAAAGTTTTATCCGGAGGAGCAGACATTGGAACAGTTCGTGAAAGAGGTGACGGAAGGATGATGCCATTTTTCAAGAAGGAATGGGACAGTTACTTTTTGACGAATCGGTGGCTTATTTTACTTGTTATATTCATTGCCTTGGGCATATTGAATCCTTTCACTGCCAAGATTACCCCTTATCTTATCGAAAATATGCTTGGGGATGAATTCGGAAGTCTAATGGGAGAACCGAGCGCAATCGATTCCTGGCTTCAGTTCTTCAAAAACGTTCCTCAGCTCGGGCTTATCGCTTTTCTTTTGATGATGGCGAACTCAATGTCTAAGGAGTTGCAAGACGGCACATTGCCGATTTTTTTGGCGAAAGGGTTGAAAAGGAAGTCCGTCATCTCCGCAAAACTATTATTCCATACAGTTATGTGGACGCTTTGTTATTTGATCGCCAGCGGAGTGACGTATTTGTATACGATCTACTACTGGGATCAATCGGTTGTCCAACAACTGGTGCCCGCGTTGGTAGGGATTTATGGTTTTGCTTTAATGTTCATCATCGTTACTTTTTGTGGGAACACGATAACAAATTCAACGATGGGCGGTTTATTGATAAGTGGCATTCTGTTCATGATTCTTGTGTTTTGGAATACGTTTCAATCTTCAAAGTGGAATCCCCTCGGATTGTTCAATCAAATCGAAGAGAGGCTTGCACAAGATGTACTGTTTTCATACGGGGAACCGATTGTCATGGCAATCGCAGTTATGATCGTGTCAGTGATCGGTGCAATTCAGCATTTTAACAAGCGTGCATTGTAGTGAAGAAAATAATTTCTTGAAAAATAAAAATCGACAGAACGGCTTCCATTTAGTTAGCGTGTCACGTTTTCTGTCGATTTTCTATTGATGATTTGTAAAGGAGAAGCAAGGAAACGCATTGCTTCTTATTTATTATTTTGATTGTTTATCAATATCTTTTGTCCGTTAAGCTTCGGGACTGTTGACGGTTTTACCGAACAGTTTTTTTATGGAGAACTTCTTAAAATCGATTTCGGCAGCTAGGACACCGATCAAAATCAGAATTGCTCCTACATAGCCTTTCGCTGAAAGTGTTTCATTCACGAATAGGAAAGCAAACAATGCCGCAAATACCGGTTCCAATGAAAAAATCAGACCTGTATGAGTGGGGGTTGTATACTTTTGAGCGTATGCTTGGCCAATAAACCCGATTGCACTGCAAAGGATGCTAAGACATAGAATGGCCACCCATGATTCTGTTGTATTTGGAAGATGGGGAGTTTCGAAAACAAATGAGAAAATCAGCCCCCATGCACCAGCAAAGCCAAGTTGAAAAATTCCAAGTGTAATTGAATCCACGTTTTTCGTTAGTTTATCTGTCACGATAATGAGCGTAGCATAACAGAAAGCGCCCAAAATAATGAGGAAATCCCCTGTATTGACCGTCAAGGTGTGATTGAGTGTTAACAGGGCAATTCCTATAAAAGCGATGCAGACACCGAAAGCAACTTTTCTTTCGGGTTTTTTTCTGAAAAATATCGCCAGTAATAAGGGGACGAATACAACAGAAAGGCTGAATAGAAAACCTGCATTAGAAATGGTTGTATAAGTCAACCCTATCGTCACGACAGACATTAATAGGAATAAGATGGATCCTAATACAAATCCATAAAAGATTGTTTTAAAATCGGCACGTAGGACACGTCTATAAAACACGAGGCCTGCTAATAGAAAAGCTAAACCGAACCGGAGAGCGACCAAGTTGAACGTTTGAAAAGTTTCCAATCCAAGACTCATAAATAAATAAGAGGAACCCCATAGCATAGTTACAATAAGCATTAAGAAATCCGCTCTTAATTGTGTCATGCCCTCTATTCCATTTACTGCCCCGGCCATTTTATTCCGCTTCATTTTGATCACCGATCCTCTTCTTGAATTGATTAATAACAAGTATAAAGGTAAAATTAGAATTAAAAAAATGAATCTTTTAGAATGTAAATATGAATAAAATTCATGCTAAAGGAGTGATTGAGCTGTCTCTTGTCAAGTATGAAATTTTCAATACTGTTGTGGAGTTGGGTAGTTTAACGAAGGCGGGCGGCCTGCTTAAATTAAGTCAATCTGCAGTGAGCCATGCCATTACAAGCCTTGAGTCAGAATGGGGATTTACAATTCTGAATCGGGGGCGTTCAGGTGTCCAATTGACGAGCAACGGAGAACGTGCATTACAATACGTCCGTGAAGTTTTGAAATGGAATGAAGAATTAAACCAAGAAATCGCGAACATTAACGGTTTGGAAGTCGGTAC
>CAOKMT010000217.1 GCA_948469885.1 uncultured Sporosarcina sp. | reverse complement strand
TGCCACCCGGAACAGTGGTGACGGACGGGGAAGATGGTTCAGTCATCGCCGACCTCATCGAACATGGACAAACAGCCATCATCGCACGTGGTGGTCGTGGCGGCCGAGGAAACAGTCGGTTTGCGTCATCGCAAAACCCAGCACCTGAATTATCCGGAAAAGGAGAACCAGGCGTTGAGCGGGAAGTGGTCTTGGAATTGAAAGTGCTAGCGGACGCAGGACTCGTCGGTTTTCCAAGTGTCGGAAAATCTACACTGTTATCTGTCGTCTCCGCAGCAAGACCCAAAATTGGGGATTATCATTTCACGACACTCGTTCCGAATCTCGGCATGGTCGAAACGGAAGACGGTCGTAGTTTTGCACTTGCCGATTTGCCCGGGCTTATCGAAGGGGCGCATGAAGGGGTCGGACTCGGCCACCAATTCCTCCGTCATATCGAGCGGACACGCGTTATCATTCATGTCATTGACATGTCGGCACTCGAAGGGCGCGACCCTTTTGAAGATTATGAAACGATCAATGAAGAATTGAGACAATACAATTTACGCTTGACAGAGAGACCACAAATTATTGTCGCCAATAAGATGGATATGCCTGGCGCGGAAGATAATTTACGTACTTTTAAAGAAAAACTCGGCGATGAGGCGCAAGTTTTTGCGGTTTCCACTATCACCAGACAAGGATTGAAAGATTTACTTTTCGCGGTCGCTGATTTGCTGGAAGAGACACCAGAGTTCCCGCTATATGAAATTGAAGACGAAGCGGAAAACGTCGTCCTTTACAAGCACGAATCGACTGGACCTGATTTCGAGATTTCGCGCGATGATGACGGCGCTTACGTCCTGTCGGGCTATACGATCGAACGGTTGTTTAAAATGACCGATTTCAATTTCGATCAATCCGTTCGTAAATTCGCACGACAAATGCGCGGCATGGGCGTGGATGATGCATTAAGAGAACGCGGAGCACAAGATGGGGATATTGTACGTATCCTCAATTTCGAATTTGAATTCATTGAATAAATAAAGATAGAAAACGTAGGAAGCGCTTTGTGGCCTGGGGGGAAAAAGGGGGATTTTATGAAACGAGTTGGTGATGGTCGTTTTTACCTTGTCAGGGAAGATGTACTGACTGAATCGATGGTAAAGACGATTGAAGTGAAACGATTATTGACAAACGGTGAAGCGTCCACGATACAAGAAGCGGCGAAGAAAGCCGGGTTGTCCCGCAGTGCATTTTATAAATATCGAGACACTGTCTTTCCGTTCGAATCGATCGCACGTGAGCGGATCTTGACGATTTTCATCCAGTTGGAAGATCGCAAAGGTTCTCTCGCCGTCTTGTTAGGCATCGTTTCAGAGGCCAAGTGCAATGTCTTGACGATTCATCAAACGATCCCAGTACAAGCACGTGCAAATATTACATTATCGCTTGACGTTACGATGATGACGATCACGATGGAAGAATTTCTACAACGGCTGAAAGTACCTGATTTTGTAGATTCAGTCACTTTGATCAGTTCTGGGGCATTATAAGGGGGAAATTGATTTGACAGACAAAGAATACACGCCGATCATTGCATATTTAGGGCCAGAGGGAACCTTTACGCATCTTGCGGCTCATTATCTGTTTGGTGAAGCGGGATTATCGGCGCAGACGACGATTCCCGATTGCATTGAGGCGGTCAGTTCGGGCCGTGCCACATATGCGGTCGTACCGATTGAAAACGCATTGGAAGGGTCCGTTCCGATGACGATCGATTATATGTTCAATGAAAAAGATCTTTACATTAATGCGGAGCTTTCCATTCCAATTGAGCAGCATCTGTTGGTGAATAAACAACAAGCCGACGCGGTAGGAGAAATCGAATCTGTCCAATCTCATCCGCATGCGCTCGCACAATGCCATAAATATTTATTGTATCAATATCGTCATGTGCCACTAAATCAAGCATCTTCAACGGCAGCTGCCGCAAAGTATGTGGCGGAAAATCCAGAAGAGAAAATTGCGGCAATCGGCAATAGGATGGCTGCGGAGAAATACGATTTACATATCGCGGAAGAAAATATACATGATTTTCATTTTAACCATACGCGGTTCGTCGTCTTGTCGCTTCGTAAAGGGCAAGTGGAGAACTTGACACCTGTGCATTCGAACGTCCCGAAAACGACGCTAATGGTGAAGTTGCCGGAGGAAGACCGCTCGGGTGTCCTCCATCAGATTTTGTCAGTGTTCGCATGGCGTAAGCTGAACTTGACAAAAATTGAATCACGCCCGCTGAAAACAGGGCTTGGCAATTATTACTTCATCATCGACGTGATGGAAGACGAAGCACAGCCGATGATGAAAGGCGCCATGGAAGAACTTGCCGCATTGAATTGTTCGGCCCGTTCATTCGGGACTTATTTTACATATGAGCAAAAGCGTAAGTAAATGGCCCATATTCGCCGGGAAATGAACTGGCTTCGTTAGCCGGGGCGCACGCCTGCATTGTTTAAGATAATTCAATTTGCATAAAAGCCGTCAGTCCAGATTATAGGACTTGACGGTTTTTTGTTTCGCATAAACCCATTTTCCACACATATAAATGGTAAGAAGGGACGGCTGTTATTATTTGCGTCACAACGCAGGCTGTCCAGTCATACGATGAATTGATGGAAGGGGGAATTTTGTTAGTGGAAGTCCATATTGTTCAAAAAGGCGATACGTTGTGGAAGATTTCACGGCAACATGGCATCTCATTTGACGAATTGAAAAAGGTGAATGCCCATCTCGCCAACCCGGATTATATTGTACCGGGGATGAAAATATTTTTGCCAGAAAAATCGAAAGGTCAGGGTCAGGG
>CAOKMT010000216.1 GCA_948469885.1 uncultured Sporosarcina sp. | reverse complement strand
TCATCGTGCCGGCACTTCTTATTCACTTTCATCCATACACGGACGGCACGTTGAAAGTGACCTATTTGGATGTCGGCCAAGGGGATAGTGCAGTAATTGAACTCCCTTATCGACGAGCTGTCTATGTCATCGATACAGGCGGCACTGTACCGTTCGGCGAGACTGACTGGCAGTCGCCCGAGCAGTCGTTCGAAGTGGGGCGGAAAATAGTCGTTCCTTATTTGAAAGGGAATGGGATTACGAAAATAGATAAACTGGTCCTTTCGCACCCACATTTGGATCATGTAGGAGGCGCGAGTGAGGTGTTGGAAGAAATAAGAGTGGACGAAATCCATATTACACCGGGAAGTGAAAGTGAACAGGAAATGGAAAAAGTCATCCGTGTTGCTACTGAAAAGAAAGTGCCGATTATTCCTGTGCGAGATGGTGATTCATGGGTAATGGGGCGTTTTGATTTCGTTTATACAGGACCACAAGGTGATGAATATGTAGGGGGAAATGACAGTTCGCTCGTTTTGCTCATGAAGACGGCGGGACCTTCATTTTTATTTACAGGAGATATGGAACAGGAGGCGGAAGCGCAGTTTGTAAGGAAATACGGTGAAGTCAATTTTGGATCGCTCATTTTAAAAGCGGGACATCATGGCAGTAAAACATCGAGTACCGAGCCGTTTGTCGATGCAGTACGCCCTGAGCTGGCGATTATTTCAGCAGGACGGAATAATAGTTATGGGCATCCTCATGAAGAAGTACTTGAAACATTTGAGCGGTTCGCCGTCCCGGTCATGTCTACGGCGGAAAATGGGACAATTACGGTCACTGTCCGGGATGACGCTTACAAGATCAATGTAGTCCAACAATGAAAATGGACACGTCCCTTATCCAGGATGCGTGTCCATTTTGAATTCATTGCAATTAACCTGCTATGAAGTCAACAAGTGTAGCAACAACAAAGATTGCTGTAAAACCTACAAAAGATACGATAAAACCAATACCCGAGTCAATCAAATCATTACGTTTCGATTGGACATCATGTTCAAATTCATTCATTGCTACCCCTCCTAATATCCATTATAGTATAAGCGATACACAATTAAAAATCCATAGCAAAACTTCTTTATCGGTCAAGGGGTAAGAAATGACACAAAACGTTCAAACAGTATACGGGCGATACAGTATAATAAGAGTTGTACATTGAAAGAGGTGAAGTCATGGCAAATGCCATATGGAAAAAAATTGCGGCAGGTGATGTCGATCCGGTCTATCTATTGACGGGAATTGAACATCATATATTCGACTCGACAATTGAACGATTGAAACGTGCCTTGCCAGATGTTGATGACGCCTCGATTATTCGATTTGATTTGGAAGAAACGCCGGTTGAACTGGTCATTGAAGAGGCGGACACTTTGCCGTTTTTGCAAGCACATAAACTGATCATCGCCAGTAATGCTACTTTTTTAAGCGGGCAAGAGAGAAAGCGTCACGATATCGAACATAATTTAACGGTACTTGAAGAGTGGCTCGCCAATCCGTCACCCACTGCGACGGTCGTCTTTATCGCTCCTTTTGAGAAGTTGGACGGCCGGAAACGAATTACGAAGAAAATGAAAGAATTGGTGACGGTCATTGAAGCGGAACGACTCGAAGGGAAAGATCTACTGACATGGATACAGCATGAAGCAAAAGTGAATGGGGTACATATGTCATCGACAACGGCCCAATTGCTCGTTGATCGGGCGGGGGATCAATTATTATCTTTATCCGCAGAAATTGTGAAAATGGCGACCTATTTAGGAGGCACTGGAGAAATCAGCCCAGACATCATTGAATTGCTCGTGCCAAGAACGCCTGAAATGGATATATTCCAGTTGACCGATGCGTATGTGGCAGGAAATGTCCCGGCGACCGTATCGATTTATCGCGACCTTCTTCGGAATGGTGAAGAGCCGATCATGTTGACATCGCTCATTGCAGGTCAAGTCAGGTTGATGCTTCACGTCCAGTCATTACGAAGGAAAGGGTATCACCAACAACAGATCGCCAAAACTTTACAAGTACATCCCTATCGTGTGAAATTGATGATGGAAAACCGGAATATTCCTCAAGCGGAACGGTTGCTAACCATTTTAGGGAAGTTGGCAGATATCGATTATAAATTAAAATCGACTTCAGGCACGCGGGAACGGATTTTAGAGCTTTTCTTTATGGAACCGATTCGGCAGTGAATCGAACAGCAAAACATACAAAAGCTGGTATTCGCCCCATAGTGATCGAATACCAGCTTGAAAATCAATTTGTAAAAGACCGTCCCATTGTGGACGGTCTTTTCAAGATCTGTACAAGACAGATTACTTTATTATTGTGCTTTTTTTGTAAGACGTGCTTTTTGACGAGAAGCATTGTTTTTGTGGATAAGCCCTTTACGAGCAGCCGTGTCAACGTGTTTAATCGCTTCACGTAGTAAAGTGTTTGCATTTTCTTCGTTATTTTCAAGAGCAACTTCCGCCTTGCGGACAGCAGTACGCATAGTCGCTTTCGCATGTGAGTTGCGTGCATGTCTATCTGCGTTTTGTTTCACGCTTTTGATCGCTGATTTAATGTTTGGCATACCATTCACCTCCAATTTCAGTAAAACAAGAGAGTTCAATTCTTGTCATTATAAAAGGAACCTCTTTCATAACATAATAATTTTATCAAACGACTAAAGGGATTGCAACAACAAACTCGCTTTCACACTGCAGTTGAAGTTGAATATTTCTTCAAATTACGTGCAAACTTAATGGCGAGGTGATTGATATGGAAGCGAATAATTTTTATCGTACAGATCTTCTCGTAGAAACTGAGGAAATGGTCCGTCATCAAAAAGATTCCGAAA
>CAOKMT010000215.1 GCA_948469885.1 uncultured Sporosarcina sp. | reverse complement strand
CCGCGTATACTCCGGCAACATAAACGTCGGGTCGATCAATTGGGCGTCTTGCCATTTAATAATCTCTTTTTCGATATCTTTTACAGAAGCGATAAGGTGGAGCTGTTCTTTCGCCCGTGTCATTGCAACATATAAAATACGCATTTCTTCCGCACGCATTTCAAGCTCTTTCTTTTCTTTCATCGCCAAAAATGGCAATGACGTATACGTGATCCGATTATCGGGATCGACCGCTTTCACCGCCAACCCGAAATGTTGGTCAAATAAATACGGTTCATGGAAATCCATCTTATTAAACTGTCTACCGACACCCGCGACGAACACATATGGAAACTCCAAGCCTTTCGAAGAATGGATCGTCATCAGACGGACGACATCCTCTTTTTCAGTTAACGATTTAGCTTCTCCGAGATCGTCCCCTCTTTTTCTCATTCTGTCGATAAAGCGAAGGAATCTGAATAGCCCGCGAAAAGATGTTTTTTCATAATCGATCGCGCGGTCATGCAAAGCACGCAAATTTGCTTGCCGTTGCTTGCCATTCGGCATCGCACCGACCATTTCATAATAATGGGTATCGGTGTACACTTGCCAAATAAGTTCCGATAACGAACCGCGGCGCGCCAAATTGCGCCAGTCTTCAAACTGGCGGAAAAAGCGTTGCAACTTCTCTTCCGTTTCCGCTGACATATCAGATTTCCCCGTAGCGATGAACCGCTTCAACGCCTCATAAAATGGCTCATTTTTGGCAGCAAGACGGACTTGAGCAAGCTCATTTTCCGTCATGCCGATAAACGGCGCGCGCAGAACCGAAGCAAGCGGGATATCTTGATACGGATTATCAATGGCACGCAATGTATTCAACATGATCATCACTTCGAGCGCATCGAAATAGCCACGCGAAACTTCTGCATAGATCGGGATACCCGCCAATTTGAATGCTTCCACAATTTCCCCCGACCACGTCAACGACCGCATGAGGATAACAATGTCACGATATTCGAGTGGACGTCTTTCATCGGTGAATGCATCAGTCACTTCCGCTCCTGACGCCATGAGCGCCTGTATTTTTCGGATCATCCACTGCGCTTCCGCTTGCGGGCTTTTCAATTCTGGTTCTGTAATCCCTTGTCCCAAATTTATTTCGGCCTCTTCATCCTCGTCTTCGTATAAAATAGTCAGCTCCGTGGACATTTCTTTTTCTGGATAGCGTGCCCCATATTTCAATGCCGCAGCTTCATCATAAGCGATTTCCCCGACACGTTCCCCCATGATTTGGGAAAAAATGAAATTTGTCGAATCAAGCACTTCCTGTCGACTTCTGAAATTGGCATTCAAGTCTATTTTCATCCCCGAATGCGCATCCATCTCCATGAACCTGTTATATTTTCCAAGGAAAAGGCGAGGCTCAGCTAACCGAAAACCGTAAATCGACTGTTTCACATCGCCGACCATGAACAAGTTGCCGTCTTTTTCCTCACCATTTTTCACAAGTCCGATAATCGTTTCTTGCAATAAATTCACGTCTTGATACTCATCCACAAGCACTTCCGAGAAACGCCCCCGATAATCCAACGCGATATCAGAAGGGACAAGACCCCCTTCTTCTTCCTTCGATAAAATTCGTAAAGCATAATGCTCCAAATCGGAAAAGTCAACGATCCCCCGGTCTATTTTCACTTGTTCATACCGCTTGCCGAACTCGATGACAAGGCCTATTAACGTATGCATTGAAGGTGCCATCAATTGAATTTCAGCAAGCAGGCGTGCAGGCGTCCTTATGAAGAATGCCTCTTTCACTTCCGTGACCATTTTCTTGACTGTATCCCGGATCGTTTTGGCACGCGCAGCAAGTTCTTCATCACATGTACCTTTTCGAACAGCGCCTGCTCTAACCCATTTGAGCGTGTTGAAAAATTCATAGGCATCCTCCCATGTCCCTGTCGTCATACGACGGATCGCTTCCTCAATCCACACAAGATCGCTTTCCGCAGTGGCGAGCAGTGGTTCAGGCCCCTCCGGCATTAAAGCGATACGCTTTAAATCACCGCTGAGCGATGCCGCTTCTTCCAATGAATGACGGATCGCCTGTTTCAAAGATCCGATAAATGGAAGATCATCGACCGTTTCGACTTTTTCAACTTCATACTGCTCAGGAATGCGGCTTAGCCACACTTCAGGTTGGGGATGGACACGCGAATAATCATATAGCCGACCCATCAAAGTTTCGATCGATTGGTCGTCCCGATCCGAAGTAAAACTGTCCGCAAGTCGGTACATCGCCTCAGGATTGTCCGCTCCGTATGCCTCTTCAAGCACTTCCCCAATCGTATCGTCACGCAGCAACGCAGCTTCTGTACTGTCCGCAATCCGGAACCCCGGATCGATATCGAGTAGATATGCATATTGCCGCACAACATTTTGACAAAATGAATGGAGTGTTGAAATTTGCGCCTTGTTAAGCAGATTCAATTGGCGACGTAAATGGACGGACTCCGGGTTTTCAGCAATCGCCTCTTCCAGCGCTTCCGCCATCCGATGCCGCATTTCGGCAGCCGCCGCATTCGTAAATGTGACGACAAGCAATTCATCGACGTCAATCGGCTTTTCCTCATCAATCACTTTTTCAATCATCCGCGTGATCAGCACTTTCGTCTTCCCTGAACCAGCGGCGGCTGAAACGAGTAAATCTTTTCCTTTCGCCCAGATCGCTGTCCATTGGTCATCTGTAAATGTGAGTTCTTCAGGTTTCACGGGAATGTTCATCATCCGCCACCTCCTTACGCATTTTTTCGAGCGACTCCTCAGGATCCAGCCCATCATATTGCCTATATGCTTGTGTCGGATCGGCTGGATCGAATTGGCAAACCGAACGATACGCGCAAAATTGGCAGGGCATCCGATCGCGCA
>CAOKMT010000214.1 GCA_948469885.1 uncultured Sporosarcina sp. | reverse complement strand
AAGTGCTTCTAGGTAAAGGATTGGTGCAAGTAAACCCGGTTTTGTTGGGGATGTATCGACTGACGACAGAAGGCGTAACGATCAAAGAGCTGGAAGTGGCCGAGAACTAATTTGGAGTTGACGATGATGCTCACATAATCAAGCATGAAGCACACGTAAAATTATTATGTTCGGGGCGCTGACCCGGTTTGAAATATACAATACAAAAAGCAGTCAAGGAAAGAAAGGGCTTGATAATAAAGCAACCGATTAATTCAAATTCTCCCACTTTACGCTCGAGCCTAAAGTGGGGGAGATATTTGCTCATTCGGAACGAGCTTGCTTTGCCTGGACAGTGAGTTTTTCGAGCAAGTTAATAATTTCCCCAATCCCCATAAGAAGGAGTCCAATCGTAAGTCCTCCTGCAATACAAAGAATCGCACTCAATGGGCTAGTCCGTATATCGATCACGAATCCAACAAGTCCAAGAATGATGGAAATTATGCCCATAAAACGTAAGTCTAAAGCAATTCTGTTGTCTAACTTCATTAGTTGTGAAATACTTCCTTTCAAATCAATAAAATTACATACTGTAATATAATAATATAGGAAGACTAAACAAGTCAATAAGTATTATGTTTGGGGCGCCGCATCAGTTCAAAAAAATAAAAACCCAATTTCTCTCCAACTTTTATAACCAACGACATCACCTTCTCTATACAAACATATATTCCTCTTTTCATCAAGGGGATAACCGCCCAGCTGACAAAAAGAATATATGTTTGTATAATAAAGAAAGAAAGGGTGTTGTTCATGTGGAAAAAAGTTGATGGTAAGCTCGTGCATGTGACGGACGAGTCAAGGGTGAAGTTCAGAACAAATATTAGCAAGCAAGTTTTGGATGAATTGCAAGAAGTCGCCAAGAAACATCGGACACATGTCAATTACTTGTTGGAAACCGGATTGGAAGAAACGTTGACACTCGGTGCCATTACGATTGATAAAAAAGCGAGACCGAAAGACCGGGTGCAATATAAAACGACGTATGATCGCGAGCTTTTAGAAGCCGTGCGAGAATTTAGCATTAAAAACAATGTATTCATCAATGACATCATTGAGTATAGCGTGCCATTCATAGATATTGAGAATAGTAAGAGAAAAGGGCATAAGCATCGGATTGAGCGAGAATGAGATAAAAGAGAGGAGAGAATTAAAATGGCAGAGCATTATTTTCATTTGAAAGCAAATTGGCCGGGTGGACGGAATGATGTTGGGACGATTGATGCGGGTCAATTGAAAACGAAAGTATCGATTCCGCCTGAGATGGAAGGGCCTGGCATTGGGACGAACCCGGATGAAATGTTACTAGGCGCAGCAGCAACATGCTATATTATTACATTGGCAGCGATGATGGAGCGAAGTGGTCTTGCAAAAGAGCGGTTAGAAATGGAATCCGTCGGGATCGTCGACGTAACAAACGGCATCATTACGTATAAGGAAATCATTCATAAACCGCATATCCTTTTACGATCGGATGCGACAGACAAAGAGGTTGCCCAAGCACTCCGGCTTGCTGAAAAAGCAGAAAATGCTTGTATGATTAGCCGTGCAATCCGAGGAAATGTCGTCGTTAAATTGGATACAAAAATTCAATTCGCCTCCTGAAATTTCTGTGATCTATATAGCATGTTGACATTTTAGGGGAATGCCGTTAAGATGACGGTAGATTTTGGAGGGATTGTTATGATGATGTTATGGTTCTATTGATCGATACGGGCTTTTAACTTGATTCAGCAGAAGTCTTCACTTCTACAAGTGACTAGATGGATGCAGAAAAGTAACTTGATCAAGAAAGCTCGTATCGGTAGTCGCTACCGGTACGAAATACACAATTTCGGAGGTAGCAAATATGGAACAAATTTGTTTTGAAGTAGAAAAGGTCAAACTCACTTATTTAGATAAAGAAATTTTGAACATAGAGCAGTTGGCGATCCATCAATTCGATCGGATCGGCATTGTCGGGAAAAACGGTGCTGGCAAAAGTACATTGATGAAGTTGTTTGCCGGCAAGTTCGAGCCGACGTCGGGTGTCGTGAAACGGCATGTGGATAGCGGCTATTTTGAACAGGTTGAAGCACCGTCTCCAGCCGAAGCTGATCCAGCCTTGCTTGGGAAATTGGCTGTGCCTCATGAGGAAGAAAGACGTAGTGGAGGAGAGCAGACACGGATGAAGCTCGCCCAATTGTTCACGCATTATTACGAAGCGTTGCTGATCGATGAGCCGACCACCCATTTGGATAGGGAAGGAATCGCCTTTTTACTAGAGGAATTGCGCTATTATTACGGCGCGCTCGTTCTCATCAGCCATGACCGCGCACTTTTAGATGCGCTCGTGACGACGATTTGGGAAGTGGATGATGGTTATGTCCGCGTCTATCAAGGGAGTTACAGCGATTACGTTGCCCAAAAGCGATTGGAACAAGAACAGCAGCACCAGGCGCATGAACAATTCGTCAAAGAGAAAAGTCGCCTGGAGAAAGCTGTCGAGGAAAAGAAGAATAAGGCGAATCGCATTGCACAAGCGAAAAGTATGACGAAGCGAGAAGTGAAAACAAAGGCAAACCGGATGTTCGAGACGAAGTCGAAAGGGACGAGCGAGAAATCGATCCACCGCGCTGCGAAAGCGCTCGAACAACGAATCAATCAGCTGGAAGTAGTCGAAGCTGTCTCAAAGGACATGCCGATCGTCTTCCGTCAATCCGAGGCGCTGTAACTGCATAACAAGTTTCCAATCATGGCAGACCGCCTCACTTTGCGCGTGTCGGATCGTGTCTTGCTGGAGGATGCTAGCTTTCAAATACAGCTCGGGAAGAAAATAGCGATCACTGGCAGTAATGGGAGTGGGAAGAGCACTTTGTTGCATCATATTCTAATGC
>CAOKMT010000213.1 GCA_948469885.1 uncultured Sporosarcina sp. | reverse complement strand
CCGTAACTATGTAAAGTGATTGTGTTGCGAATGACTGCTTTGTTTTCATACATATTGACATTCATGGCAGGTGCGATCCACACTTCCGCTGTCGTTGCCAACAACACTGTTGTCACCATATTATCTGATATGCCATTCGCGACTTTGCCGATGACATTTGCCGTGGCCGGCGCAACAATGACCAAATCCGCCCAATCAGCCAAATCAATATGAGCGATGACGCGTGAATCTTTTTCATCGAACGTATCGTAAAACACGTCGTTTCGCGACATTGCTTGGAACGTTAATGGTGTAACGAATTCCCTTGCCGAATCCGTCATAACAACTTTCACATCCGCCCCTGCTTGCGATAGCTTGCTGACGAGCGCAACCGCCTTATAGACCGCAATACCACCGGTAACACAAACTAGGATTTTTTTATTCGAAAGCATGGCACTCTTCCTTTCTAAAATGACAAACTCCCTAAGAAAAGCTTGCTTCTAAGGGAGTGATCTGTCGGTTATTAGATTTCGTCTTCGTATACGATCGACTCGTCTTGAATCGTTTTTGTCAGGACACCTGCTGCAACTTCTTCAAGCGCTTTTCCTACGTCCTTCTTCGCTTTGTATGCAGGAAGAAGTTTATTTCCCGTCTCCTGTATTTCTCTCGCCCGTTTGGAGGCAATCGTCACAAGGACATATTTCGAATCAATTTTGTCTTTCAATGAATCCACTGATGGGTATAACATTTAGCATTCTCCTTCCAACATCTGTCTGTATCTTTTCTCCACGCGCTCCCTGCGGCAATGTTCTGCTGTCACAATCGCATTGATGCGATCGCAAGCATGATGAACTTCGTCGTTTTCGACGACATAGTCATATAGATTCATCATTTCCAGTTCATCCCTCGCTTTTGTCACCCTCGACTTGATGACATCAGCACTTTCCGTGCCTCTCCCGATCAGGCGGTCTTCCAACGCGGACAAACTTGGGGGTGCTAGGAAAATAAACAAGCCATCCGGCACTTTTTCTCTCACTTGCGCGGCGCCGACCACTTCAATTTCTAGAAAAACATCCCGCCCCGCATCAAGCGTCGCATTGACGTAGTCTAACGGCGTGCCGTAGTAGTTCCCGACATACTGTGCATATTCCAGCAACCGCCCTTCCTCGATCAGCTGCTCGAATTCTTCTTTCGTTTTAAAGAAATAATCAGTGCCGTCCACTTCACCTTCCCGCGGACTTCTCGTCGTCATCGAGACGGAATATTCGTAATTCGTATTCGGTTGTGTGAAAAGCTCTTTCCGCACCGTTCCTTTACCGACACCCGACGGGCCGGATAGAACGATTAGAAGTCCACGTTTCTTGTACATTCAATCCCTCTTCTTAGTTTAATTTAATTGGTTTCTGTCTGTTCTTCAAGTTTTTTTAGGGAAACTTAATTTTTATGTAAGTGAATCCATTTAATATAAAATCCAAACAAAGTTGATTTCCGCTCCAATCACCGAAATCCCAATCCCCATTATAATGAATAATTCAAATTATCCCTCGTGAACATCCGATTATTCACTTAGGAAAGGAATAATGAAATTAATTCAAGTCAGAACAATATGTTCATATTATAGCATATGTATACCGTAGAGTGCTAAAATGAAGCAAAACGATTAGAAAGAGGAATCATTCATGGCTTTTGACGGTTTATTTACAACAGCGATGGTAAAAGAGCTACAAGTCCTCAAGGAAGGACGAATTTCCAAAATTCATCAACCGAATGACCAGGAGTTAGTCTTTATCGTCCGTTCAAGCGGGCGAAATTACCGGCTTCTCATATCCATTCATCCCTCTTACTCACGAATCCAATTGACCGAAGAATCGATTTCGAATCCGCCCGAACCCCCGATGTTCTGCATGGTATTACGCAAGCATCTCGAAGGTGGTTTCATCACTGCGATCGACCAATACGGGACGGACCGGATCGTTTCGATTGATGTCCGTGCGAAAAACGAACTCGGGGATGATATTTCCAGAAAAATATATATCGAGATTATGGGAAGGCATAGTAATTTAATTGTCGTGGATCCCGCACAAGAAATGATTATCGACAGTATGAAGCATCTCCCCCCTTCCGTAAATAGTTATCGTACTGTAATGCCGGGGCGCCCGTATATTCCTGCGCCGCCACAAGATAAAACAGATCCTTTCGCGATAACAGAAGAGGCATTTATAGAAAAACTTTCTGAAATAGAAACGGGACGGAACTTTGTACGAATGTTTTCCGGTTTTTCACCCGTGAACGGAGACGAGCTCTACTACCGGTTACAGCAAGCAGAGGACGCCGAAGCTTTCGCCGTTTTCAAGTCCTTTCTCACTTCATTCACTGAAGGCGGGACGGATCCCAATATTTCTGCCATAGGAAAGAAAACCGCTTTTTCCGCAACGGCTTTAACACATGCCGACGGAACAATAGCTGAATATGCGACGGTGAGCGAGTTGCTGGATAAAGTCTACTTTGGACGTGCGGAAAGGGAACGTGTGAAAGCACAAGCGGCGGATTTGGAGCGATGGCTCGACAATGAAAGTGCTAAACTGACTTCGAAAGTGAAGAAATTATCGAAAGAACAAGAAGTGGCCGGAAAACTCGATACGTATCAGCTCTACGGGGAACTGCTCACAGCCAACAGCTATGCGATTGAAAAAGGAAAGAAAGAAGCAATCGTCGAAAATTATTACGAGCAAGGGACGACAGTGACGATTCCGCTCGATCCCAGAAAAACCGCGATTGAAAATGCGCAACGCTTCTTTACACGCTATTCGAAAGCGAAAACGGCTTTGGTCATGATCGCCGAGCAGTTGGAAAAAACGGCGGATGACATCGACTATTTCGAGATGGTAAAACAGCAAGTGCTACAAGCTTCTCCGGATGACATTGCGGAGATCCGTGAAGA
>CAOKMT010000212.1 GCA_948469885.1 uncultured Sporosarcina sp. | reverse complement strand
ATACCCGTATCCGCTTGGATATTTTTGTAATTCATGTAATCCATAATGCCGATATTTCCGGTACGCAACGCATCAGCCATCGCCATTGGCACTTCGGCTTCGGCACTGACAACTTTTGCACGCATTTCTTCGACGCGCGCTTTCATTTCCTGTTCGTTTGCAACAGCCATCGCACGGCGTTCTTCCGCTTTTGCTTGTGCAATTTTCTTATCCGCATCTGCCTGCTCGGTTTGTAGATTTGCACCGATATTTTCTCCTACATCTACATCTGCAATATCGATTGAAAGAATTTCAAAAGCCGTACCTGAATCTAGCCCTTTTGTTAGGACTGTTTGCGAAATACGGTCAGGATGTTCCAACACATCCGCATGATTTTGGGCTGCACCGATTGTAGAAATGATCCCTTCCCCTACACGTGCAATGACCGTGTCTTCACCGGCACCCCCGACGAGACGGTCAATGTTGGCACGCACTGTAATACGCGCTTTCGCTTTTACTTCAATCCCGTTGATGGCCACCCCTGCGATAAAAGGCGTTTCAATAACTTTCGGGTTTACAGACATTTGTACTGCTTCTAAAACGTCACGTCCGGCAAGGTCGATTGCAGCAGCACGCTCAAACGACAATTCGATATTCGCACGGTGTGCAGCAATCAGGGCGTTAACCACACGGTCAACATTCCCTCCCGCCAAATAGTGGCTTTCAAGTTGGCTGATTTCAACACCAAGTCCTGCTTTATGCGCTTTGATAAGTGGAATCACGATACGATTCGGAATAACCCGACGTAAACGCATTCCAATAAGCGTGAAAATACTTACTCTGACACCCGCAGCCATCGCGGAGATCCAAAGTGTAACCGGTACAAGCGTGAAAAAGATTGCGAGTACGATGATGACAGCGACGGCAATCGCCACTGTTGTAATAAGTGCAGCATCTACTACCATTATTGTTTGTCTCCTCCTTCTTCCAGTTCTCTTACAACGACACGAGAACCTTCAACTTTCAAAATGATCACTTTTTTCCCTTTTTCGATGTAACTACCTTGCGAAACAACATCGATTCGCTCACCGTCAAGTTCCACTGTCCCAGCCGGTCTAAGTGGAGTAACCGTCTCGGCAATTTTCTCCAGCAGTTCTACACGGTTCACATTGGATACATAACCACTTTCCGAATCTGTTGCATCCATGAGAACGAATTTATTGAGCAGATGTAACTTCCTTCCGAAAAATTTGATAATAATCACCGCCCCTATTGCAGCAATGGCAAGCGCGATTATAACAGAAATCGCCATATACACTGGATTGCCTCCTGCCATAATGATACTACCAACTATCGCCAATGCGCCGAGGACACCTGCAATCCCTCCAGCAATGAAAAACTCCGTCACGATAAGCCCCGCGCCTATTATGAATAGGATGATCGACTCGGATCCGGCAAAGCCCGCTACATGGTGGCCGTAGAAAAACAGCAACAATGAAGTGATTCCCATCGTCCCAGGGACACCGAATCCTGGCGAATACAGCTCCACGACGAGTCCGAGCCCTGCAATCGATAAAAGGATCGGTACGACGACCGGATTCGTTATGAATCTTGCCATTTTCTCAGTAATCGTTTCAGATGTCGTGACAACTTCGGCATCTTCAAATCCTGTCGCTTTAAGAACATCTTCGAACGTCGCTTTTTTCCCTTCGCTGTAGCCAACTTCAAGCGCCTCACTTTCCGTCAAAGTCAACAGCTTGCCGACACCAGCATCGTATTGTGGTAAGTCGATATCCGGATTCGCCATTGCAAGCGCATACTTCACTTCCCGGCCCGAAGACTCCGCAGCATTTTTCATATCGGCGAGCCATGCGCTATCCGCTTTATCGCCTGCCGCATTTCCCGATGAATCGATCACTTGCGCAGCCCCGATCCGCCCTCTCGGCGACATATAGATTTTCTCTGCATGAAGCGCGAGGAACGCGCCCGCCGACAATGCGTCATCGTTAATGTACGCAATTACCTCAAGCGGCGTTTCATCGAGCAGTTTCGCAATGTTACCTGCCGCATCCACAAATCCTCCCGGTGTATGAATATCGAGAAAAATCGCTTCTGCTCCCGCTTCTTCAGCTTCAGTGAAAGACCTGTTTAAAAATGCATATAAGCCTTTTTCCACTTCGTTCGCGACGGGGACTTTATAGACAATTTGATTTTTGGCAGTCGTTTCCATGAATGGAATACCAATCGCTACGATAAACAACACGAAGAGGAGCAACCTTCTTATTGTTTTAGACAATATAAACCTCCCCTCTCTTCTTTTTAATTATATCTTTAATACGAACGAAAAGGGTAAAAGTTTCACTTATTTATTATAAACTTCATATTCCCTTAAAAAAATTATACGTACGCAAATAACCGGAAAACCCACTGTCGGATTTCCCGGTTCTACATTCAACTTCGAAATAAAAAACGTTTACAAAGTTAATAGTGGAGACGAACAAAGATTATCTACGCTTTCTTGCAGCTTCAGACTTTAATTTGCGTCTCACGCTCGGCTTTTCATAATACTCGCGCTTTCTTACCTCACGAATCTTCCCACTTTTGGAAACATCACGTTTGAAGCGTCGAAGAGCGTCTTCAAGCGATTCGTTTTTACGAACGACAGTTTTCGACATACCTCTTGTCCCTCCCTCCGAACACCCTTGGAACACACAATCTTGTATTGTGTACTTCAGTATTATACCCCATGACCAAGAAGAGATCAACGATAAACTACTATTTTAATAATCTTCTTTTGAACTTAATCCTTGCATAATTTGTACGCCCGAGCTTGCACCGATTCTCGTCGCACCCGCATCAATCATTTTTTGCATGTCTGCTAAATTACGCACACCACCAGAAGCTTTCACACCAATTTTTGGTCCAACAACTGAGCGCATCAATAATACGTCTTCAGCAGTTGCACCACCTGTCGAAA
>CAOKMT010000211.1 GCA_948469885.1 uncultured Sporosarcina sp. | reverse complement strand
TTGCCAAGCACTAAAAAAGTCATTACCTTTATGGTAGTGGCTTTTTTTGTATATACATAAATGTGTTGAGATTTGAAAAAAGATGATATAAGGGAAAGTGAATATAAATGGACTATATGAATCGCCCGTTAGTGGAAAGAATGATTGAATTTACACAAAAGAAACCAATATCATTTCATGTGCCAGGGCATAAGAATGGTATGTTGTCAGGATTGCCTGTTGAATTGCGTTCTGCACTTTCATTTGATATGACTGAATTAACCGGATTGGATGATTTACATCAGCCAGAGGAAGTCATTAAAGAAGCGCAGGAAAGACTTGCGGACTTTTATCAATCAGACAGCAGTTACTTTTTAGTGAATGGCTCTACTGTAGGAAATCTTGCGATGATCTATGCAACTTGCCGTGCAGGGGACCTGGTCATTGTACAACGTAATGCACATAAATCTATTTTTAATGCATTGGAATTAGTAGAAGCAAAACCTATATTAATCACACCTGAATGGGATGAATATACCACTTCTGTTGGTGTTGTGTCAGAAAAACAAGTACAAGAAGCGATTCGTTTGTATCCGGGGGCAAAGGCAGTCATATTAACTTATCCGACGTATTATGGAACTACTGGAAATCAATTAGAAGAGATCATTAAGATTTGTCATAGCAATCGGATTCCTGTCTTAGTTGACGAAGCACATGGCGCTCATTTTGGGATAGGAAAGCCGTTTCCCAAATCGGCTTTAACATTAGGAGCGGATATTGTCGTTCATTCTGCACATAAAACATTGCCGGCAATGACGATGGGTTCTTACTTGCATGTTAAGTCCACTCTTGTTTCAAAGGAAAGGGTAGAAAAGTATTTACAAATGCTACAGTCTAGTAGTCCTTCTTATTTATTAATGGCTTCATTAGATGATGCAAGAGCTTATGCTGAAACTTATACGGAAAAAGACGTGAGTAGCTTTCTTCAAATGCGTAAAGAATTGATTGACCAATTGGTGAAAATTAAAGATTTAGAAGTAATCACAGCAAATGATCCGCTAAAATTGATGATAAGGGTTGAAGAGTATACTGGGTTTCAATTGTTAGAGGCATTAGAAAATGAGCAAATTTATGCAGAATTGGCTGATCCATATCAAGTGTTATTTGTGTTACCTTTGTTAAAAGAAGGTATGGATTATCCAATCAAAGAAATTAGTCATCGAATACAAAAGGCAATTGATGCATTGGATAGGTCTAAAAAAGTAATGGAAAAAAATTATCCTACGAAATTAACGCGAGATATTGCTGAGCTTTGTTATAATAGAGAAGAGTTAGAGGAGTTTCAATCAGATTGGTTACACTATGAAGAAGCAATCGGAAAAGTTGTCAGTGCTTCTGTTATTCCATACCCACCAGGAATTCCTTTATTATTGGCGGGGGAACGTGTAAGTAAAGAAGATATTGAGCTGTTGGTTAGCTTAACAAATATGAATGCCAGTTTTCAAGGGGCAATTCGTATAAAAGAAAAGAAAATATTTGTCGTAATAAATGAGGTAGGAGAATAGAATGGATAGAAAAGGTATATTTATTACAATCGAAGGTCCGGAGGGGGCAGGTAAAACAACTGTTATTTCGGAGATTGGTAAAAGGCTTCAAAATGAGGGGCATAAAGTTTTACTGACGAGAGAACCGGGTGGAATTAAAATTGCAGAAGATATTCGAGGGATTATTCTTGATAATGATAATACTGCAATGGATCCTAAAACGGAAGCTCTTTTATATGCGGCAGCTAGGCGACAGCATTTAGTTGAAAAGGTTATACCGGCATTAGCGGAAGGGTATCTTGTTCTTTGTGATCGTTTTGTTGATAGTTCATTAGCATATCAAGGGCATGCACGCGGAATAGGTATTGATGATATAATGAAGATTAACGAATTTGCAATTGACGGGCTAATGCCAGACTTAACGATCTTCTTTGATATTGATCCGGCGGAAGGTCTTGCGCGCGTGATGAATAATCAAGAGCGTGAGCAAAATCGTTTAGACAAAGAAGCATTATCATTTCATGAAAGTGTATATGAAGGTTATGAAGAAGTAATCAGACGTTATGAACAACGCATTATTCGCACGGATGCCAACTTGGAAAAAGAGCTTGTAACGGAAAATGTTTATCAGATTATTGCCTCTCGATTTATGTAACAACAGAATCATGTTATAATAAAAAGAAAGAGGGATAAAAGGAGAGATGACCGTGAAGTTAATCGTAGCAGTTGTACAAGATCAGGATAGTAATCGTTTGTCATCGGCTTTGACAAAAAATGATTTTAGAGCGACTAAATTGGCGAGTACGGGAGGATTTCTTAGGTCCGGAAATACAACATTTTTAATTGGTACAGATGAAAAGTTAGTGGATAAGCTTCTTGGAATTATTAAAGAAAATTGTCGTTCTAGGGATCAAATGGTGGCGCCGGTTTCTCCAATGGGTGGAAATGCAGATTCTTATATTCCATATCCAGTTGAAGTTGAGGTTGGAGGCGCAACAGTTTTTGTGTTACCGATTGAACATTTCCATCATTTTTAATGGAAAGGGTGACTAAAAGATGAAAGTAGATAGTAATGTGCGTACGCATGTTGATAAAATAAACAAAGATCAACAAATGCGTGCACAACAAGGTGTCCGATTCGGAAAAATGGTATCACAGCAAGGAGAAAAGCTTCATAGTGAGCAAATCACCAGATTGCTGGGGAACATTTCCGAGGCGGGCGACCGTTTAAGTCGTTCGCGTAATTTACGCGATATGGCAAAGTTTAAAATGCTGGTGAAGCGTTTTATGCAAGAGTCTGTTAAAACTGGTTTGAAATTAAACCAATCTCATACATGGAATCATTACGGGGAAGGACGCAGGCTGAAAATTGTTAAAGTGATTGATGAGAAGTTAATCGAGCTTGCAGAGGATCTTCTAGATGAAGAAAAATCAGCAATTGATCTTTTAGAAAAGATTGGCGAGATTAAAGGGTTATTAAT
>CAOKMT010000210.1 GCA_948469885.1 uncultured Sporosarcina sp. | reverse complement strand
CGGGGTCTCACCTGTCACGCCTATCCCACCGGAGTCGCCGCTCTGCACTCCAATCGGCTATGAGATGACAAGAAGTATAAGTTCTCTATACATAGAAAGCAGCTTCAGCTATCCTTCTAATAACGGGCGTACGGAAGGCATTAATAATAAGATTAAAGTGCTAAATCGTGTCGCTTACGGTTACCGAAATTTCATGAACTATAAAAAACGTATTTTGATTCATTTTAAGTTTAATCCGATGGAATCTGTACCTAAGCAGGGACATTCTAAACAGTCCCATTTTAAAACAAATATGATCGGCTAAAATTCTTCACCAATGTCATTTAACAAAGAACCTTTTTATTATTCAAAAATAGCGGTTCTTGTCGATGAGGTCGGGAAAAGAATGCGCATGTATTTTTTCGGAGCACAAACATTGCGGAAGGTTTATGGAATTGCTATTATTAGTTGAGAATGATTATAAAAACAAGCGGTAAACCGCTACGATTCATAGGTTGTTCACAATTGTAAGGTAATATATCTAGATTTTGTGGTATACTATAAACATCGAAAAAGAACGTGAGAGGTGTGACTTGTTAAGTGCATACAATCGTAGTAAGTGTGAACCATCGAACGGCACCTGTCGAAATCAGAGAAAAGTTGTCGTTTGTTGAAAGTGAACTGGAACAAGCGATGCAAACATTACAACAACAGAAAAGCATTTTAGAAAATATTATTATTTCCACATGTAACCGAACGGAAGTATATGCAGTTGTCGACCAGTTACATACAGGTCGTTATTATGTGAAACGTTTTTTATCGGACTGGTTTAATATTCCGATCAAATCTTTCGAGTCATTTTTGATCATCCATGAAAACGATAAAGCCATCGAGCACTTGATGAGAGTGGCAGTCGGAATGGATTCGATGGTGCTCGGAGAGACACAAATTTTAGGGCAAGTTCGAGACCGCTTCCTAGAAGCACAGTCCATTGGCACGACAGGGACTGTGTTCAATGAATTGTTTAAACAAGCGATCACCTTCTCGAAAAGAGCGCATTCGGAAACGGAAATCGGCGCCAATGCAGTGTCTATTTCTTATGCAGCAGTCGAACTGGGTAAACAAATTTTCGGGACATTGAATCATAAACATATCGCCATCCTCGGTGCAGGGGAGATGGGCGAGCTTGCACTTCAAAACTTGCAAGGAAGCGGTGCGGAAAAAGTGACGGTTCTTAACCGAACGCTATCGACCGCAGAAGAGATTGCACAGAAGTTCGGCGGTACTGCCAAGTCGATGCAAGAGCTCCAATGCTCGCTACTTGAAGCGGATGTGCTCATCAGTTCAACATCGGCGACGGAGTATGTCATTACGTATGAAATGATGAAAGATGTAGAACGTTTCCGTAAAGGCAATCCGATTTTCTTGATCGACATCGCAGTGCCAAGAGACCTTGATCCTCGAATTGGTGAGATTCCGAATGTGTTCCTTTATGACATCGATGACTTGCAAGGAATTGTCGACGCCAACTTGGCGGAACGGGAACGTGCAGCGGAAAAAATCGGAAAAATGATCGATGGGCAAATTGTAGCTTTTAATGAGTGGCTCGCGACGCTCTGCGTAGTACCGGTCATTACGGCCCTTCGTGAAAAAGCATTGGGAATCCAAGCGACGACAATGGAAAGTATTTTGAATAAAATGCCTGATTTGACAGAACGGGAAAAAAAGGTACTAAGCAAGCATACGAAATCGATCATTAACCAATTGTTAAAAGATCCGATTCTCCAAGTGAAAGAACTTGCGATGGAATCGAAATCGGATGAAAAACTTGAATTGTTCCAGCAAATATTTGGCATTGACGAAGAAATCGCGAAAGAAAAAGAAGCGCTTGCTCAATTGGCGCAAGAGCGATTGAAAGTCCGTGCGGAAAGAGCGACTTCAGTACAACCCGATTTGACATTTTAACTGTATTCCTTTCAGAGGAAACCTGCCGGATATGAAACCGTCGGTAGAGGTTGAAAATCGATATTCATGGACAATTGTCATCGGTTTGTTATAAGGGGCATTTCCGCGTCTATATGTTACACTATAGATGCGGAAACGCTCCTTTTTTGTGGAAAGGTAGAGAAGGTATTATGACTGATATTACGATGTCGAGGCTACATGAGTGGATGGTCGTCTTGTATGCGGTCAGTCTTGTTTTTTATTTCATTGATTACTTGATTAAAGATCGGATTGCACATCGAAGTGCATTTACATTGCTTGCCATCGTCTACGTTTTACAAACGATATTCCTAGTGATGTATATGCTAGAAACGAAACGTTTTCCGATTTTATCGTTATTTGAAGGGATTTATGTGTACGCATGGTTACTGATCACTGCGTCTATTATCCTTCATCTTGTATACAAAGTCGGTCACGCGGTATTTTTCTTAAATGTCATTGGCTTTGTCTTCATGACCATCCATACATTTGCGCCTACACAAATCGAGCAGTCTCCAGTAGGGGGAATGCTCATCTCAGAATTGCTGTTCATCCATATTTCGTTTGCAATTCTTTCTTATGTCGCATTCGCGATGTCTTTCGTGTTTGCTACACTATATCTTCTTTTGTATCAAATGTTGAAAAAGAAGAAATGGACGAAACAATTCGGGCGTCTGCCTTCTTTGCATCAGACGGCAACGGGGATGAAAGTCGCCATTTTGACCGGCATGCCATTTTTGCTTGTTAGTCTTATTCTTGGGATGCAATGGGCACTTGTATCATACGATCAAATGCCGTTTTGGGATATGAAAATTATTGGCTCTTTCTTTTTGCTTATCTTGTACAGTGTGATTTTGTTTGTACAGCATCGTGGAAAGTTGAGAGGAAACGATTTTGCTTGGGCAAATGTACTTGCATTTTTATTTGTCATCATCAATTTTTTCCTCGGCAGTAAATTGTCGGGCTTTCATTTTTGGGTTTAACTTGATTCAGCAGAAGTCTTCCACTTCCATAAGTGACGGGATGAATGATAACATGCATTTAAAATAAGAGGGAGTTCAAACTC
>CAOKMT010000209.1 GCA_948469885.1 uncultured Sporosarcina sp. | reverse complement strand
AAGTATTTCCCCTTTCATCTGCTATATTACTTTTTTAGTGTAACAAGAAAATATGAAAAAAATATGCATATTGCAGTGAAGTAGTTTGAAAGAAGATATTTGATAAAATCGAAATAATTTATCTCTTAATTGAATTGCGCAATTTAAAGATACGAAAACTGATCTCGGCTGTGGATTTTAGAAATTGGGTCAAAAAAAGCCGCATTTCTACATCAAACGCGGCCGTTCACTTAAAATATTGCCCATTCACAAAAAGATATATAAATATTTTAACTAATGCTAATTAATTTTAAATCAACTATGTTGCTTACGCTTCCCAAACGGAGTCGTGCCTCTTGGCTTGTAAACCGATAGTATGATGATTACGAGCAACACAAGTAGACCTACCCCGGCGTGGAAGAGTTCGCCCCACAAGCCGCTAGGATCGGCACTTCCCGTCTCTTTCGCTACATCTGCTAGGAAGCTCACTGTCTGCATATTTAGCAGCAAGACCGTTGTGGCTATGGCGGTGAGCAGTAGTTTGAAAAGGACCCAATAATGCTTTACTAAGCCCCACTTAGTACCCAATGACATAACAAGCCCAGTCAGTAGCGAGAGAAGGGCTAAGGGGACGATGGCGAACCAGCCAATCAACTCCATCGCAATCCAAGCAGCGGGCACCGTCTGGGCATCTCCTTTTATACGAGCGGCGATGACCAGAACTAGGAATCCAACGACCGCGCCAAGCCAACCAATCGAGCAAGTGATATGCGCAGTGAGCGCGAACTTACGTAGGCCAGGTTTCATGACCACTGCTGTTTCACTCCCTGTTCCACATTGCTAGAAGACGGCATGTGACGACCAGGACCATGTTCACCACCGCTAATAACCATTATTGCAACAGCAAGTAGTACTAAAATAATCACGACAACCCCAGACACCTTTACCCACCGCGGTGTACCCGTAGTAGATTTGCGATCCGACATATTCGTATCCTCCTCTGCCGTATGACTTGATATTGATTTTTTTTATATTTTCCTCCCTTGTATTCATCGTTTTTTAATGCCCAATCAGTATAGCAATTTTTTATGAACGGACGATGAACAGAGAATTATGCATTCCTATGTTTATTTGATTTATTCATAGCTAATGGGAGTGTAAATGTAAAGATTGTCCCTCTTCCTACTTCACTTTCCACTTGAATGTCGGTTTGATGAAGGACTAATATGTGCTTAACAATGGACAAGCCTAGTCCTGTACCCGCCTTTTTAGTTCGGGCCTTATCTATTTTATAAAACCGTTTCCAAATAGATTGAATGTTTTCTTGACTAATTCCCGGCCCATAATCTCGAATTGAAACTACCGCTTGGTGTTCCTTTTTCAAAAACACTTCGATAGAACTCTCGTGTTTGGAATAGTGTACAGCATTTTGAATCAAATTAACGATTACTTGATCAATCCGATCCGGGTCAGCATATACGTAGATGTCTTCTACTTCATCACATATTAATTCCACATTTAGTTTTTTATTTTCAAATTCAGTTTCCATACGAGCCATGACTTGGCGAACCAGCTCTGACAAATTAAAGCGGTCAGGGTGTATTTCCAACTGCCCCGATTCGATTTGGGACATATCGAGAAGATCATTGACCAGCTTAATCATTCGCTCAGTTTGTTCTTTCATAATCGTAAAATAATAACGTTTTCGAGCATCGGGGATTTTATCATCCAGAAACGCACTGGCAAATCCATGAATTGAAGTAAGAGGGGAGCGTAAATCATGGGAAACATTGGCGACAAAATCTTTTCTCATCTGGTCTGCGCTAGCCAACTCATGCGCCATATAATTGAACGTCTCACCTAATTCGCCAAGCTCGTCGCTTGTCCTAATATCAACTTTCTGATTAAATTTCCCTCTAGCGATAAGAAGGGCAACCCGATTCATTTCTCGAAGTGGGGCGGTAATTCTTTTCGTAAGGAAATAAGTAAATATGCCTGTAATCGTTATTGAAATAATCGAAGACGAGATAAACAAGTATTTCATTTGGTTAAAACCTTCGGGATTTAAGTGCATATTGGTTAGTTTATTCTGAAATAACAAATAGGAAGCGACAGCAAAAACAAGATGTGACACAATTAATATGGCGATATATGTGATGAATAGCTTCACAAAAATACTGTTTTTCTTGATCACTGGTTGTCCACCTCAAATTTATAGCCTACTCCTCTTATCGTTTTTACCCTCCAATAAGCGTTGGCATTCCCTAATTTGTCCCTGATCCTTTTAATATGTACATCAACTGTTCTTGGATCCCCCTCATAATCTAAACCCCATATTTTTTCCAGCAGCTGTTGACGTGTGAAGACTTGATTTGAATGTGAGGTAAGAAGATACAACAGTTCCATTTCTTTTGGTGGTAGCACAATTTCCTGTTTCTTATAGATCACCTTGTAGTGTTGAAGATTAATCTTCAATTCGGGGAGTGCGATGATCTCATTTGTACCTAACATTGGATAAGCTCTCCGCAACACCGCATTAATCCGTGCCATCAGTTCGTTTGGATCAAAAGGTTTCACCATGTAATCATCTGCTCCTAGGTTGAAACCTTTAAGTTTGTCATAACTTTCGCCTTTCCCAGTCAACATGATAATGGGTGTTTTATCGAATCTTCTTATTTCCTTGCAAACTTCCCAACCATCCATTTCAGGCATCATAATATCTAAAATAACAAGATCAGGAGAACAATCATAAAACATTTCTAATCCAGTCATTCCATCGTTGGCTGTGCTAACTATATACCCGTTTTTTTCAGCATATAAAATAATCAATTCACAAATGTAAGGATCATCTTCAATGACGAGAACTTTGATTTGCTTGTTCATTCATCGTCCTCCTCTTATTCATTTACGTTTTATAGTAACATCTTTTTATGAACGGAAAGTGAACATAAAAACAAACCACCTACTTTAGCTCACTAATAACTGTCATGACTTTGTCTTACTTTCTCCATAGATAATGGATATTTGATAGCTATCATTATGTATAAGAGGGATAT
>CAOKMT010000208.1 GCA_948469885.1 uncultured Sporosarcina sp. | reverse complement strand
GGTGGCAGGCGATACGTACATTGGCTTTCCTGCGCGCCGATGATAAGTGTTCCGGCAGGTTCCTCATCTCCGCCAATGGCACGCTTCGCTTCTTCACTCATTTTAACAATCTGGTCGGCATACGTTCGAAAAGCGTGTCCGGCTTCTGTCAAAATGATCCTCTTGCCTAGACGTTCAAACAGCGGCTTCCCGAGATGTTCTTCCAATGACTGTATTTGTGCGGTCACACTCGATTGGGCGAAGTTCAAAAGGCTTGCGGTCTTTGTGAAATTCAACGTCTCGGCAGCGGTCAAAAACGTAGTCAGTTGTTTTTGGTCCATACTTACTCTCCTTCCATCGGATTTACCGATGATGACGATCGTAAACATCCGTTTTTCTGATTTGAATTTTTAGTATAAACTAAAAGACAGAAACAGGCAAAATAATGGAGGAGGATGAAAGACATGAGTATTGTCGTCATTAACGGAGGAAGTCGACCAAACGGGAACACGAGAATATTAACGGATCACGTTGTGAAAGATTTGCAAGTGGAAACGATCGAGCTGGAAAATTATAGGATCGAACCGATTGTGGATGAGCGCCATGCGCCGGAAGGTTTTCAAGAAGTCGATGACGATTACCGCGCGTTAATGGACCGCGTCATGCAGCACGACATTCTTATTTTCGCCACACCGATCTATTGGTACACAATGAGCGGGACAATGAAAAAGTTTTTCGATCGTTGGTCACAGACGATGAGAGAGCCCGAATATGAGGATTTCCGCGAAAGGATGGCTAAGAAAAAAGCTTATGTCATCGCGGTGGGTGGGGATTCCCCGTATATAAAAGGACTTCCGCTCCTACAGCAGTTCCATTTCCTTTTCGACTTTGTCAATCTCCCTTACGCAGGATATGTTTTGGGGGAAGCGAACAGACCTGGAGCGATCACAGAAGATAAAAGGGCGATTTTCAGCGCTGACCAGTTAAATGAGACATTAAAAAAAGAAAAAACAGAATTGAAGAAAATCGCTGCCAACAAATAAGCTAGCGTAACGCCGACCTCCACGAAAGTGGGAGCGTCGGCGTCTTTAATTACCGAATAATGGTTGCTCCTAATGTTTGTTCAAAATGGCCGAGCGCCCATTCATGACCTGCTGGGTTGAAGCTGGCGACCCCTTGTTCATGAACGACGATGTTATAGCCTCTATTGTACGCGTCGACGGACGTATGCAAGATGCAAATGTCTGTGCAAACGCCGACGAGATGCAATTCTGTAATACCGCGCGCTCTTAATAAGATGTCGAGATCAGTGCCGGCGAACGCGCTGAAACGGGTCTTGTCCATCCAATGGATTTCCTTTTTTCGGGCGTCGTATAACGTATGCAAAGCGCCATACAGATTTCTACCGGACGTCCCGCGGATATTATGGGGCGGGAATTGTTTCGTTTCCGGGTGGTAAGGATCGTCTTCATCATGCACATCGACAGGGAAAACGACGAAATGCCCTTCATTTAGAAATTGTTCGGTGAGCGAAGTGATATATCGTTCAAGGGCGATGCCAGGCTCCCCGCACGTCAACTTTCCATCAAGCGCCACAAAATCATTCGTATAATCGACGACGAGCAATGCTTTTGTCAATCCAAATCCACTCCTCCATCTAGTTTTCTTTATCATGACATGAAAAACAAATTATTTCATTACTTTTAAAAGTATTACATCATTGTCGCGAAACATGTTAGAAAGTAGGGCAATCGGGTAATGAAGATTATATGGAAAGGATCGGGAAAAGCGCACATCAATATGAAACTTATAGAGGTCATCACAATTCCTTATCACAAACTATAAAGTTATTGTATTTTACTTATGTAGGAGACTATTATATGATGAGGAAGAGAAAAGACGCTCTTTTATCGCCTTTTCAGTAGATAGAAGGAGGAAAAACAATGGCAAAAAGCAATTTACACAATAGCCGTACTTCATTCGAGCTTGATGGTAAAACGTATAATTACTACCGTTTGAAAGCGATCGAAGAAGCGGGGATTGCAAACGTTTCCAAATTACCTTACTCAATCAAAGTGCTACTTGAATCCGTACTAAGACAACATGACGGGTATGTCATCAAAGACAACCACGTCGAAAACCTAGCAAAATGGGGGAAAGATGCGGATCCGAACGGAGAAGTGCCGTTTAAACCGTCACGTGTTATCCTACAAGACTTCACAGGTGTACCAGTCGTTGTTGACTTGGCATCCCTTCGTGCAGCAATGGCGGATATGGGCGGCGACCCGGATAAAATCAACCCTGAAATTCCAGTGGACCTCGTAATCGACCATTCCGTACAAGTTGATAGCTATGGAAATGAAAGCGCACTTCAGCGCAACATGGAACTCGAGTTCAAACGCAATGCGGAACGTTACCAGTTCCTAAGCTGGGCACAAAAAGCATATGACAACTACCGTGCAGTGCCACCTGCGACAGGAATCGTTCACCAAGTGAACTTGGAATACTTAGCAAACGTCGTTCATGCGATTGAAAACGAAGATGGTACATACGAAGCGTACCCGGATACACTCGTCGGAACAGACTCCCATACAACGATGATCAACGGGATCGGCGTACTTGGATGGGGTGTTGGAGGGATTGAAGCGGAAGCAGGCATGCTCGGACAGCCTTCTTACTTCCCAATCCCAGAAGTGATCGGTGTAAAACTCGTCGGCGAACTGCCAAACGGTACGACGGCGACAGACCTTGCGCTTAAAGTGACACAAACATTACGTGCTCACGGTGTTGTTGGGAAATTCGTTGAGTTCTTCGGACCAGGTGTGTCGAAACTGCCACTTGCGGACCGCGCAACAATTGCGAACATGGCACCAGAATACGGCGCGACTTGTGGATTCTTCCCAGTGGATGAAGAAGCACTGGATTACATGCGTCTAACAGGCCGTGAAGATACGCAAATCGAAGTTGTTAAACAATATTTGATCGAAAACGACATGTTCTTTACGCCGGATAACGAAGATCCGAACTATACAGACGTTGTCGAAATCGACCTTTCCAAAGTTGAACCGAACCTTGCAGGA
>CAOKMT010000207.1 GCA_948469885.1 uncultured Sporosarcina sp. | reverse complement strand
TATGTGAGCATCGGTAATATTTCCCCAGGAAAACTCGTTGAATTCGACCCGGGTCTCATGACGCGGAAATCAATACAAATCATTCCCGTCGTCCGCTATAATCCTTGGTATTTGCGAAAAGCTTTACAATTCCTATCGGACAATCATGAGAAATACCCTTTCGATCAAATGGCGGAAGTCGAATTTTCGATCGATCAAGTGAAACTCGCATTGGACAAGTCGGCAGCTAGAGAGGTAACGAGAGGGACGATCATCGTCTCTTGATGCTCCTCATAAGGTCATCACATGAACAATGGCGTATAAAAAAATCATGGAGGGATGAAAGATGAGTAAACCGAAACTGTACGTACTTGACACAGGCACGATGAAAATGGATAAAGGATTCATGGTAGCAATGCATAATCCAGCGACTGTGGACAACCCGAATCCGCCGGCGGAGTTCATTGAATTTCCGGTGTATGCGGTGTTGATCGATCATCCAGAGGGGAAAATTCTATTCGATACAGGATGTAACCCCGAAGGCATGGGGGAAGACGGCAGATGGCCAGTAGGGGTGCAAACGATGTTCCCTTCGTTCCAAGATGAGTCTTGTTATTTGATAAACAGGTTGGCGCAACTCGACACGCGTCCCGAAGATATCAAGTATGTCGTCGCCTCGCATTTGCACTTGGATCATGCGGGATGTTTAGAGATGTTTACAGAAGCGACGATTATCGTCCATGATACCGAGCTTTCGAATACGATGAAACAGTATGCGATGACAAAGGATATGGGCGCTTACATCTGGTCGGATATTGATGCTTGGATTAAGAACGACTTGCGTTGGAAGACGATTTTGCCGCATGAAGATGAAATCGAGCTGGCGGAAGGGATCAAGATCCTGAATTTCGGACCTGGACATGCGTGGGGCTTGATTGGTCTGCATGTGGAACTGCCAGGGGAAGGCGGTATCATACTGGCATCCGATGCAGTTTATTCAGAGGAGAACTACGGACCGCCCGCTAAAATTCCAGGCATTATTTACGACTCTGTCGGTTACTTGAACGCAGTTGAAAAAATCAAGAAGTACGCGGAGCGAACGAATTCACAAGTTTGGTTCGGTCATGACGCGAAACAATTTAGGAGCTTCATCAAATCGACGGAAGGGTTTTATGAATAATTCATATGATAACGAAAAAGTGCAAGCGTTTTTCTAAGTCCATCATGAAACGGTAGGACTGTGGTTCATGGGGAATCGTCAGTGAGAAGGAAGTTCTTAGTGGAAGGTGTGAAGTGTATATGCAAGTGAAATCAGCTGTCTTGCGGGAAATGGGTCTTTCCGCTCCTTATGCCAAAAGCCGACCTATCCATATTGAAACGTTGACACTTGATCCGCCGAAACGTGGGGAAGTAATGGTGCAAATTAAAGCGGCAAGCCTTTGCCATTCGGATTTGTCCGTCATTAACGGCAGTCGGCCAAGACCGATGCCGATGGCGTTAGGCCATGAAGCAGCAGGCATCGTCACTGAAGTCGGAGAAGGGGTGACCGATTTGTAAGCGGGCGACCACGTAGTCTGTGTATTCGTACCGAGCTGTGGCAATTGCTTGCCATGCCAGGAGGGACGTCCTGCTTTATGCGAAGTCGGGGCCGAATCGAATACAGCGGGCACGTTGCCGAGCGGCGGTGTGCGGTTGCATGCAGGGGAAGAGGAAGTGCATCACCACGTCGGTGTTTCTGCATTTTCCGAGTATGTCGTCGTGTCGGCAAAGTCGTTAATCAAAGTGGAGGCGGATATACCTTTTGAAAAGATGGCATTGTTCGGCTGTGCGGTCATCACCGGTGTCGGAGCGGTCGTCAATACGGCGGATATCAAGCTCGGACCGACGGTGGCGGTTGTCGGGCTCGGCGGAATCGGGTTGAGCGCATTGATCGGCGCGGTTACGGCTGGGGCAAGCCGCATTGTCGCGGTGGATATCAATGAAGTGAAATTGCAGCAAGCGAAAGAATTGGGGGCGACCGATGTCTTCAATTCCAAAGATCCGGACGTCATCGAGCAAATCCGGGATGCGACAGACGGCGGCCTCGATTTTGCATTCGAAACGGCGGGCGTCGTTCCAGCGATGGAAGTGGCATACGCCATCACAAAACGGGGAGGAACGACGGTGACGACCGGATTGCCGGATCCGGAAGCGAAATTCTCCTTCCCCTATGTGACGTTGACCGCGGAAGAAAAGAGTTTGAAAGGGTCTTATGTCGGCAGTTGTGTCCCGAGTCGAGATATCCCGCGGTTCATCGATCTTTTCAACCAGAAGCGATTGCCGGTCGACAAGTTGGTGACGGATATCATTTCGCTTGAAGAGATCAACGAAGGGTTTGATAAGTTGGCAAAAGGTGAGTCGTCGAGGATTTTGATTAAGTTTGATTGAAAAAAGAGGACGGACTTTTCGCGACGCGAAAGTCCGTTTTTATTATCTTTGGCAAGGATGCCCCTATACATAGACCCTTCCCGAAAATCTGGAAGGGTCAACTGATTATTTAAAGAGTAATGTGGGATTAGATTTAAAAGTTGATTGGAGTACTTATTGATAAAAAATTTGGAAGCTAGGAGGAGCGTCATGACTTCTGAGCGAATATCATCCCGGGAGCGATTGTTGGAAGTTATTCATGTTTTGCAAGAATATACGGATGAACAGGCCTCATTGAATATCCATGAACTATACGGGGTGCTTGCTGAAAAGTGGTCTGTTGGAAAGAATGCCGTCCGGGACGACTTGTCGGCGCTTGAGCATTCGATGTCTTTCCCGGTCATAGCTAGCCAGGAGAAGAACGGGTTGGAAAAGCGTTATCATTACGATGGACGGCTTTTTGAAATTCACGAACTTCGTTTATTGATGGATGCTATTTCAGCAGCGAAGTTCATTTCGAAACAAGAAGCAGATCAACTATTCATGAAAATTAGGAAAATGACAAGCCGCCACTTAGCCGAACAGTTAAAAAGTGAACTGTATGTGGCAGAGGATGAGACCCGGAGTCCAGCCGATATTACGAAGTTTGTGCAATTATTACATGAGGCGATTGAGGTGCAGCAAATTGTTGCGTTTCAATATGGAAAGTATAAAGAAGATTTGCAGTTTGCTTTTAGAAATGATGGCAA
>CAOKMT010000206.1 GCA_948469885.1 uncultured Sporosarcina sp. | reverse complement strand
GGAGTAATCCCCGTCATGACATTTGAAAAATAAGAAGCGTTATGCTCATCTCAGAGTCGGGAACGTAGGAAATTCAAGACTTTTAAGAGAATGCGCATAGTGGTTCTCACGCTAACGGCGTGGGCTGCTATTACCATTTCTCTTAAAAAGGTTTTCCTACGACCTCCGACTTAGAACGTGGCATTGCAGTTCCACGCTTCGTGTTTATGATTTAGTCTGCTTAAGGAATTGTAGGTAGAACAATATTAACCAATTGAAAACTTGCAATATGAAAGCAAAGACCATGTTAATCACCGTTATTGCCTTTTTAAGTATGTGTTCTTGTGGACAATCTAAAGAAGAAAAGGCACAACAAATGGCGGCCAAATATCTTAAAGGCACATTGTATCATTTTAAAAGCTATGAGCCCCTACAAACAAAAGTAGATAGTTTTTTTGTTTCGTTATCCTGTGATAATAAGGCAATTGAATTTACTTTGGAGATGCTAAAATTATTCCAATCAGCAGAGGAATATGCCCGTAATGTTGAACATGCTGAAAGATCTATGGACATTTGGTCACCAAATAGATTTTCGTCAACATATAGTCGTGGAGAATATGACCGTGCAAAGAATGAACGAGATGAAAATCAACGGCTACTAGATAATACAAAAGATCGCATACAGGCCCAATTTGAGAACATAAAAACACGTCAGTCCGAAATTGAGGAAGGCGCTTTTAATGGATGGATAGTATATCATAAGTTTAAGAGTTTGAATGGGGCAGGAACTCTTGATTTATTTGGTGAATATATATTCTTATGCGATAAGGATTTCAATGTGGAATCCGTATATTCAAAAGAAGATTTCGATGCTCTTTCAAAAATCATAGGTGCTATATCTGAATCTGAGGAGTTCCCTGAACTTGGGGAGAAATTGCAAGAGATCATATTTTAACATATAGAGTGAATATGCTAATAAAAAGGCGACCTATAATAACGTGGCTTTTACATCCGGATAGTCTTAAATACCCTAATAATATTCTATTATCTGGAGTTGCAAATCCGATAAATAGCCAAATCTTAAATGACCAGTTAGCAGAATTGGATAATATAAGAATCCAAAAACCAATATGGGGACTGCCGGAATTACTTATGCCTTCTTTTGAGGAAGTCATGAATAAAACCATTTTGTCATTTGAGAAAATAATGCCGGAACTGTTTCAGGAATTTAGTAAACAAGAGGAGTGTGGAATTCTATTATGCAAAAGAAATGTTACATTGGTTTATGGATTCGGAGATAATAAATTGCATTTATGGTTTTTCGTAGAAGAAAAAGGTAAGAGTATATTCAAGTTTTATTCATGCAATGAGTGTGTTGGACTCCTAACGAAAGTCGGTATAACATCGACATTAATACAAGATGATGGTTTGTTTCAAGGCTCATTGGAAGAAAGGCAGAATTTTATTGGCTCTGTTTCAAATTTTATCGCATCATATATTGCGGTCAAAAAGTATGTAAAAGTCGAAACCATTACAATTCCGCAAGGGAAATTTACTGCGATTGAAGGCACACCCCTTGAATATGTTGATAAAAAGAAAATTATAAACCAAACAGGGCAGGAAGTCATAGTTATGGATTCTAAATGGTTTAGAAAGATTGTCAATGACAATGATATCTATGTTCGCGGTTTTTGGAGAATGCAAAATAAAAAGAGCGCAAACGGAGAATGGTATAAGGAATTAATTTATGTCGATTCGTTTGTTCGACACGGATATCATAGAAATGCGAAGATTGAAGATATATTTAACCATAATAAATAAGCGATATTTATGAAAAAATTTGTACTATTGACTCTTGCTTTATTTTATGCATTTGGTATTTCAGCTCAAATTGGCCACTCGCCAAATATTGATAGTGACTCTACATCTTCGTATATAACGGCATTACTTGAGGACATAGATATGAAAATTCACAAGGTTGATGCAAATAATCGTTATAAGTTTTATCCAACGGAAAATATGTATAACTTTCTGAAATTGGATACACAAACCGGACGAATAGAACAAGTTCAATGGTCATTGGACACTGATAAAGAGGGATCCATAATCATTAATAACGAAGATCTATCTTGGATTTCTGGTAGCTTGTTTGAACTCTATCCGACTCAAAATATTTATCAATTTTTACTTTTGGATAAATCAAATGGTAGGACTTGGCATGTTCAATGGGGAATGGAAGATAATAAAAGGTGGATGCGACGAATTTACTGATTTGTTTTTCCGAAAGTATTCTTTAGCATGAGGATTCCAACGGATAATCTTTGGAATATTGGGGATATTTTCTGTGTCGTCTAGCAATATGGTTCGGAAAATTCCCTAAATATCTAAGGAATTCCATATTGGGATAATTACTTTTATGCGATTGGCAATTGTATTATGCATCGACTTGGGTATTGAATTGCGAAATGATTGGATCATTAATCGCCCAGCTAATCATTTAATCGTTGAAATGATTGAATTATTTGTCATGTAGCCCTTTTTATTGATTTTATATAGCTTCATCAATGATTAATGCAATTCATGATTTTATGTTGATGTGTATTACTTCGTTATCGGCTCGTTCATACTTCCACTTTTGCCACAAAAATGATGTTTTTTTGTGGCATGCCATAATTTAATGTGGAATCTTCCGATAATAATATGGATTTATTATATAAAAAAATACGACCGTTGACGGGGTGTCGACGGTCGTATTTTTATGTTGATTGATGCGGATATTACTCCATCAGCTTGCGATAGCGGCGGCGGGGCGGTTCTTTGCCTCCGTTGCGGGCTTTCTTGTACTCTTCATAGTCGGAGTAGGAGCCTTCGTAGAACACTACATTGCCGTCGCCTTCAAACGACAGAATGTGGGTGCATATTCTATCGAGGAACCAGCGGTCGTGGCTTACAACCACCGCACATCCGGCAAAGTCGTCAAGACCTTCCTCAAGGGCACGAAGCGTGTTGACATCGATGTCGTTGGTAGGCTCGTCGAGCAACAGCACATTGCCTTCCTCCTTCAACGCCATGGCAAGATGCAATCGGTTGCGTTCGCCGCCCGACAGCACACCGATCTTCTTCTCTTGATCGGCTCCCGTGAAGTTAAACTTCGACAGATAGGCTCGTGCATTGACATCGCGGCCTCCCATACGGAATG
>CAOKMT010000205.1 GCA_948469885.1 uncultured Sporosarcina sp. | reverse complement strand
GTCAATAGTTTCTTGATTGAAACGATGAAAGATATAAAACAAGCCATTGCCGAACTCCCGAACTATGGTCATGATGTCGGACGGAATGAAATCCAAACAAATGAAGTGAATGACGAAGATTGGGCAAAAGCATGGAAGAAATATTATCATCCCGTTAAAATTTCCGGCCGTTTTACAATTGTACCGACATGGGAAGAATACACACCTGTCGATTCCGATGAATTAATTATCGAGCTAGACCCAGGTATGGCGTTTGGCACAGGAACGCACCCAACGACTGTAATGTGTATGCAAGCCCTTGAGAAGTATGTTCAACCGGGAAATACTGTCGTGGACGTCGGTACGGGTTCAGGCGTTCTAGCGATTGGAGCAGCAATGCTTGGGGCGGAAAAAGTGCATGCACTTGATTTGGATCCTGTGGCAGTGACGGCAGCAAAAGAAAACATTGCCTTGAATGAAGTCGGGCATATCGTCGATGTGACACACGGGAATTTACTGGAATCGATCCATGTGCAGCCAGAAGTCATTATTGCCAACATATTAGCTGATGTCATCTTGTCCTTTTCAAAAGATGCGGCTTCTTTATTGCCAAAAGATGGATTATTCATCGTCTCGGGCATCATTGAAGACAAGCGGGACCTTGTCAAAGATGACTTGAATGAACGCGGATTTGATATTATCGAATCGGTACTGATGGAAGAGTGGGTTGCCCTCATCGCGAAAAAGAGGGGCGTGTAACCGGTTTGCAACGATATTTTCTCGAAAATCCTTTTGATGAAGAAGGCTATGCCGCGCTAGAGGGCGAAGATCGGAAGCATATCGTCAATGTGATGCGCATGGCTGAAGAAGATATGCTCATTGCGGTATCCGCAGGAGAAGCTTATTATGCGGAAATTACTGATATTACGCAGGCGGCGGTGCACATTCAGAAGGAGGAAGGACCTCTTAAGAAAAGTGAACTGCCAATTGACGTCACAATTGTTTGCGGACTGGCAAAAGGCGATAAGCATGATTGGATTGTCCAAAAAGGGACAGAACTTGGTGTTGCGGAAGTCATTTTATTGAAAGCGGAAAGATCCGTCGTCAAATGGGATGACAAAAAAGGCGTCAAAAAAATTGAACGCCTTCGGAAAATCGCAAAGCAAGCAGCGGAGCAAAGCCATCGTACGGTCATCCCTGAAATCGTCGAACCGATCACTTTGCGGCAACTTACAAAGGTTGTGTCGAACTATGATGTTTTGCTCGTCGCCGACGAAGAAGATGCCAAAACCGGCAACCCGCACCGTCTTGCGGAACGGGTAAAAAACATCTCCCCTGGCCAAAAAGTGCTCGTCGTCTTCGGACCGGAAGGCGGCTTGGCGAGGGAAGAAGTGGATGTGCTCCATTCGTTAGGATTCTTGCCGATCGCTCTGGGACCTCGGATTTTACGGACGGAAACGGCACCTTTATATGTATTGTCCGCTTTGTCTTATGCGTTTGAGTGAAAAAGCAGGTTTGTCAGCATTGCATGCAAAAATAAGACCTTTCGGGATTGGTTCGAAGGGTCTTATTTTTGTTGAATTATCCGATTGAAAACTATCGAACATAGATCTGATCATATATCCAATAAGTTGGATGCATCTATCTTCGACATTGATCATGAATTGTAACGCATGGAGGAATTGTCAATACCGGGTTAAAATTCCCCGAAAACGGGGACTACCTCTACTAAAGAAAGTAAGTTTTTGTTAGAAGACAATACTCAAATTAGTATGAACCGATGGATTTACATCATAGAGGCTGTTCATTTTCATGGCGATAAATCGTTATCGCCATGAAAATGAATGGTCTATTTGTATTTACGAAAAGGAAACAATCCAGACGGACGCCCCCGTAATGAATAGATTGAGAAGTAGTTGAACAGATTACCGAAGCACGTCCTGTGTCTGTGTGACTAAATTGACCGATTAAATTCTTTGTAGTGTAACATTTATACCTTTCCTGCATAATTTAGGGAAAATAAGGGAAGGTATTGAAAGACAATGCTTAAAGTTAACATAGCTCTGTTAAAAAAGCGTAGATAATTGTGTTCCTCCAGTCGAATGATTCGACTGGAGGACTAGGTTTTCGATACGATTGCCCCAAAAGATATAAAGAGGTGATGAATAGGATGGGTGTACATCAATACTTTAAAAGTTTATCTGATTTAGAACAAATTATCCGGTGTCCAGGAAAGTTCAAATATCAGGAGCATTCCGTCGCCAGTCATTCATTTAAGGTGGCGAAAATTGCCCAGTTTCTTGGAACAGTCGAAGAGCAGTCTGGACAGAATGTGGATTGGAGAACCCTATATGAAAAGGCATTGAACCATGACTACGCGGAACTTTTTACAGGAGATATAAAGACCCCTGTAAAATATGCTTCAAAAGAGTTGAAGCAATTGTTTAGTGAAGTAGAGGAAGAAATGACAAGGAAATTTGTAGAAAAGGAACTTCCATCTGAGTTTCAAGACATTTATATGGAGCGATTTAAAGAAGGTAAAGATGAAACGTTAGAGGGGCGCATTTTATCTGTAGCTGATAAGATTGATTTGCTTTATGAAGCCTTTGGTGAGATTCAAAAGGGTAATCCGGAGCCATTGTTTATAGAGATATACGAAGAAGCATTGAGGACAATACTGTTATTTCAAGACATGAACTGTGTAAAGTATTTCCTAGAACATATTCTTACGGATATGCTTAGTGAACGCTTCACTGAACATGGCGAGTTAACGGGCATTGCAACGCGAATAATTGAAGAACAAAAGGGTTAAAAGACATACATAAAAATATCCGGTTTGAAAGAAAACTAACGTAAAATGCTTAACTTACAGGATCGATTTGGATGGGCGAGTAAGAACGGTAATGCCTTAAAATTCTCTTTTTGCCCATTATGAAACAGACCTTCACCATGCCGGGAATGATGCAAGGAACACTCTAACCCTTTGGATTACCAAGGGTTAGAGCATTCTCCATCATACAGTGAGTCGCTCCGGTTAAATTTTAATCGATATTTGCTAACTGTTCTTTTCCTATCTCTTGGCTTTGAAAATATTCCTGTGCGACAAGAGTAGTTTTAAATTCAGAAGAAAAGTCTTAGATGGGCATTGTCTCATTTTTCATCAAACCGATTTATTCACAACCAACCCCATCACCATCGCGGTCAAGATGTTTTCCATATCCTGGATCTCCACGGTGGACCGGGTCAGCCCCAGCAGCTCTTGCGGCCGTACAATTCTTATAATAGAC
>CAOKMT010000204.1 GCA_948469885.1 uncultured Sporosarcina sp. | reverse complement strand
AGGTTACCCATGGGCAGAAAGAGCAGGAAATACAATTACACCGCTTTATCCGACTGAAGTTCCTCTCCTTTCCAATGAACCGTTCATCGTATCGAAACAATTACAAGGTCTTGCCCTTCGCGACGTAGCCGTTTCGGTTCTTAATGCCAAAAAGAAAACACTCGTTACCCATCAAATGGATATGCTCTTCACGCACTTCGGTTTGAGCGGCCCAGCGATTTTACGCTGCAGTCAATTCGTCGTCAAAGAACAGAAAAAAAATGGCGGTGCTCCCGTTGAAATGCGGATCGACTCACTCCCCGACATGAATGAAGAACAAGCTTTCCAAAAATTGCATTCTACCGTCAAAGAAGACCCGAGAAAACAAGTCGGCAATTCATTGAAAGGCATCGTACCCGAGCGCTGGTTACTCTTTTTATGTGAACAAGCGCATATCGATCCGACCGAGACGGGCGCTTCCCTATCAACAGATAAGTTACGCGCGCTTGCGAAACTGTTAAAAATGTTTCCGATGCACGTAAACGGTACCCAACCGTTGGAAAAAGCGTTCGTTACAGGTGGAGGCGTATCTGTAAAAGAGATTGTACCGAAAACGATGGCTTCCCGTAAAAAAGACGGTCTTTACTTTTGTGGCGAAATTTTAGATATTCACGGCTATACGGGCGGTTATAATATTACATCCGCGCTCGTCACTGGTAGAATCGCTGGAATGAGTGCAGGGCAACATGCGGAGGAAAATCGTTAAGCTGTCTACCATATGCTAGCTTTTTCGAGCGTTTATTGTATACTGACTGGCGTTCGTCGATCATATGCTGGACCAATACCCATACAAAAAAAGTCATGCCGATAGAGGATCCACCTCCTTCAGCATGACTTTATTTATATTAATTTATGGTGCAACAATGTTCACAAGTCTGCCTGGAATACCGATAATCTTCTTCACTTCTTTGCCTTCCAGATAAGCTTGTACTTGTTCGTCTTCCAATGCGATTTTTTCTAATTCTTCTTTTGTACTTTCCTTCGCGACATTTAGGCGCGCCCGCACTTTACCGTTTATTTGCACTGCGATTTCCACAGTGTCATCTACGAGTTTGGATTCATCGTACGTTGGCCAATCTGCGTACGTCAATGTATCACCATGTCCTAACTTTTCCCAAAGCTCTGCTGTGATATGTGGTACTACCGGTGAAAGGAGCTTCACGAACCCTTCCGCATATTCGGTCGGCACCGTCGCCGCTTTGTAGCAATCATTGATGAACACCATCATTTGTGAAATGGCCGTGTTATTCCGCATGCCTTCGAAGTCTTCGGTCACTTTCTTAACAGTTTGGTGATACACTTTCTCAAGCTCGCCACCAGGCTCACCACCGATTTTTCCGCTGAGTTCACCATTTTCTTCATTGACGAACAAGCGCCATACCCGGTCCAAGAAACGACGTGCCCCGTCAAGTCCGTTCGTCGACCATGCTTTCGACGCTTCGAGCGGTCCCATGAACATTTCGTAGAGGCGAAGTGTGTCCGCACCGTGTGAATGTACGATATCGTCCGGATTAATAACATTCCCGAGCGACTTCGACATCTTTTCGTTCCCTTCCCCAAGAATCATCCCTTGGTTGAACAATTTTTGGAAAGGCTCTTTTGTATCCACAACGCCAATGTCGTAAAGGACTTTATGCCAGAAACGTGCATATAACAAGTGAAGCACTGCATGTTCCGCTCCACCAACATAAATATCAACCGGCAACCAACGTTTAGCAAGTTCCGGATCGATCAGCATTTCATCATTATTCGGGTCGATGTAGCGTAAATAGTACCAGCAACTACCTGCCCATTGCGGCATCGTATTCGTTTCCCTGCGTCCTTTCATACCCGTTTTCGGATCGACAACATTGACCCATTCTTCGATATTCGCAAGTGGTGACTCACCTGTACCGCTAGGTCTAATATTATCCGTCACCGGTAATGTCAGTGGCAATTCAGATTCATCCAACGCGGTCATCGTGCCATCTTCCCAATGGATAATTGGAATCGGTTCGCCCCAGTACCGCTGTCTTGAAAATAGCCAGTCACGGAGACGGTATGTAACTTTCTTTTCACCATTCCCTTGTTCTTCAAACCATGCTATCGCCTTTTCAATCGCCTCTTCTTGGCCAAGCCCATCGAGGAAACTTGAATTGACATGCGCGCCGTCGCCGACATAAGCTTCTTTGGAAACATCTCCGCCTGCCACAACTTCAACGATCGGCAACTCGAATTTCGTCGCAAACTCGTAGTCGCGATCATCATGCGCGGGTACAGCCATAATCGCACCAGTCCCGTAAGAGACGAGTACATAATCGGCAATCCAAATCGGCATCTTCTCTCCGCTCGCCGGATTGATGGCATAAGCTCCAGTAAAGACGCCCGTCTTCTCATCCGCCAAATCTGTACGCTCCAAGTCGCTTTTCAGCTTCACTTCATTAAGATAATTGGCAACCGCTTCTTGTTGCTCAGCCGTCGTAATCTTTTTCACCAATTTATGTTCAGGCGCGAGCACTGCATAAGTTGCACCGAAAATCGTATCCGGACGCGTTGTAAATGCTTCAAAAGACAAATCTGTTCCGTCAATCTTGAACGTCAATTGTGCGCCTTCTGAACGTCCGATCCAGTTACGCTGCATGTCCTTCAAGCTTTCCGGCCAATCAAGATCTTCCAAATCTTCAAGCAAACGGTCAGCATATTCCGTAATCCGCAATACCCATTGACGCATCGGACGACGCTCAACCGGATGTCCGCCGCGTTCCGATTTGCCATCGATAATTTCTTCATTGGCAAGCACTGTACCAAGTGCCGGGCACCAATTCACATCGACTTCATCGACATAGGCAAGCCCTTTTTTGTAAAGTTGAATAAAAATCCACTGTGTCCATTTATAGTAAGAAGGATCCGTCGTATTGATTTCACGGTCCCAGTCATAAGAAAAACCGAGATCTTTCATTTGGCGTTTGAATGTCGCGATATTTTTCGCAGTGAATTCAGCCGGATCATTTCCCGTATCAAGCGCATATTGTTCCGCGGGTAAACCGAAAGCATCCCATCCCATTGGATGGAGGACATTGTAGCCTTGCTTCCGTTTGAATGAACTTAAAATATCTGTCGCGATATAGCCGAGTGGGTGACCAACATGTAAACCTGCACCTGATGGATATGGAAACATATCAAGTGCATAAAACTTTGGCTTCGACGAATCGTTCGTCATTTTACAAGTTTTATTGTCTTCCCAATGT
>CAOKMT010000203.1 GCA_948469885.1 uncultured Sporosarcina sp. | reverse complement strand
ACATAATCCTATCGGCAAATTGAAAGAAATGTATAAAGAAATACAGGAAGAATTGCAAGGCGAAGCCGAGAAGCAGCGTCAAGGCCAACAGCAAATGGCCGAGCCAAAGCCGAATTTAGCTACTTCTAGGCCGCCCGAAACTGCGGTACCGAGTCGCGAGCGGCGAGCGGAAACAGCGTCAAGGCCGTCCCGTTTGGATCGCCAGACGGCTCGGAAGCATCAAGAAGAGCAACAACGGAAACAACAATCCTCTAGTACTCAGGAAAACTTAATGCCGAAAACGGAAGAAGATTTGATAAAAGGTGTCATCTTTTCTGAAATTTTCGGTCCTCCAAAATCAAGACGTTAACTGGACTTAGTAAATCTCCCTATAAGTGCTGGGATGAATGCTAAAATGCATTTGAATGGGGTAAATCTAAACGCCTTGTTGATGAGCAGATGTCACTGATTTTGAAAGGGTTAAGGAAGAGTCTAAGACCGCCACGTCTGAAGGAAAGGTAACCTTAAACACGTCACGTGTGGCAACGGTTGCATGACTAACAGTGTGTCGGTCTCATGCGCAATTTAAAATTTGGAGGCAATGACGCTGAGGCGTAATTGATTCATTGACCCCGTGTACATTTCATATAATATGTACAGGGGGTTTTATTATTTGAAAAAGCTATTTCATACTGGTTCACTCGTTGAAATCGAAGGGTTCTCACTGCTACGGATCAATGGGCCGTACACACTTTTAGCGCTCAGTTCCAATCTCGCTACGATTCAAACAAGTCATTATACGATTGAGGTGATGGCAGAGGATTTGACAGTGGATGCATTATCGGAAGAGGTTGCTGTTTTAACATTCTCCTCGATGACTAAAATGACAGCGACAATGTTGGAGAGTAAGGAAACGCCTTATGGTCCATAAACGATATACCGTTCGGCTTTCCGGTCGTGGGAATCTTGCAGCTTGCTTAACGAAATTGAAATCAAACGGTACGATGGTCATCTCGTTGTCTGTGAATGATGGCGTCGCCTATTTTCAGACGAATGCCAAAGGGGTTAAGCAAGTCCGGAAATATCGGAGACGATATGGAATCAAAGCGAAAATAAGCAGTACTGACCAAGATCCCGGCTTAGTTGCTCTTTTTTCTTCCTATCGTTATGTTGTCGCATTGATTTTACCGTTTGTTTGCTCTTTATTTTTATGGCATGTTGAAGTGGAGTCAGACATGCCGGAAGTCGCAGAGCGAATTGAAAAGAAACTGGAATCGGCCGCTATTGTTCCACTTCGTCCTCTCGCCTCGATTCCGGATGAAGATGAAATTCGCCGGGACTTGATGCAAGATGACCCTGCGTTGTCATGGGTGCGATTTAAGCGTATTGGTACATCGCTTACCGTTATTCCGATGTTGTCACCTGCATCAAATGCCGAAGAGGAAGTGGAAGGTCCGCCTTCCGATCTTATCGCGCGAACAGGAGGTGTCATTACTCGCTTTGCTTTGACGAGAGGGGAACGTGTAAGAGATGTTCACTCCACGGTTAAGAAAGGGGACGTGCTCGCGACAGGCGTCTTGGAACAAGGTGATAAAAAGACGGTTGTAGGTGCTGCGGGCGCTGTCTTTGCAGATTATTGGATTGAATACACATTCACGATGCCAAAAACGATCCATTATAAAACGCAAGGCGAAGAAGAAGTGGAATGGATCATTCATTTACCATGGAAAGCCAACGATTCGGAAACCCCCTTGTGGCCCATCATCTCTACTGAGAAACATACAAAAGTGGAAAGGTTTCAATTGGAACTGACCGAGGGGATGGAAGAGACCGTGCTTGTCCCTTTGCTGAAAGAGAAATTATTAGCTGAACGCGGTGCCGACGCGGTCATAAAAGACAATAAAATTTTGCACGTAACATTCGATGATGATAAAGTGAAAGGGACTATATTGTTTCATGTGAATGACAACATTGCAGTTCAAAGATCGATTCCCAAGGAGACTGAAGCCATTGAGTGAACAGATGATTCAACTACATGTCGAAGATCCAAATGAAGCTGTTTTGCTGCTCGGGATCTCCGACCAAAATATGAAATTGATTGAAGAGAAACTGAACATGTCGATCAGGACAAGAGGGGACACCATTACGCTCTCTGGCGATGAAACAACTTTGGCGTCAGGTCGAGCGGTTATCGAACAACTTATCAAAGTGATTCGAAAAGGGATCAATATTAACCAACGCGATGTTGCGACAGCGCTTGAAATGGTGAACAGCGGAACAATTGAATATTTCTCAGAGTTATACGACGAAGAAATTGCGCGGGATGTAAAAGGGAAAGCAATCCGGGCGAAAACGATCGGCCAGCGGGAGTATGTGCAAGCGATCCGTTCAAAAGATCTTGTGTTTTGTATTGGGCCTGCAGGGACCGGTAAAACGTATTTGGCAGTTGTGCTTGCCGTGCAAGCGATGAAAACAGGCTCTGTGAAGCGGATTATTTTGACGCGCCCTGCGGTGGAAGCAGGCGAAAGTCTCGGTTTCCTTCCGGGTGACTTGAAAGAAAAAGTCGATCCTTACTTGCGTCCGTTATATGATGCGCTTCACGATGTGCTAGGTGCTGAACATACCGAACGTCTCATGGAAAGGGGCGTTATTGAAATTGCACCGCTCGCTTATATGAGAGGTCGAACACTTGACGATGCTTTTGTCATACTCGATGAAGCTCAGAATACGACGAAGGCGCAAATGAAAATGTTCCTGACACGGTTAGGCTTCGGGTCGAAAATGATTATCACAGGTGATAAAACGCAAATCGACTTACCAAGAGGGACAGATTCAGGGTTAATTGCCGCCGAGAGCATTTTAAAAAATGTGTCTGATATTAGTTTTCATTACTTGGAGCAAGGCGATGTTGTCCGCCATCCACTCGTTGCCAAAATCATTGAAGCATACGATGGAGAGCAGTCATAAGTTTATGACTGTTCTCGTTTTCTAGAAAGGTATGCGCAAAGTCTAGGGGTGCACGAGGGAAGAGAGGAAACGGGGGGGGCCTAAAAATTGCAGTCATTTAGAAGGTTCATCGAAGCATTAAAATTCCAATATTTTTTATTGTTTATGATCGGTTTGTCCGCTGTTGTCCTCTTTTCTTTTATGTATGGGAATATTAAACAAGAGACATATGAATTGAAGCCGTTTCAAATTGCACCTGATGCCATCCGGTCGATTAAAACGGTGGAAGATGCGGAGAAAACAGAACAGGAAAGAGAACGTGCAGCAAATGAAGTTGCGCCTGTCTATCAATTTTCTGAAGAG
>CAOKMT010000202.1 GCA_948469885.1 uncultured Sporosarcina sp. | reverse complement strand
ATTGAAGGGAAGGCATCCGAAAAGATTGAGTCGGGTGCCTTTTAGGTTAGTATCGGTTATTTGAGGGAAGTTGAAATCAAGTTTTTCCATGCCTCCGGGCCATCTAAGCGTATTCATTTTCAAATCGGGTAAACACTTACTAAAGCCTGAATTGATGAGGAGGAATAAGGTGAGAAAAAATATAACCATTTTCCAACAAAACGATACGCATGGGTGCTTGGCTATGCATGATGAATTTTATTGGCAAGGAAATGAGCCGGTGCTGAAAAAAGCGGGCGGCCTTGCGAGGATCAACCAATACGTGAAAAATGTCAAAGCGCAGCAGGAAAATGTCTTGTTTTTTGACGGGGGAGATTTGTTCCATGGCACGCTCCCTTTAGTGGAAAGTCGGGGAGAGGCGCTCGTTCCCGTTCTAGAACAGATGGAATTGGACGGATTTGTCCCGGGTAATTGGGATTTTGCCTATGGTAAGGAGCAGTTGAAGCGATTGACAGAAAATCTGCCATTCCCTACGCTCGCCTGTAATGTGCAGGATAAAAGGACAGGAGAGCCGTTTTTGACGCCTTATGTGATAAAAGAGATGACAGGTATGAAGGTTGGCGTTATTGGATTGACATACGGTCATGAGGAACAAATTATGCCCGACAATTTCACTGAAGGGCTGTCCTTCTCATTGGGCGTGAAAGAAGTTGAGGAAATCGTCCGGCATATACAGGATGAAGTAGATTTAATTATAGTCGTCAGTCACTTGGGGCTTCCGTTGGACGTGAAGTTGGCGTCCATCGTCAAAGGAATTGACATTATCCTTTCCGGGCATAGTCATGATCGGGTGACGAGACCGATAGATGCAGATGGTACGATTGTCGTTCAAGCGGGATCGAACTCCGCATTTTTAGGGCGTCTGGACGTAACGGTGGATAGCGGAAAAATAGCAGATTTTGAATATCAGTTGATCGACATCCACGAACATTTGCAGGAAGATCCCATTGTGCAAGAGTTGGTGGGGGCTGTGCTTCAGCCATATGAGGGAGAAATGAATGATATCGTCGGTTCGACGGATGTGATCCTTCACCGGATGACTTTGGACCAAGCCCCGATGGACAAGCTCATAACAGATGCTTACTTGCATATGTATGACGCCGATATCGCTTTTTCGCAAGGGTGGCGTTATGGTCCCCCGGTGCCAAGAGGGCCGGTCACGATGTATGACTTGCATAGCATCATACCGACCGACCCGAAATTGTTCACAGTGGAAATCGAAGGGCAGGCGCTACGGAAAATCATGGAGAAAAACTTGGAGATGGTCCATTCCAAGGATCCATTTGAGCAGAAAGGCGGTTATGTATTGCGCTCGTCAGGACTGTCTTTAACGTATAAACCGTATAGTCCGAAAGGGTACCGCATACAAACATTCCATGTTGGCGGGAAAGAACTTGAGGATCGGGCCACTTACAAGATAGTCGGCGCAGGCGGTCAGATCCTGAAAGGGAATGAAGACTCGAAAACGTACCATGCTGATTCGGCTATTGACGTTATTCAATCTTTCTTAAAAGATAAAGGCCTTTTCGTATTGGATAATTACAATAAGATTATTAGTGTGTGATATATATAGTTGTGTTGGACACAAAAATCACACTTCGCGGCTTTCGGTAAAGGGACAATAAACGCCGCGAATAAGTATTGTTTCGGCGTCTGATTTCGGTCTAAAGAAATTGGGAACTAGTCGCGTTTTTGGTGCTATACAGTTTTCACTTGCATTTGTTTCGGGAAAGATGTATAGTAGTGTTTAATTTAAAATTCACTTATTTCAAAAGCTTTGAAGTAAGGATAGAGGCGCAAAGACCATCAGTACACAATCGGAGGATAATGGGATCCCATGATGATTGTGGAAAGGGGAATTTGCCGAAGTGGAGAGAAGCTCATTTTTCTCGAAGCTGGTCCTGGGTTGAAGAAGTCCAGGATTGTCATATAGGAAACTATATGGAGGGCTATCTTATGCAAAGAAATAATTTATTATTTCTAGTGCAACAACGAGCCCTCGTTGTTGCTTTTTGCGTTCATTTATAACTGCCCCTCCCCCTCTATTAATTTTTAAAAAATTAATGAATAGGATGTGGAGAATTTATGAATTTCGGACAAATTGTAACGGCTATGGTGACTCCTTTTGATGAGCAAGGTGAAATTGATTTCCCGGCGACAAGGAACTTGATCAACCATTTAATCGCTAATGGATCAGACGGTTTAGTCGTCTCAGGTACAACAGGAGAGTCTCCGACGTTGACAGTTAAAGAAAAGGTCAGTTTATTCAAATTTACGGTAGAAGTTGTGAACGGAAGAATCCCGGTGATTGCTGGCACGGGATCGAATAATACAAGAGAATCGATTGAACTGACAATGATGGCGGAAGATGCGGGTGTCGATGGTGTCATGCTTGTCACGCCTTACTATAATAAGCCTTGTCAGGAAGGGATGTATCAGCATTTCAATATGATTGCAAAAGCCACTTCATTGCCAGTCATGTTGTATAACATTCCAGGAAGAAGCGTCGTCAATATGTCTGTCGAAACAATCGTCCGACTTGCGGACATCCCTAATATTGTTGCGGTCAAAGAAGCCGGTGGTGACTTGGACGTAATGACTGAAATCATCGATCGTACACCTGATGGCTTTTCCTTGTATAGCGGGGATGATAGTTTGACATTACCGGTTTTATCGATCGGGGGTGCGGGTGTCGTATCCGTGGCATCGCATATCATCGGAAATGAAATGCAGACAATGGCGAAAAATTTCAAAATAGGGAATGCCCTACAGGCGGCAAGAGAACATCGTAGATTGCTTCCAGTAATGCACTCGCTCTTTGCCACGCCGAATCCGACGTCTGTAAAAGCCGCACTGAATATGAGAGGTGTTTCCGTCGGCGGTGTCCGCCTGCCTATGATTCCATTGAATGATGAACAACTGAGCTCCTTGCAGGCGGCTTTGACTGCTCATAAAGAAGTGACTGTGTGAAATAAAATAGTTGAAAATATAGTAGGAAGCCAATCAGAGATGGATCTCATTAGCTTCCTATTTATTTTGGTTGTACAATTTATGACATTGGTGAAAGAAAATCCCTTCTCCTTAAAATTGGGGAAGGGATGGAATCTCACTAACGTTATTTTTATAAATATATATGGAACTAAGAAAATCCTGTGACACGCTGATTTCCGTTCCGAGCGGACGCGTTCCGTGGGGCGTGCGGTAAGCCTCCTCGTCGCGAAAACCGCGCTCCTGCGGGGTCTCACCTGTCACGCCTATCCCACCGGAGTCGCCGCTCTGCACTCCAATC
>CAOKMT010000201.1 GCA_948469885.1 uncultured Sporosarcina sp. | reverse complement strand
AGCCTATGCTTATCTATACAACTGGGGCGACGTTCATTCAACAGAGGGGCTTCATGAAAAGGATGGTTACATATGGTTAATAAAATGATTGAAAAAGAATAAAGATTTATTGTAAAACGATAAATATGTTGTTAGAATAAAATTGAAATGAATAGGAAAGATGCTTTTTAACGTTTAAATTATGGAAAAAAAAGCGTTTCTCTTCCGTCATTTAAATAAATCAAATCCATTAAAGAGGGGTTGCGCATGAATTTAACCGTTCAAAATGATTCTCAGAAAAAAACTTTGAGGGCACAAATTATGAGAGCACTAAAACAACTCTTTCATTTTGGTTGGGAGCAGGCCTTATCATGTATGTTTCCTGTTATTATTTTTGCCTCATTGGCCATTACACAAATCATGCCACTTCCCTTCCTACCACGGTATGATTGGCTGCTTATCATCTTCCTTCTCACGCAGTGGTGGATGGTGCGTTCTGGGCTTGAAACACATGATGAATTAAAGGTTATTACATTGTTTCACTTCATTGGACTTGCCCTTGAGATTTTCAAAGTGCATATGGGCTCCTGGTCTTATCCGGAGGAAGGGTATTCCAAAGTTTTTGGCGTGCCTTTGTATAGCGGATTCATGTACGCAAGTGTAGCGAGTTATCTTTGCCAAGCTTGGAGAAGGTTAAAGGTAGAACTGGTGAAGTGGCCACCGTTTTTAGTAGTTGTATCACTCGCAGCTGCGATTTATTTGAATTTTTTCACCCATCATTATTGGATTGACGTTCGTTGGTGGTTAGCTGGACTTGTCATTCTCGTCTTTTGGCAATCGAGGGTTACATACGAAGTTGGTGGAACTCGTTACCGAATGCCACTCGTCCTTTCTTTTGTGCTCATTGGATTTTTTATATGGATCGCCGAAAACATTACAACTTTCTTCGGCGCTTGGAAGTATCCAAACCAAACCGATGCATGGAGTCTCGTTCATCTAGGAAAGGTCAGTTCATGGGTCTTATTAGTCATTGTTAGCTTTCTGATCGTAGCGACGTTAAAACAAGTGAAGGGGAAAGGCCATGAGGATAGAAGGAAACTTGAGGTATTAAAGTAAGGATAGCTTCGCCCGCTGATACCGGGGGAGTAGTCATTCAATACGTAAACAGCAACTGAATGATGCAGTTGCTGTTTTACGTTAATTGAATGTCAGACAATGTAAATAGCTCGCATTTTGCCTTTTTCTTTGCTGAAAACTGCCCATATGCCTGTACGAGATGAGTGCTGTCCACCTTTTTGAGACAACAAAAATTTAGGCGATTTTGTGGTGGCGTAGATGGTAGTGTTCACTTCTTTTTCGTTTTCTTTCCTGACAGATACCATCCAATGAGGGCGATCCCGATAAGAACACCCCAGAAAATAATGGTCCAACCAGTGCTATGCGGGAATGATTCAGGTAAAACCCCTACTTTTTTATGGGCAAGTGTGATCACGGCCAGTTTTACACCGACCCATGCGACAATGAGGAAGGCAACTGTTTCCAGGTCGGGACGCTTATCCAGAAGTTTGATGAACCAGCCTGCTGCGAATTTGATTAAAATTAATCCAGCTACTGTACCGGCAACGATAATGGCGAATTTCCCGCCATCCAATCCTCCGAATTGAGGAAGAGGTGTATCGGGTAAGGTGACAGCAAGTGCGACAGCCGCAAGAACCGAGTCGATTGCGAAGGCGATATCGGCCACACCAATTTTGGCTACTGTTGGCCAAAAGCCCGATGCAGCCTGATTCTGGCGCTTGCCTTTTTGATCTTTTATAAATGCTTGATACACATGTTTGCCGCCGATGTAGAGGAGATACGCCGCCCCGATTGCTTGAACTTGCCAAACATTTGCAAGGAAAGAGATTAGAAAGATTGAAGCAAAGCGAAAAACAAATGCCCCTAAAATCCCGTAATTGATGGCTCGCTTCTTTTGGTCTTCAGGTAAATGCTTAGCAATCACAGCGATAACGAGGGCATTATCCGCAGACAATATTCCTTCTAGACCGATTAATATTAACAATGTCCATCCATATTCGAGCCAAATTGTATCCATATTTTATTGTGCTCCCTTCCAAATAAAACAGAGCATTCCCTATAATTATTTCCTGACTGGCATGGATTATACGAGACTGTACGTATACTTTGATTAATAAGGAGGAGAGCAGCCTGAAGCCATAGTTGGAAAGCGAGTGGTGGGCGTCCTTTTTTATATTGCGGGAAGCAGACAACTCTGATAAATTGAATGAGCAATAGATCTATATGTATTTATTTGAAGGTGAATCAAGACTTTATTACATAGTATTATTCATTTTACATTTGATTTCCTTATTATATTGAATCGATTTCATAATGTCTGTTTTCATCAACAAAGAAGAACACATCTATATTATAAAATGGACTCATTTGATCGAAATTCCAAGAATAAATCCCTTTTCAGCATTTACATATTTCTTACATGCAAGGAGGTCAAGCATCATGACTATGGTACCGATGTTGGTCTATGCCTTTGTCGCCAGTTTTACCCCAGGCCCAAACAACATTATGTCACTATATTATGCCAATCAATTCGGATTAAAACGGACTTTCCGGTTTTGCTTAGGTGTCGGGCTCGGTTTTTTTATTTTACTATTGCTTGCCAATTATTTTAGTGCTGTGCTACATATTGTTTTTCCAAAAGTGGAGCTGATCATGAAGGGATTGGGCTGTTTCTATTTGCTTTATTTAGCCTATAAAATTTTGACAAGTAAACTCGGTCAGGAGCAGCGATTTAATGACCGGTACAATAATTTAAAGTCAGGTGCGATGTTGCAATTTATTAATCCGAAAGCAACGGTTTACGCTATTACTGTTGTCGCGACCTTTGTGACGCCTTTTTATGCCGATTATGGAACGCAATTTCTGCTCATTGTCTTGTTGGGTGTAATTGGGTTTTCGGGGACATTCAGTTGGAGTGTGTTCGGTTCATTGTTCAAGAAGTGGATTGCACACCATCAGACAGCTTTCAATATCATTATGGCGTTGTTGCTTACCTATACGGCGATAACGATTTTATTCCAATAGACGGAGCTATATGTTTTGTGCTAAAGTTAAATGGACATGGAACAAGTTTAGGTGAGGTTTTTAAATTGAAGAAAAATCAAGTGGGGAAGATTCATAACTTTTCTATCGGCACGCCGAAAGTAATGACCTATGGAAAAGGCAAAGAAATCAATACGGGGATTCGCAAAGAAACTGTGCAAGAAGCCTTTTTAACAAAAAATGGTTTTCAAGGCGATGGGGTCGCTGATTTACGTTTCCACGGGGGGCCTGATCGTGCTGTCTGTATGTATCCATATGAACATTATGCATTGTGGGAACAGCAGTTCAAAACTGTATTGCCA
>CAOKMT010000200.1 GCA_948469885.1 uncultured Sporosarcina sp. | reverse complement strand
ACTTTACGGGATAGGGAACTTTGCGTGTGGGTGAAAGAGACGTACTCAAAATGATGTTTCATAAATTTCTACTTTTCCCTTTTGACGTAATCGTAATATTCACGCCCATTGCTTCGCCACCTTCAATATGTTTTTCCATCGCTGACACATCGATATCCGCCGTTACTTTTACGCGCTTGTTTTCTTTGCCTCTTAGCATCACTTCGAATGGGGCGCCGTTATTCATGAGCGACACCATAGGTAGCCCATCTTTAAAGAGGTGTTCTTCATAAAATTCAACGGAGAACTGGACATCCTTGTTGCTGTGGTTTTTAAAAGAAAGGTCGCATTCCCCGTACAATGTCTCTTGATCTGCCATTTCGAACCTACACTTGCTTTCCTCACTCGTATAGGAAACAGCGTAAATCCCAGTGGCAAAGTTTTTTTGAAATGAATTAACGAGAAACGTAGGGGCAAAAATTACGATTACAATCACAATGAGTGCAATTCGACCAGCGTATTTCTTTAATGATTTCACAAGAAAATAGATGCCTACGACTAATAAAAGCAGAGTCGTTATCCCGACAGTGTGAAATCCATTTGCAAATTTAATAGGGATATTAAAGATCGCCAAAACCGATTCTCCATAAGGATCTTTGTGTGGGAAAGGAAAATTTACGATCATAGCTACGGATAAAAGAATCAGCGAAAAAGATAACATCCATTTGCTTTTTATCAATATAATCCTCCCTTCAAGTGAGTCACGCGCTGTTTACACCGCCATCAATTAAACGATACTTGTAATGAATCTTTTACATAAGTTGTCCCGTTATCATTCTTACCCAATACATCGATCCAAACATAATCAGTATTCCAATATAATTCGAATTCATCTCTAATGGAGAACTCATGAATAGGCCATTCTATAAATTGTTTAGGTTCAGTCCCTTTTGGACCATAGTATACCCTGACAGGGGCATGATAATTATAGGATTGTTCCGATCCTTTGGAATTGGTAGATTTACGTATTTGAATGGCATAATCCCCAAATGGATCTTGGTGAGAATAAGTAGGGATATATCCCAGTTCGATATGCTGAATTGTAAATGAAGGAGAGTCGCTTTCTGTCACTTTGAAACGGATGACTTCAGGAAGCTGTTCTTCCCCGTAAAGCGTAATCAGTGCTTCCTGATCATTTTTCCAATCGATTTCAACATTTGATTCATCTAAGGTTTTGCCATCATTAGATAAACTCGTATCAAAATCTTCCTTTTTATATTTCAATCGGATAGCAGAAGGGCCAAAGGAAAATGGTGCGCCTTTTTCAACAACCTCTACTGTATTTATTTTCTTTGGAGACTCACTCACAAGAAGGGGAGTTTCTTTATGGTTCACCTCATAATGGAACGTGCCAATAACATATAATACCAGTCCGAAAAATAGGGCAACAGAACCAATCAAGAAGCTAAGGCATCCTACTTTGACGCGCGTTTTCGTAAGATTCTTTTCTTGCTCGAGGTCTTTATCGATATCTATTATATACACCCGCTTTCACCCGGCGTCCCATCGTGAAACCTTTACCTACTTTTCTTCAACAAGCAATCTCTCGTCAGTTAAATAATACCGTTTCGTTAAATGGAATTCCAAAATAGCTATATTTTATATGAACCTTATCTATTTCTTTGTCATAAATGACGCTCACACCATAAATCTCATTATTTTCGGAAGCTGTTCCATCATTTAACTTATCTAGCGTGGCAGAAGGGGAAGTACCTCCTTTTAGCGCTATATCATTTAGACCTACGAATATGTATTTTTTTGCTTCCTCACTGTTATAATCATCCGCCATGATAAAACCTTGTAATGCATGACTCACTTGTATTTTTGTTTCCGAGGGCCGCTCATGATTATTGACTGAAACATCTACTATTTTTACTTCTCGAAAGCCTTTATTGCCAACTTCCACAAGTGCTGCCTTATGATCGGCAGTGGAAGCGAGTGTCCCTATTTCCAGTGGCGGATTTAATTTTATTGAAAAATAAATACCAACCATAATGATCGCTAAGATCGGAAAGGAAAGCCAAATACGCTTCTTCAAATGCTCTCCTCCTTTCGATGAGTGTTCTTTCACCCGTCCATTTTGTCAGTCAAAGAACACTCATACTTAAAATTTATATTACAACCCTTTCAAGAGATCGTTCGACAATCGCGGCCGATGATTGCTTATTTTTAATTCCTATTACTGCCATTCTTGTCAGTTTTAGTAGTAAAAGATGGCATTAAAATCATAAAAACAGGCAATAAACTCCATAAAAAGAATTTCCAATTATGTGTCATGATCGATAAACCTAAGAAGAAAGTAAGCGCTCCAATTGAAAGATAAACCGTACGTTTTTGATATACATTCATGGCCATTCCCCCTTCAAACAATTAAAGTATTTTGCGTTCATGTCAACACAGATACTTCTGCAATATGGTCCGTTGTCGAATAAAGCTCTTTGGTTTATTATAACAGATAATTCCTCCTAATCTAATAATTAAAAAGAGAAATCCGGCCAGAAGATGAGGGAGAAAGCCGAATTTATGGAAGGGGGCGTAGGTGGTATATAAGGGAGGTTCATCAACTTTTATTAATCTGTTTTTTCAACGTTTCGATGTCTTCTTTAAGTTTCTTGTTTTCATTTTTGATTTTATTTACATCGGCAATGGTAAATAATAAACTTGCCAATGTAAGGTATACGATAATGGTAGTGACAGACATAAAAATTTGCCTCCTTAAGCTTTGCTACGAGTAACTGCTTGCGCACCGAACATAGGGAAGAGTGTCCTCCACTAAAGGTTCTCTTATCTATACGTTTTTCATCAAGATAAGTTTCAATTTTCCGATAACCGGCATCCGACGATGTCGATGAACAGTACCAAGCGAGCCATCAACAACTAATGTTGACGAAGTGCCTCATTAACGCCCAAAAGACCATGCTGAATACCAAGGCGGGCAGCATTTTGTCCATGAACTTACATAGCACGGTCACTTTAACTGGATTCAGCAGAAGTCTGCCACTTCTACTCGCGAAAGGAATGGATATAAACACGGTTGCTGAAGTGACGGGGCTTTATGAATGAAATTCATTATCAGAATTGTTTTCAGGGGAAGACATATGCTATACTAAGAGTAATTTGAACAGGAAGGAATGAGGGTGGACGATGGATAACTAATCTTTGAATTCCGGGAAGTTTATTTTCATTTAAACGGAAAACAGGATTAGTCTGTCCATTTTTAAATCAATTCCTTCCTTTTGCACGGGCGAAAGGCTTTTAAGGAGCTTACCTTGAATCAGTAGAGGATTCACCTTCTTGCTGATCCAAAGTAAACCTTCGGTAGAAGTTTTCAAAAATGCCAGGCGTTGCTGGATCTTGATAGGCGTTGGCCGACTTGTTCGCCACGTCCTATGGC
>CAOKMT010000199.1 GCA_948469885.1 uncultured Sporosarcina sp. | reverse complement strand
TGTTGGCCCCATGCTCGAAAAAATCTGGACGCAATCACGCCGAGGCGCGATTGATTTGAAGAAAACCGAGCTCTCTTACGACAAGGTGATTGGCCCGGTTTTGTGTTCAGGAATGAAGGGGGAAGATTTATTTCTCTTGATTTTGATTTTTTTCTTGCTCTTTTTGAAATTTTTCCAGCTCGAATTCAGTTGCTGCTTCCGCTAACTGCATGTGGACTTCTTTATAATGTTCATTTCCTTCAGCCCGGTTTTGAGCGATGTTTTGCTGGGCGATTTGTTGTTGGTTGAGACGGGGATCACGTCGTTGGATGAAGCTATTGGCATGTTCCTGTCTGTTGATGTTCCGTGTGATACCTTCATCATGGTGTGATTTATTGTCTTTTTTCGCCAAATGATGACACTCCTTTTGAAATAGTGCTCGTAGTATCTCACGTAATTAGCACTCTATACTCGAATATTATGAATGGCGGATTTGACAGTTATCTTTATTTACTCGAATGCATACTACAATTATGTATTTCTAATTATTCATTTGTTTTTGATTATTATAAAAGTTATCTTGATATTAAATTATTAATCATGTAAACTATAATCAATTATAGGGACAAGGAGGCTAAGGATTTATGAAACTTAAAAAATATAGTCTATTAGCAACGGTTTTTTTATTAAGTACATTATTACTAGCTGCATGTGGAAATTCCGATGATCAGGGCGGTAGTAGCGATGAAGGCGGGTCGGGTTCCGACGACGGACTTGAGGCAAAGATTGTTACAATTGCAACGGGTGGATCCTCTGGTCCATATAACATTATTGGAACGACACTGGCAAATGAATATTCTGATGTTTACGGTATTAATTCTAAACCACAAGCAACAGGTGCGTCCGTTGAAAACATCAACTTAATGAAAGAAGGTAAAGTTGAGATGGCTTTTGTCATGAGTGATGTGTTGACGGAAGCAGTAGAAGGAACAGGGAATTTCTCAGAAAAAGTAGAAAATGTTCAACAAATTGGCGCGTTATATCCAAACTTTGTTCAAATTGTAACGACTGCAAATTCAGGGATTAAAACCATTGAAGATTTAAAAGGAAAGCGTGTCGCCGTTGGAGACCAAAACTCTGGTGTTGAGGTAAACGCACGTAACTTACTGGCGGGTCATGGCATTACGTATGACGATTTAAGGGTCGATTATTTAGGTTATGCAGAAGCTGCTGATGGCTTGAAATCAGGTAATATTGATGCTGCGTTCTTAACGAGTGGTTTGCCGAATTCATCGGTGATGGAGCTTTCTGCAAGTTTAGACATCGCACTTGTTTCTGTTGATCCTGCAAAAATTGAAGAAATTGCAAAAGAGCAGCCCTACTTTGTTTCTATGGAAATTCCAGCAGATACGTATGGCAATGAAGAAGCGATTCCGACAGCGGCTATTATGAATGCCCTTGTCGTGAACAGTGATTTGAGTGAAGATGATGTGTATAAATTGACGAAGACATTTTTTGATAGTTTAGACGCAATGATAAATTCACACCAAGCCGCGGCGGATATTTCACTTGAAGGGGCTCAAACCGGAACGGTTGCACCGATTCACCCAGGCGCACAAAAATACTATGATGAGCAGTAAACGTGTGAGTATGTTCGGGAGCATTATTTTACTAATGCTCCTTTTCTTTCATTTTTTTAAAGTGCCTACCATTCAAGTTTCATATGCGGATGGTAGGTTTTATTTAAAAGGGAGAACGTTTCAAATTGGTTGGATCCATTCGGTTGAAAAAGAACCTTGGTTGGAAATGTATGAAAGACGTGGGAAGGAGCTCTATTTAGTTGAAACGAAGTTTAAAACTTTCGGGGCGGGGACACCTTCAATCGGAGAAGTGATTCCATCGGATGATGGGTTCGTACATATGAAATTGGATAATAAGATGGCTGAACTTCGGCTCTCCGTTTCGGAAAATGTTGAAACGACACTTTATACAGAAAATGAGACCATTCCATTATATACATTAGTCGATGACTATGAAAGCGTTGTTATCGATATACAAAAATTGCCGTTATGGCAGCACTTAAGAGGTGAGTAAAAAATGACGAAAAGAGATAAGGCTTTAGTGGACGAAGCGGAAATGCTGACAGAAGAACAACAAGCCGAATTGATCGAGAAGTTTGATACGGAATCGAAAGTTCGGAAATTTTCAGGAAAGCAAGTCGCATTGTTCGTTACAATTGTCGCGATTTTATATTCTATCTTCCATTTATACATTACGTTTAACCCGATGCCTACATTGCAGATGCGAGCGATTCACGTTGCGGTCGGAATTGGACTTATATTTTTACTATATCCGACTTTTACTGCGCAAGATCGCAGTAAAGTTGCCATTTATGATTGGTTGCTATTTTTGTTGGCACTAGTGTCAGCTGGTTATTTACTCGTCGAATATACAGCGATTGTGACGACACGGGGTGGTATTCCGAATACGATGGATATTGTGATGTCCATTATGACGGTCATTTTGGTTTTGGAGGCGGCACGTCGTGTCACAGGATGGATTTTACCGATTTTAGCACTTATCTTTTTGTCCTATCCATTTATGAGCCATAATTTGTGGATGCCGACAAAAATGATGACACGTCAATATGATCTAGGCGACATCTTTGGACAATTGTATTTAAAAACGGAAGGCCTTTATTCGACGGCGATTGGAGCGTCTGTGTCCTTCATCTTTCTGTTTATTCTGTTTGGTGCTTTTTTAGCGAAATCCGGAATGGGACAATTGTTTAATGATCTCGCACTTGCTTTGGCGGGACATAAGCAAGGGGGACCTGCCAAAGTGGCGGTCATTTCCAGTGGTTTTATGGGAAGTATTAACGGCGCCGCGGTGGCGAATGTTGTCGGGACTGGCGCATTTACGATTCCGATGATGAAACGTGTCGGTTATTCGAAAAATTTCGCGGGTGCTGTTGAGGCGAGTGCGTCGGTCGGTGGACAGATTTTGCCGCCAATTATGGGGGCAAGTGCTTTCATCATGGCGGAGACAACGGGCGTTCCTTACGCGACGATTGCCTTAGCAGCTTTGATACCGGCAGTGTTATATTTTTTAGCGGTTATTATGCAAGTGCATTTTAGAGCTGGGAAGGAAAACTTGAAAGGGATTCCGAAACCTGACTTGCCACGGGTGAAAGAAGTAATGAAAGAAAGAGGCCATTTATTATTACCAATTGTATTTTTAATCGTGCTCCTTTATTTGGCTGTGCCAATCGGCCATGCCGCATTTTATACAATTGTGGCAACTGTTGTTGTCGCGGCACTAAAAAAGAATACAAGAATGTCTGTAAAAGATATTTTGGCAGCTTTAGACAGCGGGGCTAGACAGGCGCTTGCAGTTATGGTGGCGTGTGCGGTTGTTGGGATTATTATCGGTGTTGTAAGCTTGACAAGTTTCGGAAACGTCATGA
>CAOKMT010000198.1 GCA_948469885.1 uncultured Sporosarcina sp. | reverse complement strand
ATACTTGCCACAGTTATTGGACATGCTGAAGTTGCAGTGGAGGCTGAAAACTTTCCCCAAACTCCAGGTTTAGTGATTAATGACCTTTTGAGGAAAACTGGAAAGTCTATTAACGATATTGATTTATTTGAGATTAATGAAGCATTTGCAGTAGTTGCTCTTGCCAGCAATAAAATCTCAGGAATTGATCCGAAAAAAGTGAATGTAAATGGCGGTGCAATTGCGCTCGGTCATCCTATCGGTGCAAGTGGAGCGCGTATTATTCTAACACTCGCTTATGAATTGCGCCGCCGGGGCGGTGGTATCGGCATTGCTGCAATTTGTTCCGGTGGCGGCCAAGGCGATGCGATTATGATTAAAGTGGGGTAATTGTGAATACTATACTACTTAGCTTCTACATTTTTGATCTTAAAGAGTTATCCCTACTTTACTAACTTGGAAAACCGAAAACCCACATTTTTTTAAAATGATAATATATTTTTTGGCGTACTATATTATCATTCGGCACTACAGAGTCTTAGAGCCACATAAGGATTTAATGTTTCTTGGCTGGAATTCATCAGGAATACTACCTGCCTTTGATAGCTTTAATATAAAATAGCGATTCATTCCTCTGTAATATTAGGAATGAATCGCTATTTTTTACTTTTCCCATACATTGCCCAGTTCTGTTGATTGTAGCGACGAGGTGGCTCCCGCCCACCGCACGGAAAGCGTTCGCCCGGAACGGGAATCAATAGTTCTAGCAGGAACCCATGACTTTTTCAATCACTCCTCAAGCGAAGTGTTGTTTAGCTTTAAATCTCTTTCAACTCCGCAATCCGTTTTTCAACAGTCGCGTATTTCTCTAGGTAATCCTTTTCTTTGGCACGTTCTTCCTCAACAACTGCGGCAGGCGCTTTCGAGACGAAACGTTCATTCGACAGTTTACCTTGTACGCGTTTCACTTCGCTTTGCCATTTCGCAAGTTCTTTTTGAAGACGCGCGAGCTCTTCTTCAATGTCGATGAGTCCTTCCAGCGGCAAGAATAATTCCGCTCCGGTAATCACCGCAGACATTGATTTGCCTGGCGCCGTAATGCCTTTTCCGATCGAGAGCGTCTCAGGATTACAGAAGCGTTCGATATACATGCGGTTCGTGTCCAAAATGTCCACCGTCGCATCGTCTTTCGCTGAAATATAAAGCGCGACTTCTCGGCTCATCGGCGTATTCACTTCTGCCCGGATATTACGAACGGAACGGATGATATCCATAAGCAACTTCATTTCAGACGCTTTTTCTTTATTGGACAATGTCTCGTCCACGACAGGCCATGCCGCAACCGTGATCGACTCGCCGTCATGCGGTAAATTCTGCCAAATTTCTTCCGTGATGAACGGCATGAACGGATGCAACAGTCTCATCGTATTGTCCAACACGTAAGCGAGGACAGAGCGTGTCATTTTCTTGGCGTTTTCATCTTCTCCGTAAAGTGGAAGCTTCGCCATTTCGATATACCAGTCACAGAAATCATCCCAGATGAATGAGTACAAGGAGCGACCGACTTCACCGAATTCATATTTATCCGCGAGTCGTGTCACCTGCTCGATCGTTTCATTCAATCTCGTCAAGATCCATGTGTCGGCAACAGACTTCTTACCGGTTAGATCGATTTCATCATGCGTCATGCCGTCCATATTCATTAAAGCGAAACGGGACGCATTCCAAATCTTATTGGCGAAGTTCCAGTTCGACTCGACTTTTTCCCATGAGAAGCGGATATCTTGTCCAGGTGACGCGCCTGTGGAAAGCGTGTAACGAAGCGCATCTGCACCGTATTTGTCGATCACTTCCATCGGGTCGACACCATTATCGAGCGACTTGGACATTTTGCGGCCTTCCGCATCACGCACAAGCCCGTGGATCAGCACGTCTTTGAACGGACGTTGTCCCGTGAATTCGATGCCTTGGAAAATCATCCGTGACACCCAGAAGAAAATGATATCATATCCTGTAATAAGCGCATCTGTCGGATAATAACGTTTGAACTGCTCATCATCGACATCCGGCCACCCCATCGTGGAGAACGGCCAAAGCGCAGAGGAGAACCATGTATCCAGCACATCTTCATCTTGATGCCAGTTTTCAACGTCCGCTGGCGCTTCATGTCCGACGTGCACTTCGCCTGTTTCGTTATGATACCACGCTGGAATACGATGACCCCACCATAATTGACGGGAAATACACCAGTCATGGATATTCTCCATCCAACGGAGATACGTATTTTCGAAACGGTTCGGAACGAAATTCACCTTACCTTCGCCTTTTTGGAGGTCGATAGCAGCGTCCGCAAGCGGTCCCATTTTAACGAACCATTGTGTCGATAAATAAGGCTCCACGACAGCACCGCTCCGTTCCGAATGGCCGACGGAGTGCAAGTGATCTTCGATTTTGAACAAAATGCCGCTTTCTTGAAGATCTTTCACGATCTGTTTTCTGCAATCAAATCGGTCCATCCCTTCATACTTCCCTGCACGTTCGTTCATCGAGCCGTCTTCATTCATGACGAGAATGCGTGGCAGGTCGTGACGGTTTCCAATTTCAAAGTCATTTGGATCGTGTGCCGGCGTAATTTTCACCGCACCGCTACCGAATTCCATATCGACATAATCATCCGCAACGACCGGGATTTCACGACCGACGATCGGTAACGTCAATGTTTTGCCAATCAGATGCTTGTAACGTTCGTCTTCCGGATGTACCGCAACAGCTGTATCTCCGAGCATCGTTTCCGGCCGTGTCGTCGCCACTTCAATGCTGCCTGTACCGTCCGCAAGTGGATAACGCATATGATAGAATGCACCTTGCACATCTTCGTGTATGACTTCGATATCCGAAAGTGCTGTTTTCGTCGCAGGATCCCAGTTGATAATATATTCGCCGCGGTAGATGAGCCCTTTATTGTACAGTTTGATGAATACTTCTTGAACCGCTTTCGACAATCCTTCATCGAGCGTGAAACGTTCGCGGGAGTAATCGAGGCCTAAGCCGAGTTTTGCCCACTGTTCACGAATATGGGAAGCGTATTCTTCTTTCCAGTTCCATGATTCTTCAATGAATTTCTCACGTCCCAAGTCATACCGCGACTTTCCTTCGGCACGCAATCTTTGCTCTACACGGGCTTGCGTCGCGATACCAGCGTGGTCCATACCTGGTAACCAAAGCGCGTCGTATCCTTGCATCCGTTTCATCCGGGTCAAAATATCTTGAAGTGTCGTGTCCCAAGCATGCCCCAAGTGAAGTTTTCCTGTGACGTTCGGTGGTGGAATAACGATCGTATACGGCTCTTTGTTACTCTCTGGTTGTGCTTCAAAATATTTCCCTTTGAGCCACCATTCATAACGCCCTTTTTCGATGGACGTCGGTTCATATTTTGTCGGCATTGATAAGTTGTCATTTGACATGAAAATTCC
>CAOKMT010000197.1 GCA_948469885.1 uncultured Sporosarcina sp. | reverse complement strand
CGACAATCGTAGAAATCACTTTTTCTCCCGTAGCTTGCTCGATTTTATTGACCCATTCTTCCCCCGTACCGAATCTAGTGGCTGCAGTAAGGACAGAGTGTGTAATCACTGGAACGACGGTAGCGCCGGCATTCTTTAGCGCATCAATCGTCGGGATGACTTCTTCATACGTACAATGTGAGGCCGTAATACCAAGGCCAATCCTCTTCCCCTGTAACATTTAATTCCCCTTTCATCTTCGGTGTATCCGTTCGAGCGCGTCGGCCAAAGTGAGCGCTGCATCGAATGGAAAATACTTTCCCGGTAAACCGGGTAGTATTTTATAGTATTCAGGCGCAGCAGTATCACTTAGGCAACCAGGCGCGGATGCCAAGTCGAAGATGGGGAACTTTGAATCGGTTTGCAAGTTGAGCCACTTCACGGGGATTGTATTTACGAGACAAGCGGTTGCTAACGTAAAATCATCGGTCAACCGTTCCACCTGGAAGCCTCTGGCGATCGCCTCACCGAGCTGTGCATCCGAACGGGCAATCACCGTCACTTCGCCTCCAAGTGAAACGAGTACATCGGCAACCATTTTACCGACCCGTCCATAGCCCGCGACGTGGAATTGTTTATTCGAGACGGTTCTTTCTGTCTGCAAATAATAGGCAGAAAGAAAAGCTTCGGCTGTCAATTGAGCATTTCTCCAAATAAAAAGTTCCTCATTCAAATAAGACTGCATTTGGAAACCCGCTTGTTGAAAGGGCGCCCTCCACTTATCCGAGGTGACACCCGTATAAAGTTTTGCCCCTTCTTTTAATAAATTTAAAGGGATTGTTCCCTTCAGTTCATGAATCGGAAAAACGATATGGTCGGGTGTAAATTCCATCAACTGCTGTTCAAGTTCTTCCGTCATTGTATCCGTTTGAACCGCCTGACACATGTAACCACGCTGTGCCAGTATTTGACTGCACGTAGACATCCGCTTATCGGTCCCAATGAAAAGCCATCTTTGTTCACTCATCCAAATTCACCCCATTAAGTGAGGCGGTTCTTTTAAAAAGAATACGATGTTCTCCGATTAAAACAATTTCCTCCCATGGGATAAATTCTTCCGATGGTTCTGGACGGCTTTTGAAGGAAAAACGTCCATACCGCTTCTTTACTTCGAAGCCGATAATATCTCCTGTTTTTCCATTAAAAATGAGATCGGTATCCGCCAATAAGCCATATCTCACCCCATCATCGATTTGAATCAGCTCTTTTTGGGCCAGTTCCGAAAGTAACATCGACATTCTCCTTTCCTTATCTTCTCCAGTATATGAAGGAGACATGGAAAGCTGAACAATCAATTACAGCTCGGCGTAAATGCACCTAGACATAGCATGGAGTCGCTAGATTCTCCCTAACTAAAATACATTTTAACGCATTTCGGAATCCATTCCGCCGCTTGAGACAAGTTATTCATCGAATTCAAGAAAGTCAACTGTTTGATCGCGTGCAATGATCGATCGCGCATGGTTCTGTCCTAAAATATCCGCCGCAAGTTGTTGAACACCGACTCGGTCAACCGCGCTTAATCGTGAAACGACTTCGTCAATTGTTTTATGCTCCCCAAATAGCAGCTCATTTTTGCCATTCCGGTACATCCTCGACTCCGCGGTTTCTAGACCGAGTAAAAACTCACCTTTTACTTGCGCTTTTGCATTTTTTACTTCTTGTGCCGTTATATCACCTTGGCGCAAGGAATGGATCACCTCATGGATCGTGTCATATAATTCTTCCGTTTTTTCGGGTGAAGTCCCTCCGTATATAACAAAAGCACCTGCATGCCTATAAGATGCGTGATAAGAGTAAATCGAATAAGCAAGACCTCGCGCTTCCCGTACCTCTTGAAAAAGGCGGGATGACATCGAACCGCCTATAATGCTATCCAATAGGGCAACTTCATAAATACGCTCCTCGTCAATTGGAAGCCCTGGAAACCCTAGGCATAGATGCGCTTGCTCAATGTCTTTCTTTTTCAAACGATCCTGTCCATGAAACTGAGGGATGCGAAGTGCCTGCACCTTTTCCGTTTCACTAGCTCTTTTGACAGAACCGAATTTTCGTTCGATAAATGAGATGAAATTATCGTCATAATTTCCCGCAACTGAAATGACTATCCGTTCGGGTTTATACATTCGTTCCATATAACTCTGAATCGCTTTTTTATCGAATGATGCGATCGTCTCCGCTGAGCCAAGAACCGGCTTGCCGATCGAGTCATTCGGATACATCGCCAGCCAAAGCAATTCATGTACATCATCATCAGGTGTATCTTCCACCGTGGCGATTTCTTCAAGTACGACCGACTTTTCTTTCTCCAATTCCTCCGGATCAAAAACCGAGTGGAAGACCATATCCTCGATGATCGTCAATGCTTTCTCTGCATGTTCTTTTAACACAGTCGCATGAAAACACGTCATTTCCTTGGAAGTGAAAGCATTTAAATCGCCGCCCATCCGGTCGAATTGTTCTGCAATTGTACGCGCCGTTCTCGAAGCTGTCCCTTTAAATAACATATGTTCAATGAAGTGTGCAATACCTGCCTCGGCTGCATGCTCATCCGCTGAGCCCGCTTCCACCCAGACACCAAGGGCAACGGATCGGGTATAAGGCATTTGCTCATAGACGATTCTGATGCCATTTGTACATTTATGTGTACCTATCATTTTTGTTCCCCCTTAAAAACGGTTGCATGTTGAAGAAAGTTAAAAAAAGTCCTTCTTCACTTATATGAAGTGAAGAGAGACTTTTCAACTTTCTTTTATCTTTTATGATTCTTTTTTCTCTTTTTCCGCTGCTTTTTTCTCTTCGATTAGAACCACTTTTCTCGATAAATTAACGCGACCTTGGTTATCGATTTCAATGACTTTGACGAAAAGTTCGTCTCCAAGCTTCATAACATCCTCAACTGCTCTCGTCCGCTCTTCCGCAATTTCAGAAATGTGAAGGAGTCCGTCTTTGCCTGGGAACAGTTCAAGGAATGCGCCGAATTTTTCAATTCGCTTCACTTTTGCCAAGTAATATTCGCCAACTTTTGCTTCCCGAACAATATCTTCAATCATCTTTTTCGCTTTTTCGTTCATTTCACTGTTCGGAGAAGAAATGTAGATTGTACCGTCTTGCTCCGTATCGATTTTAACATCTGTTTCTTCGATGATTTTGTTGATGACTTTCCCGCCTGGTCCGATTACATCACGAATTTTATCAGGATTAATTTGAATCATAATGATTTTCGGTGCGTATTCCGATAATTGCTCTCTCGGCTCCGCAATCGCCGACTGCATATGCTTCAAGATGTGTAAGCGGCCTGCTTTCGCTTGCGCCATTGATTCTTCAAGAATCTCACGCGATAACCCTTCGATTTTAATGTCCATTTGAAGTGCCGTTATCCCTTTTTCAGTACCCGCCACTTTAAAGTCCATATCACCGAGCGCA
>CAOKMT010000196.1 GCA_948469885.1 uncultured Sporosarcina sp. | reverse complement strand
CAGACGTTGAATGATGTGAACCGAGGCGAGCTTATCTTTTATTGTATCATGTTTGACCGGGCCGACAAACATATAATCTTGCGAACCCATAATGTAAATTTTCGGAATTTTGCAGTTCTCGGTTTTCATTTTCGAAAAAACTTCCGGCGCTTTCGCTACGAATTGATACCATTTCAGAAACTCTTGCCGCTGCAACTTCTTCGCTTCTTGAATGAAAAAACTTCTCGATTTTTCATGGTGCTTTTTCGGCATTAAAATATAAGCGAATAACTTATACAGCCACATAAAAGGAACAAGACCTTTCAACCAATCACCTGTTTTCAGCAATGCTTTGGCAAAAGGTGTAAAGTGCGTAATCGCTCCTGCTAAAATCATGCTTTGAATACGTTCAGGCGCGAATTGCTGCAAACCATGTAAAACGATCGATCCTAAACTAATACCTGCAAAATGTGCTTTTTCAATCGACAGTGAATCCAGCACATTCACAATGTCTTTTGATACACCTTCTTCTGTATAATGAAGACGGTCTGGGCGATAGAGAGCAGAACCCCCATGACCGCTCAAATCAATGAACAACAAATTGAAATGTTTTTTAAATGCATCGACTTGCTTATACCAAATATTGGAGTTCCCGCCAAATCCGTGAAGAAAGACGACCCACTCCGCTTTCTTGCTTAATGTATAAGTAGTGTAATGTAGCAAATGCAATCTTCCCCGTTCTTTTATAGTTGGCACTTCCGTTGTGTATTGATCAATTCCTTATGAACGGGACATTTCTGTAACCAGCTCATTGAATTATTATTCTATGAATAACAGTATAGCATGAATTTCACAAAACCACGGCGTTTATGTGGCACAACAGTGACAATTTTAAGAAGAATAGGCATAGATTATCCCCGCTTGGAAGTCTTCACTTTATCAAGTCGTCTTATCCGAAAAAACAGATCTTCAAATTCAAACTAAATAATATCGATGACGCGTTGGCGTCATGGAATATCAAACTTCAATGACGATTGGCAAAATGACCGGTTTTCTTTTCGTACGTTCAAATAGAAAATTTTCCACTGCTTTTCTCACTTCTTGTTTCAGCCGCTTTTTCGAAACACCTTCTGCGCTATTCAAATGCCCAATCGTCTGCCTGATAAGCTCATCCACTTCGTCCAACAATTCTTTTGAATCTCGGATATAAACAAAACCGCGAGAAACCGTCTTCGGGTGCCCGATGATTTGCCCGTTCGATTTCTCTAACGTCATGACGATGACGAGCATTCCTTCCTCGGACAATTGTTTTCGGTCTCGTAACACTGTATTGCCTACGTCTCCTATTCCTGAGCCATCAACAAAAACGGTCCCCGCTTGAAGCGTCCGGGTTTGGGTCGCCTTGCCTCGCTGAATGTCGACGACATCCCCATTATCAAGCACAAAAATATGGTCCTTTTCCACTCCGACCGATTCGGCCAGTTGGCGATGTTTTTCAAGCATCCTATATTCCCCGTGAATGGGGATGAAATATTTCGGCTTCATGAGCGACAACATTAATTTCAGCTCTTCTTGATACGCATGTCCCGAAACGTGCATCCCTGTCTCTTTGCCCGAACCGTAAATGACATCAGCCCCTAACAAGAACAATCGGTCGATAATACGCGAAACGCTTTTTTCATTGCCTGGAATGGGAGAAGATGCAAAAATGACCGTATCTTCCGGAAGGATTTCTGCTTGCCGGAAACTGCCGTTTGCCAAGCGTGAGAGCGCTGCCATCGGTTCTCCTTGACTGCCTGTGCAAAGAACCGCCACTTTCTCGGGATCCATTTGATCGATATCTGTTTTATCAATCAACATATCCGGCGGCATTTGCAAGTAGCCGATCTCGGATGCTACTTCCACGACATTCACCATACTGCGCCCAAGCAACGCGAGTTTTCGACCTGTTTTTTGTGCAGCATCCACGACTTGTTGAAGCCGATGGACATTGGATGCAAAAGTGGAAACAAACACTTTACGGCTCGCTTTCTGGAACGCTTCCTCCAAATGCTTGCCGATCAACCGCTCGGATGAATTGAATCCAGGTCGTTCCGCATTCGTACTTTCCGACAATAAAAGTAAGACACCATTTTTCCCAATTTCAGCCATTTTATGAAGATCTGCATATTCATCATGCACAGGCGAAAAATCAAACTTAAAATCACCCGTATGTACAACTGTCCCTTCCGGCGTGTCAAAAATGATACCTAAACAATCCGGAATGCTATGATTTGTTTTAAAAAATGTGACTTGTACTGCACCGACAGACAAAGTAGAATCCTCATGAATGAGGTTTAGTTCAGTTTGCCTAAACAAGCGATGCTCTTTCAATTTCAATGTAATTAATCCTAAAGTGAAGCGAGTCGCATAGACAGGCACATTCAGCTGTTTTAAAAAATAGGGAATGCCGCCAATATGATCCTCATGACCATGTGTGACGATTAAAGCGCGGATTTTCTCTTGATGTTGTTGCAAATAGGAAATATCTTGGATGAGCAAATCGACCCCAGGCTCGCTTTCATCCGGAAACTTCCCCCCACAATCGATCACAAAAATGTCATCTGCGTATTGTATAACATACATATTTTTCCCGATTTCACGAATACCGCCTAACGCGAAGACGGATAATTGATTTTCAATCGTATTCAAATGAAAGCCCTCCTAAGATTGGAAAGAATACTAAAAGTGTGCCCGAAAACCATTTTTTTATAATGCAATATCATGGTTCGTTTTTCAGGTAAAAAACCGGAAGCTAAATACTCGTAAAATTCAAAAACCCCTCCTCCAGCAAAACATTCGCCGAAGGAGGGGAGCATGATGCTAGCGGTGACTAAGAGTTTGGTGCATGTAAATGCTTAGTCTCTCGGTGCAAATGTTTTACAATCCGTCTCCGCACTACTTTCAGCCATATTCCCGTTCTGGCTGACGACATAAATGGATTTCGCACTACATTTGTTCCCTGAACTCCAAAACTTACAGTTCTTCACTTCACACAAAATTTCTTGAGCCACAGCGTCGCACCTCCTTTTCCTTAGAATGAACAAAACAAATCATTTGATACTTCGATGAAAGAAAAGCTTTCTTTTGGATTATGTCCCAAAATCATATAAAATAGACAAGATGGTATGTAGATAGAAAAAATACTATCCACTAATGGAGGGAAAAAAGTGAAAAAATTATTAGCAGCGTTACTCGTCTTGACGCTTGTTGCCACACCACTCGGAGATATGATGTTCAACGATCACCCGACAGCTGAAGCAAGAGGATTCAAATCAGGAAAAAAAGGGTTCAACATGGACCGCAACAAACAGAATCAATCGAATTTCCAAAAGAAACAAGAAGACAAACAAAACGTTACACCGAATAAATCGACAACTCAAAAGAAAAAAGGCGGTGGCTTTACATCCGGCGGTCTGATGAAAGGATTATTCGTCGGTGGACTCGCAGGTCTACTAC
>CAOKMT010000195.1 GCA_948469885.1 uncultured Sporosarcina sp. | reverse complement strand
TTTATGATGTTTGCGGACAATTTTTGCAAGTGCATCGAGCGGTTCGCCTTTATTGCCTGTTACGATAATGACAACTTCGTCATCGTTATACTTTTCAATGTCATTGACAGGGATGACAACATCATTTTCAATCGTTAAATAACCGAGCTTCATGCCGACTTCAAAATAACTTTCCAAGCTTTTCCCGACGACAGCCACTTTCTTGCCGTTTTCAAAAGCTTTGTCGAATACTTGCTGAATCCGGATGAAGTTTGATGCGTAAAGCGCAACGAGAATTCTTCCTTCCGCATCGTGAAACGTTTTGGATAAATGCGTTTCAATGACCGATTCGGAAGTCGTATAACCCGGGCGTTCCGCTTCTGAAGAATCCGACATCAAAATAAAAACGCCGTCTTCGCCGAGGCTTGCCATTTTTGCAATATCGGGACGATACTTTCCCTTCGCAGATTGGTCAAATTTAAATTCTCCTGTATGGACAATCGCACCTTCACTTGTATGGAAAACAATGCCAAGTGAGTCTGGAATACTATGTGTCGTATTAAAGAATGTGACATGCGTCCCTTTGAAATTCATCCGGCTTTTGTTCGTCACTTCGAAAAAGCGAACTGGGGCTGGAGCAGGCATTTCTTTCAAATGTTCTTTGGCGAGTGCCAATGTCAGCTTGGATCCGTATACCGGTGCTTGGACTTTTTGAAGCAAGTATGCGATAGAGCCGATTGCATCCTCATGTCCGTGGGTCAAGAAAATTCCTTTCACCCGTTGCTTATTTTCTTCGATATAGGTCATGTCCGGAATGACAATGTCAATTCCTAACATTTCATTTTCTGGGAACATAAGTCCAGCGTCTACGATAAACAGTTCGTCGTCAATCTCAATGACGTACATCGCTTTTCCGATTTCCCCTATCCCCCCAAGGGGAATAATTCTAATTAATTCATTTTTGGTTTTCGTCAATTCATTTCCTCCTAATTCAATTTCCCCGTCCATCACGACTACGTTCCATTATACGGGACGAAACGTTCCTGTACAAATAAAAAAAGCACAGAAAGAGGGGAACATATACGAAAAAGCCGGTAATCGCTACCGGCTTTTTTCAAGTGAAAATATGTTGTTGATTGATAAATCTTGCCAATGCTTGATCAAACAATTCATTTTCTTCATCGATACCGACGAGCGGCAACCTGACACCGCCTACATCCAGCCCATTTTTACGCAGGGCGTATTTTAATGGAACAGGGCTAGGTGCAGAGAATAATGCACGGAATAGCGGGAGCAATGTTCTATGCATTGCCGCAGCCTCCGCCAATTTACCTTCTTTAAACGAACGAATCATTTTCTGCATTTCATTCCCGACGACGTGCGACGCAACCGATACAATTCCGTTGCCTCCGATCGCAAGGATCGGCAATGTCATGCCGTCATCCCCGCTATAGACGGCAAACCCTTCATCAGTTCCATCAATAATATCTGCAATTTGCTCCAGATCGCCACTCGCTTCTTTCATTGCCCGGATATTCTTCACTTTCGATAAGGCAATGACTGTTTCAGGAAGCATATTGATAACAGAGCGGCCTGGAATATTATACAACAGGATTGGTAGCACCGTCTCAGCGGCAATTTGAGAAAAATGAGCGTATAACCCTTTCTGGTCAGGTCGGTTGTAATACGGGGCGACAAGCATAATGCCATCGGCTCCTGCTTGTGTCGCCTTTTTCGTCATATTAATTGCTTCAGCAGTCGCATTTGAACCGGTACCTGCGATGACCGGTATGCGTTTATCCACTTTACGAACTGTATATTGGATAAATTCTAGCTGCTCTTTCGTTGTCAACGTAGGCGATTCTCCCGTCGTTCCACAAACGACCAACGAATCTGTACCATTATTGATCAAATGTTCAATAATCGCATCCGTTTTATCATAGTCGATCGCGCCCGTTTCCGAAAACGGCGTCACCATTGCCGTCGATATATGACCAAGTTCCATTTAAATCAAGCCTCTTTCATTGTTATGACGTAGTTTTTAGCTCGACAAGGTGTTCCGCAATTTGAACAGAGTTTAGTGCAGCACCCTTCACTAAATTATCCGTCACTACCCACAAGTGAAAGCCACAAGGATGATCTGGATCTTTACGCAGACGTCCAACGAACACTTCATCTTTTCCTTCCGCGTAAAGTGCCATTGGATACGATTGTGTGGCCGGGTCATCTTGCACCACTAGACCAGGTACATCCGCAAGCGCTGCGCGCAGCTCTTCCGTCGTCACACCTTCTTGGTCCAGCTCGATATAGAGTGACTCTGAGTGACCGGTCACGACTGGAATTCGAACGCATGTCGCTGAAACGTGCATACTCGGTGCTTCAAATATCTTCTTTGTTTCATTAATCATTTTCAATTCTTCAAGTGTATAACCCGATTCGTCGAATGCATCGATTTGCGGAATGGCATTAAAAGCAATTGGATAATGACGTTCTCCCCCAGCAGACGGCAATACGCTCGCCTCGACGGTCGCGCGGTTGTCAAACTGATTTGCTTGGCTTTCAAGTTCCTCAATCGCTTCCGTACCAGCGCCAGACACTGCTTGATAAGTCGACACGATAATGCGATTCAACCCGAACTTCTCCCGGATCGGTTCAAGCGCCGCAACCATTTGAATCGTCGAACAGTTTGGATTGGCAATTATACCTGCGTCCTTTGTTAAAACATGGCGATTCACTTCAGGCACAACGAGCGGAATATTTTCGTCCATGCGGAAAGCACTCGTATTATCGATGACGATCGCCCCCCGTTTAACAGCTTCCTCCGCAAACATTTTCGAAATGCTGCCTCCCGCACTAAAAAAGGCGATATCCACGTCGTCAAATGACTCGGGTACCGTTTCTTCAACTGTGAAATTTTGTCCGCCCACTGAAACTTCTACTCCAGCGGATCTTTTCGAGGCGAGCAGTTTAATAGATTTTGCAGGAAATTTACGCGCAAGTAATTTTTCCAAAATAGTTGTTCCAACAGCGCCAGTCGCGCCAACAATTGCAACATTCAATGTACTCATACTAATATCTCCCTTTCAGCAACTATGCATAGTATTGGGAAGATTATATCATAAGATCCGGTTCAATGCGTCAGAACCTTCAAATTTCCTCATGAATTATTAATAATGGTTGCAATTGTTTATTTTCCAAAGCGGCTGCGGCAGCCGGGACCATGAGTGAAAAATCTGAAATTAAGGAGTTCGGCTTTTTATGTGGATCGTCTTGACCGAATGGGATGAAGAAAACATTTTTCATATTAAGTAATTTCATAATATTGACACCATTCAACCCAAGCGCATCATTCGTCGAAATACCTAATAACACTGGACTTCCATTTCTTAGCGTTGCTTTAGCTGCCATAAGAACTGGACTGTCAGTCGCAGCATTGGCAAATCGGCTAATCGAATTCCCTGTCATCGGTGCAATGATCATACAATCGACTGGTGTTTTAGGGCCGAACG
>CAOKMT010000194.1 GCA_948469885.1 uncultured Sporosarcina sp. | reverse complement strand
TTGCCAATACGTATATTCGAAAAGCGATGCAAAATGAACCGCTTCCTGTGACGATGGAAGTGGGCGATGACATTATATTGTCGTCGGAGTTGACGGTGTTTTCCTATACACTTCCGGTTATCATGCATTTTGATCCTGTTGTACAAGAGAATGGCAACTTGATTTTAAAACAATCCTCCGTGGAAGTCGGGAAGTTGAATATCCCACCAACGACGGTACTGAAATTGCTGAAAGACTCAGTGAAACTGCCGCCGTGGATGATTGTCCGCCCGAAAGAAGAAGAATTGTTCATCGACTTAGGAGCATTGCCAATTTCGGGAGATTTACACGTGAAAGCAAAAGAGTTCAATCTTGATAAAGATGAAATTATTCTTGAAGTAACCATTCCAAACAAATGAGGTGTCGACAAATGGCTACATCGGTTGCAACGTTTGCAGGCGGCTGTTTTTGGTGCATGGTAAAACCGTTTGATCGATATGACGGTGTGAAAACTGTCGTTTCGGGCTACACGGGTGGAGATTTGGAAAATCCAACATATGAACAAGTTTGCACGAATAGGACGGGTCACCGCGAAGCTGTACAAATTACATTTGATCCTGAATTGATTTCTTATGAGCAATTGCTCGATATTTTTTGGCGTCAAATCGACCCAACAGATACCGGAGGGCAGTTTTTTGACCGTGGGGAATCGTATGAAACGGCGATTTATTATCATACTGAAGAACAAAGAGACCTCGCAGAGCGATCCAAAGAGGTGCTCGAAGCTTCTAAGAAATTTGATAAGCCGATCGCCACAGACATTTTACCTGCCAAAACATTTTATGCTGCTGAAGACTATCACCAACAATATTATGTGAAGAATCCAACGCATTATCAACGTTATTCGATCGGTTCGGGACGTGTAGGGTTTCAACAAAAACATTGGGGGGATGCATGATGAAGAAAGACTTGAAAGAAGAATTGACGGAAATGCAGTATTATGTGACACAGCAAAACGGGACAGAACCTCCATTTCAAAACGAATATGACAGCCATTACGAAGAAGGGATCTACGTCGATATCGTTTCCGGCAAACCGCTATTCAGCTCAAAAGATAAGTACGATGCGGGCTGCGGGTGGCCAAGCTTCACGAAGCCGATCAAAGCGGAAGAAGTGACGGAGCATTTTGATGACAGCCATGGGATGAGAAGGACGGAAGTGCGCAGTCAAACAGCCGATTCACATTTGGGGCATGTCTTTCCAGACGGACCGGGACCAGCAGGGCTTAGGTACTGCATCAATTCCGCCGCCCTCCGTTTCATTCCGGTAAGTGATCTTGAAAAAGAAGGATATGGGGAGTACCGAAATTTATTCTAATGGCAAATGGACACGGAAAGGAGCAAGATATGAACAAGTCATTTTACCAATTTACACTATCGTTTCGGGGCGGGAAAAAAGAGGATGAAAAAGCAGTTTTTGCAGAAAGTATGTTTAATGATCTCAGTTTTCCGAAAGAAGAAAAAGATTTCGATACACTTTCCCGTTACGTTGAAGAAAAAGGAGACGAGGAGATGCGCTCCGTTGTCTTTGATGAATTGTATAAGCTTTACGAAGAGCGGGTTCGGTGAACGACTCTTCTTACTTTCTAGAAGTGAAAGAAGGGCTTCTGACGAACGCAATGGCTAGTTCTTTGGCGGCTTGAAGACTTTACGTGGCAGAACATTCTTCCTGTCACAACCTCATGATTTCAGTTTTCAAAGAGCGTGTGCAAGTGTACGATATCAAAATTCGGAAAAACCATACGCCCTTAAAACATTTGAAGTGGGACTTCTTTCGAGTACTGTTAAAGGTGTCCTCCTCTTCTTTGCATTCATCATTTTTTGAATGTATGATGGTTAATGATAAGGACTAATAAGAAAATGGCACACTGCAAACCAATTTAATTTGAAAGTGAGGAAATGACGGATGAGCATACATATTAATGCGAAAAAAGGCGAGATTGCGGAGACAATTTTGCTCCCTGGCGATCCGCTTCGAGCAAAGTATATTGCCGAAACCTTTTTGGATAACGTCACTCAGTATAATGAGGTCCGCAATATGTTCGGCTACACAGGCACGTACAAAGGCGAGCGTATTTCTGTGCAAGGCACGGGAATGGGTGTGCCTTCTATATCCATCTACGTGACAGAATTGATGCAGGAATATGACGTTCAAAAACTAATCCGTGTCGGTACATGCGGCGCAATTCAAAAAGACGTCCAATTACGTGATGTCATCATCGCCCAAAGTGCGACAACGAATTCGACGATGAATGATATCATTTTTGACAAAATCAAATATGCACCGATCGCGAATTTTGACCTTTTATTGAAAGCATATAATAGTGGCGTTCAAAAAGGGTTGGACTTGAAAGTTGGTAACGTGTTCACGGAAGATTTGTTTTACAATGAATTTTCCGACCATGAAAAATTAGCACAATACGGTGTCCTCGCAGTGGAAATGGAAGCTGCGGCACTTTATACGCTGGCCGCGAAATTTGGTCGTCAAGCATTGGCGATTTTGACAGTGAGCGACCATATTTTGACAGGAGAAGCGACTTCCGCAGAAGAGCGTCAGCTAACCTTCAACGATATGATCGAAGTGGCACTTGAAGCGGCGATCCAAAAATAAAGGGAACAAGGCCGCGTAATTGCGGTCTTTTTCTCATGACCCATCCAACATAAAACATCGGCATTTAATTTAGGAAGCCGTGTAAACTTAGAAGAAAGTGGGGAATGGGATGAACGACAAAGAGAATGGCGGTCAAGAACAGCAACCTGCTCATAAGCCGCCTGCTAAAAGACATATACAATTAAAACCGTTCTCTTTCGTGATGCTTGTGTTCGGACTTGTGCTTGTCACTGCCGGAATCACCTTTTTTGTTCTTACGACGGGAGAAGACAAAGTGGTGGAAGTGGTAAAATCACATCAAGGCGAACGTATGGAATTCAAAAAACTATATGAAGCATATGACGAAGTGATGAAGCATTACTATGAAGAACTTGACGAGGCGGAAATGATCGATGGTGCCATTAACGGTATGATCGATGCCATTGGTGATCCGTACTCAGACTATTTGAGCATGGAAGAAGCCAATCAGTTGAACGAGAGCATTTCTTCAAGCTTTGAGGGAATTGGGGCGGAAATCCAGGAGCAAGACGGATATATCGCAATTGTATCACCGATTAAAAATTCTCCTGCTGAACGTGCAGGGCTGTTACCGAAAGATAAAATTACCGAAGTGGATGGCGAAAGCATACGCGGTATGTCTTCATCAGAAGCAGTACTCCTCATTCGCGGTGAAAAAGGAACGACTGTCACCTTGACGGTTATGCGCGGAGCTGAAACGGAGCCGATGGAAGTAAAAGTTGTTCGTGACGTCATTCCGATTGAAACAGTCTATGCCGAAATGGACGAAGATGGCATCGGGCATATCCGGATTACGAGTTTCTCGATGAGTACATACAAAGAGTTACTGGAAGCGCTAGACGAACTGGAAAAAGAGGATGTGGCAGGTCT
>CAOKMT010000193.1 GCA_948469885.1 uncultured Sporosarcina sp. | reverse complement strand
ACTGGGAAATGACTGTCATTTCAAAATCGTCATAATGAAGTCCCGCATCCGGAAGGTTCACATCTTCCTCAACGACGGTCGCAACAGTTTCTACAAGCGCCAGCGTCTCACCCGCTTCAATCCGATTCAACTGTGCAACAAGGTCACGCACATCTTTTTTTCCTGTCCCCCCTGCTTCAATCTCAAAGACCATTTCTTCAAGAGAACTGACAGCTTCAAATACAACATCTAAAATCTCAGTCGTCACTCGCAATTTTTCATTGCGGATCGCATCCAAAACATTTTCCATGACATGCGTAAGATCGGCAATGTCTTCATATCCCATCGTTGCCGACATACCTTTCAACGTATGGGCAGCCCGGAATATTTCATTGACAATCGCCAAATCTTCCGGATACTTTTCCAGTTCAAGCAGATGCTCATTACACGATTGAAGATGTTCTTTACTTTCATCGAGAAACATCTCTAAGTATTGATTCGTTTCCATCATTTTGCCCCCTATCAAATGCGGCTTACTATTGTATCGTTCAATATCCCTGCCGGATCCATTGAAGTTTGCATTCATCCCGCGACTTCATGGAAGTGAGAGACTTCTGTTGGATCCAATTAAAAATGCACTCTTTCCAAAATGGCATTCGAAATGTCATGGACGTCGACGACTTCGTCGGCAAGTCCTGCATCGACAATCGCTTTCGGCATGCCGTACACGACCGATGTCTCTTGTGACTCAGCAATCGCAACTGTCCGACCATATTCTTTCAAACGCTCCATCCCGTTCTTTCCATCGGACCCCATACCCGTCATAACGACGGCCACACAATTTATATCCGTCAATTTCGCAGCCGATTCGAAAAGTACATCAACGGACGGTCGATGGCCCAGTCGAGGCGGTTCCTCGTCGCCTACATGAGCAAAATAAGATGTTCCTAACTTCCTTACATTCAAATGCTTTCCTCCCGGCGCAATATAAGCAGTCCCATTTGTGAGTGCTTCACCGTCGGCCGCTTCTTTCACTCGAATGGCGCATAAGCCATCGAGTCGATCCGCCAACGATTTTGTAAAACTGGGTGGCATATGTTGAACGATTAAAATCGGCGCTTGAAAATTGGCCGGCAACCGCGTGAGCACTTCTTGCAGTGCGCGAGGACCTCCAGTCGATGTCCCAATCAAAACGATTGTTTTATGCATTTTAGTGAAAATTTCATTGGTATCTTTTTTAGCTGGCAGTCCCCTTTGCTCGGTTGTTGTCAGCTGAATAGGTGGACGGTTTGTTTGAAGTTGTTTTCTGCTTTCTGTCGCATGTCTCGTGGAGTCGTCTGTTCGATCTAGTTTTGTTAACTTGAATAACGGGACGTCAGCAGCAGCTAACACTTTTTCAATAATCTCATCTTTTACGTCATGTAAATTGAGTGAAATTGCCCCTCCTGGTTTCGCGATCAAATCGACTGCCCCGTACTCCATGGCAAGCATCGTATTCTTGGTCCCTTCTTTCGTCGTACTCGAAAGGATGACCACAGGAACCGGCGTTGTTTTCATTATTTCTTTCAAAGCATCTAACCCATTCATGATCGGCATCTCGATATCCAATGTAACGACGTCTGGTTGCAGCTTTTTTACTTTTTCGATGGCATCTTTTCCATTCCGCGCCGTCCCGATCACTTTCATGTTTGGATGGTCATTGAGAAAATCTGTTATGAGTTTACGCATAAATGCCGAATCATCGACAACAAGTACTTTTTTCACCTTACTTGTATGCAGGTCAGCCACGCCCTTTCATAAATATACTTCTCAACTTCTTTAAAAAGCCCGATTCTTTCTGTACAGCTTCATCGGGCTCTTTTTGTACGAAAGTCTCGGCAATCGCGATCATCCTCTTCGAAGCAGGCGCCTTCGGGTAAAGCAGAATGTATGGTTGCTGGGCGAGAACCGCTTTCTGGACAGCTGGATCTTCGGGTAAAAAACCTAAAATCTTCGTTTCTTTCCCTAGAAACTTGCGCATCGCAAATTGTAATCTTGTCGCAGTATCATTGCCGTCATCATTTGGCGGGACCCGGTTACTGACAAGATGAAAAGACTTATCCGGATCTCTTAGACAAATGAATTTCATCATGGAGTATGCATCTGTCACCGAAGTCGGCTCGGTCGTCGAAATGACAATCACTTCTTCCACAGCAAGGACAAGGTCTATCGCTCTTTCTGTCGCACCAGCGCCCATGTCGAAAAGGATGAAATCATACGCTTTCTGTAAATATTCGAAAGCTTCCATGAGCCGATCAAACATTGCTGGCTTCCATTCCATCACTTTATCGAGACCTGAACCACCTGAAATGAAATCGAGACCATTTGAAGTACGATTGATCACTTCAGCTAAACTGTTCGTGCCGTCCAAATAATCTTTCAAACTATTGCGCGGTGTCACCCCCAATAAAATATGGATATTGCCCATTCCAATGTCCATATCTACGATGATCACTTTCTTTCCCCTTGCAAGGAGTGCATGCGCAAAGTTTGTGGAAAAGTTTGACTTCCCTACGCCGCCTTTTCCGCTGACAATGGCAATCGACCTTGAATGCTGTCCTTGGGATTTCAACATCTGCAAGCGTAACATTTCGGCTTGATCACGCATCAGCAACACCGTCCAACAAAAGGTTGACCAACGTGTCAAAATCAGTTTCCACAAGATCTTCCGGTACTTCTTGCCCATCTGTATAATAAGCCGTTCCGATTGAATACTTTTTCATCAAATTGAACAGCGGACCGATCGAGCTCGTTTCATCCATTTTCGTGAAAATGAATTTTCTAATCGGCAACGCATTGAATCTTTCCACGATCACTTCCATATCCTCTTCTTTCGACGTCATGGACAGCACAAGATAGGATTCCATATCAAGTGAAAAATCAAGGAGCGCTGTTAAATCTTCAACAAATTTCGCCTCTTTGTAATTACGGCCCGCCGTATCTATAAAAACAAGATCCAAATGTGAAAGTTTCTCTATCGCCTTATTGAAATCGACACGGTTATAAACGACTTCCACGGGGGCTTGAAGTAAATTGGCATACGTCCGTAACTGTTCAATAGCAGCGATTCTATATGTATCGGTTGTGATAAACCCTATTTTCTTTTTTCCTTCGAGCAAAGCGCGAGCAGCAATTTTAGCGATTGTTGTCGTTTTCCCGACACCAGTCGGTCCAAGGACGTTAATATATTTTTTCTCGAAAGTGATTCCACCAAATGGCATATGCACCATGTCCTTTTTCAACAATTCTCTCGTAATGTCGCATTGTTGATGGATTGTGTAATCTTTTTTCTCCGCTTTCATCCGATTGAAAATCTCGTCCCCGATCCGGGCTACGAGATTTTCACATAATGATTGTCGCTGCAAATGATGTAGAAGCGGTTGCATATCATCCGGATAGCGAGATGTATCGATCGAAGACTGGAGCATATGAATCATCTTTTTCATCTCCGCTAGTTCATGCTTCAATTCTTCCGTGGAAGTGTTCGCAAGTTCCGATCTGGGGACCATTGGCGTTTCCACTTGTTTTTTCGTCA
>CAOKMT010000192.1 GCA_948469885.1 uncultured Sporosarcina sp. | reverse complement strand
TATCACTTTACCGACACCTTGGTTTGGAAGACAGGCATTGTCATGGATTGTTGACATGTCGTCGACAGGTGTATCCGTTGCGTATTTCTTCACTTGTTTCGCGGCTTATAAAGTGCTTGCATGGAGACAGGAAGCGGCAGGGCGTGAAGTCGCACCGGTGAAAAAAGGATTAGCCCTCATCGGGATGAGTGCGAGTCTCGTATTCTTGGCACTGTTGCTCGTTCCTTCCTCACCTGCGGCACTTTCGACACCTTCCTATGTGCTCTTGTTCGCATGGGCAATCGTAGGTGGCGTTTTCTACACAGTCATCCGCAAACGATATAACAGTTTGACGCAAGATGAAACCGAATATTATGTACTAGGGAAAACAATTCAATCCGAAGTGGAGCAAAATGGGACTCCAACCGACGACCAACAAAACGGCAAACCATCGCGGAAAATGCCGAAACGGAAACCACTTGTGACTATCCACTCTTCGGATTAAGCAGAAAAAGAGCCGACCGCTTACCAAACGCGGTCGACTCTTTTCATGAGATAGCTCCTTAGACAAAGGGAGGTGCGCATTCTAAGCCTTCGGTTCGTCACTGCCCCGGTAACGCGGATAAGGCAACACATTCCATGTCCGATACTCGACTTCTTCCGCTTTCAGTGTCCGCGGAATATCATCCAGAATCTTTTCAGCGACCTCGAGTTCCCGCTCGGCTTCCGCTTTATCTTGATACATGAATTCATCCGATGCTGTGGCAGGCGCTTGCTGCACTTTTTCTTTCAAGTCATCGATGACCATCTGCTGTTCCGTGCGTACCGATGCACGTGCTTCTGTCACCCACGCTGGCTGTAATCTCCGGTTGATATCCCCATTTCGGCTATACTCTTCGAACACTTCCCGGTAAATACGATCCGCATTCGCCCGGACATCCCGATTCACCGCTTCCAAATCATCATTCGTCAAATCATCAATCGACAATGGACGTGTCCGTTTGCTGCCGCCCAAACCCGTTCTTTCTAAATAGAAAGGGAACATGCTTTTCAACGTCTTCCCAACTGCAGAAATGGAACGTCCTGCTTCATCCAGCCCTTTCGGTTGCACCCCTTGCATTGCGATTCTAGCAGATTCCGGTCGTACGATTTCTTTTGGCGGCATAATACCATGGCGCAACATCTCCCGGATGCCCGTGCCCGAAATATTAATCCGGTACCGTTCGTCATGCGGACAGGACTCGGTCGTCGCTGGTGTATCGCAACGTGTACAATAAAAGACTTCATGGAATAAGCGGATATCAATGCCCAATTCCTCCGGCTGGAACTCGTCAAAAATCGAATGGCTCGCATACTTATCGTAATAGTCCCCAATACCGGCATGATCCCTACCGATAAGTGCATGCGTACAACCGTAGTTTTTCATGATGAGCGCATGCAAGACGGTCTCTCGAGGACCTGCAAAAATATACGTCACCCGTAGCGGCGCAAGAATCGAACGGTCTTTCGGATAATACGTCTCGAGCACACTTCGATAAGATAACATCCGGAACTCATGACGAGTATATTCTCGCTTCGCCATCTCCACAAGTGGTTGTAAGAGCAAGCCGTCGATTTCTTCCAAAGCATTTTTATGAATATATTCATGCCCTCGGTGCAACGGATTCGCCCCAGTGATGAACCCTGCCGCGGAACGAAACTTCTTCACTTCGTAAAATTCTCGCCATGTGTCTTTCGGTTCCAATCGTAACTTTTCGAACGGCCCCCAATCAACACGGTTCAGTAACCGGATTGGACCACCTAACGCCACATCCCCCATGCGCCGATAAATGGCATCCACCCCTGGATGATCACGATCGGTCGTCCCAAATAAATGGGAAGCTCGGTCTTCTTTGTCGTAAGGAAAAATATCTTCCAATGTCAAAATGGCGACCGGCTCTTTATTTTCATCAGCTAGCGTCACTTCATCCCCAACGGATAAGGATTCGACGATCTCGCGGTTACGCTTCCCTGTGGGCGCAAAACTTAAAGGAACGGGCCAAACAAGTCCATTGCTTAACCGCCCTTTCTGCAAAACCGATTGATAATCGACTTCATTCATAAACCCTTTATTGGGCGATAAAACACCAGTTGCGATCATTTCAAGTGTAATGACAGCTTCCATATCGACCACGAGTGTGGGCAGATTTTTCGCCTTCAGCAAATCCGCCTCCCGTTCTGCCCCGGTCACGACTTGATCGACAAGTTCTCCGCCATGAGGTTGTTGATGATACTTCTTCTCTTTTTCTTGTTCGACAACAGCTGTTTTTTGATCCATCTCCATTCCCCCTACTCATAAACATCATCTTCTTTCAACTATTCCCTTATTATTTATCTTCGCCATCACTTAGATTTCTCCTCCCAGTAGACATACTATTCTAAAAAGTTCCTCAAATATCTTCACTGTCACTGCTTTCCTCCCGTCCTTCTGATGAACACCGCCCGGCCGAGGGACATACAATATGTTACCGACATTTGGAATGGAGGAACAACTATGCACTATTTTGCTTATCCAGCACATAACCCTCATTGGTCATCTCCTACCTTGCATGCACAAGTCGATCCTAAACCAACAGCCCCAAAACCTGCGCCTAAACAGCCTCAAATACAATTTCCACCCGTAGATATCGAACAATTGCATTCATCGGCGGCAAAGTTTCAGGAAATCATGAAAGAAGCAAGTTTACTCGTCGACAAAATTGTCAATTCACCTGAATTCGCCTATCAGTTGATGAACGAGGCTCAGCAATCCAATAAAGAAAAAGTGGAAGCGTTAATCATTTCTACTGGCATTCAAGTGAAAGTCCATACAAAATACAGTCCGACAGGCATCCATATCGAACTGGACAGCTCCGAAAATGCAGGCGGCTGTTGTAAATTGAATATGGGGCTTCTTTGGTAGCAATGAAATCACCTTGATCGAGATATAGGGCTATTCCAAAATAAATCGCCTTCCCTTTTGTTTTGGAACAGCCCCTCGTTGTCAATTCTTTTCAGCCTTCCCGATTGGATGTTTGACAGATCACTTCCTATTCGTAATAGTAGATAGGAAGCCAAAGATACATAGCTTTTCATAGAACATGACAGGAGGAGATTAAATGGACAACCTTAAAATCAGTTTAATGGATGCTTACATGATCGAAGCACTTCGCAGTAATGGCGTGACGAATGAAGAATTGATGAGCCAGTTGGCGAAAAAAGACGTTACCCGGTGGGAGCAGATAACGCCCAATTTCGATTTTTCCGAGCTGATTCCGCTTTACGAAAAAGACCCAGCCGTTTTTTCCCGTATTCTTTCGGATGGCTATACGGTCAAATTCGTCACGAAGAAAGGCGTTCAAAACTTACTAAAATTCAAATTTGATAAAATCGAAGAGCGCGATTATGAAGTCGTAGAAAATGGCATTGTTCATTTAAAAATGGATGAAGCGCAACACGCGACATTAAAACAGTTACTTTCTTCCAACTGGATCATTAAGGCGCAAGATCACCGTATTGCCATTACATTGACGAACGAATAAACGCTATGCGAAATGCAATC
>CAOKMT010000191.1 GCA_948469885.1 uncultured Sporosarcina sp. | reverse complement strand
TGCTAACACATCGTAACCGATGAATTCACTCGGCACGTGAATCTCCCCAAGGACACCAGATTGCACGCTCATCGATTCCGTATCTTGTCGTGCGGCTCTCGCTCTTTCACGCTGGCTTTCCATTTCACGATTGAATCCGTCACGATCCACAGTGATTCCCGCTTCTTCGGCAAATTCCTCGGTCAATTCATAAGGAAATCCATATGTGTCATATAATTGAAATGCAACTTTCCCATTAACGACCGGGGAATCGGAAGCTTTCGCCTCGTCAATTACGTCCGCTAAAATAGCCATCCCATCGCTTAACGTTTCATGAAAGCGCTGCTCTTCGCTTTTAACGATTTTCATAATAAATTCTTGCTTCTCGGTCACTTCCGGATAATAATCTTCCATGATTTCTCCAACGACCGGTACAAGTTCATACATAAACGGACGATGAATATCCAATTTCATGGCAAAACGGACGGCTCTGCGAAGCAATCTTCTCAGCACATAACCACGGCCTTCATTCGAAGGCAATGCGCCATCGCCGATCGCAAACGCAACCGTACGAATATGATCCGCGATCACTTTGAAAGCCATATCTTTGTCTGCATCCACGCCGTACTTCTTACCGGATAACTGTTCAACCGATTGGATGATCGGCATGAACAAATCGGTATCATAATTCGTCGGCACATTTTGTAGAACAGAAGCGAGACGTTCCAAACCAAGTCCTGTATCAATATTTTTGTTTGGAAGTGGCGTGTATGTATGATCCGAATTATGGTTGAATTCGGAAAATACAAGGTTCCAAATTTCTAAGTACCGTTCATTTTCCCCACCTGGGTACAATTCAGGATCAGAAAAATCATCCCCGTATGTCGGCCCACGGTCATAAAATATTTCCGAGTTTGGGCCACTTGGTCCTTCTCCGATATCCCAAAAATTCCCTTCCAATCGAATAATCCGCTCTTCAGGTATTCCCACTTGGTCACGCCAAATGTTGTAAGCTTCCTCATCTTCTGGATGGACCGTGACCGAAAGCAACTCGGGATCAAAGCCGACCCATTGTTTATCCGTTAAAAACTCCCAAGCGCGAACAATTGCTTCTTCTTTAAAATAATCGCCGATTGAGAAATTTCCGAGCATTTCAAAAAACGTATGATGACGTGCAGTCTTGCCAACGTTTTCAATATCATTTGTACGAATCGACTTTTGTGCATTCACGATACGCGGATTGTCTGGGACCACACGGCCGTCAAAATATTTCTTCAATGTCGCAACTCCACTATTGATCCAGAGAAGTGACGCATCATCGATTGGAACGAGAGGTGCAGACGGTTCTATGCTGTGACCGTGCTGCTTGAAATACTGTAAAAACATGCGTCTAATTGCTGTTGATGATAATTTTTCCATGAAAACTCCTCCTTAAAAAAGTAAACTCAATTACGCGTCGGTGTAATTGCATCCAGATAAGGAACGTTAGGCAAATACTACGTGCAAAATAAAAAATCCCCGCCCCTAAAAACAAGGGGCGAGAAATCACGCTCGCGGTACCACCCTAATTACCGGATTTGTCTGTTCCGGTCTCTCTGGTCGCCTTAACGCGGCGAACGGCAGGGATGAGCTGCACTCGGGAGTAGCTTTTCGGCACTTTGACCTGACACCTCTTTCAGCCTAGGAGGTCTCTTTCTGTACGGGCAAACATGCTTAATTTCTCCGTCAACGTATTCCTTATATTGCCTTCAGTATAGAAAAATTCAAAGTCGCTGTCAATCTTAAGTACATGTCCTTCATGATTCTAAGGATGAGCTAGTTATTCGCTTCTTCCATGAAGTGATAAGGGGTCACCCCACGCATCCCGATCATCGGATCGATCGATAGAAACGTCGCGGTCGTTAATTCGCGGATCTTCGGTTCTCCCGTTTCCGATTCTCGGCTCTCTTGCTCATCCTCGGTCTGCCCTTCGGCTTCTGATCGATCATCAGCGATGTGTTGTTGCTTCGGCTCTTCTTCGCCGCTTAACCGTTCTTGCAGCGTCGTTTGTCTTAATAATTCATCCGTTCTTGCGATACCTGCTTTGAACTCTGTCGGTTCACCACATAAAATAAGAAATTTTTGCGCACGTGTAATGCCTGTATACAGCAAGTTACGCTTTAACATCTTTCGATGCCCCCGCACAACTGGCATAATGACGATCGGAAATTCGCTTCCTTGAGATTTATGGATAGAACAGCAATAAGCAAGCGTAATTTGGTTCAAATCACTTCGTTCATACGTCACTTCAATGCCATCATACGAAACGACGAGCAATTCTTTTTTATCTGTGGTTTCTGCAGCTTTCATAATGGCGATTACTTCACCCATGTCACCGTTGAACACGTTGCTTTCCGGCTGATTGACAAGTTGTAGCACCTTGTCCCCGATCCGATAGACAACGTCACCAAATTTGACTTCTTTCCGTTTGGGTCCGGGCGGATTGACCATTTGCTGGATCATTTCGTTCAAGCCGTCAATTCCTGCTGGTCCTCTATACATAGGCGCCAACACTTGGATATCTTTAATATGATGACCTTTGGAAATGGCGTTTTGAACAATTTGCTGGACAACTTCCACAATATTGTTACCGTTCGACTTTATAAATGAGCGATCCGAAGTTTTTTTAAGTACATCATCCGTCCATTCGGAACGTTTAATCATATGAGCCATTTCAATAATGGTAGAACCTGCGCTTTGCCGGTAAATCTCGGTCAATTCGATGACAGGGATTGCTTCCGATTCAATCATATCCTTCAGCACTTGACCGGGACCGACAGAAGGCAATTGGTCCTGATCTCCGACAAATAGAACTTGGGAATCATCGGAGATCGCTTTCAGCAACTGATGGGCCAGCCAAGTGTCCACCATTGACGTTTCATCAATGATAATCAGACGCCCTTCGATTTCACGTTCGGTCTCTTCTTTTTCCTGCCCGGTGAATCCAAGCAGCCGATGGATCGTCATCGCCGGTAGTCCCGTCGATTCGGACATCCTCTTCGCCGCACGGCCTGTCGGAGCCGCGAGGATAATTGGGAACGCTTCTTTTTTCTTCGCATATTCAGCCGGATCCAAAGAAAGGCCATGCAACTCTGCGAACACTTCGACAAATCCGCGAATGACCGTCGTCTTCCCGGTCCCCGGTCCCCCTGTCAAAATCATCACTTGAGAATGGAGCGCGGTTTCAATCGCCTTCACTTGCGTCTCCGCATAGTTGACACCTAGCCGTTCTTCTACTTCCCCGACTGCTTTTCGGATTTCCGATACTGGAAATTGGTCATGCGTCTCATTTCCTAAAATTTTATGGACTTTTGCAGCAAAGCCGATTTCAGAAAAATATAGAGTCGGTATGTATAAGCGCTGTTTTTCAGCTGAAAGCTTCCCTTCCTCCACAAGTTCAATGATCGCTTGTGAAATGGTGCTGAAAGGAATTTCAATCGACTGACTCATTTCAAGCAGGCGCTTCACTTCGGGCAGCGCCGTTTTCCCTTCTATATAGACATGTCCTTCCGATTGAACCGCTTCATTGATTGCATGAAGCACCGCTGCTTTTACACGTGATGGGTGATCTCCAGTGATACCTAGGT
>CAOKMT010000190.1 GCA_948469885.1 uncultured Sporosarcina sp. | reverse complement strand
ATACCCTTCTCTTCATTGGAAGGAACGGTAACAACTGCTGGCTTATCCGTGACAATTGTCTGATTGAAGTCATGTTTAACTTCCTTCTTATGATTGTACGAACGCTTATCCTCTTTAGAGTTACAGGCAAGTTTTTTCTTTGTCGCAAAAAACTCCATTTCCGCTTCTGGTGCAATATCTGGGCTTTCGACAGTAGATGTTTCTAACGAATGAAGTGATTCTAGTTCAGGCTGGGTATTAGATTCAATTGGGGTAGCAGTTATTTGTTCTGTTTGTTCAGCTCCCTTCTCTATTTTTTTATTCACCCGTTCCCGAAAACGATCAAGCAGCCTATTCTTAGTGACCTCCTCAGATTTTTTACTTTTTTCCTTTTTAAAAGTTGTTTTGTCTTCCCATTCCCTAAGTTCTTTCCAATTTCGTGGAACAAAATGACCTTTTGCTAAAGCGGGTTTCTGTGGTGTACCATCTTCTAAAAGTTTATGGACAAAGTTGAATTTGGGTATGCCGTCCATTAAATCTGTTGGATCAAAACGATATTCTTCATCCTCTGTATCCCGATATGAATCTGGAAACAGCCGTGGCAACAATATTCGGTTCTTATATGTGCTTTGCCGCATGATGACTTTATCTTTACCGAATTCATCCGCAAAGTCTTGAGCATCCTGTGCGGATATGCCGCCAAAACAGATTTTGTTTCGGCAAGACGTAAGAATCGCCTGTTTCATGGCTTTTGGTCCAAGACTCCCCGATTCAATTTCGAGTTGGCCAAGTGATTGTGTCGCAAAAATACCCGCAACCCGGTATTCGGCAGCGAGTGACAAGAATATCTCTACATCTGGATTAATGTAACGGCTGTATTCATCCACAATCAAAAAATGAGGAATACGTGTATCTTCCGTTCCTGGTCTCCTAAACGTTCCGTTTTGCAGATGCATGATAATAAATTGGCCGAAGGCATCCCCGGCTTTTCTTAGCCTACCTAGTGCCGTGTTAACTGCGAGGACACCGCCTGTTTCCAAGTGTTCATCAATATTCACATCACTCTTACCGGTCATAATTGTTCGCAGGGCCTCGTTACTAACAATGTTTTCTAATTGTGCTCTTAACCCAATTACGAATTGCTGATATTTCTCACGCATACTTCCAAGTAGTTCCGCCTCAAAGAAATGGACTAAATCTGTCATCCCGTCACGACGCTTTAACTCTGTAACCTTTTGTTCCAATACATTTTGATCACGCAGCGTGTTCATTACATCGACGATATCCATGTTGTTGACATGCAATTCTTTAAGCAGCTTAGTGACATTTCGTGCTGATAGTTCCTGTACGGTGGCGAAGAACGCATCCTGCTTCCCAAACAATCCTTTTAATACAACGACCGTTGCTTCCGCTACTGTATCCGTGTCACCCTCCATTGGATTGAATCGTGCTGAATCTGGTTTATCGGGATCAACGTGAGTACACGGGATATCCATTTCTTCACACATTTCAGCAACCATTGCCGCCACATCGCCTTTTGGCTCCACAACAGATATACCTAAGGGGATACCTCGTTTCTTTTGCAATAGCAATTGGTATATCATCGGTTTCAATATCGTCGCTGTCTTACCACAACGTGTAGGTCCAACAGCAAGCATATGTGTGAAACAGTCGCTTCCTTGCCATACGATTGGCATTCCCATCTACCTCAACTCCTTTCACTATCATTTCTTTATCCAATCCCACTTACCGAAGTGCTCATGTATCGGATCCAATTTAAATGGAGCACGATTATCTTCTTGAAAGCTGAACAACGTCTGAATGGTTCTTGAAATTTTATATCTGAGTAATTCCAGATGTTCTTTGTTCTGTTTTCTAATCAACAATTGATTTGATTGTTCACCTTCCTCCCATAATAATTCTGGTAGCGCATTGGCATTTTGGGATATACGTTTCGCCCAAAATTGCATATCCTTTTTATAGTTACGAGTATCCATTATCCTCAACAGTAGAAGTGATGTCTCAAGGACAAGAAATCCCAACTCGATTAATTCAGGTGGACTTTGCTTCGCTACATGGACTTCGACTTCCGGGTAGATATACAGCTTATTACTATAGATTATAGACTTGAATAACACTTTGTGGTTTCCCCCTTCCGTAAAAAAACAATAAAAATAACACGCTTCATTCAATTGCTGAACGAAACGTGTTTTGTATAGTAAAACGTATATATTTTATCCTCTGAAAAGACATTAATATTGTTTAAAAACCTTATCTATCTGCCGCAAACGCACCTATTACTTATATAGAAGTCGCAGTCTTTCGTCAACTTTCTTTAGCTTGACATCGAGTGAGGGTTAGTTGCCTATATACAATCACTTGTGAACATGAGTACTTTTACTTTCACCCCGTAAATTCTCCAACAACGATATCTTTCACATAAGAAAGTAGTTTCATAAAATATGCAGCATTAAATTAAATCTCCGAAATTCAAAATTTCCAAATCGTTTTCTGAATTATAATACTTCTTCCCATTAAATGTATCCCCATAAGGAATTTCACTGACAAATTGATAAGAATACGATTCCGATACATCGCCTTTAACTTCATAATTAGTCGAGTGGTAAATCTTTCCGAACTTTCCAAATGAAAGAAAGATAACCTCTTTGGCTCCGGCAGCGAAAAGCAAATGCTTCGCTGATTCAGCCGAGTATCCATTAGTAATGTAGTCATCAATAATGCATATCACTTTGCCTTTAATTTTATCAATTAATTTTGGATTTACGATTAAAGTATCGAAATCTTTATCGCTTTTATAAGTCAATCGTAATCTACCACTGCTATGTTTAGCTCTCATTGGCATGTGTCTAATCAATATTTCCGGTCCAGTTCTGGGCCCACCATTTATAAGTACTCTAAGGGCTTCTTTTAAAAAAGAAACAGATGTAACTGTATTATCAGGGTTTGATGAAGGGAAAGTTCCCCAATAATCAACCCTATCAAAATAAGGATTTGTTGTTACTTCGTTAATCAAATGGAATAATAGAAGAAGTAAGATTCTTTGATCCCTTGAGGATCTATCACCTTTTAAATTTGTTTCAAAAATTTGTTTCACTCTAGCTTCTTCTTCAGGTCTGTAATAGGTATTTGCATTGTTTAAACTGATAACACTGAAATTATTATCAAAAAACATTTGAAAATAATTTTCTTTATGAATTTCAAATGCCTTTAAACAATCGACAACATTTTGAAATTCAATGATTGGCAAACCATATTTTTTCACTTTATCAGAAATGACAACTCTGCCATTACTCATTGACTCTGGATTAAATATTTGTATTTTGCAGTGGAAGGAAAAAATTGCATCATCTTCAAAAATACCTATAAAGCCAAAAATCGCACCTTTCTCTTTTAATTCCTTGATTTTATTTTTAGTTTGAGCACTTCGATTGACAAATTTCATTTTACTTTCATACTCTTTAGGTATTTTATTTTTTATTATATTAATTGTTCCTTGTCTAGCTACAATTGCTAATAGTACATCTTCATCATCAAACAAATATGCAAATTTCAAGTTCTCTTCAATCAATTTATTGTCTTCAGTAAAAAAAACTAATTTTGATATA
>CAOKMT010000189.1 GCA_948469885.1 uncultured Sporosarcina sp. | reverse complement strand
CGAGCTCGGGGCCGACAGGATGTCGGTCATGCAGGCGTTGCGACAGGACGTCGCGTACTTAGACTGCCTTCTTAAGCTCCCTTAAAAATCTGTGACATCCGCCGAAGGCTTAGGCCAACATGATGTTGGTCATGCAGGTGATGCCACAGGACGTGGCGCTTTAGCCTGCGTTCCTCTTTTGTTCAGCGGGAATTTGAACACCCGCCGAACATAAAACAAGACCGCATTTATCTCGCCACCTACCGAGGTGGGAGTCTTCTGCTGAATAAAGATAAACGAGCCCGTAGTGACATTCCATCATGAAGTGACGATTAAGCTTTCGTCACCACAATCTCCTCTTCAACAAAGTCGACATGCACTTTTTCTACGTTTTCCTCTTCCAAAATAAGATCTGTCAATGGATCTTCGATTTTGTCTTGGATCACTCTGCGAAGTGGGCGTGCGCCAAATCGTTTATCATAACCTAATTTGACCAATGCCTGTTTTGCTTCTTTCGAAATCGTCATATCAATTTCATTTTCCTCGATCGTCGCTTGCAAATCGTCAAGCATTAAGTCGACGATGTCGAGTAGATTTTCTTCAGTCAATTCATTGAAGGATACGATCGCATCGAAACGATTGAGGAATTCTGGCTTGAAATAATCTCCTAATGTTTCCAATGTAGTGACCGATTCATGTTGTGCCTGATTGAATCCGACACTTACTTTTTTATCGCCAGTCCCTGCGTTGCTCGTCATAATGATGACTGTATCTTTGAAACTGACTGTCCGACCGTGCGAGTCTGTCAAACGCCCGTCTTCCATAATTTGCAGGAACATATTTTGAACGTCTGGGTGTGCCTTTTCGATTTCATCCAGTAGTAAAATCGAATATGGTTTGCGCCGTACTTGTTCCGTCAGTTGACCGGCTTCTTCATGACCTACATACCCTGGAGGTGAACCGATAATTTTGGACACCGCGTGTTTCTCCATATACTCACTCATGTCGAGACGGATCAAGGTGTCACGGGAACCAAACAGTTCTTCCGCAAGCACTTTCGTGATTTCCGTTTTACCGACTCCTGTCGGCCCAACAAATAGGAATGAACCGATCGGACGGTTTTGAGATTTCAATCCCGCACGGCTTCGACGAATCGCTTTCGCAATTTTATCGACCGCTTCCGCTTGTCCAATCACTTTTTCACCGATATGATCGGCAAGTCCTTTCATTTTTGCTTGTTCAGCCGCTTGGAGTTTTGTAACAGGTATCCCCGTTTTCTCTTCGACGATTAACGCAATATCCGCGACGGATACTTTCACATTTTCGTGTTCCCCATTTTGCTTCGCTTCTTCTAATTGTTTTTGTAATTGGATTTCTTCATGACGTAAATTTGCTGCTTTTTCATAGTCTTCCGCGTCCGCTGCCTGTTCTTTTTCTTGAATGACTTCATTCAAACGTGCGCGAAGTGAATCAGAATCGGATGATGTCTGTTCAAGATTCAACCGTGCACCGACTTCGTCCATCAAATCGATCGCTTTATCTGGCAAAAAGCGGTCTTGGATATAGCGCTGGGATAATGTGACAAAAGCTTGGATTGCTTCTTCCGGGTAACACACTTCGTGGAAGTTTTCGTAACGATCTTTAATCCCATTCAAGATTTGAATCGTATCTTCCGCGGAAGGCTCATTTACGATGATCGGTTGGAAACGTCTTTCAAGCGCAGCATCTTTCTCGATTTGACGGTATTCTTTCAACGTTGTTGCTCCGATCAGCTGCAAACCGCCACGTGCTAATGCTGGTTTCAAAATATTGCCTGCGTCCATTTGGGATCCTTCCGCCGTCCCCGCACCGACGAGCAAGTGAATTTCGTCGATGAATAAAATGACTTCCGGACGATTTTGAAGTTCTTCAATCAATTGTTTCATCCGCTCTTCAAACTGACCACGAATGCCAGTATTGGTAACAAGAGAAGCAACATCCAGCAAGTACACTTCTTTGTTCATCAGTTTGGCTGGCACATCACCTTCTTGGATTTTTACCGCAAGCCCTTCTGCGATTGCCGTTTTACCGACACCTGGTTCCCCGATCAAGACAGGGTTGTTTTTATTTCTTCTATTTAATGTTTCAATGACGCGTCTCACTTCTTGGTCACGTCCGATGACGGGGTCAATCAACCCTTCTTTTGCATCGTCAGAAATATTTTTACCTAATTCATCCAATAAACTGTTGCCTTGATTCTCTTCCGTTTGTACTGTTTGTGCACGTCCCGGATGGCCACTGTTCGCTTGGTTGAAATGATGACCTTCATGACTGAAAGACGGCATCTTGCCTGCATTCAATTGTCCTTGGATTTCTTGGAAACATGTGCGGCACATGTGCATCCCCGCACGTTGTCCATTCACTTGAAATCTCAAACTAACTGTCGCTTCATTTTTACCACATTGTTGACATTTCATATTCGTTTCCTCCTTGTATTTTCATCTATATGATCAAGTCTGACCTTGACTATCTTTGATCTATGTTTTAATTATATACTGACCTTCTTTGACTTTCAATTCTTTTGCTTCTATTTCTTTAAAAATTTCCTAGCAAGTTATGAATAACACCATTGGATGTAAGCTGGAGCGCCTTTCGCGCGACAGGGGACTTCGGCAGCCTAACTTCTTATATATACACACAGTTTGTACGTATGATAGTGACGCTCGCCTTCCCTCAACAACTGGATCGGTTTCCATTTTACGATTGACTATTAGATCCTTTAATGTTTTAATAGTTTCTAAGTTCTGAAAATTATTTACAAGGGGTGGTAGAAATGGGAAAAATTACTGCACCAAATCATCCGCAAAACACGATTTTCGGGCATGATGATGAGACAATATTGGGGGATATTGTCCATGAAGAAGAACATGCGACAAACTTTGTCGCAATCGAGGAATCTGATGAATTCCAGAAGCTTATCGCGAAGAAAAAAGCTTTTCTAATTCCATCAACCATTTTATTTTTATCGCTTTATATCATCTTCAATCTACTCATTTCGTATACGAATCTTTTGGACAAGCCATTTTTAGGGGCCATTTCATGGGTATGGGTTTTCTCGATCGGACTTTTTATCATGACGTGGATTTTTGTAATCGCTTACATGAGAAAGGCTGCACAGTTTGACAAGATGGCGGCCGAAACATTGAAACGGTTCAATGATCATAAGGGGGTGGCTCCATGAATGCGACTGTCGTTATTTTATTTTTAGTGATCGTCGGTATGACACTTGTTGTGACGTATTTGGCAGCGAAACGGACGAGTTCCGCTAGCGACTTTTACACGGCAGGTGGTGGCCTTACGGGTTGGCAAAATGGATTGGCGATTGCTGGTGACTATTTATCGGCCGCCTCATTTCTGGGAATCGCAGGGGCGATCGCCTTATTTGGTTTTGATGGTTTCCTTTTTTCAATCGGTTATTTAGTCGCTTATTTGGTCGTGTTATTTATCGTTGCGGAACCGTTACGGAACTTAGGTAAATATACACTAGCGGATATGATCAATTCGCGCTTCAATGCGAAGAAAGTGCGTGCCGCGGCAGCTTTAAGCACAATTACGATTGTCATCTTCTATATGATCGCCCAATTGGTCGGAGCGGGTGCGCTCATTCAATTATTATTCGGCATCGATTACCTATGGG
>CAOKMT010000188.1 GCA_948469885.1 uncultured Sporosarcina sp. | reverse complement strand
AATGGATGCAGCGTTCGTCGATCAATTATTTACGCGTTATTACCGAGGGACGAGTACTAACGAACGGGCCGAAGGAGAAGGGCTTGGCATGAGCATTGCTTATGCGATTGTTGAATTGCATGGCGGTACAATTGACGTGCAGTCGGAAGTGGGGAAAGGGACCGTTGTTTCCATCAAATTATAATTTTTTTAGTGTGGAACTTATTCCATTTTTAGCGGTGTGCAAGAACCGAAGACGCATGGGGGAAATCTGTTGTCTAGGTTTCCCCGTTTTTTATTAAACAACTTTATAATCCGCCCACAAAAATTGTAGCTTTGAAATAAAGTCATACCGTTTGAACAAAGTTGCACCGTTTCATCCAATTGGATATGATTAGCGAAAATGGTATTTTACAGGTTTACTAGAGTGAATGCACGAATAATAAAGTCGCTTACAAAGGGGAGAATGATGGATAAGTTATTACAGGAAATCATAAATTGGATCAAAATGACTGACGAACAAATCGTTATTGGCATTTCCGGACATGGTGCCGCAGGAAAAACAACGTTTGCCAATAGACTCGTAAACCTACTAAATCAAAATGAAGTAAATTATATTAATACAGATCCATATATTGTGAGCTCGAACATACGAAAATATTCAATTATCGACTATATCTATCAAAACGAAAATCATCATTATAAAATGACGGCTTGTCATCCGTCTGCGCATCATTTAGCATCTTTAGAAAGAGATATTCAGATGGTTAAAGATGGCTTAGATTTATATACGATAGATACACATTATAAGAAAAGCGAGTTAATTTCTTCAAAAAACAAAATAACGATTGTAGAAGGAATGAGTGTCGCGTTTATTAATCCAGATGTATTGAATTTAAAAATTTACTTTTATACAGATGGTGAAACGGAATTAATGAGAAGATCGAGCCGTGATATTGTTGAAAGAGGAACCAAAATCAACTATCTAAGGCAATCTCATAAAGAACGACGGATTCAGTATGAAGTGTTTATGCATCCGTACAGTCAGCATTTTGATATTATTATCAAAGCTTCTGATGAAACAATATGTGTAGAAAAAAATACATTTAAATACAAATAATCAATTGTTGATTCTTGAACTAAACAACTTTATTATTCTTCTAATAAAGAGCCAAATTTAACCACAAAAATAACCCATCCTCGAGTTAGTGGCTCAGGTAGGATGGATTATGCTGTTCGAGATGCCGATCCCATGAAGGGAATCTACTATTACATTCGCCGTTTCGATGTTGACGCATCGAAGCGGTTTTTTCATTCTATAATTTTACTAACTGTTTAAATTTCTTTCTTGCCAACTTGTGAGTAAACGCCTGAAATGAAATGGGCTTTTACAAGTTTTTCAAAGCGTCTGAAATAGCCGTATCTCCGATAACCAAATCAAATGAACGTCGATAGGTGTTTTCCTCATTTAGAACTGCGACAAGTGTTTTGGCGACATCTTCACGTGGAATCGAGTCGCGTTGCAAGTTCTCTCCAATAGAGACATTTCCGGTTCCAGCTTCGTTGACTAAGCCACCGGGACGAATGATTGTGTAATTAAGTTTACTGGCAATAAGTGCCTTGTCGGCAAAATGTTTAGCAACCATATATGGTTTAATTGGGCTATTCGCCCAGCTATCTCTATTATGCGCTTGGATTGCACTTACCATTACATAGCGATTCGCACCAACTTTTTCTGCGGCTTCCATCGATTTTACAGCTCCATCCAAATCGACTAATAACGTTTTATCTGGACCCGTATGTCCCCCTGAACCGGCGGTGAAAATAACGGCATCGCAGCCCTCCGCAGCGCTCGCAATATCTTCAACAGAACCTTCCAAATTTGCGACAACCGCTTCTATTCCATTTTCTTTAAGCGCGGAAACTTGGGCCTCATCGCGTACCATCGCCCTCACGTTATGTTCCTTGCTTTCTTGCAGGAGATGGATAACTTGTTTACCAATTTGCCCATTTGCTCCGATTACGAATACTTTCATTGAACATGGCTCCCTTCCTTGTTTTCTTTTAATTGTTTCAAAGGAAGTGGTACTTAGCAAGAAGCATGCTTATAATCCAAAGTTTTCCGTTTCGGGTGAGTTTAGTACCTATTGTAGAACTGTATGGCGTTTTATTGAAAGGAGGGGATAATAGGATCGATTAAAGGTGGCTCCGTTGATTGGAGTGGAAAGCGTCCGGCTGGAACGGAAATCTACATTGTTCGGATTTTTAAGGAGTCTAGGTAATGATGAAATTGACCCATTTGAATCAATTTCAAAATAAAAAAGATTTATGAAATTATTGTTTACTTTTCTGTAAGATAAACGTTATAGGGGTGGGAGGTCGGAAATGGATGAGGCGATGATGGAACAGAAACTATACGAATACTTACAAATTGTTCATGCTTATTTGGTCAAGATGGGGGCGTCGAAGGAAGATGCGGAAGATATCGTGCAAGATACCGCCTATAAGTTTGTTTTATACATAGATTCGGTTGAGCCGGCGAAGGTGAAAAGTTGGCTGTTCCGGGTGGCGATCAATGCGTATTATGACTTGTATCGAAAAAGAAAGACGCGCAAACGTTTATTGTTGAAATTTGATTTTCAAGAGTTAGTGGAAGAATATACACCGGAAGTGGCGATTGTCCAAAAGGAGACGGCGCAGGCGATCGATAAAGTTTTAGCGAAACTTCGGCCGAGGCACCGGGAGTTCCTCTTACTGAAATACAGTACTGGATTGTCCATGAAAGATATCGCGGACCTGTCGGGGATGACCGTAGACTCTGTGAAGACGACGATGTATCGTGCGCGACGCCAATTTATAGAAGCATATAGGAGGCAAGCAGATGAATGAGAAACAAAGTCTTTTTAAGACGGATCAAAACTTCACGGAATTGGTGAAGAAGGCGAGAAGAAAATCCCTCTTTAGAAACGTAACGATTTCAGTCGTTGTGTGTATCGTTTTATTTTACGGGCTCTATGTACTAGGCAGTTTTGTTATGCAGAAGAAAATCGAAAAGGAAAGTTGGATTGATGGAGCGTGGGATTATATTGAAGGGGCAAATGTCGAAGCCGTGTCTACTTCGTATAATTATACTCCGTTTTCGGCTGTAGGCACGACGCAATTTACGAAGCAAGTCGGTGGGGTACCGGTTCCGTGGGGAAGTGAGGAGAAAGAATTTACGATGTTCGGAACCTCGAAGGTAGGAGTGAGTGTAACGACTTGGGCCACAGACACTGTGGACAATCAACGAATGCCATTTTATTTCCAGGGGCAAAGAATGATTGAGTTTTTCCACCCGGGAATCGATTATGATCAGCTCTTTGATGAACGTCCGCTATTAGAAGAAATTGATCAAAATAAATTGGTGGAATTCGCTTTTTCTTTTGATCAACCCTATTCGTTGCAGGAAGTTCAGGACGTTTTTTCAGATCATCTTGCCTGGTATTGGGTCGATACGTTTGCGCCGGATGAGTTGAAGGCGGATGAAGGGGATGCAGTATCTATTACGGGAGATGAAGCAATCGGCTTTCCGCATAGTGATTTTCAAGATTCCGACTTGTCTTCTATTTTCTTATCACAGCTTGAATGGCTGGTGGAAAACGGTGGAGAACGTCGGGCGAAGGCGGAAAAGCTATATCATAATA
>CAOKMT010000187.1 GCA_948469885.1 uncultured Sporosarcina sp. | reverse complement strand
GGTGTATATTCATGAAGAAGTATTTCGTAAACTGTATCGTAGACAATGACGGTGGCAGGTTGGACAGTGTAATTGAATAATGACTCAAATTTGTTGTCGATCACTGTTAAAGGGATTTCTTCATTCGATAAAGACAAGGCAAATGTATGTCCGACATTATCGTCTTTATTTTGAGAGCCGATGAAGTTCTTCCCTAATAAGACCGCTTCATGCTCATCGATCGTGGACAATGTATTCCGCCCTAGTTGTTTGGCCAACCCGTTATACGTCGTCACAGGCAGGACCACGAACCGCTCATCGAAAAAATGATACCCGCCCGGAATCTTTTCTAGAGGCGCCGCATCTCCGTCGGCCAATATATAATCGAAACGTTGTTCGAATCGTAGCGGAAAACCCTCATTATTTTGGATGACTGTTGTGATTTGACGGTCGATCTCTTCATCTTGCACTTCATATTGATAGCTGTACGGCACATGATCTTCCATCGTATGCAACGTATTGTAATAAATCGTATAGGCGAAGCCGAAAGCGACGAGCGTGATGCCATTCAAGACGGAAATTACCGTCAACAAGATGGCGTTGTTTTTCAGCCGGCTTTTCAGCTGGGTAAAAGTGAGTAAATTGCGCCATTTATAATAGATCGATTTTTTGTTTTGTAGTGTATGGATCAAAAGGCCACTCAATGAATAAAATAAAAAATACGAACCGGCAATCATCAGGCCAATTGTCAAAAGCAAATTGCGCAGGAAATGCGTCTCCCAACTATTTGAATGAGCCGCATTTAACAATAGCGCATAACTGACCCCGATCAAAACAAAGGAGAGGCCAGCGGTTAAGTAAGTTGGTTTAATGAGCGATGATCCTTTATGTTTCGCTTGAAACAGTTCGATCAATTGAAAACGGTGGACGATAAAATACCCTTGCAATGAGGCGAGAATCGCTATGATTAAAAACACAAACAATGTTTGCGTTGCTGCGACTTGGTTGAAAGAAAATTGGATCACCATGGAAAATCCCATCAGTTTCACTAAAATCATGCTGAAAAAAGTGGAAAATAGTTGACCGAGCCCGATTCCGACGCCAAGGGCAATGATACTGAGCACGAAATTCTCATAAAAGAGCATCAGCCCAATCTCTTTTTTAGGGGCGCCAAGTAAAGCATACAAACCGATTTCTTGTTTTCTTCTATTCATGAAAAATGAATTGGAATACCAAATGAAAAGCAATACGAATAACAATAAAATGAAGGAAGACGTACTAAGCAAAGGTTGCAGTTTGTCTTGAATCGTCAAAGCATTCGTGATCTGTTTATTATGCTGCAAGGAAACGAAAGTGAAATAAATTAACACGCTGAATGTCATTGCGGCAATATAGAGAAAGTATTGCCGGAGATTATGTTTTAAATTTTTTTTGACGATATCAAATAATGTCATGACTTCCGCCCCCTAAAGAGGATAACGTCATGAGCAATTGTTCGAAAAACTCTTTTCTCCCCCGATCCCCCTTCACTAGCTCCGTGAATAAACATCCATCTTTCATAAAAATGACACGATCACAGTAGCTTGCTGCGAATGCGTCATGCGTCACCATCAAAATGGTCGTTTCATACTCTCGGTTTAACGTTTGAAAAGCTGTCAGCAAATCCAGCGCAGATTTGGAGTCCAGTGCTCCGGTCGGTTCGTCCGCCAGTACAAGCGTCGGATTCCCGATGATGGCACGTGCCGCCGCTGTCCGTTGCTTTTGCCCGCCCGACGTTTGATAAGGATGTTTATCTAATATCGTTTCGATGCCCAAAATCGAAGCTACTTTGTCTGTTCTCTCTTCGATTTTATAAACCGATTGATTGGCGAGCGCCAACGGAAGCAAAATGTTTTCCCGCATCGTCAAAGAGTCCAGCAAATTATAATCTTGAAAAATGAACCCAAGGTGCTTTCTCCTGAATTCAGACAAACTTTCATCATCCAATGTCGTGATTTCTTTGCCGTTGATCCGGACGCTTCCCGAAGTAGGTTTGTCAATCGTCGCCAAAATATTAAGGAACGTTGTTTTCCCAGCACCTGAAGGTCCCATAATTGCCACGAATTCACCTTTATGTATCGTTAAATCGACTTTGCGTAAAGCAGTGAATAAGTTGTTCTTTGTTCCGAACATTTTTTGAATGCCTGTTGTTTGTAATACGGTTTCCAATTCCATCTCCTCCAAACGAACTTCGTTAATCTAACTTAAGCATACGATGTAAGGAGAAGGGCTTCCATAGGAAGAGCGAACAAAAAGAGGACGTATCTTACGTTTTTGTCACTTTGTCCTTTATGCAGACTTAGGGCTTATTTGCAAACAATGAAATCGACTCAGTTTAATCTATGAATCAAATAAAATCACTCGCATACAAATTAATTGTGTACAAATGATTTGTAGGCATGCTATAATACAAAATAATTAGTATAATCTGATAATTATAGGGGTGAGTTGGTGAAAGCATCTGATGTATGTGTACAGTTTCTTCTAAGAAGAGCTTTGCAAAGAGTCAATCGAATGAGTAAAGCCAAACTTTCACCTTATGGTGTGACGCCTGCACAAGTTGGCTTGCTCAGCCTTCTCTGGAAAAAGGATGGACGGTTTAGTTATGAGTTAGGTGAACGACTTTCGCTAGATAGCGCAACAATTACGGGAATCATCGATCGGCTGGAACAGAATGATTTCATTGAACGACGGGTCGATCCGGAAGACCGCCGCAATAAGCTCGTTTTTTTGACTGAAAAAGGGAGGTCGATGGAAAAAGTTTTATGCCAACAGATGAATGAGGTGAATGACGAAGTAAAGAAAGGTTTTGAGGCGGAAGAATTTCATAGATTTAAAGAAATTCTTTTCGAGATGGGCTCAAAAGATCTACATGTAAAAAAAGGGTAGTGGAATGATTTTTTCTTCAGAAGTGAAAATAGAAAATCGTTTGAGGAGGCATCTTTATGGAACATATAATCGTGGATACAGAGGATGGGGTTCGCACATTAACCTTGAATAGGCCTGAGCGGCTCAATGCTGTCAATGACAAACTGAGTACCGAGATTGTCCAGGCGATTCAGGAAGCTTCGGCTGACGATGAAGTCCGTGTCATTGTCATCACCGGGAGCGGTCGTGGTTTTTGTGCGGGGTTGGACTTGTCTGATTACTCGAAGAGAGATCCGTCCACGTATACCCGTCATAAAAGATTGGATGACTTAGGCTGGGTCGGACGTCTCGCATTAGGGATTGTTCATTGTGATAAGCCTGTCATCGCGGCGCTCAATGGGACCGCTGCGGGTGCAGGACTCGCGTTTACGCTCGCTTGTGATATGCGGTTCATCGCCGCTGAAGCGAAAGTGACAACGGGCTATATCCGCCGCGGGTTAAGTCCCGATGCAGGGATGACTTACTTCTTGCCGCGTCTCGTTGGACATGCGAAAGCTGCGGAGTTGATCTTTACAGGACGGGATGTCCGCGCGGAGGAAGCCGAGCGGATCGGTTTGGTGAATGGAGTGTTTCCAGATGAAGCGTTCCAAGAACAGGTCGCGGCTTTTGCGAAAGAGCTGGCGGAAGGGCCTCCGGTCGCGATGACTTTGTCCAAGCGGCTGCTTGCGGCGAGCCCGGACACCGATCTTGCAACACTTTTAAAACAGGAATACTCTTCCATTATAGTCTGTTTTGCGACGGAAGATGTCAAGGTAGGGATGATCC
>CAOKMT010000186.1 GCA_948469885.1 uncultured Sporosarcina sp. | reverse complement strand
GACAATATGTACTGCAAACCTTCGCCGGAAATCAAACTTTTAATCGGCGTTTCTACCCCGGTCCCCGGATGGACGACCGAATCATAGAACTGCGCGAAAAAAAATGAGGCGACCATGACAGCCACTGCCAAGTAGACAAACAGCATGAAAGGATCCGGTAATTTATTTCCAACCCGTTCAATGACGTTCAAAAAGCGAATGAACAAACCTTGCTTTTCCGTTTTATTTGTTGAATTATTCATCTCTTACCTCCAATTGATCAGTATGACATTGACAACACGCTTCTTTACCAATAAGACAGAGTCGCTCCAACCAATAATTTATTATGATAGAATCAAAGCCCTCTCTCCTGAAAATACAATCCCTCATCCATGAATAGGTCGTCTCAAATCACTTTGAATACGCTTACATCTTAAGCGTATTTTATAATTTTTTCTGTCGGCCATTCGCCTCCACTCATTAAAATCTATTTTAAGACCTCTTTAGGACATGTCTGTAATTGGAGTATAGCAACTCATTTTAAAGATTGCAATAACTTTTTCAAATAGAATAATTACGAATAGATGGTAAAGCTAGATAGTGGACAATATGCCTAGAATCATGCATCGTAAAGAGAAAAGGATAGGAAAGCTGATAACGGGAAAGGATCGAAAGGTATTATGATTAAAATTGGCGTCATCGTCGCACACAATTCGATAAACATGATCAAGGAAGTTGAACCGCTACTCCGCGATCAATGTGAACTCACTTTAATTCCTTATCGTCAAATTAAAGAAATGAAAACGTTATACGAACAACACCATATATTTTACGACGGCATTTTGTTTGGCGGTTTGTTGGCGAAAAAAATTATAGAGCAAGAAGTGGCCGAGTTTCCGACGCCGATATTTTGTCTAGACATTACGACAGGAGATTTTTACAAACAGATCTTCTCCATTTTAAATCGATATAGGGATTTGGATTTTTCAAGAGTATTCATCGATTTTCTGAACGAAGATCTCAATGCCTTCGAAGTAAGTGATATTTTGAAAGAAACTGAAATGCCATATGTCACAAAACTGGAATTTTCGGAGCAAATTTACGAAAAAGTTTTCCAACAGCATGTCGATTTGTGGGAAAGCGGAAAAATCGATTTGTCTCTCACTCGGATTAGTAATATTGTTCCTCGTTTAAAAGAAGCAGGCATTCCGAGTGTTTTCGTCTTTCCTTCACCGGCCTCTATCTTGGAGCAAACACAACAATTCATCAACGAGTTGCAAATCTATAATTTCCAAGAGAACCAACTGGCGATTGGCATGGTCACAATCAAAGATAAAGATGATCTATCCGATTTGGATTTCAAACAAATCCTTTTGCATAAAGCATTATTAGAATTCAATAAAAAGACGAATGCATTATCAATCATCCAAAAGAAAATAACAGGCTTTGAACTGATCACTTCTCTTGCCGACCTTAAAAGCGTGACAAATGATTTCACTTCTTGTTCGGTCATCCACTATTTGAACGAAACACTGCCTTTTCAAGTCGATCTTGGGTGGGGCGTTGGTACGACACTTTACCAAACGAAAAAAGCGGCACAAACCGCAAATCAAGAAGCAAGCGCAAATGAAACACCGTGCGCCTACGTTATTTTTGATAATGATGAAGTGATTGGCCCCCTTGGAGAAGATCATTGCATTCGTTATACAAATATAGTAGATCCTGAGGTGGAACAATTAGCGGAAACGTTAGGGATATCCAGCCTCAACATTCAGAAAATCATCGCCGCCATGTCTAAAATGCGAACAGATCAACTTACCGCCGACGATGTCGCCTATCATTTGGGCCATACATTGCGCCAAGCGAATCGCATTTTAAACAAATTGGAACAAAAAGGAGCGGCGACAACGACTTTTAGAAAGCAAGAAAAATTGAGAGGTAGACCGAAAAAAGTGTACAAAATTGACTTTCAGCGTGTGAACTTGCAGCATGATGCCTAATACAACCTAGCGAAAAGAACGGGACTTCCTTAAGACATCCCGTTCTTTTTATGTCTTCTTCGTTTTTCAAATATTCTAATAAACTATTGAATTGCTCACATTAATGCTTTATCATGTGAAAGTACCGTTTTATTAAAAAGAAAGCAGGTTGTTCATATGCCCTTACATAACATTCGAGAAGTGATCACGCACAATCAAGAAGCCTACATCGAACAATTGTTTACACTTTTACGGCAAAAAAGTGTGAGTACGCATAATGATGGAATCGCTGAATGTGCGACATTGCTGAAAGATATGATGGAAGAACTCGGCATTCCCACAGAAATCATGGAAACCGATGGCCACCCTGTCGTTTTCGGCAATCAAATGAAGGATGAAAACTTCTTCACTTTGCTCATTTATGGCCATTATGATGTCCAAGCGCCCGATCCTATTGACGAATGGCACTCCCCTCCTTTTGAACCGACGATCCGGGATGGGAGAATTTATTGTCGAGGAGCCGGGGATAACAAAGGGCAATTGATGGCCCAATTGCTTGGGGTCAAAACTTATTTACAGCATATTGGCGATTTACCGATTAACATTAAATTTTTATTTGAAGGTGAAGAGGAAACGGGAAGTCCCCATTTAGCGGCTTTCGTTCAGGCGCATCAGGACCTCTTAAGAGCTGATCTCGTATATACAGCGGATGGCTCTTCACATAACAGCGGCGCTCCCCTTGTTTTATTAGGCGTCAGAGGTACCCTTAACGTTGAACTGAAAGCAAAAGGAGCCGAGTGGGACAATCATTCTGGCAACACCGGCAATATCATTCCCAATCCGGCTTGGCGGCTCATCAATGTATTGCAAACAATGCGGGATGAAAGCGGACAAGTGCTGATCGAAGGATTTTATGATCATATCCGCCCGCCTTCATCACGTGAAAAAGAATTGCTTCGAACGTTACCTTTTGATGCAGCAGATATCGGGGAAAAGATCGGCTATCCTGATTTACAGATGGATGGTGAATCCTATTACCATAAGCTGACGATGGAACCGACTTTCAATATAAATGGATTACAAAGTGGGTACACAGGAGAAGGGATGAAGACGATCATCCCTTCGACAGCATCAGTGAAAATGGACGTCCGCCTTGTCGTCGACCAAGATCCGCTACATATTTTTGAGAAGATTTGTCAACACGTCCAAAAATGTGACCCAACGATTGAAGTGAATTTTCTAGGGGCGATGGAACCTTCCAGAACACCTGCGGATTTGGAAGTCGTAGAAGTTGTCACAAACGCGATCCACCGTGCTTATAAACAAGCACCCCTTATTCAACCAAGTCTCGGTGGCTCCCTACCCGATTATGTGTGGACCAAAATATTAAAAGTCCCGTCGATCATTATGCCTTACGCCAACTTCGATCAAAGAAACCATGCGCCTAACGAAAATATCGAGATCGATTATTTTCTAAATGGCATCCAATGCACTTGTCATGTCATTCATGCTTTAGGTGAATACGCCCAAAATGTTGGAAAAAGAGATTCAATGTGAGTACCGAAGCCCAAACGAAAAAATCGAACGAATCTTTTTTTAAAGTGCCCTACGTGTTCGTATTAATGCAGGCTTAACGTACATCGTTCCTGCTGGGGGATTTATTCGCGTGGAAGAGCCGATCAGTGGCCGTATGATTGTTGAAGAAGGTTCGTTCCGGATTATTATGTCGACCCGCGGTTACGATGTCGCTTGCAAACGTAACAGCGCTGTCAAAATAAAAATGCCAAGCATGACCCTAAATAGC
>CAOKMT010000185.1 GCA_948469885.1 uncultured Sporosarcina sp. | reverse complement strand
GCCCATTGCCGCGGTCGCGACCCATTTCAATTCATTCATTCAAATCCAACTCCTGTTCCAGTCATCTCGGCATTCCGCTATAACTTACGAGCTATTTTAATGAAAAAATCCTCCCTCTACAGTTCGGATTTCCGCTCATTTATATTTAACCTATCAATTATGCCTCGACGTAATTGTGTCGAGATTTTTTCGAGCTTGAAGCCTGCACGAGGTAGGTCTTGCAGGCGTTGCCACAGGACGTGGCGATTTTGGCCTGCGCTCTTCTACCATTCAACCGGAGTTTGAACACCTGCTGAACAGGAAAACAAACCACATTCATCTCGCCACCTTATTGAGGTGGGAGTCTTCTGCTGAATGAAGATAAAAGTAAAACTAACACTTCCGTTCATCAACAAACAACGATAGGACACTTCGGAGATTCTGTTATCATAAGCCGGGGTAGTCTCCCCATAGTCTTATGACTCCGCGCCCTTTTGTCAAGTGCATACGATAGTTATTTATATCAATTCATTACTACAACATATATACAAAAATTTAGCAACTGTAAACATCACCAATTCATCATGTACATTGTTCATCAAAAAACCATCGACTACACGCCCAAAAGAAAAGCCCTCCTTTATATCGGAGAGCTGTCATTGTGCTTGAATAACCATAGGCAATTCGATAAGCCATGTTTTGTTCCCGCGTACTCAAACAGCTATCGCCTCGTACTTCGGGTGGTAATCATCTATCTACAGGCAACTGCCTGTCTTTTCGTCAGTTCAAATTCCTTCAGAAAAGTGCCCCTACCATAATTTGGGTTTCTCACTCATGGGGTTTACCGCGTTCCATCTGATCCGTTTCCGGAACAGCTACGTTTCTGTGGCACTGTTCAGGGAACCTCATCCATATCATATAGACGTAGGATTTGTTCCCGCCGTCAACGCGCTTGCACGCGTTGCCCCGGCTTATTTTTTCACCGAGCATGAACACTACGGTCATCTCAGAACCGTGCGAGCATGGACTTTCCTCTACAACAAATACTTGTTGCAGCGATTACCTGAATTAACACTATGGTTTTATCAGTATACAGCACTCTTCACCTTTTTTCAACACCGAAGACATACTTAATCTTGCTCGAATAATTTACTGCCAAACACATGCTTTTCAAGGTTTGAAATGCGTTTCAGTATATCAAAATTCGTTGCCCCAGTATTGTTTGTCACCGGACGTTTCTTCGCTTGGCTAAGCTCTGCTTTCATTCTTTCGTTTTCAGTTTCTAATTGTGATATTTTCTCTTTAAAAGTTTGGTAATCTTGGATGACTGCATCAAGAAAAAGGTCGACTTCTTCTTGGTTATAGCCGCGCAAGCCCGTTTTAAATTCTTTTTCAAGAATTGTCTTCGTATCCAATTTAATGTCCATGAAAATCGCCCTTCCGTCTATGTTACTTACGCGATATTATACCACACCATGTCTTAATTTGTCTTTTTAGAGTTGTTTAATCATCGGATCCTGTCTCTTTCTGCGCTTCCCCGGGAAATAGTTTGCGAAATAATCTCATTTCCCGCTTCAGGAAATCTTCGTGTTCCCGCTTTCGAAACCGCGTTGTCAAATGGGGATCTTCGGCCAGTAAACGCCGTGCTCGCTTCGTATATATAAGCGCTTTTTCCAACTCTTTCACTTTATGCTCATACAACTTCGCTAATTCCTCTAATGCAATAATTCGTTTACGTCCTGCCAGTTTTTCAGCGGCTATCGTAAAAGATGTGAGCGCTTCTGTATATGCCTTCTCTTTTTTCATGGCAAACCCAAAATGGAAATGCGTAACAGGATGACTCGATCCGTATTTTCGAATGACTTCTTCTAAAATTCGGCGACTCCGATCAAATGATTTTAAGTCAGCGAACCATTTCCCGATATTCGTTTTGGAAATGGCGGTTTCCGAAGCCTCCGTTTCAAAAATTAACGCAGTCGCTCGAATATAAAGCGCGACTAACGATAAAATATCCCATTCATTATGGGTGAGCACTTTCATCAAATGTGTGGCATTTCCGCTTTTCACCGCATCTTGGTAAATGATCGGCGCCAAATGGCCCGGAATATCTCCTTCTCGGAAAAAACCAAGTTTTTCTTGTTCAAGGCTCGTCAATTTGAACGTCTCAACTTCCGTTTTCCATATGCGGCGAGAACCGTGCAATAAATCGATTTGTCCCTGTTTTAATAAAGGCGGTAAAGCCGTTCTATTCATCGTCCAGCGCGTCTCCAGCTGAGGAATATCGAAACTTTTTCCATTATAGGTAACGAGAGTAAAACTCTTTTCCCATAGTCTAGATGCATATAAAAATGCGGCCTCATGGCCAGGTCCCGGAAGAACATACTGTGTTAATCTGAAACAATCGTCTGTCTGCTCAAGAAAACCAAGCAGGAAAATGAGCGTTCCCGCCCCTTTCAAACCTGTCGTTTCCGTATCAAAGAATACAAGCGGCTTCTCCGCATCCGGAGCAAGCGGATGAGATTCCTCGGCATCTTTCCACTGCTTCAAAGACAATTGAAGGGCGCTAAGATCCGTTTTTCCATGCTTATAGTCCAACTTATATTCAACGATCCGCTTATAAACAACACCATGCTCATTTTCTTCTTTCAGCAAGCCTGCGGCGAGCCATTTTTCTTCGTAGACGGGTGTCTCAGCCACCGCGCTTTTACGCTCAGCTTTTGGTTTGGCGTCCGATTTTACCAATAACTTTTTCATCGCCATCAATTGCTTTTCATAAGACACGGTTCCCGCCTCCCATTAATGCATGCAACAACGATATTACATCATCCTTCATACTTGTTGCCGCTTCCTGCGCCCCGATGCAGACCGGACAGCCCGCTTCACAAGGACAAGCCACGATATGATCGGCCGCTTGGTGCAACAACGCATCCCACTTGCTGTAAATCTTTTCACTTAACCCGATGCCCCCCGGGTAACTGTCGTAAATGAAAAACGTCGGCTTATGCGTATGAACAGCTTTCACTTGTGGCACGACATGAATATCCGTTCGGTCGCATCTGACAAAGAGAGGGATGAACGACTGGATCGCATATGCTGCACCTGTCATTGCATCGGTTAAAGCTGCTTCCGTCCATCCTTTGGGCACGGCGAATGCATACCACGTAGCAGACGTGTGCAACTCCTCCACTGGTAATGATATAGGCCCTGAGCCGATATTATCGTGGGTGCCGAATCGGATTTTTTTAAAAATGGTGGGCATCGCGAGAACTGCGATATCTCCGTATGCTGTCAAATGATCTTCTGCCAAAGTATCGGTCTTATCTTCGCTCATCACTTTCAATTCCACTGCTAGATTGGCATCCGTGAAATAATCGACATCCACTTCGGTAACGTATGCTTTCTTTTCTTCCCAATCGAGTTCTTCAACTTGGTATTGTGTCCCTTGATGAATGTAGATCGCTTCTTCATGAAGCAAAGTCATAGCGCTGAATCGGTCCATCTCGCCGATGACCGTCGTTTCTTTCGGTGTCGTCTTGTCAATGATGACGACATTCTCCTGTGCTGCCGATCGTAAACTTACTTCACTTGCTGGGAATTGGTCGGTCATCCAATGCCAGCGCCCCGACGTTTGAATTAATACACCTTCACTTTCCAAAAAAGCAAGAAGTTGCTGCACTTCAAATTCACCGTACGTTTCCGTTTCGGTGAACGGCAATTCGAAAGAAGCACACTTCAAGTGATCCATCAAAATAAACATATTATCCGGATGGATTCTTCCTTCTTCTGGT
>CAOKMT010000184.1 GCA_948469885.1 uncultured Sporosarcina sp. | reverse complement strand
TGTTAGGCCTGATCGCACTGTCGGCGTTTGGAATTCGTGCCTTTCCACTTATTGTGTTCTCGATTTTTGTGCCGATCGTCGTCGTGCCTTTCATTTTGTCCATCACAATTTACCGGGATACAAAGAAAGTGGAGCTTGCGCAATTGCCGCGTTTTACACCGACTACCAAGTTTTTAGAAACTTTTTTCGCTTCTGCGAGAGAAGGCGCCGAACTGCTTTTTCTCATTATTATTCCCGCTGTCGCCGCGGTCTTTTTCTTCATCGGCGCCTTGAAGTTTTTCGGTGTTTGGGGAGCGGTTGAAACGGGTCTCGCGTCAGCTTTAACGTGGATGAGCATCGAACCGTCGACAGGCATTGTGTCCATATTAGCAGCCCCTACGCTGGCGGTCGCCCAATTGTCGGAGCTAGCTAGCACGGTGGATCCGCGACTCATTGTCGGCTCTTTCGTACTCGCCAATTCGGGATTGCCATTATCGGTCATCTTTGGGCAAATTCCTGCAACTTGGGCAGGGACATCGAGTTTGAACGAGAAAGAGATTATAAAAGCTGCGGTTGTTGGCATCGTTATTCGATTCGCTACCGCTTGGGCATTGGCGGTGTTGTTAACGCCATTTTTGGTGAGCTAAATGGGGAAAAACGAGTATATTATCCGTGGGAAAAAGATTGTGACCGTAGGCTATCTAGGGACGATTGAAAACGGTGCGATCGCCGTCAAAGATGGATTGATTGCCAATGTCGGAAAGTGGGATACAATCAAAACACAATATGGGCATTGGGAAGTGATCGATCATACCGAATTTGTCATTACCCCTTCATTAATCGACTGTCATACGCATCTTTTGGAGTTTGCACCGACTTCCTTGTACCCTAATGGGTCAATCAATCATTTCGACGTAGGGAAAGATCTTCTTTTAAAGGCACTTGCATCCGGTATCACTGCATTGGGAGAACAGATTTGTGGCCATCCAAGTTGTGACTATTCCATTGCCCAGTACCGGAAAGTTGTGGAAGATATGCCGCTGGATATTTCTTTTGCGGCGACGAGCATTTCAATCGGTTTTGAAAAGCTCGTCCACTTCAGTGCAGTCACACGATCGCAAAGTATTGCGCAAGTTGATTTATTTGATCCGGTATTGGTGCGTCAGCTTGCGCAAGCGGCTGATTATCCAGGCGAAAATGTGTTCATCAATGCGACGCCCGCTAATTTTGCCACAACACAAGTGCCGAGAGCGGGCGAAGTGATGTACACGTTGGCGCAGTTAAAGGAAGTTGTCCATCTGTATCATCAAGCGGGGAAACAAATCGGAACGCATGTAGCGGGAGAGCGCAGTATCCGAATGGCGCTCGAGGCAGGATTCGATGTGTTGCATCATGCGCATGGCATTACGGATGCATTGGTCATCCAAGCGGCGAAACAAGGCGTGAAAATTGTCGCGACCCCGATTGGGGGAACGCATTTGAAGCCGAATTCACCGGAAGATATTATGCGGCTAATGATTCATCGAATCCCGGTTTCCATTTCAACAGATGCTTATTTACCGCCTTTTCCAGGCACTTCATGGTTGCCATTCGAGCAAGGAAAACTAATCGGCCCGGACCAATTAATGGCGGTTGCTGCACCCGCGATGCAACGACTAAAGCAGCATCATTATGATGAAAATGCGATATTGGCTTTATTGACAGCGAATCCTGCCGACATTCTTGGCAAAGCGGCTCGTTTTGGGAAGCTTGAAAAAGGGATGGAAGCGAATTTCTTAGTTGCGGAAGGTGTACCAGGACTTGAGATCGTGGAAGTGGAGCGGATTAAACAAGTGTTTTACAGAGGAGAAAAAGTGGTCGATCGGTAAAAAAGGCTTGTCGGGTGTTTTCCGACAAGCCTTTTGATAGGGTCTGCACGTGCTGAAAGGCGAATTCAAGCTTGAATCCGCTCGGGATGCGTATAGACGTTGAATGAATTTTGCCGGATGAAGCCGACCGTTGTAATGCCGAGCTGGTTTGCGAGCTCCAATGCAAGGCCTGTCGGCGCCGATTTTGATAAGATGATTTCGCAGCCAATTTTGGCGACTTTTAACAAGATTTCCGAAGAGATACGCCCACTGAAGGCGATGATTTTATCAGCGACCGGAATACGGTGTTTCAAGCAATGACCGTATAGTTTATCCAGTGCGTTATGGCGTCCGATGTCCATGCGGGAAAGGAGTTCACCGTTCTGGTCGCAGAGCGCGGCATTATGGACGCCACCAGTTCGTTGGAACATATCAGATGCCTGTTCTAGCGCTTCCATCATGGCTAAACATTGAGCTGGTGTCAAAATGATATGCCTTTCAGTCATCGTCTTCGCGGTGAGCGCATCGTTTGTGAAAACGAACCCTTGGCGGCTCATTCCACAACAAGAAGTGATATACCGTTTGCTTTGTAGTTTTTCAAAGTATGGAAAACTTTTCTTCGTGTGCACATGGACAAAACCAATTGCTTCTTCGAACTGGATGTTTTGAATGTCTTCGTATCGACGGATAACTCTTTCAGACGCTAAAAAGCCGACGACCATGTCTTCGATATAGTCAGGTGTACAGACGATTGTTAAAAACTCTCGACCGTTCAAATAAATGGTGATGGGGGATTCCACGACGACAGTATCTACCGCTGTTTCAAAATGACCGTCTGTGAACCGTAGAATGGTCCGTTTGTCAGCTTCTTTCATAACTATACTTCTCCTTCCAATGATTGCTAGCATCCATTGTCTATTATATTTCCATCACCTATAATGAAAAGAAAGATGGGCTGATCTACTGGTAGATTAGCTAATTGACGAAAAAGAGGTGGACGAACATGTCTATTAAGATTAACGGAACGGCTTATGACTTTCAAGATGGCATGACGATCCTGGAAGTGATCAATGCTGGGCAATTCCAACATCCGCAAATTTGTTATTTGCCCGAAGTAGATCCGATTGAAACATGTGATACATGTATTGTCGAAGTCGATGGCCTGTTGATGCGTGCCTGCTCGACGAAAGCTGTCGCTGGTATGGATGTTTCACTCGCTTCACCAAATGCATTGGCGGCGCAGACGGAAGCGATGGACCGCATTCTTGAAAATCATTTGTTGTACTGTACGGTATGCGACAACAATAACGGAAATTGTAAAATTCACAATACGGTGGACATGATGGAAATCGAACATCAAAAATACCCATATGAACCGAAATGCACCGAAGACGCGGTTGATTTTACGCATCCGTTTTATCGGTATGACCCGAACCAATGTATCGCTTGTGGTCAATGCGTGGAAGTGTGCCAAAATCTTCAAGTGAATGAAACGTTGTCCATTGACTGGGAGCGGGATCGCCCAATCGTTCTTTGGGATGGTGGAGCGAAAATCAATGATTCTTCTTGTGTCGGTTGCGGTCATTGTGTCACGGTTTGTCCGTGTAATGCATTAATGGAAAAATCGATGCTTGGGGAAGCGGGTTTCATGACCGGGATGAAGGATGAAGTATTGTCCCCGATGATCGATCTTGTCAAAAACGTGGAGCCTGGGTATAGCGGCATTATGGCGATTTCAGATGCGGAAGCGGCGATGCGGGAGACAAGGACGCAGAAGACAAAGACAGTTTGTACGTTTTGTGGAGTCGGCTGTTCGTTTGAAGTATGGACGAAAGATCGTAAAATCTTGAAAATCCAACCGGTTTCCGAAGCACCAGTCAATGCGATTTCGACTTGCATCAAAGGAAAGTTCGGTTGGGATTTCGTCAACAGTGAAAAAAGGTTGACGAAGCCGCTTATCCGGAAAGGCGATGCGTTCGAGG
>CAOKMT010000183.1 GCA_948469885.1 uncultured Sporosarcina sp. | reverse complement strand
GTTTGGCCACGTTCTTTTGCCGGTCAAGCGTCTCTTCTGAAATCGCGTAAAGCGATCGTTTTTTGCCATTATACTTCTTGTCCAACCGGTTCACTTGTTCGACCGTCGTCACATTTTGAGTTCGCCACCCACGGAGCACCGCTTCCGCATATTTCACTTTGCTATTCGCATTCGCTTCCACCGCTTTTTCAAGCGCATGCAACGTGAGTACTGCACCTGACTCGGTGACCAAGTGCCCAAGCATTTCCCCGACATGTGGTGTCAAGGGGCCGATGTTCTGTTCGTAAAAAATCGCCAGCTTGCCGTAACCGTCGTCGGCAACTTCTTTTCCTAACACTTTACTTTGTTGTTGATGTTGTGTTGACTTATTTTGTTTCGTTTCGTTTTGTTTAACTAATGCGGTAATGACTGCGGAACTGGGTGCGGAAAGAACATCGGAAAATTTTTCCGACCTTTGGAATTTAGCACCGACTGCGGAATCAACCGCGGTACGAACCACGGAACCTTCCTCGGCAACAACTTCGGCAATATTTTCCGACCTTTCGACTTCAGGACGAACTGCGGTCCCAACATCGGCACGGACTTCGGAAAATTCTTCCGACCTCATCAATGAAAAAATCGTATAATACGGAGCTTTTCCTCGGACAGACACAAAATTGATCCGGCCGAACTGCTTCAATTCCGCCCGCGCATTCCGCAACGTCCGCCCCGTCAACCCCGTCTTCACACTTAACACAGCTTCCGCCACTGTAAAAGAACCCGACCACCTCGTTTTGTTGTTTATATGCATAAGCGCATGCCACAAATTGATCGCGGACGGTGTCATTTTATTGAATTCCAACCAATCGTAAAAGGCGTTCATCTCTTTGATATAGTTCATCGTCTGACCTCCTTCTCAAGCAAGGAAATCGTTGCATCCGGCCTGTCCTCGTTTATATACCGCTCAACAATCGAATAATTTTCAAGTTTGCGGAGCGAACGGTGCACCGAGCGTTCCGACCGTCCGGTTTCTTCAGCAATCATTTCAATGGTAAGATGGGCGCGGTAGGGATCTTGGTGATGCCACACAAAAAACGCCAATATGCGTCGGTCCGTCTCATTCAAACGGGCATCGACCCGCTCCAGCTGCATATTCACCATTTCAATCAATTCTTGTTCATCATAAAAAGGTTGTTCGAACATTTTCCCATCTCCTTCATTCTGTTCTGTCACCCTTTACATAGAAAGTAAAAAGAAAAAAGGATACAACGTATGAAAAGTTTTTATGAATCGATTTAAAGGGCTGGAACTTTTCACTGTCCGTAAAGATAGACAGAAAGGTGCGATTCATATGCAGAACTATACTGATTTTCCCGACAGCGGCTTCTTCATGCCGTTCCTCATCGTCGCCTTCCTTGTTCTGACCTTTTACTTCACCCTTACTTTTATCCACCATTTGAAATCCAAGGATGCATGCACCGCCCATCAATCAAAACTGGCGGCAGTCATTTGCCCCGCCATTGCACTTGCCGTTGTTCTTCAACTTGTTTTTCTTCCAATCATTCATGAGCTAACCAAGAATCGAATCCACGCTTTTGGACACCATACACTTTGATGAAAAAAGTCCAAAGGTGGTGAAACTATGCCGAAAAAGCCAAACCATAACAAAGGCAAACAAGCAACGAGCGTTACGCCGCAAGGGTACGGAGACACTGAATTCGCCGAAGAACCAAAATCGAAATTGGAAGAAGCCGCAAAGAAGAAAAACACGAAGTGAAAATGACAAAAAACGCCCTTCCTTACAACGTGGTTGTTGTAGGAAAGGCGTTTTGAATAGCTCATCATTACTGGACAAAGAGGGATGGACGCGTTGCGCGGCATACGTTTCAATTTTGGAAATGCCCTCTAAATGGACGACTATGGTACGATGATAACAAATCGTTCTTCAAATTACGGGTCAGATTGTTAGAAAAGTATAAAGGGGGTTGAAATGGTTTTATAAGGAAGAGTTTAAAGAGTTGGCGCAATTCGATTAAGTAAATTGACAGATCGTTCACCATGCAAAAAAAAGAGAGAAACAACGATGAAAGCGTCCGAAAACCAAACAATGGACGTCACCGTTTACAGCGAACAAGGGGGGATAATATATGGATTTATTTTTTATCATATTGCTTTTCGCAATACTTTTCGCAATCTATGACTTGATTCGGAAAACGAACAAAAATATCGACAAACAAACAGAAGAACTAAAAAAACTTCGTGAAGAGCTGACACAGTTGATCAAAAAGTAGTTTCAAAGGTTGCCTACTATCGCTTCACTGGAAGTATCTATTTTTCAATGAAGCGGCAATCATTTCAATTCATATTGCTCTTACAATGGGCTATTGATTCTAAAAGATGCATTTTCATATACTAAAAAAGACTGAGCGTCAGCCAACGCCCAGTCAATGCAACAGACATACCGCATGAAGTGCGGTTGACCAGTTGTAGAATGTTTAACTAAAAAAAGTAACCACCCTGCAGCCTTGGTCGGATAGCGGAGGGGGGTTACTTTTTTCTATGAAACTTCTAATCAATCGCGCCTCGGCGTGACAGATTTACTTCATCTCCCGCAACCGCTTCGCAAGCGCTTGAAAATCCCGATCAAGCGCGTCATACCCTGGATCCCCCATCTTCATCATGCTCAACTTCCCAAGCACTGCCTGCAATTCCGTTTCCAACCGCAGTTTTTCCGCTTCCTGCTGATCCGCTTGCGGCGTGTCCGCACGTTCCGTCCACTCCGCATACGTCATCGGCAATTTCCGAACGGTCTTCTCTTCAAAAACAAGCAATCCACCTGCCAACCGTTCTGTAAAATAGCGGTCATGCGAGGCAAATAAGAGCGTGCCCGGAAACGTTTCCAACGTCTTTTCAAGCGCTTCCCTCGATGGCAGATCGAGATGGTTCGTCGGTTCATCCAACAGTAATACATCGGTCCCCTCCAAGATGAACTGCATCAACTTCACCTTCACCCGTTCCCCCATGCTGAGCGCGGCTAGCGGCAAATCCCAATGTTTTTGCGTGAACCCGAGATTCGTCAAATTCGTTCGAATAAAACCTTGCGCCTCGAATGTCTCCGCATGGAAATAATCCGCCATCGTCATGTCATCTGGCAAATCGAGCACCGATTGACTCAAATAGCCGACCGTCATCCCTTCTGTTTTCCATAACTCACCTTCGTGATCTATTTCCCCAAGGATCATTTGGAACAACGTCGATTTCCCCGTCCCGTTCGCCCCGATGAGCGCAATACGTTCCCCCGCTTGCACGGTGAATGACAAATGCGAAAACAGCTCCTTTGCACCGAAAGTCTTTCGCACATCTTTCAGCTCTAGCACCCGTCTTCCTTTTTTCTGTCGCCCTTTCACACCAAAAGACACGTCCGCTTCTTCTTTTGGTTGCTCAATACGATTTTTCTCTAATTCCGCTTCGAGCCTTTTGCGTTTGGAACGGATTTGGACATCTTTCTTTTTCGCTTTCATCCGGAAATATTCTTTTCCGCCCATCAAGCCTGCACCCTTCTTCGTTGATTCTGCATGTGCTTTCGCCGACCAACTTTCCAACTCTTCCATTTGCGCTTCCACACGCGCAATCTTCCGCTGTTGCTGGTCATACTGCCTTTGCTGAATCTCCCGGTCCGCTTCTTTCTTCTCCCGGTATTCCGTATAATTCCCCGCATACACCGTCAATTTCCCGTCTTCGATCTCGAAGACATGATCCGCAATTTGGTCAATAAAATACCGGTCATGTGAAACGATCATAAACGTTCTTTCATCTTGCCGGATGACATCC
>CAOKMT010000182.1 GCA_948469885.1 uncultured Sporosarcina sp. | reverse complement strand
CATTACGAAGTGCTGTTCAAAAAAGATACCAAATTACAAAAGTACGGGACGCTCCTCCCCCAATTGGCGGACCGTATGATCTCGTACTTTAAATTTCTTTCCTCATTAGATATTAGCGATAAGCGAAAACCCCAAAGTGGTTCCTTTCACAAAAAGATGCAAGGTGAGCGTTATTCTTGCCGTGTATCAACAATCCCTGCCATTTACTTTAAAGAAAGTGTTGTCATTCGCCTGCAAAAGCATGATCGCATCGTGCCGATCGATCAATTATGCGTTGAAAAAGAGTGGGCGGATAAATTAATAAATGCTGCCTCCACACAACAAGGTCTTTGTTTGCTGAGCGGTCCGACAGGCTCAGGAAAGACGACGACAATGTATACATTAATGGCGCATTGCGCCCATCATCTGGATAGGCATGTCATTACGTTGGAAGACCCTGTCGAAAATAATCATTCCCATCTGCTGCAAATTCAAGTGAATGAGCGGGCAGGGATGACGTATGCTGCGGGACTGAAAGCGATTTTAAGACATTCGCCTGACGTCATCATGATCGGGGAAATCCGGGACGAAGAGACGGCAAAAGTCGCAGTCCAAGCGAGCTTAACAGGTCACTTGGTATTCGCAAGTCTTCATGCGAAAAATCCGGAAGGGTGCTTGTATCGGCTGCGGGATTTTGGCGTGTCCGCAGAAGAATTGAGGCAGACAGTCATTTGTCTTTCCGCCCAGCGTCTAATTCGCACGCCGAATGGTAGTCTAGGTGCGGTGTTTGAAATTGTCGATGGACAACTGTTGGAGCGGATGACCGATGCCTTCGTGAAAGGAGAGCGGTTCGTGTATCCTGCAAAAGCGGAAGTGGAAAAGCTTATTCGCATGTACGACCGCAAAACGACGCATGAAAAATAGTATCCAGCAGCGATTTCGACGTGAACCGGTTCTTTACAACCGTTCGACATTTTTGGCGAGATTAGCCACTTTACTAAAAGAAGGTTACACATTTCATGACAGTCTTTATCTGTTATTGCCACATCACCTGAAAGAATACCAAACCGTCCTAACTCGAATTGACAATGATTTTAAGGAAGGGTTAAACGTAACGCATATTCTCCGCCGTTTCGGCTTTTCTTCAAGTCATCTGTTACCTATCGTCATCGCAGAACAGGATGGCCGTCTGACGGAAGCGCTTGAAGGGATGGCGACACGCTTGGAAAATGCCGACCAAGCGAAAAGAAAGTTGAAAAATTTACTCGCTTATCCAGCAGTCTTATTTCTGTTCATCACAATTTTACTTGTTGGTTTTCGCAAGTTTTTCTTGCCTAATTTGCAGGCACTCGCATTGTCAAGGCAAGGGAGTTCAGAAAATGGGAGCGCACTTTTGCTTGCAATCGTTTCCAGACTCCCCGATATATTTTTAGGTACGGGCTTGATGCTCGGTCTATTAGGCATCATCGGACTTGTCGCCTACGGGAAATTACACCCCGCCCGTATCATTCACCTCATAGGGAGATTGCCTATTGGGGGATCATTATTCATCATGTGGAAAACGAGAATTTTCGCAAGTGAATTAGGGCAATTGCTGCAGTCCGGATTGGCCATGCAAGATGCGCTCACTGTTTTAATGAAACAAACTTTAGATCCAGTATTAAGCGAAATTGCTAGGAATGTGAAAATGCATGTTATCTACGGGGAGCCGTTTCATGTCGCTGTCCGTTTAACGAGTGGGCTGACAAAGCAACTTTCCGCTTTTGCCGAACACGGGGCGAATAGTGGCCATCTTCCGAAAGAATTGGTCATTTATAGTGAGCATCTCGATGAGACGATTCACCGTCGATTGACGAAAGGACTTGCATTTCTTCAGCCTACCTTGTTTAGCTTGATCGCAATTTGTATTTTAGCAGCATATTTAGCGTTATTATTACCGATCTACGGCATGTTAAATACGATGTGAAAGAGGGACGGAGATGAAAGAAATAAAAAAGGAACATGGGTTCACTTTAATAGAAATGCTCATCGTTTTATTAATTATTTCTGTATTGGTTTTGATTGCCATTCCAAACGCCACCAAACATTCGAAATCAATTGATGAGAAGGGCTGTGAAGCTTATATAAAAATGCTCCAGTCCCAAGTAGAAGCATTCAAAATAGATACTCATGCTTATCCGACTAGTTTGGTGGAACTTAAAGAAGAAGGCTATTTGAAAGGCGACCCGCAATGTCCGGATGGGACGGAATTGAAAATAGACGCCGGAGAAGTTATGCATGCAAGTGGTTAAAACAGACCAACAAGGCTTCACATTGTTGGAACTGCTACTTGTCCTTTCAGTTGTTTTCATGCTGACAGCGTTCACCATGCCTATTGGCCAGAAGTGGACGCAGAAAAAGGTTGATGAAAAAGCCGTTCAAACGATTGTTGCGACGATCCATAGTGTACAAAGTTATGCACTTGCGAACGGTAAGTGGGCGAGTATAAAATTTGCTGGTCCGACATATGTGATGCGGGCGGAAGGCGGAGAAGAAATTGCCAGCGGTACATTGCCTGAAGGAATTCGGTTTGCAGGTAATGCGCAGGATGAAATCATCTTCCTGCCGAACGGCAATATCGTAAGGCCTGGTACGGTCGTTTTCGCTTCAAAATCAGGTGCCATATCCTTGAAGCTTCAATTCGTACGCGGAAGGGTGATTGTCAGTGAATGAGAAAGGTGCATTTTGGTTGGAAGCCATGCTCACACTAGCGGTCATTGTTGTTGTTTTTGGTACGCTTCTTCCTTTGGCGTCGAAAGTGACATCCAAATTGTACGAAAGAAAGTTGTCGATGCATGCAGCCGAAACTGCATACCACGGCACGGTTCTTTATCGCTCTTATCAACTGACGGAAGGAAGACGGCAAGTCGATGGCAAACATTTCGACTGGGTCATTGAAGAGCAGTCGGTATGTGTGTTTTACGAACAAGGCGGGGAGGGGCTGACGAAATGCATCAATTATTGAAAAGAGATAACAGTGGTTATACGCTCCTTGAGAGTTTGTTGCATCTTGTTATATTTGCTGTTTTTGCCCAACTTTTTCTCCTCTTTTTTCTATGGAAGGAACCGGTTGAACGACAACATATGGATAAGACGAATACAGCTTGGGAACTTTTTGCGCTAGATTTGCAAGCTGAATTGATCGATATTCGAACGTTTGCAATTCATGATAACAAGCAAGGCTTCCAAGTACATGACCGTGATAATCAGGTGATTGATATCGAGCGGACGAATAATGTCATTCGGAAGAGAAAAGATGGTGAAGGGCATGTCCCATTGTTGACAGAAATGCAGTCTGTCCAATTCAAAGAAGATGGGATGCATTTGCATGTCGATGTGACAATGCAAGACGGTACACGAAAGGAGAGAAGCTTTGCGCTTGGCTATTATTCAGAATGAACGGGGGATGATGCTGGCAGCGACGATCATTTTATTGTTGTTTGTAAGTCTCTTTCTTTTCTCTATCGCCTCCTGGCATGATATTCTAGTGAGGACATACGATTCTTTGGAAACGTATTATGAAAAAGAAACGGTAGAGATTATGAGACGGGTCAGCTGAACGGCTTCCGTCCGGCTGGACAGGTGATGACATGAAAAGAGTGTATTTAATCGGATATATGGGCTGTGGTAAAAATGCGATCGGCAAACGGTTAAGTTTTGCCACAAGGTTACCATTTTACGATATGGACACCGAAATCGAACGGCGGACAGGCATGGCGATTTCACAAATCTTCGAGATGTACGGCGAAGAGCATTTTCGGGAATTGGAAACGGAACTGCTTCTTTCTTTACGCGATGAATATTGCAT
>CAOKMT010000181.1 GCA_948469885.1 uncultured Sporosarcina sp. | reverse complement strand
GTGTATAAGCAAGCTTTTCACCAGCAGCAATTTTCAGCTGTTGTTGAATTAAATCCATCCCGGTTACCATTTCGGTAACAGGATGCTCCACCTGGATCCGTGTATTCATTTCCATGAAATAAAACTTTCCATTGATATGGTCGAAAATGAATTCAACTGTTCCGGCACCACGGTAATTCACCGCTTCAGCCGCTTTGACAGCCGCTTCTCCCATCGCTTTCCGCAACTCGGGCGTGATCGCCGGTGAAGGTGCTTCTTCAACGAGTTTCTGCATTCTTCGTTGGATTGAACAATCCCGCTCCCCTAAATGGAGCGTATTGCCAAATTTGTCGGCAAGTACTTGTACTTCCACATGACGGAAGATTTCAATGTACTTTTCGATATAGACACCCGGATTGCCGAACGCTGCTTGTGCTTCTTTCTGTGTAATCGTGACACCAGCAATCAGTTCTTCGCGATCTTTCGCAACGCGAATCCCTTTTCCTCCTCCGCCAGCAGTCGCTTTAATAATAACCGGGAATCCGATTTCTTCAGCAATGGCTAGTGCTTCTTCCGCATTGGCGACAATACCTTTGGAGCCTGGCACAATCGGTACTCCTGCTTCCCGCATCGTTTCCCGGGCAACGTCTTTCGTCCCCATGCGAGAAATGGCATCAGCTGTCGGGCCGATAAATTCAATATTACATTGCTCGCATAACTCCGCGAAACTCGAATTTTCGGCGAGGAATCCGTATCCCGGGTGAATGCCATCACAATTCGTCAGTGTTGCTACACTGATGATATTGGAAAAGTTCAAATAACTGTCTGTGGACAATCGGGGGCCGATGCAGTAGGCTTCATCTGCCAATTCCACATGAAGCGCTTCCCGATCCGCTTCGGAATAGACAGCAACCGTTTCGATGCCGAGCTCTTTACACGCACGAATGATCCGAACTGCAATTTCACCGCGATTGGCGATTAATACTTTCTTCATGTCAGATCCCCCTTTAGTTTGCTTTCACAAGGAAGAGGGGGTGGCCGTATTCAACGAGCTGTCCGTCCTTCACAAGAATTTCCACGATTTCCCCTGATACTTCCGCTTCAATTTCATTGAAAAGTTTCATAGCTTCTACGATACAGACGATCGATTCCGGTGTCACTTTATCGCCCACTTTAGCGTATGCCTCCGCTTCTGGTGAAGCCGCGGCATAGAACGTCCCAACCATCGGTGAAGTAATTTGATGTAAAGAAGTATCGACTTCTTGTTGTTCAGCGACTGGTGCCGCTTGTACTTCCGCTTGTTGCGGCGCTGTCGTAACTTCCACATTCGCCGGTTCAGGTAAAGCTACCCGCTGTTCGACTGTATGAACCGTTTCAGCGCCAACTGCGCCTTTTTGCGAATTGCTTTTTTTCAATACGATTTTCGCGCCATCCGCTTCGTAGGAAAATTTTTCAATTGAAGACTGATCAATAAGTTTAATAATTTCACGTATTTCTTGGATTTTTAACATGATCGATTCTCCTGACTACAGTTAATTTATGTTCTCTCTTATTTTAGACGTTTTCAACGGATATTGAAACAGATAACATCAATTTCGTTCGATTTTTGGCATAAAAATGAATAAATTCCTGAAAAAGAGGCTTTAATTCTGATTTTCTTCCATGAAATTGTTCTGATCTAGCAATAAGACGGCTCCACATCGTACTCACAAAGTGAAAAAGACCCTTCATAAGGGTCTTCGTTTCCTTCAAGAGGCGCCTTCGAATTTTACTTCCACTTTGCGTGCTTCTTCCCAAGTGGAAATGACTAAACGAGTAATTTCATTCGCTTGCTGTTTCGATTGCCCTTCTTCCGATAAGACGGTCACATTCACAGTGGAACCATCTGTCCGGACGAATGCATCCGGGTAACCGAGCGCTATAATTTGCATTTCCATAAGTGATTCAGCTGAATCACGTTTTGTAATTGCTTCCATTTCCTCGTAAGCTTCGTTCTTTTCAGCAGTTGTATAGTCCGCTGAATCAATTTTTGTTCTTAGTTGTTCCGATAATTGGCTTCGTTCATTGCGTACTTCCATTCGCATGTCTTCAAATAAGTAGCTTTCTGCAAAGACAGGTTGTTGTTTATCTGGATCACCTGACGTCTCCGTCATGGTGACGGGGTTTTCTTTCGAATCAAAAATAGCAAGCCCATCAAAAGGCATCGGTGCTTTTTGGTTGATGTAGTAAATGGAAATGACAGCAACTAAACTTAATAGCGTCAAAAACCATACTGTCCTCTTATTGTTCTTCATCCATGTTCCCCCTCTTTTTCATTTCAACGATGACAATTCGGTGTTCCGGCAACTGAAGGACCGTTGATAAAATTTTGGATAATGCATTTTGGACGCCGGGTTCTTTCGCTCCTTCTGCGACGACAAGGACTCCGCGTAAAGGATCCGATTGTTTTCTTCCTTGTGACGATGACAGAGAGAAGTAATCGGACAACGGATTTTCTGCTTCGGCATGTTCGTAATGAAAATATAATGCGACCTCCCCTACTCCTTCTATTTCCATGAGCGCTTGTTCAAGTGCAGCGTATTCTCGACTATCCTCCTCTGTTTTCCGCGTCTCCCCCCCAATTCCGAAAATACCGGAATTCATAGTCATGATGACGAGAACTACGATTGTCCCGAGGATCACGGTCTGGAGTTTTCTTGTTGGTTTTTGCATGACATCCCCATTTTCATTCGATGAGGCGGTTCTTCGTTCTGTCATCAATGGTTCACTTTATGCTCTTTCATAGAAAGCTATGACCAAACAGTGAGAAGACCGAATGAATAATCCAAATCCCCATCGCAAGTTTTACTATTGGTATAAATTTTTCTTCCAGTTCTTCCGGAAAAAGTAATAGGAGGAGTGCTGACAGTAAAGCAATCGACAACACTCCGTTTAAAAACGTTCCATCTTCTCACCTCATTTCATTGTAGTCAGCAGTTTGATTAAGATAATGGAAAATAAGGCGGTATAAATAAAGGCAAAAGCGATGAGGAAGGATACCGCACAAAGAACAAACAAAGTTTTACCGATATCATCGAGCATGCCCGTAATGTCTTCTTGGGCGAACGGTTCCATCAATGCGGCCAGCCACCGATAGCAAAGCGCCGTAAGCAATGTTTTGATAGACGGGACGAGAGCGACAGTCCAAATGCCCGATAGTAGCCAGCCCCCTATAAAGACACTAGCCCCCGACGAATATTTTCCGATTGTACCAAGGCTTTCTGTCAGAAACGAGCCGATGAGCGGAATGTTTTGCTGGATTAGCTCTTTGACAGGTTCACTCGCCGCTCCAGATAACGCCCAAGACATCGTGCCACCTGCCGTGATGAAAAGTGAATACGCCGCAACGGCCGCCGAGACGAAGCCGAATAGCGTTGTGCGAATGAGATCTGCCATTTTGGTGAATGCCACATCCGGCAACAATCTTGAGGCGATGTCCAATAGAAGAGCCGCGGTCAATAATGGAATGAGTAGTTTTTCAGTCAAAACGATCGTTCCATTGGCGAACAGCAACATGGCCGGTTGAAAATTTAATAAATTAAACGCTCCCCCTGCCGCCACCATCATCGCGGTCAAAATCGGATAGGCCGCAATGAACATCGCAGACGTCGCCCGGCCAATATCGCGGATGAGCACAAAATGTTCAAAGGCCGGCTTCAACGCAACCGTGATGACGATGAAAAACAACATCATCCTCGTCCACTTCGCAAACGACGGAAATAGAAAATCAATCATCAACGCCATGAATGTTGCAAGGATAATGATGACAAAGCTTGTCAGCACCGTGCCGAGTATCGTATCAAGAAAAGAAGTCATAAC
>CAOKMT010000180.1 GCA_948469885.1 uncultured Sporosarcina sp. | reverse complement strand
TGTCTATCTCGTCAAGTTTCTTATTGTGAGTCTGCTCATTGTGCTCACGCAGGTTTTGTTTGTGATGGGGCTATTCTTGATTGGGTGGCTGAAAGGATTTCCCGCTGAAATCCCTTGGAGTGTCCTGCTGACAAGTATCGTAGGGGGCTGGATTGCTTGTTTTCCTTTGATCGCTTTGCAAATGTTTGTCTCCGTTGCGTGGTCAAGCTTTGCGGCACCACTTGCGGTCAATGTGATTTTCACGATTCCGAATATGCTCATTGTGAATTCCGAAAAATTTGGCCCTTACTATCCATGGGCGCAACCGTTTTTGCTCATGATGCCGAATTCCTCCGATGGCTTCGGTGCGTTGAATGTTCCCGTTGAAACGTTGCTTCTCGTCGTTTTCGGTAGTTTTTTGCTGTTTATAGTGACTGGGCTTGGGTATTTTATGAGGAGGGAAGTGTGAACGATTATATTTGGAATTGGAATTTAAAAATATGCCTTGTAACCACTTTGCTATGCTTCTTGCGATAAGCTTGGCTAAAAAACACTGCCGGGCTTATCGTTCCGGCAGCTTCATGAAAAAGAGGGGATACTAGGGAAGTAATAAAACTAATCACCATGGGCCCCAGTCAAAAAATAAAAATATTCCTAAATTATGCATTAAAAGAATTACCAGGAAGGTAAAGATGATAAAGTGACCTATAAAACACTTGAAGCCTATTGAATCTGATTATATAGATTAAAGAACATTGATAACGAACTAAAGTTGCCAAAGGTGCAACACAATAACTTATACAACCATCTGAATAAATACAGGAGGTGCTAATATGAAGATGCAGGGTCTATTAGTTGCTTTACTTTTAGCTCTCTTATTTTTAGCAACAGGCTGTTCAAATGGGATAGATGGAACAGAGAACCAAGAAAGAACAATAATTGTTGAGGAACGTATTGGAAATGAAAATGACTATAATCATTTTCGAGATATTTCAATTACTGAACAGGTAAATAAAGTGATCGGAATTTTAGAAGAACAAGCTTGGGAAAATGCTGAAGTACGTATGGAAAGAGCCCCAAATTATAAATTTCATATAGAGTATATTGACAATGAAATTCAATCAGAGATTGTAATATACAGACTATGGATTAGCCCTAATAAAGACAAAATTGAACTTGAAATACAAGGCGAGGGTAAATATGTCCAATTGACTCCCGAGAAATCGGCAGAGTTATTCGAAATTATTACAGGAAATAAATTGTCAGATTATAAATGAAATTTTATAGGGTCTATTTTTGAGATGCTACTTAAATAAAGTTATTGAGAAAGTTGCGTTTTGAAAATTCCTAAACTTATACAGTACAAAAAGGCGATACTTTATTAGAGTGTTTCGAACGAAATGTCGCCTTTTCTGTGTTTTTTTCTTTTTCACGAGTGTTATTCTCCGTTTCAGAACTATAATAATCTTACTTTTGATTAAAATTTCGATCCAATTTTTCACCTGTTAGAGACTCATAAATATTCATGACCGGTTTATAATCAATTTTACCGTCTGGATCACCAACAATAACATAGTTACCTGAGTCGCTTTTTTGCAAATATAATATATAGTTTTGATTAATCTCCTAGTGTCACTCGATTCGCTCTGTCATTTTATTGACCAAAGTTTCTTGACTTGATGCATCCCCCCCATAAGTTTGCTAACCCGTACTTTTCATTAAGAGTCAGTCCCTGATATCATTTTAAAAAGCAATCCGACCTTAGGTTCAAGGTTAGATTGCTTTTTTGGTGCGCTTTTGTTATTCGTAAGCGAAAAGAATGAGCTGGAATTTGGGTTAATAAGACATGTTGAAAGGCATGCTACACATACGGCTAATGATTTATCTTAAGCTCATAAGCAAGCACAGGAGGAAAGCACGGAATGCGTAACTTGCCTTTTTTACCCGTCATTATAGGAACGGATATTAACGCCTATAACATGGCGATTTCTTTTCATGAAGCTTACCATACGAAACCGATTATTATTGGCAAAGAACAATTGCCTATCACCACTTTTAGCACAATTATCGAAAATAGATATATCTATCCAACTTTAGCCGATCCGGGGCAATTTGTGCCGATATTGTTGCAAGTAGCAGTTGCACTTAAACCTCTTAACAAGCAACTTTTATTGGTGGGGACGAATGATTTGTATGTCCGTTTAATTATTGAGAATGAAGAAATATTAAAAAAGCATTTTGTCTTTAGCTACATGACAGAAAAGCTGATGAATCAGTTACAAGTGAAATCGAATTTCTACAAACTTTGTGAGGAATATGGAATTGATACGCCGACCACTTATTTTTATCATTGTAAAACCAATTTACCTTTGCCGGAACCGATGAATTATCCCGTCATTATAAAACCGAGCAATGGGATCGCTTATTATGAAAATAAATTTAGCGGTCAACAGAAGGTGTATAAAGTGCAGTCAGCGAAAGAACTGCGAAAAGTGGTCGAGAGGATCATCGAAAGCGGGTACGAAGATGAGCTGATCATTCAAGATTATATCCCAGGGGACGATACGTATATGTGGGATTCAGTCATCTATGTAAACTCTTCACGGAAAACCCAACTTGTTACATTTGCGCAAGTGGCGCTTCAAGAACAGACCGTGACGGCCATTGGAAATTATACTGCGGTGATCACTCGTTATAATGAGGAAATGATGAAGAAATTACAGCAATTTTTAGAATCGGTCGGCTACGTTGGTTTTGCGAATTTTGATATAAAATATGATAAGCGTGATGGGAAATTTAAAGTGTTTGAAGTGAATATAAGACAAGGGCGATCTAGTTATTATGTCACCGCGGTTGGTCATAATATGGCTGAATATATTGTGGATGATGTAATTTATAGAAAAGAAAAGCCGCTTACCTTCCTGAAAGAAGATTATTTGTTTTCGATTGTACCCAAAATTGTCCTTCGTAAATTTGTTGAAAACGAGGACGTTTTGATCGACGCCAATCATTTAATCAAAGAAGGGAAGTATGGGAATTCTTTGTTTTATAAAAGAGATTATTCATTTAGGCGAAAGTTATATTTGTTCGCGCGTCAAGTGAATTATTATCGTAAATACCGGAATTATAAGTGGTAGGGAAAACGACTACAAGGTGAGAGAAAAAACTGGGGAAGCTGTTTTAGCATTCCCCAGTTTTTTGGTGGAAATGAATGTTCCCCAAAACGTTCATTTGTGACTGGGAAATCATCAGTGGATGATGGCTACCTAACATATCAAATTTCAGTCATTCGGGAATTCTTTGAGAAAGTGCTTTTTAATGACATTTTCCGTCGGTGAATATAATGGCGAGAAGCTTATTTCGGCAGGATCCTGACCGAGCGTGACGGTCCACCAGTAGATGCCTTGTATCCTTGGTTTCCAAACATTGTATGTTGCTTCGTAATAGCTGATTTGCGCCTGTGCATCAAACTTTCCATCAGGCAAGCTCCAAGCGTAAGGCGTTCGATATGCACCCGCGATCGGGATGATCCCGGCTTCGGTCACGATAATGTTTTGCTGTGGCAGGGCATCTTCAATTTGTGCTAGCTGTCGTTGCCATTCTTCCTTCAACATTTCTGTCGTGGCACCATCCGGCACATCCAGCGGAAAGTAAGCATCAATCCCGACAAAGTCCAGTAATTTGACAAATTCAATGGAAGGAATTTCATGAACCGTATCCCAGTTAAATGAGTACAGCAATTCGCCGTTGTAAACTTGGCGTATATTGTCAATGAGGGTTGCCCATCTATCTTCATATTGATTTTGAAGAGAGTTCAGTTCTGTACCGATATTTAGCGCTTTCACACCGGTGGATTGTGCTAATGTGGCGTATGTGCGTAATAATACTTCATAACTATCAAACCACATAAGGGGATCTTCTGGTTCAATCTGTCCTCTCCACATATGAGAAGGGAGAAAAACTTGTTCATCCATAATAGGTCTAAGCATGACGCTTAGATCGGCAT
>CAOKMT010000179.1 GCA_948469885.1 uncultured Sporosarcina sp. | reverse complement strand
CAGGGACGTTATAATATCTATACCCTATTTCTGACGACATGAAAACTAAATTTGACGGCGCGGAAGTAATTTTTCTAGTAAAGTACCAATTCGCCAACTTCACTGTAATGCTCCTGCAACAAAACGAGTAGTGGTACCTCGACCCCACACCGTAAAATGGACGAAGCTTCATCATCGTAGCCGACTGGCTCGATATGCGCCACAGCTTGGACAATCCGAATATCACCGGATCGCTCAATCGCATCAAAAATCGATATGTTGAGAAGTTCTTCAGATCCGACGGGCATGTTTTTCGCCAGAACAGAATCGATACAGTAGACAACCGGTTCATCGTCCGCCGTTCTAACCCGCTTAATCGTCACAAGACTGTCAGCTTCATTATGCGCAAATCGTGAAATATTATCGTCGGATGCATCGGTCGTCGACACGTCCATAAAAATTGTTCCCGGTTCCATCCCCGCATCTCGAATCATCGTCGAAACACTTGTCAATTGTTCAATCCCTGATGTGAACAACGGCTTCGGGTTAACAAAAGTTCCGACGCCTTGTTTGCGTACAATCAGTTTTTCTCCTTCCAAAATACGCAAGGCTTCTCGGAGCGTCGCTCGGCTTACCCCCAACGCCTTTGCGAGTTCATATTCGGAAGGGAGTCGCTCGTTTTCCTGGAAGACACCCCGTTCTATGTCCTTTTTCAAACGTTCAATCACTTGTAAGTATAAAAGCCGCTGATCCGCTTTCACCATCGTACATCACCACCTATAAGAGGTCAGACCTCTGATTAACATCGCTACTAAACAACAATACTATATCATTTTTCTCCATCACAATAAATCTCATTGCTTATGGATGCAAATCCGATTCTCCTTTGCTGATGAGCACTTGTCTCGGCCTACTTCCATCAGGAGGCCCTACAACGCCACGCATTTCCATTTGGTCAACGATTCGCGCGGCACGCGAATAACCGACTCTAAATCTTCTCTGCAACATCGATACCGACGCAGTTTGCATTTCCGTCACAAGTTGGACAGCGTCATCGTAAAGTTCATCTGTCTCTTCATGCGCAGGTACGTCGACAACTTCGGTCGGAATCATTTCTTCTTGATATTGCGCTTTCTGCTGTTCAATAACAAAATCGACAACTGCTTCCACTTCACTGTCCGAAACAAACGCGCCCTGAATTCGGACCGGTTTCGAGCCACCTGCTGGAAGGAACAACATATCTCCTCTGCCAAGTAACTTTTCAGCACCACCACTGTCCAAAATCGTTCTCGAATCAATGGCCGATGAAACCGCGAAAGCGATTCTCGAAGGAATATTCGCTTTAATGACGCCTGTAATGACATCGACACTTGGACGCTGTGTTGCAATGATCAGATGAATGCCTGCTGCACGTGCCATTTGAGCGAGACGCGTAATCGAATCTTCCACGTCACTGGAAGCGACCATCATTAAATCCGCTAGCTCATCAACAATGACGACAATGTAAGGCATATGAGGATGTTTTTCCTCGTTTTCGGTATTCCATTGATCGATATGGGCATTATAACCTTCAATATTTCTTGTGCCCGTGTGAGAGAAAAGTTCGTAGCGACGTTCCATTTCAGAAACGACCTTTTGTAAAGCTTGGGCAGCCTTGCGCGGATCAGTCACGACAGGTGCAAGCAGATGGGGAACCCCGTTATAGACGTTGAGTTCGACCATTTTCGGGTCGATCATCATCATCTTCACTTCATGCGGCTTTGTACGCATAAGGATGCTTATAATGATGCCATTTATACATACACTTTTTCCGCTTCCGGTCGATCCAGCTATTAGCATATGTGGCATTTTATTTAGTTCCGCGAGCATCGCACGTCCTGTCACATCTCGCCCAAGGGAAATCATCAACTTGGAATCTGGATCATTATTCTCTTTCGCTTCAATTACTTCTCGCAAGCTGACAACCGCAACAGCATGATTCGGTACTTCGATGCCGACAGCAGATTTTCCCGGAATAGGTGCTTCAATTCGAATATCGCTCGCTGCAAGCGCTAGTGCCAAGTCATCTGTCAAACTGACAATTCTACTCACTTTGACGCCTGTATCGGGCAACACTTCGTATTTTGTAACAGCAGGACCGAGATGGACTTGTGTTACACGCGCTTTGACGCCAAAACTTGCAAATGTATTTTCTAGTTTTTGTGCATTTGCTTGGATCGAATCATATTCTGCTGACTGATCGTTATGCGGCGTCTCTTTTAAAAGCGATGGCGGAGGCAAAATATACGATTCGTTTTCTTCTTCTCCTGTGACACCTGTATAGGTCGTCACTTCATCATCAACAGCTTCCACCGGTTCAGTGACAAGCGGTTCTTTCACTTCTTCCACTGGCTTATCGATCCGTTCACTAAATGCCGAAATGATCGGCTGTGACGGGATATCTTCTTCCAATGGCGTTTGGCTCGCGGGAAACTCTTCGATCTCTTTCGCTTTTTCTTCTTTTGAAGCGACCGCTTTTTTGGAACGCCTTGATCTTGTCGGCTTCACTTCCTCTTCTTCACGATTCCACTTATTGGTGACGGTTTCTTTTACCGTTGCATACAATTTCGGAAAGTTTTCCGCTAAGTAAGGAACGAGTGCTTTCCCCGTCAATAAAATAATTCCAATTAACAGTAATAAAATGCCCGCCACAGTCGCGCCGGCAGAATCGAATAATGAATGGAACATCGCAAAAAGAAAAGCGCCGATCATCCCGCCGCCAAGCGCACCACTTCTTGATGTAATCCCGCCATTCGTCACAAGTTTTTTCCATGTCTCCTTGATCGCAGAATCCGATAATAATTCACGGCTTTCGTACAATTCCTTAAAGAAATGGACATGGCTGAACAAAATAAGGCTCGCCAAAATAAATAGGCAGCCACCTGTAATCCGGTTTTTCCATCCGCCCATCTTTCGAGTAATCATAAAAATAAGTGCTTGCACAATGAGCAGAAGTGGGATGGCTCCGTGCCAGTTTCCAAGCAAAAACATCGACAAGGAGGTCAGTCCTCTACCGACCGGGCCGAATTCAAACATGATGATGACGGCTAATCCAATCATCGCCAAACCGGTCACTTCATAGAGTAATGGATGAGGTCCTTTGGTTTTTTTATTCCTTGCGTTCGGTCTTCTTTTTCTGTTTCTACTCTTTTTGGACAATTGTCTCCTCCTCTCTTTAGGAGAAAAGGATTTCCCGCCATTTCAACGGCAAGGAAACCCTTTAGTCGTTTCTACATTCAATTTCTTTTTGGCGCTTTTGGGGCCTTTCGCCAAGTTAGAAGAAACAGCACCCAGCGCTCACTCGTTTCTAATGATTCATACAGTATACAAAGGGATGAAAAACAATCACCCTTTAATACTCCATAATGACCGGAATAATCATCGGTCTTCTTTTGGTTTGTTGGTACAGATAGGAGCTAAGTGTATCGCGTATCTCTTGTTTTATACTTGTCCATTCAAATGACTTTTTAGCCACATGCTTTTCGACAATCTTCTTCACGAGCTTCTTCGATTCCTCAAACAGTTCTTCGGACTCTCGCACATAAACGAAACCGCGTGAGACGATTTCAGGACCTGATGCTATCCGTTTCTGCTTGCGGTTCAATGTAATAACGACGGTGAAAATGCCGTCTTGTGAAAGCAACTTCCGATCACGAAGAACAATATTACCGACATCGCCAACGCCGATACCGTCAATTAGCACATTCCCTGCTTGTACACGGCCGCTCATTCGCATTTTATTGTTTTTATACTCTACGATATCGCCTTTGTCAGCGATGAAAATGCTTGTCTTCTGCATCCCGGTTTCTTGGGCAAGTTTCGAATGCGCGATAAGCATCCGGTATTCCCCTTGAATCGGCACAAAATATTTCGGCTTCATCAAATTTAACATGAGTTTCAAGTCCTCTTGACTTCCATGGCCGGAAACATGGACTTTTCGGCTCGATGTTAAAACAGTTGCCCCATTTTTAGCCAAGTCGTTCATCGTTTCATACATAGACACTTCCATCC
>CAOKMT010000178.1 GCA_948469885.1 uncultured Sporosarcina sp. | reverse complement strand
AAACAGATGGAAGAGAATGTGAAGTTGTCGATTGCGGGGCTTTCGCATGATTTACGGACGCCGCTTACGTCCATTCACGGCTATGTCCAATTGTTGGAGGGCACGACGGATGAAGTGAAGACAGACCGCTATGTGAAAATCATCGAGCTTTCTGTCGAACGGCTGATGGAAATGACCGACCAGTTTTATGATTTGGCCCGCATGGAAACGGACCAGAAAGAAATGGCTTTACAAGCGATGTCGCCCATTCCTTTAGTTGAAGAAATCTTCCTGTCCTTCTATGAACAGCTTGAAGAGAAAGGGATTGCCATCCGGTTCCTAGCCCAAAGGCATGGCAGGCAAATCATTGCCGACCCGATGATGCTGAGGCGTGTACTCCAAAATATCGTCCAGAACATACTTCGCTATGCTGAAAGCGAGGCGGTCATCGGTTATCGGAATGAAGGGGATCACTTCGTTTTAAAGGTTGAAAATGATATGAAACCGGATAGTAAAGTGGCGATTGAAAAAGTGTTCACCCGCTTCTACACGGAAGTCACGAGCAGAACGAACACCGAAGTGAGCGGATTGGGGCTTTATCTGTCCAAGAAGTTGATTGGAAAAATGGATGGGGAAATGGATGCGTCGGCGGATGGCGATCGGTTCGTTCTTACTGTGCGGTTGCCATTACTTGCGCGTATGGAATCACCGGGAAAATTGGTCGAAGACGACTAAACAAAAACTTAACTGAGAAAAAAGACTGGTTTCAGCCGAATTAACGACAATCGGCCGATGCCGGTTTTTTTACTTTGTCCTCATATACAGCAAATGTCTGTCATAAGTTATAGCTGAGTGACGTAAGGTTGTAGAAATCCATACGTGTGGACAAGTGATAAAAACCGATCCGAAAAAGACGGGCAGAAAGGGAGATTGAGGATGAAAACTGTAAAAGTGACTGAAATGCTTACAAAAGAAGAGGCGCTTCATGTTAAAGGGTTACGCGCATTACAAACGAACCGGACAAGGACGTTACTATTCCCGATCCACTTTTCCGTCTGGACAGTAGAAGCGAAAAACATTTTGCGTCAAAATCGTACGCATAAAGTGATTGTCGGCTTGGATCTGATCAAAGGGAAATATAGTTTCGCCGAAAGCATCCCCGACAGTTCGGATGAAGTGGTCCATCCGCTAAGAGTGGTGAACAGTCAAATACCAATTGACACGAAAAAGGATGCGGTGAAAGAGCATATCCGGAATTATTTCATTCATTATAAAAAAGTTTGGTCTCCTCCTGTCATTGAACTGGAAAAAGAAGAAGTCATTTACATGCCTTATACGGTATTTTCCGGCAGTGGACATTCAAAACAGAAAGCGGAAAAGAATTTTCTGTTGGAGCACCATACACGTAATTTGGATGCGTTGTCCAACCATCCGCATTTGGAAAGGTTTTTCTTGAAAGGAAGTGAAATAGGGTGATTTTAGTCTGGTATGCTGGGCTCGTTTTCGCAACGTGGATCATTATGGCATTCCTCGTATTCAAAACGAAAATTATCGAAGAGGATTAGGAGGTGAGGCGGGATGGTGGACAGTTCTACGATTTTGTATTCGTGGATCATCATGTTCCTATTTATTTTAGGGATGATCTTCCTCGGCTGGGTGGGAATGAAAAGGACGAAAAACGCGGATGATTTTGCGACGGCGCGCTCTTTCTATGGTTATATTACGCTTGGCCTCGCAATCACGGCGACGATTGCGAGTGGTTCCACTTTCATGGGAATTCCAGGGCTTGCTTATTCGATGGGGGCACCGAGTCTCTGGTATCCGATTTTGTATCCGATTGCGACAGTTTTAGGAATGGCGTTGATCGCATCCTATATACGGAAGTTCGGGGAGAATTTCGGGACAAGGACGATCCCGGAATTTATGGGTGAACGTTTCAATAGTGATTTTCTCCGTATTTTATTGGCAGTCGTGTCGATCTTGCTCATTTTCTATGTCGTCTCCCAGTTTGTGGCCGCGGCGACGATGTTCCAAACGATGATGGGATTGGATTATAATTTGGGCTTATTTTTGACGGGCTTCGTCTTGGCGGCCTATGTTTTCATGGGTGGGTCCCATTCCGATATTTTGACGGATGCTGTACAAGGAATTTTCATGCTTGCCATCGCGGTTATCGTTATTATCGCCTTTGCGATGGGCGTGGGAGTGGACGGTGGATTTACGGGTATGATGGAACTTATTAAAGAACGGCGTCCGGAAGGTTCTCTCAACGTACTGTTCCGTCCCGGGGATATTACGTATGGCAGCGCATGGCTGGTCTTTTTGCTGTTCATCGCGCATATCCCGTTCAGTATATTGCCGCATATCGGAAATAAATTCATGGCGATCAAATCTGGTCGAGAGTTAAAAAAGCTGTTGATGTTTTGCACCATTGTCGCCACGACTTTACCTGCGATGGCATTAGGCGGATTGCTCGGCATCGCCGTGATCGATCCAAGTGCGGGTATTGCTGCGGACCAAGTGATCCCAGTGCTGTTCAGTGAAATGTTCCCACCGATTATCGCCGCATTCTTTTCGGTGGCCGTATTGTCCGCAATCTTGTCGACGTCGGATGGACTCATTATTTCACTGACACAAATATTGGCGAACGATATTTACCGGAAAACAATCGTTCCGCGTAGGAAAATAGATTCGGCGAAAGCTGAAATTGTGGAAATGCGGATTAGTCGGTACGGCACTTTCGTCGTCTTGGCACTCGCAATCTTCATGGCTTGGAATCCACCCGAATCGCTGTCGGTATTCCTTTGGATCGGCATTGGGGGAATCGTTTCCGCTACGGCAGGACCGCTTTGTGTCGGGACTTTATGGAAGCGTGCGACGAAAAAAGCGGCGATCGCCTCGACGCTTGTTGGGACAGTGGCCTATTGGATTATCTATCTTCCATTTGGTTTCGGTTTTACGAATCCGTTCGGTGCGGCGGGGTACGCGGTGTTGCTCGGCATGGTGACGATGATAACTGTCACATTATTGACGGCAAAGCCATCTGATGAAGAAGTGGATCGGCTATTCGGAGAACGAGAGAAAGCCGAGGAAACGTTGGGGTCATAGTTAATTATTGATATTTCGGAATATACCATTAATTTTGTTGAATCCTGTCGATTGAAATGATATACTGCAAGTAATTCCTCATAGTTAGATAGTTCTTTCTAGTTTGTTAATTTTGTTTGTTACTCAAAAGGAGGAGATGTGTTTGTCTGAACAAGGAAAAGTAGCTGTGATGACGGAACCCGAAAAACTTACGTACCAAGATTATGATTTGCCGACGCCCGAGAAAGGCGCCGTATTGGTGAAAGTGTTACGTTCCAACGTATGTGGCTCTGAACTCCATATTTGGCGCGGGGAGCATCCGACGAAAAGACGTGGCGTCCTTGGTCATGAGATGATCGGTGAACTATACGCAGCCGGTGAAGGTGTGGAGACAGATTATGCGGGTGTTCCTATAAAACAAGGAGATCGCATTGTATCCGCCTACTATATTACTTGCCAAAAATGTACACCTTGCCAAGAAGGAAACTTCCATTTATGTGAGCATGCCTATGATTATTGGAATTTACAACCAGAAAGTCACCCACATTTTCATGGTACGTTCGCGACGCATTATTATATCCACCCCAATCAGTATTTCTACAAAGTACCCGATAATGTATCAGACGCGATGGCAGCCAGTGCCAATTGTGCGTTGTCCCAAGTTTATTTTGGCCTTGATAAAGCGAACGTGACGTATGGGCAATATGTTCTCATCCAAGGGGCAGGCGGCCTCGGTTTGAATGCGGCCGCGGTGGCGAAAGAAAAAGGCGCGACGGTCATCGTCATAGACGGCGTGGATAGCCGATTGGCGCTTGCGAAGCAATTCGGTGCGGATCATACGCTCAATTTCAATGATTTTGAAACGTTGGAAGAGAAGGCGCAAGCTGTCCTCGATTTGACGGATGGAGCCGGGGCGCATGTCGGCATGGAACTGGCAGGTGTCCCTGCGGCTTTCAGCGAAGGGATCCATTTCATCCGGCCGGGCGGCAAATATGTGAGCATCGG
>CAOKMT010000177.1 GCA_948469885.1 uncultured Sporosarcina sp. | reverse complement strand
CGTCACATGGATACCTTCCATTTTCATATTCAATTTTTCGGCGACAATTTGAGCCAAAATCGTTTTCGTCCCTTGACCAAGCTCGATCGCAGCGCAATTCAAATTGACCGTCCCATCCGCTTCGAACGTCAATACGGCACCCGCTTGCGCGTTCGTCGCAGTCGTAGACGTTTTCCAAAATAAACTGACGCCTTTCCCGCGAACTTTCCGATCATCGACTTCGACCCGTTCTCCTTCCTCCCACGCGATCAGCTCTTTCGCACGGCTGAGGCACTGCTTTGCATCACCGATATTATTGCCCGTGATGACCGCTTGTGTCGGAGAAGTATGCCCCGGTTGGATAACGTTCATCTGCCGCAACGTGAATGGATCCATCTTCAATTTTGCCGCCAACTTATCCATCGTCCGTTCCACCGCAAAGGTGAGTTCCGGATGGCCGTAGCCTCTGAACGAAGTGGCGAACGGATGATTCGTATACATGCAATACGCGTCGCCCCAAACATTCGGCACATGATAAGGGCCGGTACAGTCAAGCGCGGCGGCTCTCGTAATACCTGCCGCCTGGTCCGTATACGCACCCGAATCGATCAGAAATGTGTATTGACCAGCCAAAATTTTCCCATCTCGATCGACACCCAGTTTGATAGTCGCATCGAAACCGATCCGGCACGGGCCGGTCTGCATATCTTCTTCCCGATCGAATTCAAGCTTCACCAATTTCCCGCCGACTGACCTAGACGCCAAATAAGCAAGCGGCTCCAATTGGACGGTTCCCTTCCCGCCAAAAGCGCCACCGACCATCGGAATATGTACGACAACATCACCAACATCGATGTTGAAAAACTGATTTAACACTTTTTTGATCGTGAATGGCGATTGTGTCGACGAATGGACGATCACTTTTCCCGCTGGGTTGATTTCCACCCGCGCATTTCTCGTTTCCAATGCTGCATGATCCGATAAATTAAAGGAATACGTTTCAGAAATCGTTTCTGTACACATCTTCCATGCCGCTCCGAAATCCCCTTTTCGGATTTTAATATGACTGCCGATGTTCGTCCCAGGTACCGGATAGACGTTATCGATGATTTTCGTATATTGGCCGGCGTTTTCATGGACTAAAGGCGCGTCCGTTTGAAAGGCTTGCTGGACGGAGTTGACGACCGGCAAAGGGCTGTAATCCACTTTCACTTTTTCAGCAGCCTGCTTCGCCTGGTATTCATGATCCGCCACAACGATGGCGACAGGCTCCCCAAAATAACGCACTTTCTCAAAAGCGAGCGGCGGCCTGTCCGCTAAAATCGGGCCGATATGAAAAGGAAACGTATTCCCTGTTACGATGGCACGTACGCCCGGCACGTTCCATGCTTCTTCGGTATTAATCGATTTCAACAAAGCATGCGCTTCTGTACTTGTCACAAGCTTCGCGTGCAACATACCAGGGGCCGAGTAATCTGATGCGTACTTCACTTTCCCTGTCGCCTTCTCCATAGCATCCACCCGTTGGACCGGTTTTCCGACAGTTGACCGTATCGAATGATTCATTTTCCAATCCCTCCCTAAATGATCAACGTGCGACGAGCACAATCGTCTCTGTATTGATTTCCTGCGCGGCGGCATCCATAATTTTCTCCAAAGTCATCGCTGTTTTTTGCAATGCCTCTTCATCCTCAACGATAAAAACCGGTGCGCCCCCGCCTTGCAAATTCTCAGGTTTCCTCGTCACGATGGCGACAATAATCGTATGTTGTTCAGCCAATTCTTTTCCAACTCCTCATCCCTTGCCTTTATCCGCTTCACGCGGCATCCGGATCGCACTATCAAGCACAGGCACATGTTCTAACACCGTTTTGATCTGCTCGAAATCCTTTTCCCTCGGCAATACGAACAAGGCGATTCTCCCATCTTCCAAATCCCGTTTCGCAAGCGGCAACAACGCCGGTTCCCCAGAATCAAGAAAAGAACCAAGAACGGTCGCAATATGATGCAACATCGCTTGACGCTGACCGAGATGGGACAATGTGACAATACTGTTTTGATTTTTCGGCGTCACAATAATCCCGACGGCACGTTCCATAATAATTTGACGGGACTTTTCCAAGCCAACGTTTTTAATGACAATATTATCGACATACAATGTCGGCCCTTCAAAATGGATGTCCCCTTCCGACACGTCCGCAATATCAAGCAATAATTTGCCCGACATATTGAATTTCACAACAAAAAGCTTAACAATCCCCGCAACAGCACCAAGCCAAACCGAATAGACGGCAAATAATGTCGTCACCAAACCAGTGAACATCACCATATAATTCCGGCTTTCAAACGCTTGCGCCATCCCTTCGATGAAAGGCGTTCCCCGCTTCACCAGTTCAAATTCATCGACTTTGGCGAGGGTCTCCCTTTCCATTTTGCGCACTTCACGAAATTGCGTCGCCGCCAAGCCAAGGAATGTCACAGCCGTCCAATCCGATTCCATCACGGCAGGTGTGGCGACCGCGCCGATAAAAGCGGCAATGAATCCGAATGAGAGGTGGATAATCCGCCCTTGCGGATATGTCGGGTATTGCCGAAAATCGGTCCGCAGCAAAGTAAGCCGTGAAATAAAACCAAAAAACACCCCCATTAAGACGGACACTAAATATTCATTCATCGTGCTGTCCCCTTTCGAATTATTCGTTAGGTTATCCAAAGACGCGCCCGTTTATAATGAAACAATGATGCCTCGCATAAAATGAGTGATGAATGGCCAATATGGAATCGATAAGGAAGGTGACAGGAAATGGAAGCGATTCAACAAATGATTGATGACCTATTGAACGATAGACAAGCTGCTGCATTGGCAATGGTTGTCCATGTAGAAGGTTCCGCATACCGCAAAGAAGGCACATGGATGGTGCTGAAAGAAAACGGAGAGAGACGTGGGATGATCAGTGGAGGCTGTCTGGAGAACAACTTACATAAACAGGCTGAACGATTATTCCATAGCGGAAAAGCGGAATTGGTGACTTATGATTTAAGTTCGGAAGATGATGCCGGATGGGGACGTGGCGCGGGATGCAACGGGGTTGTCACGATCTTAGTTCGGGACGTGGATGAGATATTTAGAGAAGCGCTCGCCACTTTACAATACAATTTGCATAGGAAAGAACCTGTCTTGTGGATTCAATCGATGACCGACTTCGAGAACTATGCGCTCTCGAGCAGACGTGATGACCCATTCGAGTTTTGGGATGAAGATCCCGCTTGGCCATGGAACGGGGCAGCACCGTTTCAAACGATCGCCAGTCAAAAAAAGATTGCAGGCGAAACATATTATCTTCAATTAATTTGGCCGCAACCTGATCTTTACATTATCGGTGCAGGCGCGGATGCTCAGCCACTCGCGCATTTCGCGCATAAAGTCGGCTACGCGGTCCATATGCTTGACCGCAGGGAAGCTTATGCCAATACAGACCATTTCCCTACGGCAACGTCCATCCGGACAGGCAACATTGAGCGGCTTCTACAAGAAATCCCGTTCACGCCACTCGATTCGGTCGTCGTCATGACCCATGATTTCCAACAAGACATAAAGATTGCAGCGACATTACGGGACATCAAACTGCTCTATATCGGCCTATTAGGTTCCGTCAAAAGAACAGAACGACTGCTCGGAGGTCCCGTACCCGCCCATATCCAAACACCTGTCGGCCTTCCGATCGGCGCGGAAGGCCCTGAAGAAATCGCCATCAGTATCGTGGCGGAATTGATTGCGAATAGGAGAGGAAAGAAGACATGAACATTGCAGGCATATACTTGGCGGCGGGCAATAGCCGACGGATGGGGACAAATAAGTTGGCGCTCCCCATCGGCACCATGTCTCTCGGTAGTCTCGCACTCGAAACCGCCCTGCAATCCGCGCTCACACGGATTTATGTCATCGTCCAACAGACGGATGATGTCCAATGGCTCCCTGCCGAGATGAAAGAACATGAAAAATGCATCATCGTCCCATGCGCCACCGCGGCCGAAGGACAATCCGAATCTTTGCGTTGCGGCATAAAGAGCGCGCAAGAAGATGACATAGATGCGGTGATGGTGGTGCTGGCGGACCAGCCATTCATCACAACCCAAATCATTGACAGAATGATCGCGTGCATGCATGAAGC
>CAOKMT010000176.1 GCA_948469885.1 uncultured Sporosarcina sp. | reverse complement strand
CTGTCACACGTAAGACTTGAAAATGGGAAAAACAAAGTAACCGAAATCAACATTTTTATTGACACGGACTAACAAGGTGGTGATTGTCATGAAGTTACAACCGATTCGAAAAAAACGGCTCTACCAGGATATTATTGAACAAATTCAGCAAGCCGTTAAAACCGACCAGTTGAAGCCTGGGGATCAATTACCTTCGGAGCGAGAATTGGCTGGAAAATTATCGGTTTCTCGTACATCGGTGAGGGAAGCGATTAGTGTCATGGAATCTGCTGGACTAGTAGAAGTATTGCAAGGAAAAGGTGTTTTTCTGAAAAACAATAAGTCTAATAAAATTTTGACGAAAATGGATAACTTAGTGCAACTCCAAGGGTTAAATCTTGTTGAATTAATCGAAGTGAGGCAAGGATTAGAAGGGCAAGCCGCTTATCTCGCCGCAATTCGGCGCACAGATGAAGAGTTGCATGCGATAAAAGAGGCCTATATGAGAATGGCGCAAGCGTACGCGGTCAATGAGATCGCGGCGGAGGAAGATTATGAATTTCACCTAGCAGTCGTTGCGGCTACTAAAAATCCAATGTTGTTAAAAGCGGTCAAGTTATTCACAGATCCATTTTTGCAAGGGGTCCATATATTAAGAGAGAAAAGTATTAAGACAGGCAAAGGGCCGATGATTTTAGAAGAGCATGATGCGATTTACAACGCGATTGCCATGCAAGATCCGCTAAAAGCGCAAACGGCAATGTGGGACCATTTGTTGGCGGCGAAGAAGCGATATTTTATAGATTCCTAATTGAGGTGTCCGAATAATTTAAAAGTCCAGAGATGAAAGGAGTTCGTTGGCTTGAAATATATTGATCTGAATTGTGATATGGGAGAAAGTTTTGGCGCTTATAAAATTGGAATGGATGAAGAGGTTATTAAACTGATCACTTCCGCAAACATTGCCTGTGGTTTCCATGCTGGCGATCCGAATGTCATGGATCGAACTGTCGCAATGGCGAAAGCGCATGGGGTAGGGGTTGGCGTCCATATGGGTTACCCGGATTTACTCGGCTTCGGGAGAAGGGATATGGACATTTCGCGGGATGACCTCATTAACTATATTATTTATCAAATGGGGGCATTGGATGCTTTTTGCCGGAAACATGGCGTCGAAATCCAACATGTGAAGTCGCATGGCAGCATGGGCAATATGTCATTTGTCAATCATACCGTGGCGGATGCGGTGACAGAAGCTGTTTCCATCGCGCTTCCGGAAGCGAAGTTGTTTGTCATTGCAGGAACTGAAGTGCATAGGGTTGCTGAAGAAAAAGGTGTTTCCATCGTCCGGGAAGTTTTTGCCGATCGTGCGTATACAAAAGAAGGTACGCTTGTGTCACGTAAAGTACCTGGCGCTGTCATTAAAGATCCCGAAGTGGCCGCCCAAAATGTATTGGACATGGTCTTGCATGGGAAAGTGAAAACGATTGACGGAGAAACATTGGCTATTGAAGCTGAAAGTATTTGTGTTCATGGGGATACGGAAGGGGCACTTGCAATCGTTCGCCGTGTGAAAGAAAAGTTGGAGGAGGCGGGTGTGAAGATTGCTCCTGTCGGAACATGGTTGGGGATGAATGAGCCTATTTCTTAATGAGGATGATTTACGAATGGAGGAAGTTCCTTGGAAAGTATGACGCAAAATATGGCCCCCTCCTATTTTCCAATGGGAGAGCAAGCAATCGTTGTGCAGTTTGAAAATGATATTTCCATCGAAATTAGTGAACGTGTACAAACGCTTGCCCATCGGATTACAAGTGATGCTGTTCTTGGAGTCAAACAGCTCATCCCTGCGTTTAATAATTTAACAGTTTGCTATGACCCGCTTCTTATCGATTATGATGAACTGTTAGAAAAGCTGAAAAGCTTAGAAGTGAAAGATTCCAATGAAGTTGAGCATACGGGGAAGACGATATTCATCCCCGTTGCTTTCGGTGGAAAGTATGGGCCAGACTTGGAAGTGGTCGCAGAAAAGGCCAATTTGTCCGCTGAAGAAGTGATTTCCATGCTACATTCGAAACCGTATTATGTGTATATGATCGGTTTTATCGCGGGGTATCCGTATTGCGGCGATATTGATCGACGATTGAATTTTCCGCGACGGTCTAGTCCTCGAGCCGTGGTTCAGAAAGGCTCGATCCAGATTGTGAATCATTTAACAGGCGTTTTTACAATGACAGCTCCTTCCGGTTGGCATGTTGTCGGTTGGACACCGATGGAGATATTTAATCCGCATCGCGAACCGCCAAGTATCATTCAAGCGGGTGACGCAATCCAATACATGCCCATTGAAGCGGAAGAAGCTGAGCAATGGGATGAAACAAAACAAAGAGAGTGGAATCGACTATGGAATACGTAACGGTCAAGAAGCCCGGGATGTTGACAACGGTACAGGATTTGGGGCGTCATGCATATCGGGCTTTCGGTGTATCGACGAGCGGCGCGATGGACCCCTTATCTTTTAAAATGGCGAATATTCTCGTGGGCAATGATGAAAACCAAGCGGCTTTAGAAGTGACATTGATCGGGCCGCGTTTGCAATTCAATGCATCAGGCGTCATAGCCATCACCGGTGGGAATTTATCCCCGACTTTAAATGGAAGCAAAGTTTCAATGTGGAAAGCGTTACGGGTAGAAAAAGGGGACGAACTGAATTTCGGCAAATGTACCGATGGAATTAGAGCTTACATTGCGTTTGCTGGCGGGATCGACGTGCCAAAAGTGATGGGCAGTCGTTCCACTTATATTCGTGGGCATGATGGAGGGATGGAAGGCAGGGCGGTTGCTGGTGGAGATTTATTGCCGATAGGAAAATCGCTTTTTGATTTTAGGGATCTGAGTGGAAGAAGTATAAGAACGCAAGATATCCCCACATTTAAGGAGAAGCGTTCCATCCGTTTTATTCTTGGCCCGCACGATCGTGAATTTACAGAGTCCTCTTTACAGGCATTTATGAAAGGGCCTTACACGGTTTCGAATGAGTCTGACCGAATGGGATACAGAATGCAAGGCCCGCAATTACAGCATCTTTCGAGTGCCGATATTGCGTCCGATTTCATCACACCTGGGACGATTCAAGTGCCAGGCAGCGGCCAACCGATCATTCATATGTCGGATTGCGGTACGTCGGGGGGCTATACAAAGATGGGTGTGATTATTGGGGTCGATCTCCCGTATGTTGCACAAAAGAAGCCGGGAGATGTCATCCATTTTCAACCGATAGATGTGAAGTCTGCCCAAATGGCATGGAAAAAACAAGAACAACTCATTGCGGACTTGTATTTAACGAATAAACTTCTTCCAAGGAAAGTAATATGAATACAGATGATAGATTCATTCTTTTTAAGAAGCGCATGTTGGGATTGAATGTCCAAACATGCGCTTCTATTCATTCAATCGTAATTTCTTGTTCCCGTTCTTTATACCAATGGAAAAATGCATCTGCTATCGCTCCTGGTACGTCATCCACACTGGCATGATGTACCGGCTTGCCTCGATTGATGGTCTCGATGGATGCGAGACCTAACGCTTTTTGGATGATGTTTCGTGTCACTTTCACTTCAATTACCTTTTCCCGTTTGGAAATGAATAAAGTGGTGGTGAACGCGCCTTTTTCAAACTGGATGAATTGATCATTCTGCGTGTAGCGCGTATGAAGGAAATCGAGCCATCTTGCGATTAAAATCCATAGGAGAAGAGTGGCACTTATAATGATCCATGCCTGTTCCACATTTAGGATCGTCGGCTTGAAATAAAACAAGGCGGCGGTCACGATAAGCCAGAACCAGCTTGGACGCAACATGCGCAGCCAAAATGACTTTTTGGGGAGACGCCCCATTTCTTCCGTAATTTCATAGGAAGGTAAAATGTCCGCAAGCATATCATAAGCTTTCTCCACCGGAAGGAAAGGGTAAAGCGAGTTCACTTCGGGCATATCTCCCGAAGAACTTGAATTTCCAGCACTGATCAATTTCACCTCAGCAAGCCCAAGCAATCTTTTCATCAGCGGTTGCTCAATCTCGATCGCTTGCACTTTCTCCTTTGAAATGGAAAAAGCGGACTCATCGATGACACCTCTTTTGATATAGATATGGGCGGTATCTGATGAAATTTCGTATTTACCGTATTTCAAAAAGGTCCTCACG
>CAOKMT010000175.1 GCA_948469885.1 uncultured Sporosarcina sp. | reverse complement strand
TCTGTCACCGCTGGAAAATAATTGGACGCAGCTGTCCCTGACGTACAGAGAAGGCCCACAGCCTCCCCTGATGCTTTTGCTAGCCCGAGCGCAAAGTAAGCCGCGGAACGTTCATCTATTTGCGTATATAAATCCACTTCTTCGGTAGAGGCAAAAGCATACGCTAAAGGGGTTGAACGCGATCCCGGACTCATGACAACCTTCGTCACACCGGCATTCAATAGGGCGCTCGTCAAACGTCGGACATATGTTGTTAGTGTTTTTTTATTCGCCATGTATTTTTCCTCCAAGTGCCCGTAAAACAGGTCGGAATTTCACCCATGTTTCTTCATACTCTTTTTCAACTTCCGATTCTGCAACGATTCCGCCACCCGCATACAAATAAGCACGATCTCCTTCCAACAAAGCGGAACGGATAGCAACTGCAAACTCTCCATTTCCTGCACTATCAATCCAGCCGATTGGCGCCGCGTAATACCCTCTGTCCATATTTTCTTCTTGCCGAATGATCTGCATCGACGTGTCAGTTGGCATGCCGCCTAACGCAGGTGTTGGATGTAATGCCTCGACCAAACTGAAAATATCAATCCCTTTTGCAACTTTCCCTTCCACTGGGGTGAAGAGATGCTGAATGTCCCGAATTTTCATCAATTCCGGTTTACTTGGAATCGAAATATCCGTACAAAACTGTTCGAATACGTTTGAAATCATATTGACGACATATTGATGCTCTTCTCGATTTTTGCAATCCTCCAATAGTTCTATACCAAGTTTATCATCTTCGGAAGCCGATTTTCCTCGTCGAATCGATCCCGCCACACATGCCGAATATGCGTGACCTCCCGAAATTTCAATAAGGCGTTCTGGTGTCGCACCAAAAAACAACTGGTTGTCTTTTTGCAAACCAAAATGATAACTTTCTTGCTGTTCGTTGGAAATATGATGCAACGCTGTCACACTCTGTACTTCCTCTTCAAAATTCATCGTGAGTGAACGGGCGATGACAACTTTGCTTGCTTCCCCGTTATTAATTTGCTGCGCCACATTGGCAACAGCGGTCATATACTGCTCTTTTGCCCGTTCTTCAATCGATACTACTTTCGGTTTTGCCAAAGACTCCTTTTCAGTTCTGGCGGCCATCCGCATCAGTAGATCCCTTTCGTTTTGCAACCGTTCAAATTCCTCGGCAGCGTCATTTCTCTCCGTAATCAGGTTAATAGAGATCGATGCCTCTCCATTTTTAATCATTAGCTGGAAGGTGGGCACAACGAAATAAGCCGATGGAAAGCCATCCCATTCCGAATTTTTTATACTTTTCGGATCAAATGAAAAGCCTCCGAAAAGAACAGGAGCTGTGTCTTTTTCTTCCTTGCTTAAAGATGCGCATAGCTTTTTCCATTCAGCTGCTATATGTGTAAATCGCCCCTCGGCCTCTTGATTCGATAATACAGTAGCATGTCCTACACCAACAAGTGTCAACGTTCGATCCGCATTTTTCCAATAGAAACATTCACTTGGATACCGGGCATTTCCGGCTTCCAAAAATGCAAGCGGCGAAATACGACCTAGCTTGATCGTATCAGTGAAAAAATGCAAATTCCCTTCCTCCGCTTCGATACCTCTCTCTTGGATGGCAGTATAATTTTGAATCATTTTTTTCCCTCCGTACTGATGAAGGATGCTATTCCATCCTTCTTGACTCAACTTCAGCGCTTATATCTCTATTCTATCACACCGTTAAGCACATAATAAGCAGGGAGCATATCCACAAACATGATTTTAAGCTACAATAGATAATGTGAATATAATAATAAGGAGCGAACGATTTTGCAACAAACTATAAAAGCCGATAAAGGCTGGCGCATTTGGTGGCAACTTACACGCCCACATACATTAACAGCAGCTTTTGCCCCTGTATTTCTCGGTACAATGATCGCATTGACATATGGTAATATTCATTTTCCATTATTTTTCGCGATGCTAACCGCTAGTATTCTCATCCAGATGGCGACAAATATGTTCAATGAGTATTATGACTTTAAACGTGGATTGGATACGGAACAATCCATTGGAATCGGTGGCGCTATTGTCCGGAACGGCGTTAAACCGAAAACGGTTCTAAATCTCGCCTTGCTGTTATACGGGATTTCCGTCCTCATCGGCCTTTACATATGTTTTGAAACTTCTTGGCTACTTGCGGTTATCGGCATCATCTCAATGCTCATCGGCTACTTATATACTGGCGGCCCGTATCCCATCGCTTACACACCCTTTGGAGAACTTGTCTCCGGCGTTGTTATGGGAATGCTGTTAATTTTAATCGCCTTTTATATTCAAACCGGCACAGTCACAACTGACGCAGTCATGCTTTCCATACCCAGCATGCTACTTGTAGCGGCCATTATGATGGCTAATAATATCCGTGATCTGGAAGGCGATAAAAAGAGCGGCAGGAAGACACTCGCGATACTTGTTGGCCGTTCCAACGCAATTACCATCCTCATGTTATTTTTCCTGATTTCCTACATTTGGATTATTTTACTCGTGGTCTTTGGCCAAGTAACCGTTTGGGCGCTCCTCGTATTGTTGAGTGTACCGAAGCCGGCAAAGGCAATTGCGGTTTTCAGAAAAAACCTTCTTCCTCTTCAAGTGATGCCTGCCATGAAAGAAACCGCAGTGACAAATACTGTATTCGGTCTACTTTTAGCCATAGGTATACTGCTTGGTTATATTTTTTAATGTTATAACCGCCAGAAGAACTAGTTCACTCTAGTTCTTCTGGCTTTTTTGTTTTCTCTTCAAAATGTTTAACGCGTTCCTCATAAAGGGAATCAGTAAAGTAGAAATGGCTATACTACTTAAAAAAGCGAAAAGGTTGTGACCTTATTATGTTAACCACTAAAGAACTCAATACATTAAAAAATGCGTTACTTGAAATGAAAGACCAAGCGATAAGGAAAGAAAAAGAAACTTACCCGAAAGAGAGTATGCAGGATACATCTGGGGAGCTGTCTATGTATGACAATCACCCTGCAGATATGGGAACAGCTTTATTTGAAAGGGAAAAAGATTTAGCGCTTCATGAACATGCAGAATCAGAACTGGGGAAAGTGGAACACGCACTCAAGGCGATGAATGAAGGAACCTATGGACAATGTGAAGTGTGCGGCAAAGCAATTGCTTTTGAGAGGCTGGAAACCGTACCGTACACCACTTTTTGCGTGGAGCATGCTGCATTGATGGAACAATCCGTTGAAGAAGACGTTGCTATAAACTCCATTGAGAACCCTTTTGAAAGCACACAAGACGGCCGGGCAATTGACTATGAAAACAGTTTCCAGGAAGTTGCTGAGTTTGGAACGTCCGATAGTCCTTCTGACTTTACCGATCCTGCACGCCCCACTTATTTTAACGAGAAAGAGGAGGAATCCCAAATCGATCAAATCGTAGCGGATAGCATTACAGATAATTCGAATGGGAAAGCCGATGGAGGACGTGGCCTTTAGATCTGGCTGAGAGTGCAGTCTAACAATCAGATCTTTTTCAATTCTAATTACCTGAGTATATGAGATAATCGAATTGGTTCGGTGAATTTGAGACCGAACCTGATTTGGTTGCCAATCATTGGTTATTCAAAGCTGTGACTTTAAGTGTGAACAACAACCCCAAAAACTCGGTTCTAAGTCAAATGTTGGGGTAAGCCGTCCCGAAAAAGACACGGAAACTAGAATCATCCTATGTTTTCCGAAGCTTACCGCTCGCTTTCCGCGGGCGAGCGCCGAGCCGCATCGTCGCTTTGCTCCTGCTGGGTCTCGGCTTTCTCGCTTTCCCGCAGGAGTCGAGCGGACGCTTCTCCAAACACAACTAGGAACACGTCTAGGAATACTTATCCCAAATGAACCCCAATTTCTTTATACCGCATGTTCAATAAGATTTTCGCTTTGAAATGAGCGAAGCTTCTGAAGCCATAAGCGTTACGCTTCATCACTTTAGTTTTGTTGTTGATGCCTTCTAAAAAACCATTTGAATAAGGGAAGATAAAGCTGTTCAATGTCTCCACTTGCCAATTTTTAAGTGTTTTAATCGCTTTTAGAAATCCAGGAATTTGGGCTGCTTCTACCTTGCGGTAAAAGGATTCAAGCTCTTTCTTCACCTCTGCTACATCATTAGTTGCTTTAGCCCAGTCAAACCATTCACAATAGGCCTCTTTCAGTTCATACGCTTTTCTCA
>CAOKMT010000174.1 GCA_948469885.1 uncultured Sporosarcina sp. | reverse complement strand
ATCTAATGAGGAAAGAAATTTAAAGTACGAGATCATACGGTCCGCCAATTGGGGTAAGAGCGTTCCGTACTTGTGTAACTTGGTATCTTTTTTGAACAATACTTCGTAATTGTCCTGGGTCGGAACAAGGTGAATATCAGTGACATCCTCAATCCATGCTTGTTCAAGAAGTTGCATACATCTTTTTTCGACTACATTTGTACATTTTTCCATTGAACCCTCCTCTTACTTAGGTAGAAATGATTTTCCACCGGGATCGGGTAAGATGACTGCTATCGGCCCCTTGTCGAAAGTATACGATGAAACAAGAATAATTGGAATACTTTTCAATAAAGTTGAATTTTACAAACGAAAAAGAGCGGAAATTTGAATTTTGTATCATTTAAAGCAAGCATTTTTTGAAATTCAAAAGAATCTCCTCTATCATTTCAGATGTGTACACGCCTTCGTCACAATAATTCCATGATTTAAGTTTACATATACAGATGTTATCCATTATAATGAATAGGAGCTTATTGTATTGTTATTAAGGAGGGATGCACACATGGATAACATGTTCAAACTACTAGGCTGGTGGACAGGTATCTTTGCAATATTATTTTATGCAGGTGATATGTTGACAGCCTCGTTTCTCTTCGTTGCGAACACTGTTTTCTTCCTAATTCTTGGATATTTAAATTTGACAGAGCGTATGTATATGTACATGTTCGGAGCCTATCTGATGGTGTTCATGGTTGGATTTAGCTATTACGCTACCTTCATACACGTACCAGGTGCTGGACACTAATTCGTACATACAAAAAAACAGCCAAAACAGGCTGTTTTTTTGTTTTGCCGTATTCTGTTAAAATCCGTTTAAAAAAGGATTAGAGTCCATTTCTAATTGAGGCGTCGTAGAAGGCCCGTGCCCTGGATAAATGACCATCTCATCATCGAGTGTCAACAACTTATCATGGATGGAAGCAAGTAATGTATTCGTATCTCCACCAGGTAAATCGGTTCTACCGACACTTCCCCGGAACAGCGTATCACCAACAACCGCGAATTGCGCTTCTTGGAAAACGAAAGTGACACTTCCCGGCGAATGGCCGGGCGTATGGCGTACTTCAAACGTAAACGGACCGACTTTCATCATTCCTTCAGTCGTGATTAAGTGGTCCGCTTCACCGTTTTGAACAGGCGGCAAGCTAGGATAACGAACAGAGCCGTTTTTTGCAGGGTCGGTAAGCGTCTCCGCTTCAACTTCATGGATATATACCGGAATTTCAAAATGGTTTCGCACTGTGTCGACTGCACCGATATGATCAAAATGACCGTGTGTCAATAAAATCGCCACAGGCGTCAAAGCGAGTTTTTCAATCTCGGCGATGATTCTTTGTCCTTCTTCCCCCGGGTCTATAATTAAACAATTATCCTTTTCATCTCGGATCAAATAACAATTCGTCTGGATCGGCCCAAGCGTATATGTATTTATTTTCAACATCTTAATTCTCCCTCCTCTTTACTTAGTGTACGCAAACCGATGGATGAAATCAATTACGCCTCGCTGTAATTATATCTAGATCAAGTAAAGAAATTAGCCTAAGACGATCGTAGCTTATGATGCCTAACGCTTATCATCGTACACTTAGATCGCCTTAAATAAATTGCGACACCCTTAGCTGAACTTCGTCATTCAGCAAGGATTTGAATCTCTACTGAATACGGATCCATATCTTATCCTCATCCCACCACTTAGGGGAATAGGGACTTCTGCCGAATTAAGTTCAAACAATCGTCATGAATAACGCTCGACAAATTATGCGAAAACCTATACAATAGAAGAGGAATCTTGCTGTATTGGCATTCATTTTTTCGACGTTGAAAGGAGTGTCTTCCTAATGAATTTATTAATGGTTATTTTTGGTCTCGTCGGTATTTTTGCGGCAATCGGAACAGTACAAGCTTTCAAAGAACGTAATATATTGAGCATTCTGTTCAACCTCGGAGCTTTTGTTGTGTTCGGTGGTTTCACAGTAGCCACTATCATCTTCCAAGGTTACCCTCCGACATTGTAATGTAAATGAAAAACATCCTTTGTAGCGTAATTATACAAAGGATGTTTTTATGTTTTAGCATCTTATGCGCCTTTACTCGGGGATGATCAGCCAAGTCATCTCTTGTTCTTTTTCCACATCGATCAATTTTTCCAGCGTATTCCCCGTTAGGCAGTATTGGCCATTTGGCGAACAGACAAGGCGACTTGTCACATGCCCTTCATTCCCGACCACTTCTTGCTCGCCATCCTCGATACGAACGATACGAAAAGATTGTTGGAGACGATCAAGCTGTCCTCCTTTTTCGGTAGCTGGGATAAGGAGCTTCGTCTCGGATAGCCAGAAAGGCTCGGGAAAAACCCATTCCGAATAATTGCTCACTGCTGGCATCATCCATGAAGAAGATGCCGTCCCACTTTCTCCAATAATATTATAATGAGCGATATGCTCATCCAAAATTTGAACGGTAAGCAAGTGATCTTGATATGTATCGAAGTAGACAACTTCCGTCAGGCCTAAAGGCTTTTCTTCCCCCGTTACAAGGTCATATTCGTAAAGTTCTCCCCCCTCAAGTAAATGCTCGGCAAAATGTTCATTGACAATTTTCTGTGTCCCTCGCCATTTAGGAAATGGATCTTGAATTTTCGTCAAGCCAAACTGTTCTTTTTTTCCATCATATAAAAAAACATCAAATGTCCAGTCTTCATAAAAAGCGGTCAACAATATAAGTGCCGAATCCATATCATTCCACTCAATCGCAATTTCCGAAGAAGAAACGGCAATTTCATCGAGCACTCTCCCTTCTACCGATACGATCTTTACGGTGGCAGCGGTCGTATCTGGTGCAGTATGTACTAAAAGCAACTTTTCGGAAGGATGAACGAAAACATCGACCACTAAAGAGGATTCCGCATATAATGCTTGGATATCGCCTGTCTGAATGTCATACGTTTTTATGTAATAAATGCCGTCCACTTTTTCTACGAAAACAATTTCGGTATCTGACCACCAGTCTCCGACAAAGTGGAACTGCGCCGGATCTACCGCCATCGTCTGAGCGACCACATCCACTTCCTCAGGCAGATCATGATCTAGCGAATCACCTATCCCTTGTAATGGCTTCTCTTCCTCCAAATTTTTCGTACAACCTGCAAGCAATGCCACGATAATACTGAAGGTGATAACCATTCTTTTCAATCCAACCCCTCCTGTTCACTATCAATTTACCCTTATGGCTAAAAAAAAGGCTGCACGGAAGCTTCCGTGCAGAACCTAGTGAAACATTGTACTTGTTATTTTCCGGTATGCGATTCAACTTTCTCCTGTTTATCCGAATCGGCTTCCTCTTGTTCTTTGAATCTGAGGAGGTCTCCATTAATAATCATATCGGAGTAGTCCAGTTCCGTCGTCGAACGCTCTACATATGGGTCACATGGCGCATTTTCCACATCTTCACCTGTTGTCGTATCGTAGCATACCTCTTGTGTATACACATATTTATCGGTAACGAAACGACCGTCTCTGAAGGCGACGAAAGGTTCATGATCCGGTGAGAAGATGTCCGCACCAAGTTGCATATCGCCTTTTGTTTCAATACCCATCAGATGTAGAATTGTCGGTCTCAAATCAAGTTGACCCGATACTTCATCCTTCACTTCACCTTTTCCGTAACCCGGAATGTGAATGTAAAGCGGGACTCTTTGCAATTTAGCATTATCGAAAGGTGTAATCTCTTTATCTAAATACATCCCCATCGCTTTATTATGGTTTTCCGAGATACCGTAATGGTCACCGTACATGACAATAATCGAATTATCATATAAACCTTTTTCTTTCAGATCTTCAAAGAAAACTTTCACCGCTTCGTCCATATAACGTACAGTTTGGAAATATTTATTCAATGTACGAGAGTTTGAATTGTATTGCGGAATGATCATATCTTCTTCATCAAGATCGAATGGATAATGATTCGTCAATGTAATCAATCTTGTGTAAAACGGCTGTGGCATTTCTTTTATAATATCGACGGACTGCTTAAGGAAAGGAATATCTTTCATTCCCCAGTTGACCGCTTCGCCCTCGCCTATTTCGTAACTTTCCACATCGTAAAACTGCTGAATGCCAAGCGCATCGTACATGATGTCCCGGTTCCAGAAGCTTTTATTGTTGGCGTGCATAACGTTCGTAAAGTAGCCATTGTCATTCAGACGACGCGCCATGGAATTATACGTATTTCCACTATGCGTGAAAAATACGGC
>CAOKMT010000173.1 GCA_948469885.1 uncultured Sporosarcina sp. | reverse complement strand
TTTTATTTCTTTATCTGACCGATTGCGATTTTGCCCTACTGAAATGCGTGATGATCCAGTGATAAGGCGGATGAAGAAAACGCCGTTGCGAGATGACAAGACATGCCACGAGCAATGCAAGGATGGCTCCTACCGTTACATCCGAGGGATAATGAACACCTAAGAAGAGTCTAGAAAGCGCCATGAACAATGCGAAGACCAATAGGATCGCTCCGGCTTTCCTTCTTCTCCAAAACAACGTGAATGCAAAAGCGAATGCCCCGGCTGCGTGGTTGCTTGGAAATGAAGGATCTCCACTTGATTTATCAGAAAGCAAATTCACTGAATGGGAAACAAATGGACGTGGACGAAAATACGCCAATTCCATAAGCTTCGCGAGTCCAAGTGTCATGAAGACGATAGTGACAGCGAGCAACACGATCTGTTTATTCTCATATGGGTCGCCTTTTTTGGAAAACCACAACCAGACAAACACCAACCCGAATAAAATCGGACCGTATTTGGAAAATAAGATAACCAGTTGATCAAGAAAATGGCTCTTCCCTGCAAACTGATTGATAAGCTCAAATAATTGATAATCTAGATTCATACAATTCTCTCCTAATTTGATTCGTCATGATGATCACTTTCTTCTTCCGAAGACAAAAAGAGCTGTAAAGCTTGTTTGTTTTTCTCCACATCGATACTTAGGACGGCTCCTACATTCACACGTTCATCGGTATATGAATCTTGTACAGGAATCCTTAACGTCTCTATTTCTTCAGCTTTCCCCTTTAGTAACCCCTTGCCGATTGTAAGAAGTGTTCGGTGATCGACATTTGTATCTATGTATGGGTCTGCAAGTCCTAATAATTTGGGCAAATTCATCAAACTATGTAAACTGACAGCTTGCTCTTTCACTTTGGCTAGCACTTCCTGCTGCCTTTCCACTCGGCCAAAATCACTTTTGCGATCTTGACGAAAACGTACATACCCCAATAATTCTTCTCCATGTAAAAGCTGCTTCCCCGGGTAGAGTGTCATGCCGATTCCATGGGACATTTCATACGGGATATCCACTTCGATGCCTTTCGGGGCGATCAGGTCCATAATTTTAGGAAACCCATTAAAGTCAACAACCGCATAATAATGTGTGTCCACACCAAAATTCTCTTTAATTGTTTTTCGAACAAGTTCCGGTCCCCCGAAAGCAAAAGCCGCATTGATCTTTTGTTTGCCATGATCAGGAATTTCCACATAAGTGTCTCTCATAATGGAAGCGAGTTTCACACGATTTGTTTTATCATTATAGTGCGCAATCAGATCGCGCATCACTTCCGATTAACAACACATTAATCTCGCCGATTTGAGGATCTGGCCCTTCGAATGCATCAAATGTCGTCCCGTCCTCTTTGTACAATCCGTCGCTTGCTTCAGACAATCCACTCATGTATTGGTAAACCCAATAGCCTATGATCATTAAAAGAGCTAGTGAAATGATCACCAAGACGTTGCATAGTTTTTTCCGCTTCTTATTTCTTCTATCGCTTCTTTTCATCAATCGTACCACCTAGTCCGTTGTTCTGCTCAATGACACCTAGGCGTCATGAGGTTGACATGTGACGCACAGATTTAAGTCAAATATCAGTGACCATCCCTTTATTCGCCAATGTGTTGCCCGCAATCTTGACAGCAAGCGCGTCATCCAAATAACCGATTGGGAAAATATAGTCCGGAATTACATCTACTGGAATAATAAAGTACAGTAATACGCCTCCGATTAAAATGAGTTCAGGCGATGCAACCTTTCCCGAGCGGAATTTTTCGTATAACCCTTTCAATTGGGTAATGAACGGCCCTATGCTCCCCACTTTTTGAAGCTTCTCTTCAAAGCCTTTAAGAATAGTATCTTTCCCTTCTTCCGTTTGGGCATATTGCCCGTAATCTTCTAATTTTCCCTCCACGCGCGCGATCGAAAAATTATTATCATAGGCATCGGAAGAGGCAAGAAACGTTTTAATCATCTCCATGGATGTATGGATATCTGAATGAGCCTCGCTCTTCTTTTGTTCTATTGGATAACCGGCAGCTTCCAATAAGGTTAAGAGGGGCACTTCTAAACAATCAGCAAATTTCTCCAAATGTTGAAGATTCGCTTTTCGCTTCCCGTTAAGAATCCGTGAAATTGTTGCGACATCTATCTCCGTCAGTTCACTAAACTTCCGCATGGACCAACTACGTTCTTTTAATAATTCCTTTACGACTAAACGAAGCTGATTGTTTTGGGTTTCGGCTGGCATACGTTTTCTCCTTTCCGTTCGATTTTCCAAGTGATCTAAAGTACTTGTTTAGAAGTATATGGACATGTTGACTTTTTGTCAACAGCATGAAGTCGTTCGAATCAACAAAACAGGGTGCATCGCCTTTCAAAAAACATTACGAAAGCAACGCACCTCCCCAATTCTCTCTAATATTTAGGTCAATTGACAAATAGACAACATCTTTGATAAGGAATTTGGTGATCGCTTCACATGACGACTAAAAAATTTCTCATCACTCATAAAGATCATTGCTTTCCGCGCGTAGCTTCAGGCAACGTGATATAAAATGCTTTATCTCTACTCCTCTAGCAATCTTTTTATTGGATCTCTTGTGGTATACTTATTTTCATATTCTGTTTAGTTAAATTATTTGATCATGTCGGGAGGGCTCTACATTGGTAAAAAACAAGGTTGTTTTCATAACAGGCGCAGCAAGTGGCATCGGCTATGAAATCGGGAAAGCATTTCTGCTGGAAGGAGCCAAAGTTGTCTTCACGGATGTGAACGGAGAGAAAGTACAAGAAGTAACAGAAGCCTTTAAAACACAAGGAATGGATTGTGATGGACTGGTATGTGACGTCACAAAGGAAGAGGACATTCAACAAGCGATGGAAGCAACCGTTGAAAAATACGGCGGCTTACATATCCTCATTAATAATGCAGGACTTCAACATATCGACTTAGTTGAAGATTTCCCGGTGGCAACATTTGAAAAGATGACGAAAATCATGTTAGTGGCTCCGTTCATTGCCACAAAATATGCGTTTCCGATCATGAAGAAGCAAAATTTCGGTCGTGTTCTCAATATGGCTTCCATCAATGGGGTCATAGGGTTTGCAGGAAAATCCGCCTATAACAGTGCAAAACATGGGGTCATCGGTTTAACGAAAGTGACCGCATTGGAGGGAGCGGCGTACGGCATTACAGTCAATGCCATTTGCCCGGGTTATGTCGATACGCCGCTTGTGCGCAACCAAATGGCAGATCTTGCCAAAAATCGAAAGGTATCTGTGGAGAAAGTGTTGGATGACGTGCTCTATCCCCTTGTCCCCCAAAAGCGCTTGTTGGATGTGTCGGAAGTTTCCGATTTAGCACTCTTTCTAGCAAGTGATCGAGCGAAAGGCATGACAGGACAAGCGGTTGTCCTAGATGGTGGCTATACTGCACAATAATGGAGGGCCACCCTATTTACGAATCCAAAAGCCAAATTTTCCGGCGCTTAAGAGGCGCCGGATTTATTTCTTACGCTTACTAAGTGGTACGCATTAATGCCAGAAGCGATCGGAATAATGAGTGCAATCCCAATGCCTGCGCACAGGATCATCATCATCTCTGCACTGAACACTTTCGAATTGACGATTTCCCCGATGGAATAAGACAAGTCTTTAAACCATAAAAGCAAAGCCAAATAGCCACCTATGAAGGCAAAAAATAAGGTATTCGTATTCGTCCCTAAAATATCGCGCCCAATCCGTAATCCGGACGTAAACAAATCCTTCCGACTAATATTCGGATGATGGTTCATCACTTCACGCATCGGCGACGTAATGGAGATGGCAACATCGGTAATAGCCCCAATTGTACTCATAATAATGACAGAAGCACCGATTTTCACAAAATCCAAGCCAATGTATAATGAATAGGCCTCCATCTCTTCCGTCTCTTCTTCACTGAATCCTTGAATCTTCATCGTTTCCGTCACAACTTCAATGCCGAACAGTAAAATGACAATGGTAATGAGTGTCGCTAGAAATGCAGTTTTTGTTTTACTGTTCACTTCATTCACATAAAACAGGTTCACACAGCTAATGACCGCACAAGCGATCAATGTCAAAATGATCGGATTCGCATTCGTGACTGTCATAAAAAACACCGTCAAAAGAATCACAACGAAGTTCAAAAACAACGAAATGAAAGAGCGTGCCCCTTTTTTACCTACGAAAAAGACCATCAATACACATAAAATGATGGCGAGCCATACCAATACATTCATGATCTC
>CAOKMT010000172.1 GCA_948469885.1 uncultured Sporosarcina sp. | reverse complement strand
ACTTCAGGCTCTGCGAAATGGGCATTGGAAGCCCCGGTCTTTGTACCGTTGTTCATGCAGCTTGGCTATCACCCAGCGTTCACGCAAGTCGCTTACCGTGTGGCGGATTCTTCTACAAATATCATTACGCCATTGAATGCATATTTTATCGTCAGTTTGTCTTTCATGCGTGAATACGACAAGAAGGCGGGAATCGGAACGCTTATTTCTCTGATGATCCCGTATTCACTCGCTTTCCTCCTTTCGTGGATTGTGTTGATTTTAGTATTCTTCTATGCGGGTATTCCTTTTGGACCAGGTGTTACGCCGTTCTATACGCCGTAATAGAGGGCGATTATCGGCAAGTTGGATAAATAAGAAAATGGATTCGAAATGGGGGATACGTTTGGAAATCGAAAAAGCTGTTGAAGCAATGCGGAAGCCACTTCAGTTATGGCGTCGCGATTTTCATCAATATGCTGAAGCGGGTTTTATGGAAATGCGTACGGCGTCGATCGTTGCCAGTACGTTAGAAGCACTAGGATATACGGTTTTTGCAGGCGAAGAAGTGATGAAGAAAGAGGCGCGCATGGGGGTACCGGATCAGTCTGTGTTGGAAGCACATGAACGATGGGCGCTCGAAAATGGAGCGGATGCCAAATGGTTGTCAAAAGTGACAGACGGCATGACAGGTGTTGTCGGCATGCTCGACACAGGAAAGTCGGGTCCCGTCGTTGCTTTCCGGGTCGATATGGATGCTTTGGAAATTCAAGAAGCAATGACCGATGATCATATCCCGTTTACCGAAGGTTTTTCTTCAGTAGTGGCAAACCGCATGCATGCTTGTGGTCACGATGGGCATACAGCAATTGGCCTTGGACTCGCGTCATTGCTTATGCAAAATAAAGACGCGCTCAACGGCGTTTTTAAGCTAATATTCCAGCCTGCCGAAGAAGGGACACGCGGTGCTAAATCGATGACGGAAGCGGGCATTGTCGATGATGTTGATTATTTCATTGCGACGCATTTGGGAACAGGTGTGAAAGCGCGGGAGTTTGTCGCGGGCAATGCCGGTTTTCTAGCGACGACCAAAATGGATGTCATGTTTACGGGAAAAGCTGCGCATGCCGGTGCCGAACCGAATGAAGGGAAAAATGCTTTGATGGCCGCTTCCAGTGCGGTGCTCGGTTTGTATGGCATTCCGCGTCATGCGGATGGTGCTTCTCGCATTAACGTCGGTGTGCTGGAAGCGGGGACTGGCCGTAATGTCATCCCTTCAGGCGCATTATTGAAAATTGAAACACGCGGGGAAACTTCCGCTATTAATCAATATGTGCGCGAGCAAGCTGTCGCTGTTTTGAAAGGTGCGGCGGCGATGTACCAAACAGAAGTGGACATTCGTGTGGTCGGCGAAGCGCTTAGCAGTGAGCCGAGTCGGGAATTGGTGGACATTGTAGCGAAAGCCGCTGCCCAGTCCCCATATCTTGATCATGTCGTGAACTATGACGACCAATCAGCTGGCTCAGAAGATGCAACTTATTTCATGGAGCGAGTGAAAGAAAAGGGCGGCTTGGCGACATACGTCATCGTCGGAACGACGCTTGCCGCGGGTCATCATAACGAGAAGTTTGATTATGAGGAAGACGTTTTACCAACGGGGGTCGACGTTCTTTTCAGAACCGCCGTTGCACTTGTTCGAGAAAGTAAATGAACATTAATCAAAAATCAAAGGAGAGGATATTGTGAGTGACGTTCAGAAAATCGCTCGTTTTGTTGAAGAAAAGAAGGACAAATGGATTCAAGTAAGTGATCAGATTTGGGATTTTGCGGAAACACGTTTTCAAGAAGTGCAGTCTGCTAAATACCTTTGCGAAACATTAGAGTCGGAAGGATTTACTGTGGAAAAGGGTCTCGCGGACATGCCGACCGCTTTTGTTGGAAGCTTCGGCTCGGGCAGTCCTGTCGTTGCGATCTTAGGTGAATACGATGCACTTTCAGGGTTGAGCCAACAAGGTGGCGTTGCGACTGAAGAGCCGATCACTTCAGGTGGAAACGGCCATGGCTGTGGGCATAATTTGCTAGGTACCGGTTCGCTTGCGGCAGCTGTTGCATTGAAAGAAATGATGGCAGCAGAAGGATTGCAAGGGACAGTCCGCTATTATGGTTGTCCAGCGGAGGAAGGTGGTTCCGGAAAAACGTATATGGTACGCGAGGGTGTTTTTGATGACGTCGATTTCGCTTTATCTTGGCATCCATGGTCAGTTAATGCCATTTTTACGGGCAGTTCATTGGCAAACTATCAAGTGTATTTTAGATTTAAAGGGAAAAGTTCCCACGCAGCAGCAGCACCACATCTCGGAAGAAGTGCACTGGATGCTGTCGAATTGATGAACGTCGGTGTGAACTATTTGCGTGAGCATGTTATTCAAGAAGCGAGAATGCATTATGCCGTTACGAATACAGGCGGATTTTCACCGAACGTTGTACAAGCGGAAGCGGAAGTGCTTTATTTGATCCGTGCGCCGAAAACGCCACAAGTGCAAGATATCTATGAGCGGGTTTGCAATATTGCCAAAGGAGCTGCGCTCATGACAGGAACGGAAGTGGAAATCGTATTCGACAAAGCGTGTTCCAATTTGGTGCCGAATACGACGCTGGAAACGAAAATGTACGAAGTGTGGAATGAAATCGGCTTACCAGAATTCAACGAAGAAGAATTGAAGTTCGCGGAGCAATTGCAAGCGACACTTTCGGAAGCGGATATCGCGAATGAAATAGACAATTTGCCGAAAGAGCTTGCGGGAGTGTATAAAGGAAAAGCGATGGCAGACGCAATTCATCCATATTCGGTGGATCAGGCGGACACTTTGTTGGCAGGCTCTACGGATGTCGGAGATGTTAGTTGGGTGACACCGACAACACAGCTCATGAGTGCAGCGTGGGTGTTGGGAACACCAGCGCACACATGGCAAGTAGTCACGATTGGTAAAACATCGATCGCTCAAAAAGGGATGTTGCAAGCCGCTAAAGTGATGGCCGGCACAGCACTTGAAATGATGAAAAGTCCCGAACTAATCGCTCAAAGTAAGAAAGAATTGAAAGAACGGCTCGGCGATGACAAATATGTAAGTCCGATCCCGGCAGACATTATGCCAGGCAGTAACGAATAGTCGGGGTATGATGGAAATAAGGAAAAAGAGCAGCTGATGATGGCTGCTCTTTTTGCATTTGTCAGAAGAAATTCCACAGCGGGGTGCATAAATTTTCTCTATCCGATGGGCATAGAATTCAAGGTAGTAAAGACATGTCAGGAAGGTGGAAATCGATGTACTATACTTATGCACAACCAAATAGCCATCGGCAACGGATGATGACAGTGACGGGTGTCGGAACGCTCTCAATTGCACCGGATATGGTTCAAATCCAACTGGAAGTAACAACTAGAAATGGGCAACTCAGGGAAGCACAACAAGAGAATGCGCAGGTGATGCATCAAGTGATCGAGTCGTTACTTGCACTAGGAATTGCGAGAGAGAATATAAAAACAACTTCCTATAACATTCATGCACAATACGATTATATGGAAGGAAGACAAATATTCAAAGGATATGAAGTGATAAATGCCATCCTTGTCACGCTGACCCATATTGAACAAGCCGGAATGGTTATAGATACCGCAGTGCAAAACGGCGTCAATAATGTAACGAACATTCAGTTCATGGTTGAAAATGAGCCATACCACTACCGACGTGCATTGCGGCTTGCCTTATTGGATGCCTTTGCAAAAGCACAGACGATAGCCAATACGATGCATGTGAGACTGGACCCGACCCCGATAAAAATTACCGAGGAAGTCCAGGAACAATCGCGTGCATTTCGAACATTCTCCATTGCTGAACAACAAATGTCCACGCCGATAGAGCCAGGCCAATTGTCAATCCATGCGACTGTCAATGTGCAGTTTCAATATTGAACGGCTGTTTAGTAATAACAGGATGAATGAACACGCTATATTGTCGAGGGAATCGAGAAAGTAGTTTGCAAGTCATCCTAGTTAGACTCATCTCTGTCTTCTCAGGAAGAACATCCGCTACATGAGCTGCAACTACTGCCGGAATCGGAGCTACCGCTATCCGAACTGCCGCCATCCGAATTGCCCATTGTACTTCCACTATCCGTCCCAGCTTCAAACGTATTCACTTGCGTAACGATTTCATTCCAGTCTTCTTTCGGATCAGGAGGAGGGATGAAGCCTACGCCTCCATCCGCGGAGGATGTGCTGGCCGTTTTTTCTTTCACTTCCTGAAAGAAGTCATAGCCATATAG
>CAOKMT010000171.1 GCA_948469885.1 uncultured Sporosarcina sp. | reverse complement strand
ATGATAACAAGTGACATGAACAATTCGATTATGATTATTTTTGCACGAAGCTTCATTATTCGTATAATAATTATAGGATTTTGGATTATTCCGATGCCGAACTTGATCACTCAGACAACCTTTTCAGTAAAATTGTATTAGCCGCAAAAGCGATGCATCAAACGAAAAACGAAGAGCACCAACGTTATCTTTTTAAAAGTAAACTGATGCGTGAAATTGTTCAGAATCAAAATCATGCACGCACAGCGGTGCAGGCGACACTTCATTTTATCGATTATTTACTGCGGTTACCAGAAAACTATATGAAACGGCTATCTAAAGAAATCGGACCAATCATTAGGGAGGAGCGAGTGCTAATGGAACTTTACAATAAGGAGAATACGCCTCCAACGATTTTAAATTCTCTTGCTTGGGAATTGGAGAAAGGAATTGAACAAGGAATCCAGCAGGGAATTGAAAAAGGGATTCAACAGGAAAAAAGAGATACCGCTAAGAAGTTACTCCTGGAAAAAATACCGTTAGAAACAATCTCGAAGGTTACCGGATTTACGTTAGAAGAAGTGAAGGAAATCCAGGAAACGATAGATTCGTGAAGGGCATCTGCTAGGAAAGATTCACGATGGTTTAAGTTAATGAGATTGTTAAAGAAAGCAGGCGATATATGTTGAATTAAAGAATTCGCCATTTAGTTAATTGGACTAGAACCTTTAGGTCAGCTTATGTAGGTCTATTTCGCACATATGCAAGCGGGGAGTGTCTCTGCCGAAGAAGGTATGCAGATAGAAGCCGGGCAACGAATAAGAAAAGTCGGAAACTCAGGGAACACGAGTGAGCCAATCGAACAGCGAAGGGTTCGATTTGCCGTATTTCTGTGTCCTTTACAGAAATTAAGGCACCTTTCTAGGATGTGACGTTCTTAGCCTAAGTTCCTCTCCCATCCGTGGGAGATGAGGCCCCCCCCACTGATTGAAGTTTCAATTTATTTCGTTAACTTTGCGATGGAAGTCTTTTAGGCTATAATCATAGTGATTCGATTATAGAGAGAAGAAAGTAGTGAACATGTATGGCAATTGCATCACACACCGTAAATATCGCGGCACCTGTTGAAAATGTATGGGCCTATGTAAGCCAAATTGAAAACTGGGCGACGATGGTTCCTGCTTACAAAGAGCATGAACAAATCGATGAACAAAAATCCATTTGGACATTTGAAGGGAATTTCAAAGGACTTAAAAAGACTGTGAAAATGGAATTGAATGTCACTGAATTCGACGAGCCATCAATCATCCGGTTTGAGATTAAAGGGCTGACGGATAATTTCACAGGCAGTGGTCGGTTTACTGCTGAAGAAACAGCGGGGCAAACGACGATGACGGGAACGGTTGAAGTAAATGCGGGCGGCTTATCAGGCGCTATGTTATCACCTGTGATTAAAATGGTGTTGCCGAAAGTGACGACGCGTTTGACGGAAAAAATAGCACGTCAAATCTCATAGCAGCGAAAGACATGACTTACTATGCGTGGGTCGTGTCTTTTTGTATCTACAAATTCATCCTATACGGACTTTTTGAAAAGGATGCTGGAAGGCGGGGAAGTTCAGTACATGTTTGATTAATTAGCCTAAAATTTTCTCTGAAAGTATAATCATGCTACAATTTCAAGGAGGACTTTTAGGAAGAAGGCATTGATCTATGAAGTTAATTAAAGGATTGCTATTATTTCTAGTTGTCAGTAGTGTGCTAGTTATTGCTGGCGGCTTTTTATTGATAAATGTGTATTTGGCAAATGACTATGAAAATGAATCTGAAAGAACAATAGAAGAACCAGGTGAGAGTGTAGAACAGTTTATAGATAAGATTAGTGAAACGGCACGGGAGCTTGCGACAGAAAACGATTTGTATGCATCGGTGATGATTGCGCAAGCGATTTTAGAAAGTGACCGGGGACGAAGTGGACTAGCTACTGAGCCTTATTATAATTTGTTTGGTGTAAAAGGTCGTTATCAAAATCAATCCGTTGAGTTGGAGACTTATGAAGATGACGGCAAAGGAAATCTAACAATGGTGCTAGCGGAATTTCGTCAATATCCCTCCTATGAAGCTTCGTTACAAGATTATGTGGATTTGCTACGCGAAGGCGTGTCGTGGGATCCGAAGTTTTACGAGGCGGCATTTAAAAGGAATACATCTTCTTATGAGGAAGTCACCGCATTTTTGACCGGTACATATGCGACTGATTCGCGTTATGCAGAAAAACTGAACAGTCTCATACAACAATATGATTTAGCGCAATACGATGTCCCGGTCGCAGATTAAGAGAGGACAAGAAGTGCTAGGCGCACGCGAAAAGTATTCGGCCTGTTCCAATAATTTTACATGACGACATACGGCCCCGCCGGTTTTCCGGACGCGAGGGGCTTTTTTTTCTGTCTGCTGAAGTGAAGTGTATAATGGAAGATGAGAAAATGGCTGGACAATGAACGAGGTGGATCGGTGGCAACGGGATGTGTCCCACTGTGAAGGAATACCGAATAACGAAACGAAGGAGAATAAAAAATGAAATTAAGCATATTAGACCAGGCCCCCATTACGAAAGGGAATACGGCAGCCAAGGCTTTGAAAAATGCAGAGGAGTTGGCGATTCTCGGTGACAAATTAGGCTACCACCGTATGTGGATGGCGGAACACCACGGCACAACTCATTTCGCCAGTTCCGCGCCGGAAATTACAGCGGCCCATTTGGCAGCGAAAACGGAAAATATCCGGATCGGCACAGGCGGTGTCATGATGATGCATTACTCGCCGCTGAAACTCGCGGAAGTGTTCAAGACGTTGAGCGCATTTTCACCTGGAAGGATAGATTTCGGCGTAGGTCGCGCACCCGGCGGTGATACATACGCAATGTACGCGCTTGCCGAAGGTCGGCGGCCGATGCTTGACAATATGTATGAAAAGCTGGATATCGCGATGGAACTCATTGCAAATGAAGTGCCGGAAGACGACTTGTACAGCCGCACGATCGCCACACCTGCTAAAGTGGTGCTGCCAGAAGCATGGCTTCTCGGTTCTACCGGAAACAGTGCATTCGAAGCCGCCAAAAGAGGTGTCGGGTATTCATTCGCCCAGTTTTTCAATGGGGAGTTGTCAAAAGAAATTCTTGATATTTACCGAGACAACTTCACGCCGTCACCTTTAATGGAAAAACCGCAGATGAATGTCAGTTACATGGTGACGGTGGCAGACACGAAAGAGGAAGCCGAATACCAGGCGAAACCGCAGGACATTTGGCGCCTAAACTTCAGAAAAGGACGACTGTTGCACGTTTTGACACCCGAAGAGGCGAAAGATTACCCACTCACGGAAATGGACCGCATGGTGATCCAGGAAAACCGTAAAATCCATATCGTCGGTGCTGCAAAAGAAGTTGCTTCTTTCTTACAAGAGGAACAGGCGCAGTACGGTTTCGATGAAGCGATGATTATTAGTATTCCTCATTCACAGAAACAGCGCCTGCGGGTGTATGAATTGTTGGCGGGAGAGTTGTTGTGAGGGGGAAAGTGAAGAGCGTCCATCCGGTACAGCGATTACGACGTTAAGCGGTGAAGACATGGAACGTTAAAATCCACGTTTTTCAAATGGGGAGACAGCTCTCCTGATAGAAGTAAGGAATATTGTATTTTTTCATAGCGTTCTGTTTCTTTCTTTTTTTGAGAAGCGGAACGCTTTTTTGTTTGTACATTTAACATATTTTGCCGGTGATGTAACGTATGAATAAAGTATTAGAAAAGGCTACTCTGCATGGCGTTTGCTTTTATGTTATCGGGATGTCACGTAGGGCTAACAGTTTCTGAAATCAATATTGGGCATGCCGAAAATGATGTGTTGCAGTTTGTGGAAGGGGTTCGACAAGAAAACGGGAACTATCTTTATATGGATGAGGCGGAAGATCTGTATGTTTTTCTAAATAGGTTATACGTTCCGCTTGGGCGCGATGCGGTTTATTTCACAAACTTTCATGTGACCGCACAAGAAGAAGCTTTGACGATTTTTTATACGCAAGAATCGGATTCGGATAACGATGCGGCCGTGAAGTATCAAGTCCTTTATAAGATTGAAACAAATGGGGGCTATGATAGGATCCATTTGATCGGGAATGGGCAACCGATTTCGTTTGACCGCGTGTTTCAAGTCGAATGATGTTTCGCTAGTATCCCAAAGTAGCAAGCAGCCCTGCGTACTCTTCTTTCGTGTCAATATCGGAAATCAACCTTTTGTCTGTGCATGGCAGCAGTGTTCCTTCGTTTTTTAGTTCCTGTATAAGTGTTTTCGCTCCTGTATCGCCGGTTACGTTCAATAAGGCGGGGTACAGTGAGGATGAAAATAATATGGGCGGAGAGATTGTCTCGTTATAAGAATT
>CAOKMT010000170.1 GCA_948469885.1 uncultured Sporosarcina sp. | reverse complement strand
CGCCACGTCCTGTGGCGACGGTTGCATGACCGACATCCCGTCGGCCCGCGGATGTTTTGAGAAATCTGTTAAGAACCAGATTGAATAAGTAGTAAGTCTATATTTCAACGTACATATTTCGATGTATTCAAAAAATGTAGGTAACTATACTGTTAGTTCGGTGAATTTTCTTAAGCCTTATGGGGTCAATAACTTGTTTGGAGGGTTGAATATGACAAAAAAATTTAGATTATCTATGATCGGTCTCGGTTTGCTCGTGTTGTTAATGGCAGGTTGCGGAGGGGCAGGAAAAGCGAACGGGGTTGAAGAGGATTTTCCGACGAAGCCGATTGAGCTTATTGTTCCTTTTGCTGCGGGTGGCCCGACAGATATGACTGCTCGGATTTTAGCTACTTCTGCAAATAAATATTTACCAAATAACAAAGAAGTCGTTGTTGTCAACAAAGTTGGGGCTAGTGGAACGATTGGTACAACAGAAGTTGTGAATGCTAAGCCGGACGGGTATACGTTAGTCCAAGTAACAGGTACATCACTAGGTGTTCAACCACTTCTTGGTAGAGCAGACTATACAAGAGATGACTTAAAACCGATTATTCAAATTGCATCGCTTCCAAGTGTTTTAGTCGTAAATGCGGATGCCCCGTGGGATACATTTGAAGAATGGGAAGCTTGGGTGAAAGAAAACCCAGGTGAATTTACTTACGGTACACCGGGAGTCGGTTCTTTCGGAAATATTAACTTTGAGGATTTAAGTGGGAAAATGGGCGTCGAAACACAACATATTCCATTTGAAGGAAACTCAGAGGCGGTAACATCCCTTTTAGGCGGTCATATAAAGGGGGCGGTTTTGCAAGATATTGATGCAAAATCACATGTAGAATCAGGTGACATGAAAGCATTGGCTGTTATCGGGAGTTACGCTCCAGATTGGTTAGATGGGATCCCTTTAGTAAAAGAAAAGGGATATGATGTGACGACTGATTTATTTATAGGCGTTATGGCGCCAAAAGATTTACCTGATGAAATTCAAAGTATCCTTCATGATGCATTTAAGAAAACACTTGAGGATCCTGAAGTAATTGAAAGCTTCAAAACACTGAATACGGAACCTTATTTAGCGGATCCTGAACAATTCAAAACGAATATGGAAGATGCTTCAAAAGTTTTAGAAGAGATTCTAAAGGAAGAATAGTGCTAGATTAATTCCCTGGCGCCTTTATAAATTCTTACAATAAAGAAATAAGAATTTTGAAGGCGCTTTCATCAAAGTCCAAAACTTGAAGACATCCGTCATGATTTCATTTCATGTTGATCTTGAAAAGCTTACATATTGAACAAAATAAGTATTAAAGGGGTGCAAAATGTATATAAAACTTAAAAAATCCATTCCAGATTTATTCATCCTTTTATTAGGGATTATTGTTTTATTAATAATTCCATACGAGATCAATAGTACTCCTGGAAACAATACCGGACCGAGGTTTTTCCCGTATTTATTGTCAGGTTTAATTGCATTGTTAAGTATTATGCTAATTTTAACTTCAGTATTTAAAAAAAGTGTCAATAGCAACGCAAATAAAGAAGATGTGGAAGTGACAGAGAATCGCCAATATTTACGCGTCGTTTTAATAATAGGATGTGCGTTTATTTGGATGTTACTTATTCCGATTTTGGGAGTTACAATCCCTACTTTTCTAACTACTTTCCTATCCATGTGGATTTTGGGAGAGCGGAAAGCTAAGTCATTAATTTTTATACCGTTCCTATTGACGATTACTATTTATTATGTTTTTGCAGTAATTTTAAGTGTACGGTTTCCAGATGGGCTGTTTTATTAAAGGGAAAATGTAGCGACGAAGAAAACTTAACTGCTTATAATTATGATTTAAAAAATGACGGTTTGAAGACTTTTGGAAAAGCACTTAACTAACAGTGTATACATTTCAATACGAGCTCCAAGAGGAGGATAAAATCATGCTAGAAACTACAACGGGAATACTTATTAATGTATTCCAGTGGGGAACTCTGTTAGCAATGTTAACTGGGGTTACAATAGGGATTATTATTGGCGCATTACCGGGTCTGGGAGCAACTATGGGAGTTGCGCTAATTCTTCCGTTTACTTTTTCGATGGAACCAAGTTCTGGGTTGTTACTATTAATTGGGGTATATTGTGGAGCTGTCTATGGCGGTAGTATATCGGCAGTATTAATCGGCTCACCAGGAACAGCAGCATCGGCTGCAACAGTATTAGATGGATTTGCGCTTGCGAAACAAGGAAAAGCAGATACTGCATTGAAACTTTCTCTTTATGCTTCGGTTGCAGGGGCACTGATTAGTGGTGTTTTTTTATTAACAGCGTCACCTTTTATTGCTAAATTTGCACTAAGGTTTGGTTCACCTGAATTTTTTATGTTGGCGCTTTTCGGGCTAACAATTATTGCAAGTGTAAGTGGAAAGTCTATCATTAAAGGATTAATAATGGCTGTTTCGGGGCTACTTATTACGACCATAGGAATCGATGTAATAAGTGGTGAAAAGCGTTTCACATTCGGTTCAATAGATTTACTTTCCGGAATAGATTTTGTACCAGCGATCATTGGACTTTTCGCGATCTCGGAGATTTTTAGGCAAATAGAGGCAAATGCCAAAAGTATATCAAATGAGCAGAACATCCAAAAAAACAAGCTTAGAATGCGCGACATCTTTCCTTTCCGAAAAACAATTTTAAAATCAGGCACCATAGGTACAATTATAGGTGTGATTCCAGGAGCCGGTCCAACAATCTCGGCTTATATAAGTTATTCTGAAGCTAAACGTGTATCGAAAAAACCTGAAGAGTTCGGTAAAGGCAGTGAAGAAGGGGTAGTTGCTTCAGAATCAGCGAATAATGGAACAACAGGGGCCACTTTAATCCCAATGTTGACATTGGGAATTCCTGGAGATTCCGTAACAGCAATCTTATTAGGTGCCTTCCTAATACATGGGATAAGTCCAGGCCCGCAATTATTTACTGACCATAGTAACTTGGTGTATACATTAATGGTTGGATTTATAGTTGTCAATGTCATCATGCTTTTTGTAGGAAGGGTAGTTATTCGTTATTTTTCGGGGATAACAAATATGCCTTCAACTATTCTAACTCCAGTCATATTGATCCTTTGTCTTATGGGAACATACGCGCTTAATAACTCTATGTTTAATGTTTTTGTTGCTATTATATTTGGTATAATAGGATACATTTTGCAGAAATTCGAATACCCAGTAACATCGATGTTACTAGGTATTGTTCTAGGTGCAATGGTGGAAACGGAACTAAGAAGGTCATTGTTAATGTCTGACGGTAGTATGATGATTTTCTTCACCAGACCGATATCGCTCGTGTTTTTTATATTAGTTTTATTATCCATTTTCGTTCCATTAATCCAAAAACGACTTCTTAAAAAGAAAAAAGTGATAAGCTAGTATACACATAAAAGTGCGTATAGGCGAATACTTACAGAAAAAGTATCGTATTGAATCTTATTGTTTTTAGGAAAAGGTGAATTGAAATGGACATACAAAAAAAAGACGTACTACAAACTGTCGCAAGAGCCTTGCGTATCCTTTCGTTTTTTAATGATGAAAAAAGTGAATGTACACTTCACGAAATTTCTAATGAATTAGAAATTCCAAAGAGCATGGTGTTCAGGACACTTGAAACATTAGAGACGATGGGATATGTGAAAAAAGACGAAGACACGAAAGTCTATTCACTTGGCTTTGAAGTTTTCCGTCTAGGAAAAGTAGTTGAACACAATTATTCACTTTCACAAGTGGCATTACCGATTTTGCAAGAACTTAATGACATAACTAAGGAAACTGTTTGTTTAGTTATCCCCGATATCGCATTGCTCAGAGGAGTTCAAATTTTACATGTAGAAACTCAACATCCGATTAAGCATAATGTCGAAATGTCCAGTGTTGGCGATTTGCATAGCGGTGCATCGAGAAAGGTCATTTTAGCTTATCTTGGAGAGAAGATTTTACAACAGGTAATTCAAAAGGGGTTACCTAAAATAACCGATGCGACGATTACGAATCCTGAAAAGCTAACTGAGGAAATTAGACAAATTAGAGAGCGAGGATACGCCGTCAGCAGAGCGGAGGCTATGAAAGATGTGTATTCTATTGCGGCTCCAATCATTGATAGCAGGGGCAAATTGCACGGCTCGGTCGGCATCTACTTCCCCGAATATCGTTTGAATGAGAAGGGCCCTGAAAATGAATTAATCGAGTTAATCAAACAATATGGTGCAAAGATATCATCGAGACTAGTTTAACTTGATTCAGCAGAAGTCCCCCACTTCCATAAGTGGCGGGATGAATGCTAAAATGCTATTCAAATCAGAGGGCGTTCAAACTCCCTGCTGATTCAAGTTCAAAGGAAGGCAACCTAAGTTCGCCACGT
>CAOKMT010000169.1 GCA_948469885.1 uncultured Sporosarcina sp. | reverse complement strand
TCCCAATATGGTTTGTCATTGGTTGGTGGGCATGTAGAAGAAATGACGGTGGATGGCATCCGGGTCGTTGGTCATCCTGAAGTGCTACAAGCATCAAAAAGGGCAATTGAAAAATACGAAACCACATGGCGGTTAATTGAGGAATGGTTGGAAGTGCCAATGACGCCTCATGTGATTTATATTTTGAACGGGGAACATGGTTATTTGGCGAGAAATACACCGAGCCAGGAAGTGCTTATGTGGGATACGCATTATCTCAAGTCCCCGAATGAGACAACAGCAGTTTATGAAGCCGTCTATTATCTTGTCAATGAAACTTTTTTATCGGTGGAAGGAGGCACGGATCTTCATTTGCTGGAGGAAGCTTTGAGGTGGGTGCTTTTAAGTGAACAAGAAGATTTGGGTAGTTTTAAAAAGTGGTACTCGCCAATAAGTACACCGATACAAGAAACCGAGATTTTGAATCAATTCGATGCCTATGAAAAACAAGGCAGATTACAAGAAGTTGTGAAATTTCTTTATCAAAATTATGCTGAGTTAGAAAAGAAGAAAGAATTTAATATTATAGAAGCATTGCAATTATATAAAGAGGACACAAGCCTATGAAAGGGAGCTACGTTCGATTTCAATTATTTTTAAAACTATGGTTTACATCGCTTATCCCGATGATTCTTATGTTGCTTATTCCGGTTATGGCGTATGTCATCTATAGTTCCGGGTCCTCCACCGTTGAAGACTTCGCAAGCATTGTTTATGAAGAGGCGGTGCCCATTTGGTTCGTGCTCATTTTACAATGGTGCTTATCCGTTGATTTTGATTCGAAGTTTTATACGCAAGTGATGACGTATCCGATTGCTAGATGGCAGTTTTTAGTGGAAAGGTTAGTGTTTGCATCCGTTATGTTTATTGGCTTATTCAGTATTGTGACGGGAATTTTATCGTCTTTTATAGGCGTTTTTGCATGGCTGAGTTTGTTGTTTACATTACCGATCTATTTGACATTTGCCGGATTGATGGCCGCGGGCACCGTGATTGGGAATCATTCGGTTGGCGGGTTGTTGGCAGGACTTCTGTTTTGGATGTTATATGAATTCGGGGGGATCTGTTTAGGGGACTTGAATGTGATTTTAATCAAATACGGCAGCGTGTATACGTTTGTGAAGGGGGAAACGGAGTTTTGGACGGCGACGAATTATTGGATCCTTTATAATCGACTGTTTTATATAGGGATTGGTAGTTTCTTTGCCGGACTCGCGATATGGAAACTTAACCGGAAAGCGGTTTGATAGAAGAGCCACTGGGAACGCTTAGTGAACTTTGGGTAGCCTTTTGACAATACGGAGGGAACAGGAATGCAAGATGAAGAGTATATGCGGCAGTTGTCCTTCGGGAATGATTCAGCATTGGACACGCTCGTTTTCCGGTATCATAAACCACTTTATGGCTACGTGTACCGGTTGCTGCAGGATGAAAAATTGGCGGAAGATATTGTGCAGGATACATTTATTAAAATTTATCAGCAAGGGCGAAAGGGGTTTGTTCCTGATCAGTTCAAACCTTGGATGTATAAAATCGCCACAAACCAATGTAAAGATTATTGGAGGAAAGCTTCGACACAAAGGGAATATTTTACAGATCAACATGTAGAAGGCAACGGCAAGATTCACCATATTATCGATCATCAGCTTGAACGTCAATGGATGATCGACGCTTTACATCAATTATCACCGGATTACCGGGCAGCCTTGTATTTGCGGTTTTATCAGGAGTTGAAATATACGGAAATTGCTTTGACATTGGAAATCCCCCTCAATACGGTGAAAACATGGATTTCGAGAGGGCTCAAACAACTGGAAGGAATCTTACGAGAAGATGAAAGAAAAGGGGCGAATATAAATGAGTGAAGACAAAGAATTATCCCATTTAGAAAATGAATGGAAAAATCGTTTTGACCGATTTACAGCCCCTGAGCCATCAAGAGAACAGAGTCTAGATTTGCTTCAGAAAATAAAAGGGATAGAAGAAGCGAAACCCGTTGATTTACGTGTGGAACTAGAAATGAAACAGGCAACGCAATCTATGGGATCGAAAGTGTGGAATTTATTTTTATCCCAATGGAATTTTCATGGTGTGCGTAGCTGGTTGCTTACGGGAATTGTGATGTTCTTATTGACCTTTACGATTAGCCAGAATATGGGAAGTGAAGTAACAAGTTTCACGACCTGGATTAAATGGGTTACACTTATCGTCATTGCTGGAATGGGGTATGCATTTCGCTCAAAAAACGAGGGGAATGACATTATTGAAACATTAAGCTATTATCCTTTGATCCAGCAAGTATTTGCTCGATTTTTGATCGTGATGATTTTACAATTACTCATCACATTGCCGTTCAGTTTTATGATTCTTGGAAGGGCGAACTCCATATATTATGTCCTCGGTTCCTTCACGCCTGTATTGTTTTTTGGTGTTGTCGGGTTTGTCTGTACCATTTGGTTCGGGCAAAAAATAGGGATTGGCTTTGCATTGATGATTTGGTTGGGTCAATCATTATTGGAGAAACGATTCCAATGGGCATCCTTATTCCAGTTGCCGACCAATGAGGATTTCTTACTCGTGAATCTTGTTGTGTTAGGGGTTACCTTTCTCTTACTCAGTAGCATTCTGTTGAAGAATAAACAGATGAGGCGTTTGACATGAGAATTACACTAAACAATGTAGGCTATGTAAAGGAAAACATCGACCTTTTAAGTGAAATTACATGTTCATTTAAAACAGGTCTCACCTATATAGTTGGGGAAAATGGCGCGGGGAAAAGCACGCTCTTAAAATTGCTGACTACTGCAATCCCTCCTGATAGGGGAGAGATCAACTACACGAAATTAATAAGAGATGGCAAGGTGGGCCTGCATCGACAACAACTCACTGTTGAAGATATCAGAAAAATGGTCGGTTTTATGCCCCAGCATTTCACAGGCCATTTGGAAATGACAATTGAAAGATATTTGACTTATATCGCTTTTCACCGGGGGATTCCACGTAAGCTTGTGAAGTCTTCCGTAAATAAGTGGTTAAAGGATACCGGTTTGGTTGAATTGAGAAGAAGGAAGCTTGGAAAGCTTTCCGGTGGGCAACGGCAAAAAGTCGGGTTGATCCAGGCACTTATCAACGAACCGCGTATTTGTATTTTGGATGAGCCATTTGAAAGTTTGGACATAAGGGAAAAGTTGTTTTTTAAAAGAGTAATTGAAAGACTTTCTTTCCATAGCATTATTATTATGAGTACACATTTACTGGAAGAAATCGATCTGGCGGAAAATGATACGGTGATGTATATGGAGGAAGGGAAGTTGTGTATGTTGGACGAACTTGGTAAAGCGTTCGAAAAGTTTCGAACCTATTCGGAAGGATGAATTTGGAAAATATCTATGCGAGAGCGCTTGCGAATGTGTAATGGGAAGTGCATACTATATTAGTATGATAATTGGACGAGGAGTAATGAGAAATGAATAAAGTAGAAACGATTCCTGCGATGACACCGATATATGACCCGTGGGAAGCTTATCTGGATGTGGAAGAGCACGGGCGTTTGACATTATCGAGCATCGAGTTCACGACGACGTATTTATGCAATATGCGTTGTGAACATTGCGCGGTCGGGGATATGTTGCAGCATAAAGACCCGGATGCGCTACCCCTTGATTTGCTTATATCCCGACTGGATGAGATTCCAAATTTACGGTCGTTTAGTATTACGGGTGGGGAGCCGATGTTTTCCAAGAGATCTGTGGAATAATATGTGTTGCCTTTACTGGAATATACACATGCACGCGGCATCCGGTCGCAATTGAACTCCAATTTGACGATGCCATTGGACCGTTATATGGCGATCGCGCCGTATTTAGATGTGCTACATATTTCGCATAACTGGGGGACGATCGATGATTTCGTCGATGGCGGGTTTGCGAACATGGAACGGAAGCCGCCTCGTGAGCGTCGTGCCGCGCAGTTTGAACGGATGATCGAAAACAGTCGTGCGCTGGCAGAAGCGGGTGTGATGGTGTCGGCGGAAACGATGTTGAATAAACGGACGTTGCCGCATCTCGAACATATTCATCGTCAAGTGATCGAAGAGATGAAATGTGCGAGGCATGAAATCCATCCAATGTATCCTGTCAGCAGCGCCGCGGATCTTGAAGTGCTCACTTTGGAAGAAACAAGGGAAGCGATCCATCATCTGCTGGATATCCGTGATGAAGAGACATGGATGTTGTTTGGGACGCTGCCATTTTATCCATGCAGCGACAATCCGGAAGAGTTGGTGTTGTTGGAAAGATTGTATAAAAGTAAAAATGTGTCTGTCCGCAATGACCCGGATGGCAGATCCCGTCTCAATGTGAATATTTTCACAGGGGATGTCATCGTGACGGACTTCGGCGATACGCCGCCGATGGGCA
>CAOKMT010000168.1 GCA_948469885.1 uncultured Sporosarcina sp. | reverse complement strand
TGGATGAGTTGCGCTCTTATTTCGAATTGAATCCGACAGTGCGTGTACATGCTATTCCAGGCGAAGGACTCGATATTCCGATTTGGTTGTTAGGTTCAAGCTGCTTCAGCGCACAGCTCGCTGCACAGGAAGGATTGCCGTTTTCTTTCGCATCCCATTTTGCCCCGACCCATACGTTGGCCGCACTGGAACTGTATCGTCGAAATTTCCAACCATCGGATGCGTTGCAACAACCTTACGCGATGCTCGGTGTCAATATTATCGCAGCGGAAACGGATGAAGAAGCACAATGGTTGGCGACTTCCCAACAGCAGCAATTTTTAAGTTTATCGAGAGGGATGCCGACACGGGTTCAACCACCTACCGACATGACTAATGTTTGGTCACCGTACGAACAAGCCGCAATTGGCCAAACGCTCGATCCGCGGACAACAATGATCGGCAGTGCGGAAACTGTCAAACAGAAACTGGAAAGTTTTATCGAAGAAACGAAAGCGGACGAACTCATTATCAATACGTTAACTTATCACCAAAAAGATCGTCTTCGTTCCTATGAAATTGTTGCGGATATGATGGGGGAATAAATGATAGTAAACCTACGCACTAATAACTGAAGCCGAGGAGAAAGGGCGACTGAGATGCTCAGTTCTTTTATCGTCATCATGGTCGTTATTCTTTTTACACAGATGGAGAGAAAAGAGAAGTTTCAATGGAAGGATATGTTGAAAATTGCCTTCATCGTTGGGGTGATTGTTCTGATTGGCCAACCGATCATGACATTTTTGAAAAGTAAGATCCCATTCACGATTCCATTTTTTGAACGGGTGCCTGAAAACGTGAGATTCCTAATGGGGGCTTTGGTCTTTTTTACGTTCACTTGTGGGTTTTCGATATACGGATGGAAAAAGTTTGCGGAAAAAAATAAATGACAACAACGCCTTTCTCAAAAAGTTGGATGGTTCCGAAGCCGATTGAGGAAGTGCGTTTTTATTTTCTAGAAAAGGGAAAGCTAAGAAAAATCCTTAACTTATTGAAAGAAGGGATGCAGTTGAATCGAATATTTGCCGGCCTTGTTTTCGCCGGCGTTCCACTTGTCATCGCAGGCACGTTTTTTCAATGGTCGGCTGTTCTTATGTTTTTCCTTTGTTGTCTAAGCATCGTCGCACTCGCTGGGTATATCGGACGGGCGACGGAAAGTTTAGCGATTATTAGCGGTCCGCGGATTGGCGGATTGTTGAATGCGACTTTCGGAAATGCGGTGGAACTCATCATTTCCATCTTCACCTTGAAAGCAGGCTTGATTGGGATCGTACTCGCTTCATTGACGGGGGCGGTTTTAGGGAACTTATTGTTAGTGCTCGGCCTTTCTTTTTTCATGGGAGGGCTGAAATTCGAACGCCAAAACTTTAGTATCCAAGATGCGAAATACAATTCGGGCTTACTTATTTTTGCGGTCATCGTCGCCTTTGTCATTCCTGAAGTGTTTTCCCAGTCATTGAACGACAGAGCGACATTTCAACTGAGTGTTGGGATTTCTGTTGTGCTGATCGCATTGTATTTAGCTGGTTTATTGTTTAAATTGGTGACGCATCGCGGTGTTTTCGGTGCTTCGGATCAATCTAAAGAAGTGACTGAAGTGGCGGAATGGACAAAAAAGAAATCTTTTTTCATCCTTTTACTTTCGACGGCGGCTGTCGCATTTGTTTCGGAACGGCTCGTTCATACTTTTGAAACAATCGGGCAAATATTTGGCTGGACAGAGCTGTTTATAGGGGTCATCATCGTGGCCATTATCGGAAACGCAGCCGAGCATTTCTCTGCGATTACGCTGGCGATGAAAAACAAAATAGAGGTTTCCGTTGAGATTGCGATCGGTTCTACCTTACAAATTGCTATGTTCGTCGCACCCATTCTCGTTCTCGTCTCGTTCTTCATGCCTGAACGGATGGCGCTTGTCTTTACGTTACCTGAGCTGGTCACGATGATCACCGCTACCTTTCTTGTCGTCAATCTTTGTCATGACGGAGAATCGAATTGGTTTGAAGGCGTTGTATTGCTCGCTGCGTATATCATTATGGGCATCGGTTTTTTCCTGCTTTAATAGGGGATCGAGTCGACTCGAATTCGGTGTGGGTCCCTGAAAAATCATTCACATCCAGCGTCCGGTCATGTTAAACTAAGAAGATAGCTTTTTAGAATTAAAGGACGTGTTTATGTGATTGGACGAAATGATCCGTGCTTTTGCGGCAGCGGAAAGAAGTATAAAAAATGTTGTGCATCGAAGGAAACGACGACGATTGCGGAAGTGCAATCGGAAGAATTAGAACGGGTGTTGCAAACTTTTTATGAGACGTATCCGGAAAAAGACGATGTGCCACAGTATCTGGACTTGGTGAAAACATGGCGGAATCCGTTGGATGAATATTTGGTGGAAGAAATGATCGAAGCGATTGTCATGGACGAATTCTTTTTCCATCATCGGCCAGACATATGGCAAAGCTATTTGGAAAAACAGCAAAAGAGAACGATTCGACCATCTGTTGGAAAAGTACTTGAAACATGGCATTCGCCCCGTATTTTCATCGGAAAAGTCATCGCCGTGGACGCTGATTATATGACTGTATCGAACTTATTGCAGGACGAGACGATCTCTGTAAGACGTGAGAGTGAGCGACCTGTGCCGGAAGGTGTGCACATCTATTGTTTCATTTTGCCGGACGGTTCTTCGAAGGAAAATCATTATTTAGCGGTATCGACACTCATATTCTTCCCGACAGATCATGACGATGTATTTGCAGCGCTTCAAGAACGATTTATCTCACAACAAGAACAGTCAATTTCCGAATTTATGAAAAGCAATGGCCAAACATTCTGGAAAATGCTTTGTGAAGACGGATATAGGGGAGATGAATTCACCAATTTCGAATCGGGTGTTTTACTGAAGGCGGTTCAATTTTTGGAGGAACACGAGCGGGATGCCGAGCAGTTCATCGAAATTATCGAAGATTATTTGGTGGAGTTGCAGCCGAATGCCCGAAAAGATGTAGCGATTGCGGCAGGGGCAATACGTTTTGGTCAAGAAAATGCCTTATTCGAGCCGCTCGGCATGACGGTGAAAGAGATTGCCGAATCTTTCGGTGTCTCGACGTCTACTTTGAATAAATATTATAATGATATGAATCTGTACTATGAGCGTGTCAACGCATAGTCTATATATGTTGAACTTATGAATCGCGCCTCTGAAAATCGTTGAATAAGGCGACACGCCTGCGGGAAAAACGTTAGCTGAAGACCCCGCGTAGCGTAGCGAAGAGGCTGAAGCAAGGCCCGTGGAAAGGGAGCCGTTTCAACGATTTTCTTTTTGAGTGAAAATATTTATTTCAACCTATATAAAACAAGAAGACAACCAGTTGAGGAGAGACTGGTTGTTTTTTTGTATGAAAAAGGAGGAGAATAAGAAGACGATACATAATATAGGGAAGAGAAGTTAGTTGACTGGAAGGTTTACGGAAAATAATGTTGAGGTGGTGTTAATATGTCTTTACCAATCCATCCAATTACTTTGATGAATCGTGTCTATCGAAATGTTTTGCCTGCTGTTCACGCCAGGTTGACGTATTGGAAGAAAAGGGCAGGATCGATTCCGAATGTAGAACTGCGAACACAGGCGCTTGCGAGTATCGAACAGAAAACGTTTCATTGTGAAGGCGGGGCAATCATGGCGTTGGCCGCGCTTAGGAAAAAGAATGATGCCATTCGCTTTATCGTGGCGTACCAAACGATTAGCGACTATTTGGACAATTTGTGTGATCGTAGTACGTCGCTCGATCCTGAAGATTTTGCGGCTCTTCATGAAGCGATGATCGATGCCTTGATACCTGACGCGATACCAAAACAGTATTATCGATTTCGGAAAGAGCAAGATGACGGTGGGTATTTGAAGGAGTTAATGCAAGTATGTCAGTCCGTTTTACAGAAAGTACCCAACTATGCCATCATCCAGCCGTATTTGCTTGAGTTATGCCACTATTATTGCGATTTGCAAATCCACAAGCATGTCGGGCAAGATGAACGAGAAGTGCGATTACAAAATTGGTTTGAACAACATAGATACTTGTTTCCGGAGATGGATTGGCATGAGTTTTCTGCATGTGCAGGCTCCACGCTCGGTATTTTCTGTCTCGTTTCTTATGCGATGCGCGACGACTTCGAACAGCAACATGCAGTGATGATTCGGGACGGTTATTTTCCGTATATACAGGGACTTCACATTTTACTCGATTATTTTATTGACCAAGAAGAGGATCGGGAAGGTGGCGACTTGAATTTCTGTTTTTATTATAAAGATAATGAGCATTTATATAATCGCTTGATCCATTTTTTACAAGAGGCGGAGAAACGTACGCAAGGCTTGCCAGATAAGAAGTTTCATCAACTGATCTTCCACGGCTTGCTAGGTGTCTATCTGTCAGACTCC
>CAOKMT010000167.1 GCA_948469885.1 uncultured Sporosarcina sp. | reverse complement strand
GAACGCTGCATCCATTCCTTCTCCATTATCCCCGATTCGGATCACCGTTTCGTTAGGTTCACAGACAACTTGCACATGCACTTCCGTTCGCGGCGGATTGTGCTTCACCGCGTTTGATAGTAAATTATCAATCACGCGTGCAAACCATTTCGGATCGATTTCCACCTCACAAGACTGGGTGGATGGTTCGAAAGTAAAAGGGTGACTGGCCAACGTGAAATCGTCTTTATATTGATCGACCAAACAGCGGATAAACTCATTGAGATCGATCCGTTCGTTCTGAATCGCGACAGCGCTATTTTTCAATTGAAAAACAAGCGAAAAATCATTCACCAAATCGACCATATAATCCGATTTGTCCCGGATGACTTGCCCCATCTGTTGCAACTCTTCCTTCGTATACTCGTATTGCCCGCTTTCCAACAGATGGCCATACCCTTGGATACTCGATAATGGCGTCCGAAGATCATGAGAAATTCCTGCCATCCATTCTTCACGCGTTTTTTCCAACTGCTTTCTTTCCCGCTCAGCAAGTGCAAGTTTGTCTGACATATCGGAAAAAGATTCGAACACTTCCTTATATAGACGGTAACGCATCTTCACTTTACCATTTTTCTTATAGATCCTTTTGTATTCTTTCTCGGATAAAATATCTTCGTATTGCTGACGTTCCACAATTTTCAACCAGCTCGTCAACAACAACAAAGGCTTCCCGTAACGATACCCATTCCAAAAAGCGAGCACAATCGGGATGATAAGGCTGCCTAACATGACGAAAAATAAAGTTTCCAATTCTTTATTAGAAAATAAGCGAATGGATTGTGCCTCATAATCCTCATTCACTTCATAATAAACCCACGTACTATTTGTTGATTCATCATTGACCACAAAAGCCCTCGTATCATAATTTCCCGGCACATGGATCCGCCCGACGACATCTAACAGGTCAAGCGACGCCGAATTATTCCTCCCAATTGTATCTACAAGCTTTCCATCTTGATAAACTTCAAGTAGCCCTTGTCGTGCATCCATTTCTTTTTCAAGCGTCTCTTTTCCCATTTCTTCTACGAGTCCCGCACTGCTGAACGCATCATACCAGTCCCTTAGCATTTGTTGCTGTTTTTCCATATAACCGAATAAAAAATAATAAGGCTCCGGTTCCCACGTTTCAAAAAAGGTGTCTATTGTATAAGCATCTAGCTGATTCGTCTTTTCTATCAACAGCAATTCATTCATCGTATAGGAATTTTTGAAAGCGTCCGGCGTGTTGAAGGCATAAATCACTTTTCCCGTCCGATTTACGACTTGCACCCACATCTCATTTTTTTGTAGAAGATCCCGCCAGCTTTGATCCAAGACAACTTCCTCACTGTTCCGCAAATCGATACTATATGGAAGATTTTCGACAATGGCTTTTTGTGGATTCGACTTCAATTCATCTTTTGTCATAAGATAGATGACCAATAACATTAACAGCACCATGATTAAAAATGTCGCGACAAACGTCATGACAAGTTGGGTGAAAAAATGCAACGTGATTCTCCGCTTCACATTCATCTTGCAGAATCCTTCACTAATTTATACCCCAATCCTCGAACGGTGACCAGATGGACGGGCCGGCTCGGATCGGGTTCGATGCGCTCGCGAATTCTTCTCACATGGACCATGACTGTATTATCATCGGCCATATAGTCATAACCCCACACCGCTGTAAACAATTGTTCCTTTGAAAGGACCCGGTTCACATTTTTACAAAAATAGACAAGTAACAAAAACACTTGCGCCGGACAAGAGGTCACAACACCATCCACGACCAACTCTCCCGCATCCTCATCGACGATAAAGTTTCCAAAATGATGGGCATTTTCGTTCGTCACAGAAGTTGTCACGCCACTTTTTTGCTGGCGCTTTAAATGCGCTTTCATCCTCGCTACGATTTCCAGCGGATTAAACGGTTTCGTCACATAATCGTCTCCGCCTCTTTCAAAACCTGTCAGTACATCCAAATCTGAAACTCTAGCCGTTAAAAATAAAATATGGACATCCGTGTACGCTCGGATCTTCGTACACAACTCGAACCCATTCGTATCCGGCAACATAACGTCCAATACGATAAATGCCGGTTCATGTCTTTTAATCATTTCCAAAGCTTCGCTTCCCGTCGTAGCGGTATAGACATTTGTAAATTTTTCTTTCGCTAATACCATTTCTAGCATTTGTAAAATCGCTCGTTCATCATCTACCAATAGTATTTTACTATTTTCCATACTCATCACCCATATTCATCCTATCATAGCAAGCTTAACAGAACCTTAACGCTTCAACTGAAAATTAAGGTAACGATAAGGTGAACGTTCATTGACTGAAAGCATCGGACGTTATGATGGTAATAATTGAAAAAGGAGGAGTTAGAAATGACGAAACGAATTCACGTCATTGACGGTTTACGAGGTTTTAGTTTGTTTGGTATATTGCTAGCAAATTTACTTATTTTCCAATATGGTATATGGGGAAAGGATGAAATCCATTTATTCCCACTTTCAGCAACCGATCAAGGATTTTATGCTTTTACGAAAATCACAATTGAAGGCAGCTTTTTACCGATTTTCACTTTTTTATTCGGATATTCCATGATCATGATGCGGGATCAATTTACCCACAAAAACTTAAGGGTGAAATGGCATTTATTTAGACGGTTCTGCTTACTGCTCATCATCGGTTTTTTACATGCTACGTATTTATGGGAAGGCGATATTTTACTTATGTACGGCATAATGGGAATTCTCCTACTCGTCTTCGTGAACCGGAAAGCGAAAACGATGCTCATTTGGGGGCTCGTATTGTTTACAGTGCTTGCTGCTCTTACTTTAATTCCTTCCGATGAAGCGGAGCTTTTAGAACCAGCTATGCTTACATCTTATATACAAAAAACATCAGAAATTTACGGAACAGGTTCTTATTCCGAAATTGCAGATCATCGAAACGCTACGGAAGATCCGATGAGTGAAAGTATGAGTGACGGCGAACTCATCGTTATTATGCTCATTGTGCCATTGATGGTCGCACCGATGTTTTTATTCGGCATGTATGCCGCCAAAAGAAAGTTCTTTTTCCATCCACAACGAGAAAAAAAGCGCTACTTGACTGGTGCACTGATAGGACTCGTCCTCGGGATCAGCATGAAAACGTCCGGTTATTTTCTGTCGTATACAGGTTTTGAATTGATAGGCGGGATCGTGCTCGCTTTCGGGTACATGGGCTTGATAAGTTTTTTATATAGCAAGGCTTCTACATTCCGGTTGTTCTCGTACTTCGAGCAAGTCGGCAAATTATCCTTAACGAATTATATTGTCCAGACAATCATTTGCACGACGATTTTTTATGGCTACGGCTTTGGCTTATTTGGAAAAATCGGCGTTTTCCAAGCGATGCTGCTCGGCACCCTCATTTTCATCATGCAAATCGCTTTCAGTTGCCTGTACACAAAACATTTCCGCTACGGCCCTTTGGAGAAAATCGTACGGGTCGGGACTTATTTATCCTTTTCCACTTCCTCAAAGAAACAAAAGAAAATAGACGGTCAATCCGCTGAACAAGGAGTGATGCCAAATTAAGACAATCTTCATGAATCAAATCATATTAAAAAGAGCCATTAACTTTTTTCTGTTCGCCACAGCTTTAACGATCATTGCAACCTTCATCACGTACCTGATCAATCCTGACGTAAATGAAGTGCTAGAAGGGATCGGAAACCGCTCTTCAGAACCATTAAATAATTCCAGTGGTCTCCATAAAGTATGGGCTTTTATCGTAAATAACGGTTTTGCCGTACCTTTGCAAATGTTCATATTAGCTCTGATTCCAATCCAATTCCTGTATGTCCTTAATATCATGACAACCGCCTTCTTGCCGGGCATCCTTTTCGGAGTTGCTTTACGGATCGATTTTGGCAAAGGCTTCGGGATGATTATTTCCTCCATCCCTCATTATATTTTTGAGATTTTCGCTTTCTGCATGCTTGCAGCAATTCTTTTCGAATTAAATCGAGCTGTCAGAATCAAAGTAAAGAAGCTATTCAAGAAAAGTGAAGAAGATGTAGCTTTTAGTCATCAACTATTAAAAACGGTAAGTATTTATGCTAGTTTTGTTTTGCCGATTATTATATTGGCCGCATTTCTGGAAACGTACATAGCAGATATCATATTCAGCTTATTTCAATAGCGAGAGAAACGGATGCAGGACCGATTTCAACCGGTCCCCTTCAGGATCGCAGGAATTTAGATGAAACTTCCGCGTTTTTCGAACGTATCTCTTATAGGCCTTGAATTGATTGTCGATCCGAAAGGAAAAAGATGACAGTATAGATGATAGAAAACTAGGCGGTGATTTTTTGAATGATTCATTGAACAATCCCCAGAAACGATTGTCAAAAGATGCAGTGAAAGTTTGGCTTATAAGTGATGCGATTACAAACTTGATCGGGTTCATCATTTTAGGTGT
>CAOKMT010000166.1 GCA_948469885.1 uncultured Sporosarcina sp. | reverse complement strand
TATAAAATAACACATTTGTCGAGAATGAGACGAAATCTTAAATGAAAGAGCCGTGAAAGAGCCGTGCCCGCTGAATCAAAAAATTTGGAAATACCAAAAAAAATTACTAACTTTGCATTCACAAGCCGCCTGCATGACGAAGGCAACGCCCTAAACACGCCTACACCGTCCATGCTCACCAAGGTTCAGTGACAACAAAAGCGCACGTGGCGTAATTGGTAGCCGCGCCAGACTTAGGATCTGGTGTCTTACGACGTGGGGGTTCGAGTCCCTTCGTGCGCACCCCTTACAAAGCCCCATGACTCCCCCCCCGGGTCATGGGGCTTGACTTTTATACCCCAAAAATCAAAAATAACTGTTAAAGCATTTGTCAAAACCAAAACAATTTACTAATTTCGCTACGCAGACCGCATTGCAGAAGCCCGGTCACGGGTGACGCGGGCGGGATGCATGGAGCAGCCACGACCTCCGACTAACCGGAAGCCGCAACGCACTCCATTACATTTCGGAAGCGTTTACTCAACGCTGATTCTTGATCAACTGAAACCTGGAAAATTTCTATGCATATTGATAATCATACTGATTACCAGCAACATCTACAGATTGCAGTGTACTAATAGTGTACTTTTGGGGAAGATGGCGGCAAGCCGGGACAAATGGATTTGAAATAATTGTCATCCGTTAGAGATTTTTAACTGCGCCGATTTGTGTCTTTTCATTGAACCTATATCCCATCAATGGCATTATAGACTCTCTCAAACAAACCTCCGTGATGTGCCCATAAGCCTTTTGATGAGAGGTGTGTTACTAAGAAGATAGAGCGAAGACCATAGATGCTCCTCAGTGGGTTCGTCAGTGGTAAATCCTTAGTGGAGTCTCATTATTGCCTAAAGTCTCATTATTGCCTCATTATTGAACGAACATCGATAACTATCTTTGCGAGGGATGCCTTAAATCTCGAAAATTATTGCTAACTTTGTACCCACATCTGCGCTTGTCGCTGACAAAGACCGTCAATTGTAAGTAACAACTTATATTCAACATATTACGGAACTCCCTTGTAGCAGCAAAAGGTTTGGTCGCCTGTCAGCCTACTTGGAAATTCCTCTGCGTAACAATTATGTCTGAAAAGATGAAAGCATTATCAATCTTCTCTGGAGCTGGAGGAATGGATATTGGCGTTGTTCAAGCAGGCTTCGAGATTGAAGCTTGTATTGAGCTCGATCATAATTGCTGCGCAACACTCAACGAAAATATAAAAAGAGAAGGGCGGGCAACAAAAGTATACGAAGGTGATATCCGATCTTTCGATCCTGAAATTATTATGAAGGAATTATCAATTAAGAAGGGTGAGATAGATTTGTTATTTGGTGGTCCTCCATGTCAAGCCTTCTCGCAAATTGGGAAAAAACTTGCTCTTGAAGATGAACGAGGTCTTTTGCTATATCAGGTTATAAGATATGCCAAAGCATTACAGCCACATGCAATAATGATGGAACAGGTCAAGGGTTTATTAACTGCAAAAGATCTGAACGGTGTTTCAGGGGGAGTATTTAATTCATTTATTTCACAATTAGATAACCTCGGATATGTTCCCAAATGGAAGGTTATGCTTGCTGCCGATTACGGAATACCTCAGTTAAGACATCGTGTTATTTTAGTCGCTACTCGCAAACCTAACGGATTCGAATTTCCTGATCCAACTCATGCTTCTTCAGATAAATGCGGTGGATTATTCCCATTATTGCCGTATGTATCAGTAGGAGACGTGATAGCTGATTTACCATCGCCCGTATTAAAATCTGAATGTAGTATAATTCCTGATAATAGTCATTATGACGTAACTCCTAAACGTGATAGAGAAAGAATACATGGAGTGCCCGAGGGCAAGAATCTTTCGTCTCAACTTCACCTCCCAGCTGAGCAACGTGGTAATTTAACAAAAAAGGATACAACAAAATTCCTGAGATTAAATCGACAGAAGCCTTCAAACACTTTGCGCGGTGGCGAAATATTCTACCACCCTATTGAAGATCGATATTTAACACCTCGTGAGTATATGAGAATACATGGTTTCCCCGATTCTTATGTATTGCGAGGGCCGATAAGAGGTCGTACAGGTTCTGTCAGAGATTTAGATCAACATCGTCAAATCGGTAACGCTGTTCCGCCACCACTTGCAAAGGCTGTTGCTGAAAAAATAAAAGAAATTATATTATGCCACAAATATACGAACTTCTAGGCTATCCTGTATCAGATAAATATGAGAAAGTTACTGAATCAAGGAGACGAGCGTTTTGCCCTTTCATGAACTCTACATGTGATGGTGGAGGCAATCGTTTTATGTCGGAAATCTCACTTACAGAGCATCCGGAACTTCAATCATTTTTCCCTTCTTTTGACAGGATTCCATCAGGTGTATGTTCAATTCAATTGTCAAAAGGCACATCTCCCTGGATTATTTGTCCAAGAAGATTGCTTTATATGGGTAACAAGGCTTCTACTGCGACTCTAAAAGGAACTACTCAAAAATTATTGTTTTCTAAATGCGATTTCCCTTCTAATTCTCGTATTGGGATATGGGCAGAAGCTAAGGTGAAATACATTGGTGAAAATGCCAACGAAGACAATGCTTCATTTGACTATACATTTGATTACGTATTGTGCCAATTGGGTCGGGTTAAATTGAAGGATGGTGCCATTTTAGCCGGCATGGAAGAAAATGAATTAAAACGTAAACTGATTGCTGCTGGGCATACACTTGGATTGGTTAACGGTGATGTTACGGTTGAAGATTTTCCCATAGGGGCTCCATACATAATAGAAGTGATGACATCAAGTACATCCGGAGGGAATAAGCGGAATCGTAGTTGTATCCCTCAAGCTTTTGAGGATTGTGTACTTGGGAAAAGCCATATGGCACCAGGGATTAACTATCGTCAGGTTTGGGCAAGAATGGCAAGCCAAATGATTGTTAAATCGCAAGCGGCTTTAGCTTGGGGCGGTTATACCATATGGATTCTTCAAGATTTGTTAGCTGATTATATTTCTTCAAGTACGGCATTGGATTTAAAAAAATTCATTGCCCAAAATCTGTCGGAAGTAAATATATTATCTTTTTCCTATTCGAACAAATTTAAATATCCCGAAGAAGAAAAGACAATTGAACTGTCTGACTCTACTTTAATGAGTGGACCGATTCGACCACACATGGATAACGATATAGTCCCTCCTTCTTTTCAGGACATTGTGTTGGCTTCCGTTTGTCCTCCTAAATCAATATTAGTAGCAGCATTATGTAAAAAACCGTTATCTAATATTCTTCATGTATAAAAATGGGTTGTGAAATCAGAGTAAAGATATAGAAAGTTAATTTGAATATAAGAAATACGATTACTGCTATACGGCCAGAATAGTTAAGGCACTCTCGTCGCACTATTATAAACCGAAGAAAAGATTACGACTACAAGGCTTTAATCGCAAACTCATTCCAATTATGGATAACCTTAAATTTAAACAAAAAATACTTCGTCATCATTTAATAGAGGAAGTCGAAAGATACCTAGGTTATGCGGAGGACGTCTATCCCGATTATATTTCAGTTAACGAGAATACTTTTGATGCGGATTTTCGTTCTCGAAATTACGATAATCCCAAGCTCGATTTAGAGTATTACGATGTTCTTGACCTTATAAAGCGAGATGGCCTTTGGTTCACACCTGATATTAAAGCAATAAAAGCCATTGTTCAAGAACATCTTCCGAGTCCTAATATCAAAGCAAAATTTGATGAGTGGTGCGGAAATATTAAATCTTTCCTTATAACTGAGCACACAGATTCATTAAAATTTTGTCGTTTCTCAATTGGTACTTTATCTTTCAATTTAGATTGCTTCGATGAGGGCACAGAACCGATAGAAGACGTACCTACAAGGAAGACTTGGAAAAAGAATGGGAATCTGTTGATATTGAGCCAATGCGAAAAGCTGTAACCAAGACCTCAACAGGCTACACTATATCAGGCCGCAAGCACACAAAGCTAATTCTCAATTATATAAAGCCAGAATAATTCGATTTATGTCTGATTCCCATTTTGATAATTCAGGTACTGGAAAAATTCCAACATTATATTTAAATACAGATGGTACGGGCAGCTTAGATTTATCTGGTTGCCAAGGCTATATGATTTCTGATATTTATACAGCTGTCGCTGTAATAAACGACCTTTATAATAAGGGAGAATTTAATGCTGCAAAAATTGCAATCAAGTTCGCTTTCGATTTTGCTAAAAAAACTGATCAATCTTCGGAAGATTTTCGTAAAGCTCTCACAAAATTATATGGTTTAGCGGGAGATACTTATGCTGAACTTGATGATTACAGTAGTGCATTACAATTCTATAAGAATTTTCAATGTCTCAAAATGCAATTAAAAACCAATCTTTTTAGAGATACAACGCCATCAGAAACAATAAAGTTATATCAATTTTTAAGTACATGACAAAAATTTGAAAACATCGAATTTTGGGGTATAAGTCGG
>CAOKMT010000165.1 GCA_948469885.1 uncultured Sporosarcina sp. | reverse complement strand
TTTTTATCTCCTTTGTAGAATAAACGGACAGATGAATACGGCGTCTCCGCAGAAAATCGGTACCGTATCTTACGCGAACTCCTCGATGAAGTGCGCAGCATTTGGGATGGCCCTTTGTTCGTCCGGATTTCTGCATATGATTATACAGATGGTGGCATGACCGCTGAAGCGTATGTGGAAATGGCCAAGTGGATGAAGGCGCAAGGTGTCGATCTCATTGACGTCAGCTCCGGAGCAGTCGTCCCTGCAAAAATCGATACATTCCCCGGTTATCAAGTGACGTTCGCCGAAACGATTAAAGCAGGTGCCGATATCGCAACTGGTGCGGTTGGTCTCATTACGACAGGTATTCAAGCAGAAGAAATATTGAAAAACGGACGGGCGGACATGGTCTTGCTCGCACGTGAACTTTTGCGAAACCCCTACTGGGCTTATACAGCAGCAAAAGAACTGCGGGTGAAAATCGATCCTCCGAAACAGTATGAACGCGGTTGGAAATTTTGATTGAACAATAAACGAACCCGATTTTTCCAACACGAGGGAAAAATCGGGTTCGTTGTTTAGCGATCTTATTTGACTGAAGCGACTTGTCCACCTGTCATCTCCTTCAATTGAGCGGGTGTCAGTCGAAAAACTGTTTTCGGATGACCGGCGGCTGCCCAAATTGTTTCGTGTAAGAATAAGTCTTCATCGATCAATGTACGGACAAGCGTTTGATGTCCGAGAGGTGGCACCCCACCGATGACAAATCCTGTCTTTTCCCGGACAAAGGTTGCATCTGCCTTCCCTAGCTTGACCCCAAGTTGCTTTGCGATTGCCTTTTCATTGATGCGATTCACGCCACTTGCAACAATTAACAGAGGTTCGTTCGTAGTTTTTACACGGAAAATGATAGACTTGGCGATTTGGGCAATTTCACACCCTAAAGCATCCGCCGCTTCTTGCGCCGTCCGTGCGCTATCCGCCAACTGGACGATTTCATTGTCATATCCTAATTGTTGGAGTTTGTCTTGCACGAGTTGAGAGCTTTCTGTCAGTTTTTGCATGTCTTTCAATCCTTTCATTTTTTAAGAATTGGAGTTGGCCCACCCCATTATCTTCTTCAGAAGATCACTCAATCCTCCTTCTGTTAAGAGAAGAAAGTTTTTAGAAAAAAGTGTTAAAAACATGTCCATTCCTGTACAATAGGTACTTAGAGAGTTATTTGAAAGGGGAAGAATGCATGACGGAATCTGTAAAAAAAGAGTTGCTCTCCTGGGTGCAATCGATTGCTTTTGCATTGGCGATCGTTTTCGTCTGTTATCAATTTTTATTCGTTCCGACAAAGGTGCAGGGCGAATCTATGTTGCCAACATTTGAAGACCAAGATCGCGTCATTGTCAGCAAAATAAGCTCGATCGATCGGTTTGAGATGATTGTCTTTAATGCACCAGATACGGGCGACTATTATATTAAAAGAGTGATTGGTGTACCGGGTGACCGGATTGAAATGATTGAAGATGTATTGTATGTCAACGGAGAGGCTTATGAAGAGCCGTATGTGACGTATGTTGAAGGGGATCCCGTTACGGAGCGATTGACTGAAAACTTCACTTTGCAGCAGTTGACGGGGCAGGAAACAGTACCGGAGAATGCTTTTTTCGTATTAGGCGACCACCGTTTGAAAAGCAATGACAGCCGCGGGTTCGGCTTCATTCAGGAAAAGGATATTATCGGCATTGTGAAATTTCGCATTTTCCCGTTCGATAGCATTGGCATCCCAAAATAACGGGATGCCAAATTTTTTGTGCCCAGATTTCCGGCGGCTATTTTGTTCAATCAAAACGATGACAAGCGGTCTTCTAACACAGAGACCGGCTTTTTACTGCTTTGATACTGAATTGTCACGATGATGATCCCTTGGATGAGCATCGCGACAAGTAAGAAAAACAGATGCGTCGTATAATATTGAATGGAAGAAATGAAGTAAAAAATCGTTGGAGCTGCTAGCAAAGAGATGAATTGGTTGTTCGTCATAAAATAAAGAATCGTGGACAAGCAAGTCGTAACGAATAAAAGCTCAAAAATGACGCCGAGTGCCTCGATTGCAAACAGATGTTCCAATTCCAATATATAAGCCATTGACAAACCTCCCCTTTCTAACGTTTAACTTCTACATTCGCGGCATCTATCCTGCCAAATGAAACGGGGATTTTATCAACAAGTCTCGACAGCTAAGTACGACAATACAAGGCAAGATATCGATCAAAGACGACAGCATAAAGAACCAGGTACCGACTCAATGTGATACGCAAATTGAGTCAATACTTGGTTCTAACGACGCAAACTTCGTCTTCAAGTTTTAAAATTTTGACTCGCGTAGATTATAAAACATTTACCAACTCATCTAAATTCACGGCGCAAACGGAACGAAATATCTAAACATCAGCGTGACAAAGCCAAAAACAGAAATTGTGCAGACACACGCTACATGTAATATAATATAGACTATTTTCTTTCTCCCTTTAATAAAAAATGAATAAATGAGACCAAATATGGGGTTCAGCATTAAGAAAGGCAAGGCAACGGCCATAAACACTTTTCCGAATTTTTGAATGACAATGGCATCAGATCCAGCAAACTTCAACAAACCCCATAAGGCTAATAACACAATGATTGTACCTAATAGAGAAGCAAGCGATACCTTAGTAGCATTTTCAAAATACTTTTTCATCAGGCTTTCCCTCCTATCTTTGGAATGTTATTGAGTTTTCCTTTTCCTGTTATCTATATTCTATGGTTAGCGATTAATTTACTTCTAGCACAAAAGCATAAAAGGCATCGCCATGGGATACGTTTTCTTCTTTTTCATCCATCCACCAAACACTGTAAGCGTAATAATAAATACCTTTTTCCGATGGTGCAATAAATTCATCTTCTTGAACAATGATTTCAGTTTCCTCGTCTTCTTGCACCTGAACAAGATAACACTCATTTGGCTTTGGATTATAATCCATCTTAAAACCAATCGTTTCCCCAGTTTTCACTTTTACCGGTGCTTTGCCTTCCAGAAGTTCAATAGGCCCAGTAGTATCCACACACGTATTTTTCCAACAATACGAACCAAGCACTGTTTCATACGTTTCCTTCCCTATCTCCAAAATGGTTTTTGGTGGTTTTCCTCCCGATAATTCAACCTTTGCGCATCCTATCAACAGAAGCCCTGTAAAAATAACTAGCAATAAATGCTTCCCCACACACGTCCCCACCTTGCTAAAGTAGACGGTTTTGTTCCAGTTAGGTTACGAAACAGTTAGAATTTTCATTTTGCGAACTCGGATGATATGACGCTCAAAATAACAAGTATTTTCTAAAACCGAAAAATATCTGCGAACACGAAAACCCGCCAAAAAACGATCCCCTTTTGGCGGGTTTATGTTCAAATTCGGCATCAGTTTACAAACAAAGGAACTTCTCATCTTTCCATTCAAACCGCGAAAAATCTTCCGCTATATGTAGATTGGAAAAAATCGCTTGTCCTTGCGCTTTTAACCGTTTAATATCGCTTGGCATGAAACGGGCGCTTATATGATTCGCAATCAGTGTTCTTGCTCCTGCCTCTTTCGCCACGCGTGCCGCGTCCCCGATTGTCGAATGTCCGTATTCTTTCGCCAAGTTGCCTGTATCCATATCAAATGTTGCTTCGTGGATGACAATGTCGGCATGTTCGGCCAGTTCAACAGCCTGCGGGCAATAACTTGTATCACCTAAAACCGCTACTGTGAATCCTTCTTGCGCCGGACCCGTGACATCTCTGCTGAAAATGGTTCGTCCCCCTTCCAGCGTCACATCTTCCCCGTTCTTTAACCGCTTGAGCAAAGGACCTTTCGGCACGCCTGCCGCCACCACTTTGTCGATGAGCAATTTGCCAGGCAAAGGTTTTTGTTCAATCCGAAAACCGTGGCAAGGGATGACATGCTGTACCCCTTTTGCAATGACGCGAAAATTTTCGTTGTCCAAGATTACTCCATCCTCGATTTCATGGATGCGGAGTGCATAGTTCAAATGTGTTTTTGTCATCCGTAACGTCGTCTCAAGCCATGCGCCAAGATCAGGCGGCCCATAAATATCAAGTGGCTCATCGCCGCCGAGAAATGAACGGGAACTGATAAGACCCGGCAATCCAAAAATATGATCGCCATGCATATGTGTAATGAAAATCTTGCTAATTTTTCGCGGCTTTAACGACGTATGTAAAATTTGATGTTGCGTTGCTTCCCCGCAATCAAAAAGCCAGTACCCTTCCCCTTCGGCCGATAAATTTAAGACGAGCGCAGACGTATTCCGCATTTTGGACGGCATGCCTGCACCCGTCCCTAAAAATTGAAGTTCGATAGCCGATCCCTTCCTTTCACGAATTTCCCCGTCTCACCGATCCGGGGCCGAATTGCCGCTCCATATCTAACAGCAGTCGCGTCAGCGAGTTTTCTTTCGCGTGCTTTTCAAAGTTGAACATGGATAACTGTTCATGCAATTCATGCATCGGGACGACATTGGATATTGTAATGCCGAGAAGCCGGACCGGCTCGCCGTCCCAATGTTGTTTAAATAAACGGGCCGCTTCTTTATAA
>CAOKMT010000164.1 GCA_948469885.1 uncultured Sporosarcina sp. | reverse complement strand
GGTAACAGGGCGTATCCTTGTACTCCGGTACGTGCATCAACTGCTGTCCCCCCGCTGTCCAGAAGCGCAGCATAATTTTCGATGGCTTCTTGCATCAAAACAACTGCTTCTTTATTCTTTTCATTATAATGTTTTTCAATCTTTCCCTTTAAGTCATCCCAGCGCTCAAAATGGGCGTTTATTTGAATTTTATCCAAATTGGACACTTCACTTTTCCCTCGCTTTCATCCGTTTCTTTCCTTCTCTACAAATGGATAAAAGGGGGCACACATCGCAACCGGGATTTTGGGCTTTGCAGTGGTAACGCCCGAAAAAAATGATTTGATGATGGGTATCTGTCCAGTTATCTTTCGGTGTCCACCGCATAATTTTCTCTTCCACAGCGAGTGGGGAATCTTTCCACCGATTCATCCCAAGTCTTTTGGCCACTCTCTCGACATGCGTATCTACAGCCAGCGCAGGAATGCCAAATGCATTGGATACGACGACGTTGGCAGTTTTCCGACCAACACCGGGCAATGTCATGAGGACATCGCGATTCGCAGGCACTTCGCTCTCATATTGTTCCACGAGCATCCGGCTAAGCGCTTGGATGTTTTTCGCTTTATTGCGATATAAGCCGATGGATCGGATATCTTGTTGTAATTCTTCATTTTCGACCGCCAAATAATCTTCCGGTGTTTTATATTTCTGGAACAGTTCCGCAGTCACCCGGTTCACAAGTACATCCGTGCATTGGGCGGAAAGGAGCGTTGCAATGAGCAACTCAAATGGATTGTCATGCACGAGCTCGCAATGCGCATCTGGGAACATTTCCGCAAATTTCTCGAGTGCGTATTCCCAGTTTTTTTTCGTCAACATATTATCACCTTATCTTTTAGTCCCGTTCTTCCAACCAGTTATAAAAAGGTACTCGTTTCACTTGCACCGTTTTCTCTTGTTGGCCAGGTCGTATGCCGACCGTCCGAAATTTTTTTGTTTGACGTTCGACATCCGCTAACGTCTTCACATTTTTCTTTTTCCATTCGAATAAAATTCGATCTATATAACGAAGACTCACCTTTTGTGCAAGAACCGCCTCTTTCAATGCCGCCTGAATAATGTCCACCGAATGTCCATCATCATCCAACCACATCGAAATCGACTCAGATTCCATCGGTGAAAGAAAACGACCAAACTCCTGTTCAAACAGTTTAAATAGCTCGCCTTCTTCGTTTTTTTGACCTTCTGCTTCTCTTTCGTCTGTCACACTCGACATTTTGTCTGTCAGGCGTATCCACAAGTGTTGAAGGGTAAATGTTTCATACAATACACCTTGAGTATCTTCGCTTTGCTTGATTTGAAGAAATCCTTTTTGCATCAAGCGCTGTAAAGTCATCGACACTTCATTTTCTGATAAATTCATACGCTTGGCAAAATCAGCTGGTGTCGGAAAATTATTCCCTTCAGCGTTAAAAGCCATCATGTGTACGATTAACATCGCTTCTATATCTTGAATCCCTAAACTTTTATAAGTGCGAAAAAAAGCTGGGAAATGTTTACATTTCCCTGCTCAATCCAAATTCGGAGCCGCTCTTCTTCTTGCATATCCCCGAACTCCTTTCTCTTTAACAACAAAATTTACGCTTTCCAGTTTGCTTCGACAAATGCGCGAATCCGTCGTATCGCCTCTTCGATCAAATCGATGGAAGTCGCATACGAAAGACGGATCGTATTCGGTGAACCAAATCCTGAACCTGGAATGACCGCGACATTCGCTTCCGTCAATAAAGCAGTCGCAAAGTCATCTACATTATCAAATCCTGTTTTTTCAAGTGCTTCAGACACTTCCGGCAAAAGATAAAAGGCGCCTTGCGGTTTAATGACATTGAAGCCCGGAATAGCGGCTAGTTGTGGATACACTCTATTCAGACGTTCTTCAAAATCTTTTTTCATTGCTTCCACAGCATCTTGCGGCCCATTATATGCTTCAATTGCTGCATACTGGGAGGTCGTTGTCGGATTTGAAGTTGAATGGCTGGCCAGATTGGTCATCGCTTTTACGACTTCTCCATCCCCTGCAATATAACCGATCCGCCATCCTGTCATCGAATGCGATTTTGATACACCATTGATGATGAATGTCCGATTCTTCGCATCGTCTGATAATTGAGCGATCGATGTATGCGTTTGTTCTCCGTACACTAGTTTTTCGTAAATTTCATCCGAAATGATCCAAATATCTTCTTCACGGCAAACTTCTGCAATTGATGTCAATTCTTCTTTAGCATAAATCATTCCTGTCGGATTACCCGGAGAGTTGATGATGACCGCTTTTGTTTTATCCGTTATGGCATTTCGAATTTGTTCCGCTGTCACTTTAAACTGCGCTTCGGCAGACCCCTCGATATGTACAGGTACACCACCCGCCAATTTTACTTGTTCTGGGTAGCTGACCCAATAAGGCGATGGAATAATCACTTCATCCCCCGGCTCAATTATGACTTGAAACAGCGTGTACAATACGTGTTTTGCCCCGATGCCGATCATGACTTCGTTACGTGCATACGTTAAACCTTGATCTTTTTTCAATTTTTCAATCACTGCATCTTTTAACTCGATGAGTCCACCGGCAGGCGTATATTTTGTTTTTCCTTCTTTCATCGACTCGATAGCAGCTTGGAGAATATGATCGGGCGTGTTATAATCCGGCTCCCCTGCCCCAAGGCCGATAATATCAATACCTGATTCCTTCATTTCTTTTGCTTTCGCCGTAATAGCAAGTGTCGACGACGGTGTAAGCGTCATCACTCTGGAAGCTAAATTTTTTCTCATTAAAATCTCCCCTTTATAAATTTAAAATTCTTTTCCACCATTGTCCGTTTTCAAAAAAGACGTACACATAGTTCAATTTATCATTCGCACTTTTAAACGAGACTTCCCAGACAGGCCCTTCCTCCTCCATTCCAAGTGTAACATGGAGTACTTTCTCGACATCAAGTTCCGTTTTCACGGCTTCCACAGCCTCATCCGCTGTAATGCCGTCTGAGAGTTTCACTTTTTTGTAGTCATCTTCCGAAGAGAAGTCGACGAATAGGGCGATTTCTTCTCCCTCTTTATCGACGCCAAACACTGTCGCATATGAATCTGTCCCATTATACAATTGAACGGATTTAACAGTGACAAGTTGACCGTCCGCGAGCGCTGCATCTTTTGCTTCTGCTTTGAAAGTTGCGAAAGGTTTATCCGCATTATAAAAGACAGTTACCGTAATAAAGACTGCCAACGTCAAAAGAAAGACCGATATAAACTTAATCCAATTGAGCATATTGTTCACGTCCTGTATGTCGTAAAAAACGGTTTTTTATTCAGATCTATTATAGCAATTTTCAAGTTGGTTCACCATTTTTTCAAGTGTCACTTTTTTCACCGGAACATCAGGAAGCGATTCAAGAAATTGCTTGCCATACGATTTCGTATCAATGCGCCGGTCCAATATGATGAATGCCCCTCTATCTGAAGAAGCTCGGATCAATCGACCAAACCCTTGCCGCATCCGCATAACCGCTTCCGGCAAAGCATATTCCATAAATGGATTTAATCCTTGGGCGGCTAATTTCTCAGACTTCGCTATAAAGATCGGCTCCTCCGGTGAGGAAAATGGGAGACGCACAACAATGACCGCCGATAGAGCGTCGCCCGGCACATCAACACCTTCCCAGAAGCTACTCGTTCCGAACAATACAGCATGCTCGAACTGACGAAACGATTTCAATAACCGCATGCGACTGCCAGAAGTGATGCCTTGTGCAAAAAGAGCATATTCTTCCAACTGTTCACTTTCCACAATCAAATCATATGTTTTTCTAAGCATATCTTGGGATGTAAAAAGGATGAATAACTTCCCTCCTGTTGCCATCACTGTTCGGATGACTGCATCGGTAACAGCTTCAATATAATCGGATTGCGATACTTGTTGAATGTCAGGCATGTCTTCAACGATGAAAACCTCCGCCCCCTCATAAAAATGGGCAGGAGCTTCGAAATGTAAGAGCGGAACGGTTGAACTCAAACCGAGTTGATCCGGGATATATCTTTCATTGTCCTGGATTGTCATCGTTCCTGAAGTCCACACAATACCTGTGCTTTCCTGTTGGAATCGCTCTTTGAATCGCCTTGTCGCGACAACACCATCCAGTGTACGTTTTATCACTTTGACACTACCTGGTATGCTGCGCCGGTCCTTTTCAAGCCAGATGGTACAATTTTGCAAATCATAGTCGAGAAACAGTTCGACCCATTCGCCTGCCTTAATTTTAATTTCCCTTATCCAATATTTCCATTCGGATAGTAACGCCTGTTCGCTATGCGTCAATTCATTTTGTTGCGCTTCTACATAATTGCCAATCATGTCGGCTTTCTCGATATAGTCCCCCATCGCAGCAGCAACTTTCGTAAAATCCTTTTGCATCTTACTCAGTTCGGACAATGCATGGATTTGTCGATGATGCTGCTTTTTGTTATTGGATCTCTCGTAACGGACGAGCGTTTCCACCGCACGGTCAAATGTCTCCGTAAAATAGGCAAACGAATCAATAAGTGCGCTTTTTTTGTTGGACAACGACATACCAAACCGATCCGCCAACATAAACAATTGCGGCATCAACTGACCTTCCGCATCCGAACCGACTTGTCCCATCACATACTTCCAATT
>CAOKMT010000163.1 GCA_948469885.1 uncultured Sporosarcina sp. | reverse complement strand
TGTCGACGGAACAGCAATTGAATGAAAAATATTTGATTAGTTAAGCAATGCTTTTACTTTTGAAACAACATTGTCAACGGTGAAACCGTATTTTTCCATGACGACATTACCTGGCGCACTCGCTCCAAATGTATCAATCGCGAGCACATCACCTTCATCGCCAGTGTATTTATGCCAGCCAAGCGGTGAAGCCATTTCAATTGCAAGACGCTTTTTCACATCTTTCGGCAACACACTTTGTTTGTACTCGTCATCTTGTCTTTCAAAAAGCTCCCAGGAAGGCATCGAAACGACAGAGACATGAATGCCCTCTTCTTTTAATTGATTCTGCGCAGCAACTGCCAAGCTTACTTCTGATCCCGTCGCTAATAAGATCGCATCCGCTTGTTCTGTATCCACAGGTGATATAACGTAAGCACCTTTTTGAACGCCTTCCATTGCGCGTTCAGCAGACTTTGGTAAGACCGGTAAGTTTTGACGTGACAACACAAGCGCCGTCGGTTCATTCTCTGAAGAGATCGCCAACTTCCATGCAGCTGCCGTTTCATTCGCATCTGCTGGACGGACGACGGAAAGTCCTGGCATTGCACGTAAAGAAGCAAGATGTTCGACTGGCTCGTGGGTCGGTCCATCTTCCCCAACTGCAATGCTGTCGTGGGTAAACACATATGTGACAGGAACACCCATCAATGCAGAAAGTCGGATTGCTGGACGGACATAGTCACTAAAGACGAAAAACGTTCCGCCGTACACATGCAAACCACCGTGTAGTGCCATCCCATTTAGTGCTGTGCCCATCGCAAATTCCCGAACGCCAAACCAAATATTGCGTCCAGCATAATCGGATGGTAGGAAATCGCCCGCTTCTTTAATGAGCGTATTGTTCGAACCTGCAAGATCCGCGCTTCCGCCAAAGAGCGATGGAACTGTTTTCGCAAGTGCATTAATGGCATCACCTGAAGCGGCACGTGTTGCCAATGATGTTCCTTCCTCGTATACAGGAAGGGATTGTTCGAATCCTTCAGGACAATTACCCTCAATCGCAACTTTCAATTGTGCTGCAAGATCCGCATATTCTGCTTCATATTTTTTGAATAGATCATTCCATTGCTGTTCTTTTTGGACACCGCGTGTCTCAGCTGCTTCATTGAACACCTTATAGACATCTTCCGGTACACAAAAATCCTCTTCGAATGTCCATTGGTAATAATCTTTCGTCAGCTTCATTTCATCTTCGCCTAGTGGAGCGCCGTGAGCAGCCGATTTCCCGGACTTGTTAGGAGAACCGTAGCCAATCACTGTTTTCACTTCGATCATTGTCGGCCCGCCCGAATTACTTTTCGCTTTTTCGATCGCAACTGAGACAGTATCGATCTCATTACCGTCTTCAACGCGGATGTAATTCCAGCCATACGACTCAAATCGTTTTTGGATATTTTCGGAAAACGACATGTCCAATTCGCCATCAAGTGTAATATCATTACTATCGTAAAGGACAATCAACTTATCCAATTGTAAGTGTCCCGCCAAAGAAATCGCTTCAGAAGCGACCCCTTCCATCAAATCACCATCTCCGCATAGCGCATACGTATAGTGATCGATTACGTCAAAACCGGGTTTATTGTACGTTGCAGCCAAATGTTTTTCAGCCATCGCCATACCGACTGCCATACCGATCCCTTGGCCAAGTGGTCCCGTTGTCGCTTCCACGCCGACAGTATCTCCGTATTCAGGATGTCCGGGCGTCTCGGAACCCCATTGTCTGAAGTTTTTAACCTCTTCCATCGGTAAGCCGTAACCACCAAGGTGGAGCAGACTGTACAGAAGCATAGAGCCGTGTCCCGCAGAAAGGACGAAACGATCTCTGTTGAACCATTTAGGATTCGATGGGTTATGATGCATGTGTTTTGTCCAAAGCGTATAAGCCATAGGCGCAGCTCCCATCGGCAAGCCGGGATGTCCGGATTTCGCTTTTTCAATAGCATCGATTGAAAGTGTACGTATCGTATTAATTGCAAGTTGGTCAATCTTTTCGGTCATTATTTCTGAACTTCCTTTCCCGTTCTCATTCTATTTTTCTACATCTTATAGTGTAGACAAATTGCACAATAAACACAATTCTTTTTGGAAATTATATATCAATTACGCGTTGGCGTAATTGCGTCCTTTAAGCGCGAGACAGTTTTCGCAGCGGTTGGGACCAGCAATGCTGGCCATGCAACCGTTGTCCATATATGGCGGATCTCGATAACTGCCACTTCGTTTAAAACACTGCTTCTGTCGCTAGATAACGTCGCACCAAACATTGCTTTGTCTAGTTAGCGTTTACTGAAGTCCGTTACGCTTTTGTGCTTGTTTTACTTTCTCAGGCGTAACATCTTTTCCTTCCGGGTCGATCACTTGGACATTTTCGATCGTTTTGCGCATCGATGAGCGGAAAGAGGCAAGATACTCTTGACGTAATTTCGTCTGTTCTTTTGCTTCTTCGACTGTTAGTCCTATTGACTTGGACTTTTTGGATAATTCATTGATTCGGTTAATTTTATCTTTTGATAACATAATTCTTCCTCCATTTAATCAATTACACTTCGGCGTAATTGCGTCCAGATTTTGAATCGAGCTTGAGGCCTGCACGATGCAGGTCATGCAGGCGTCGCCACAAGAGGTGGCGGCTTTAGCCTGCGTTCTTCTATCGTTCAGCGGAGTTTGAACACCCGCTGAACAGGAAAACAAAACCCCATTCATCTTACCCACTGAGGTGGGAATCTTCTGCTGAATGCAGATAAACTTACGCATATGTAAAACGTATACAAAAAAAGCAAGAAGCGCAATGTTTTAGCCTTCTTGCCTCACTTCATATTCTTTGAATCGTCGATGGACTGTCGCTTTACTAATATTATGTCCCAATCCTTTCAACACATCCGTAATCTCTTCGAACGTCAAGCCTTTATCCCGCAGCGATACGATCTCGCTGACCGGAACTTCGATTCGTTCCCGCCCTTCCGCATTTCCACGGTTCTTCAAATTCCGCTCCGGGCGATAACCTTCCCTTACAGCACGTTGCATGCCTCGTTTAATTTTTGCATTATGTAGTTTGCGTTGATACTCTTCTACGATAGCCAAAATTTCAAGCAACATCGTATCCATTTCGTTTAATGAAATACGGCCTTCATCATGATGCGTGTAAATGTCCGTTTCGATTTTTGCGAGCATGTGAATGACTGCCATACGGGCATTGCCGCGTCCAAGCCTCGTCTCATCTTGAATGAGGACAGCTTCAATTTTTTCAGTTTGTACAAATTCCAACAGATCCAGCAAACCATCCCGGTCCATATCGAATCCGCTATGCTGATCGGCAAAAGTACCCACATGGTGGAATCCAAGTTCAGACGCCAACTGTTCCAATTCTTCTTCCTGCCTAACGAGTGACATTTCTTGCGTTTCTTTTTCGGTACTCACTCTACAATAAATCACACATCTTTTCTGCTGTCGGCTCACTTCTCCTCACCCGCCATATGTGTAGCGACGTCGCGACGACTTGTCCCTTTCCCCAATGGAATACGTAGCTCTTCACCAACATGAATGGTCGTAGAAGATAAATCATTTAATGTCATTACGTCTTCAATCCACCTTTCAGTCGGCACTTTTTCAGCGTATTGGATAGAATATCCCCAAAGCGTATCGCCCTCTGTTACAACTATTTTTTCATAACTTGTTTCGTTGCCCATTTTTTTTGTTCCTACGACTGTGAAAAGGATGCACAACACGAGAACAAATAGGACATAATTATTTTTTTGAATGAAATGCACCAGAACCCCTCCTGTCGAATATCCGTTCGGAATGTATGTTCTAATCATAAAAGATGATTAAAAAAATGTCAATCCCTTTCTCGAACTAGCGTTTGTTTTTTTCATAAAACGCTGATATACTGAACGTACCATAGCGTAATCACGCGAACGTATTCGCGTGATACGGAAAGTGACTATAAGTGAAGGGGTGTATTAAATGACAAAAATCTCAAAAAGACAAGAAGATATCATGACATTTATTAAAGAAGAAGTTAAACAAAAAGGATATCCACCATCTGTACGAGAAATTGGTGCCGCAGTCGGCCTCGCATCGAGCTCGACGGTGCATGGTCATTTAGCGCGATTGGAAAGCAAAGGCTATATTCGACGAGACCCGACCAAACCGCGTGCCATTGAAATTTTGGATCCAGAAGGGTTGGAAGCATTCAAACCAGGTGTTTTAACAGTACCGCTTATTGGAAAAGTGACAGCTGGGCAACCCATTACAGCAATTGAAAATATCGAGGAGTACTTCCCACTTCCTGAAACATTCGGAACAACGGAAGATAATATTTTCATGCTTGAAATTGTCGGGGACAGCATGATCGAAGCTGGTATACTAAATGGAGATTACGTCATCGTCAAACAAAAAAACACCGCAATGAACGGTGAAATCGTCGTTGCGATGACAGAAGAAGATGAAGCGACAGTGAAACGTTTCTTCAAAGAAAAAGATTTCTTTAGACTACAACCTGAAAACTCAACGATGGATCCGATCATCGTTGATCAAGTTACAATTCTTGGAAAAGTCGTCGGCGTATACCGACATATTCAATAACCTTCATGTTGTAAACGATAAAAGGCGATTCGTCTCCTTTCTCAAAATGAGAAGTTGGAGACGAATCGCCTTTTTAAAAATATGGATAGTCGATGCAGGCTTTCAAGTAC
>CAOKMT010000162.1 GCA_948469885.1 uncultured Sporosarcina sp. | reverse complement strand
TTGCCAGCCCCAAGTAAATGGATCCTAATACAACTAAAATAACGCCTAATGGGATCAGTACACTTCTTAATGAAACGAATTTCTCTTTCCAAGTAAACCGTTCTTCCCTTGGAATTCTTGGCCCTTTTTCAGGGTGTAGTATACAAAGGACCGTCGCATAAGCAATAAACAGAATGGCCGCCAATATACCTGGAACAATACCCGCCATAAATAACGCCCCCGCAGATACACCGGATTCTGCGGAATACACAATCATGACAATACTCGGCGGTATGAGCACGCCGAGGGTTCCACCGGCCATGATAATGCCCAGTGTTAATTTATCGTCGTATCCTCGACTTAACATCGACGGTCTAGCAACCATCCCCAATGTTGCGGTTGCAACAGAAGCGATGCCAACCATTGCTGCAAAAACAGCTGCAATAATCGTCGTTCCTGCGGCAAGTCCCCCTTTAATCCCACCAAACCATCGATAGACTGCTTCATATAAATCATCTGCCAAATCACTATACATAAGGATCGCGGCCATGAATATATAGAGTGGCAACGCCGTAAGAATCGATTCTGTAATTTTACTGTAAGACCCCAACACGAACCCATCCACACTTGGGAAGCCACCCCAAAATATAAAACCGAGAATAATCGAAATGCCTCCCATTGTAAAACCAACAGGAATACCGAGGGCAAGAAAAAGAACAAGGGAACCAAATAAGATAATACCGATCATACTAGGATCCACATTATGCCCCCTCTTCTATTTCATATTCATAGATTTTTTCCCCTGTTATAATAATGGAAAGATCATTAATAAATTTTACGAGGCCTTGTAACCCTACTAAAAGTCCCCCTAGGGGTACAATCAACCAAGCAATCCATAACGGCATTGCCAATCCACCGGTCATCCTCGCACCTATTTCATAGTAATGAATGACATATCCAAGGCCGAACCAAAATAATGAAGCAGCCATCAAGAACAAAAAGAATGCGCTCACCATATCAACTATACTTTTCGTTCTTTTGGAAATTTTTTCAAAATACAAATCCACTCGCACATGTTGTTCAATGACCAAGGTATAGCCACCTAGCGCAAAACCAAGTAAACCAGTCCCCCATGTAGCTAAGCTAAAAGCCCATGACGTTGGCGCATTAAAAAAGTAACGTAATATAACATCAACTGTCAGAAGCAAACTCATCAGCAGCACGATCGTCCCCATAATCCAAACCATTGATTTATTCAATTTCGTTATTGCGGCCATCATAAAGATCAAACTTCTTTTCACAATATCCCTCCATTCTTCATCTGAATGAATTTCATAAATCCAGCTCTTGCGGATTTATTTACAAACGGACAAAATAAATAGAGTACCTTTGCCAATCCCTTTATGATGAAATGAATATATACTGGACCCATCAGTTTCCGATCCACATAAGGGAGTCTTCCTGTAATAACGATGACCATTAAACCACTAACATGACAAATTATCCCGACAATTCATCCACTAAGGCGCCAGCATCTATTTTATATCTTCGTTTTCTCTTCTTTAATCAATTGACGCCTCAGTATTTTGCCGACTGCTGTTTTCGGTAGTTCCGTTTTGAACTCAATTAAACGCGGCACTTTATACCTAGCCAATTTTTTGTTACACCAATCGATCACTTCATCTTCCGTCGCCTCGTGTCCATCCCTTAAAACAATTGCTGCTTTCACCGTCTCACCTCGATAAGCGTGTGGAACACCATAGACACATACCTCAGAAATTGCGGGATGCTCATATAACACAGCCTCAATTTCAGTTGGATAAATATTATAGCCCGAGGCGATAATCATATCTTTTTTCCTTCCAACGATAAAAAAATGACCTTCTTCATCCATTGTGGCGATATCCCCCGTATACATCCAACCATCCCGTAATACATTCTTCGTTTCTTCCTCGTTCTTCCAGTACCCCTTCATGACCTGGGGGCCCTTAATAATAAGTTCGCCTGGTTCACCGCAAGGCATTTCTTTTAATCCCGTGGCAAGATCGACAATTTTTGAATCCGTATTCGGCAACGGGATTCCGACACTCCCCTCTTTTATTTCCATATCTAAAGGGGATCGATGTGTAATAAGCGTCTCCGACATGCCAAAGGCTTCATAGATTTGGGCATCCGTTTTGCTTCCGAGCTCCCTAAACGTTTCCATCGGTAATGGGGCTGTCCCACAAGCACAAACTTTCAAAGATGAAAGATCGTCTTTCTTCAACTGTGGATGCCTTAATAATGCAAGAAATATCGTCGGAGAACCGGGGAAAATAGTCGGTCTATACTTTCTAATCGTCTCCAATGCTTGATCGGCTCGAAACCTACGAATTGCAATATAAGTAGCACCATTTAAAACAGCTGAATTTAAAGCAACGATTCCCGCTATGTGGAACAACGGTGACAATCCTAACGATCTTTCGCCTGGCACATCAATGGAATCCGTTTGAAACGAACACGATTGGTGCACATTGATTAATAGGTTCGCATGCGTTAACATGACCCCTTTCGATCTACCTGTGGTGCCTCCAGTATATTGTAATAATGCTATATCTTCCGTAGGCTCGATAGATGCTGGTGGGACATGCTCATGGTCTTCTTCTAGCCATTCGTAAAGATTGTCTTCACCAAGCGATTTTTCATCAGCTGAAATCATAAATAAATGATTTTTCACATCGTCAATTTCATCCAGCTTTTTCCATTGGCTCTTCTCGCTAATAAACCAAGTTGCACCCGAATCTTTCAAAATATGCGCCAATTCCATTGATTGGTACATCGGGTTGACTTGGCAAATAACTCCTCCCAAACGAAGTACAGCAAAATAACTAACGATATATTCAACACTATTCGGTAACATAAGCGCCATTCTATCGCCCTTACGAAAACCTTTCTTATAAAGTGCCGATGAAAATTTTTCAACCACAAGTTTAAGTTGCGCATACGTAAATTGTTTGTCAGTATCCATAACAGCCATGACATTCGGATAATTAGAAGCGGATTCTTCCAATAAGGTAAACAGACCTACAAGGGGAACCTTTATCTCTTTCGGAAGACTTTCTGAATAAAATTTATACCAAGGTTTATTCATTTTATTCTCCTTTCAAATCCGTTTGTTTACTTTGCAGTAGAGCATACTATGCACTTCCTGCTGGCATAATGCTTTTCAAAGTTTTGATGTGTACTTGTCACCTGCTATGTATATTTTTCAAGTCTTCTATATAAGTTGAACTTGAGAATTCTACTAACCGTTGTTTTACGTTCCAGGCGCACGCTTTCCACTACAATCAACTGGGAAAACCCGGTAATATTAATTCAACCTATATAGTAGAAATACATATCCCTCCGACAAGTCCACCTCCTCCCATAAGGTTCACTTTAAAATTCTCTTGCCGGAGGAGCCTTGGCTCCCCCGCCAAATGATCCCCTTTCTCACGGGGAGGGATTTCAACTAGTTCCACCAATTGTTTATGGCGTTCAGTATACTAATCGATTTCATTGATCACGCTCAATATTTCTGACGAAGCCGTTTCAAAAGCAGGATTGCCTAAATCTTGTTGAAGCGCTTTCATAATTGATGGCACTTGTGTAATCATTCTTTAGGCGTCACGATATGAGCTGAAGATTTAAAGCGATCGAATAATAGTAAAAGGTCAATAAATTTCTTTTGGTCACCCGATATTTTCAGTTTCCCTGCTGCGACAGCTTGTTCAACTGTCAGACGGTCATTCGTAATTCCATAGAATGTTAACTTGTCAACAAGAAGGGACACATCTGAATGGGCATCTAACCTATTGCACTTGAACGTTAGCACAGAATTCTCAAGATAAAGTGTATATTCTTCATTTGTATCCGATATGGTCACGTTAACTGTCATTTTTTTGCCTTCTGCATGCGGGCCATTTAGCCTAGCAGCTAATAGCTTTAAAAATTCGGAAACCGGTATCTTATTCACAATTCCTGACGCATTAGATGATGGGGTTCCTTTATTGACCCCATTTCTTAACTCGAAGGCGCCAACAAGGTATATATTACGCCAGTTTGCTGATTCAGCTTGATATCCCAACTGTTCAAACGTATCTGCCAACAAACTTTTCGCCTCGCTATTATTTGGATGAGCCATGACTACATTTTTTAACACTTGAGCGACCCAACGGTACTCGCCGTTCTCAAAGTCAACCTTCGCTTGTTGAACCACATTGGCCTCGCCGCCCATATACTGAACGTACTTTTTCCCAGATTCTACTTGGGGTAATGGATCTAAATCCGATGGGTGACCGCTATAATACCCTAAGTAAAAATTGTAAATGCCTTTAACGTTATGCTTCAACGTTCCGTAATACTCCCGATTTCCCCAATGCTTACTTAACGCATCCGGGAGTTTTATTAATTCAGCGATTTCATCCATCGTATAGCCATGATTCGCCAAACGTACTGTTTGATCATGCATGTATTTATATAAATCACGTTGTAATTTCAAATGCTCAAGTGCACGCTCTTTTTCTCGTATAGGCCAAGCATGTATCATTAATAATGCATCAATCTCTTCGTTCCCGAACAACTCGATCGTTTTATCGATGGCATCCACCCAGAGTAAAGTGTCCCTCGTTTTAGCCCCTCGTACAGTATAAATCTGATGCATCGTTCTATTAACATTTTCCGATACGAATAAGATTTTGTAATCTCGAACATAAAAGTGCATCTCGGCTGGCGCTTCTGTATTTAACG
>CAOKMT010000161.1 GCA_948469885.1 uncultured Sporosarcina sp. | reverse complement strand
CGCATGTTAAACGGTTGCGTGAAAAGTTAAGTCGCGTCTCCGAAAGTGCTGCCAAAATGATCGTCACCGTTTGGGGTGTCGGGTACAAGTTCGAGGCGCATGAATGAATCGAATATGGAACTCAATCGTCGGGAAGCTATGGGCAACCATATTGCTTCTCGTTACTTTTATATTGTTTATTGTCACCGCGTTATTGTTGGAATTCCTCGGAAATTTTCACCGTGAACAAGCCGAGGAGTCACTTCGACGTGAAGCGGCGATGATCGGAAATGTTGTGTTGGAACATCAAGAGCAACCTTTAATGCCGCTAATCATTCATGATTTCTTGGATGTTGAAACGAATGCAATTATTGTAAATGAAAATGGAAGTGTCACCCATGCCTTCCATAATGGCTATAATAAGGAAGAAATTCAAAGGAAGATTCTTTCTTACCCAGCTTTTGAACCAAAGCAACTCTCTAATGGAAGAGTATTAAAGGAAATGATGATGCCGTCCATTACCGAAAAAGACGTCATGGAACAGTATATCGTTTTGGCAGATCCTTTCACGACGGAAAAAGGGATGAGCGGCACTGTTTTTATTTATCAAAGTCTAGAAGCGATTCAAGCGACGACAAAAAGGACGACAAACATCGTCTTTCTTTCCGCTTTCATCGCTTTTATTTTAACGACGATTTTTGCTTTTTTCTTATCGACGAAGATTACTTCCCCGTTAAGGAAAATGCGTCAAGCTGCATTGGAATTGTCGAAAGGGAATTTTGATACACGCTTGCCTTCATTACAAGGCGATGAAATTGGGCAACTTGCAACAGCATTCAATCAGATGGGGAGACAGCTCAAATATCATGTGGAACTCATCAGTCAGGAGAAAGAGCAACTGTCAAGTATTCTGACATCGATGGCGGATGCTGTCATCACATTCAACCGGGACGGGACTATATTATTAAGTAATCCACAAGCGGAAAAACTTTTGCAAAATTGGTATTTCAGCAATGGTTCCAAGGGAGAAGCAATCCCACCGGAACTTCTTCATATGTTGGAGCACGTTATTACGTTTTCTGAAGAAGTGGAAGACGAACTCATATTGAACGGCCAGTTTTATACGATTTCCATTAGTCCATTATATAGCGGAAATAGTATTCGGGGAGCGGTTGCCGTGCTCCGGGATATGACCGAGCAACACCAGTTGGACAAATTGCGCTCTGATTTCATCGCAAACGTCTCGCACGAACTTCGGACACCAATTTCCATGTTACAAGGGTATAGCGAAGCCATTTTGGATGGTGTCACGCAGAACGATGAAGAACGTGATGAAATGATCCAAATCATTCATGAAGAATCGATGCGGATGGGAAGATTGGTTACGGATTTACTGGATCTCGCAAGAATGGAGTCCGGTCATATGACGCTTTACAAAGAAGATGTCTCATTGATTCCTTTTTTAGAAAGAGTTGTCAACAAGTTTATGCAAGTGGCACGAGATGCGGATGTACTGTTGCGATTTGAGTATAAGGAAGATGAAAAACTTGTATCCCCGATCGACGAAGATCGTATTGAGCAGGTGTTCACGAATTTGATCGATAATGCGATTCGTCATACACCGGATGGTGGATCTGTGACGCTTCGTGTTGAACCGTATTACGACACGTGTAAATTGACTGTGGCTGATACTGGGCACGGTATTCCAGAAGAAGATCTTCCTTTTATTTTCGAGCGTTTTTATAAGGCAGATAAAGCAAGAACTCGTGGAAAAGGAGGGACTGGACTTGGCCTCGCCATCGCGAAAAATATTATCGATTCGCACGGTGGCACCATTCGAGCTTTTCGTGGGGAAGCCAAAGGGACTGTCATGGCGGTCACACTCCCATTGAAAAAAATGTAACGATTTGAAATGTGAAACGACTAATACATTGAACGGGGGGATTTCATGGACGACTCCGTTTTTCATCGTTTATATGACGAATACCATCACGACGTTTTCAAGTTCCTTATATATTTGACAAGGAATCAGGATCATGCCGAAGATCTCATGCATGAAGTATACGTTAGAGTGTTGCGTGCATATAGCGGTTTTGAAGGGAAAAGTTCTGAAAAGACATGGCTCTTTTCAATTGCCAAAAATGTTGCGATTGACCATTTCAGAAGAAATACAGTGCGAAAAAAGCATGCGCTCGATACATTCGACTGGGAAAAAAGTGAACTTGTTTCGACAGGTTCGCTTCCCGATGAACAGGCAGTGATGAATGAGGACATGAAAGAGTTATTGGATGCGCTCGATACGTGTACTGGAGATCAGAAAATGGTCATTCAATTGCGCTTTATCCATGAACTTTCCATTGCTGAATCGGCAGCCATTCTTGGTTGGACAGAAGGAAAAGTGAAGACGACACAGCATAGGGCGATTCAAGCGTTACGAAGGAAATTAAGCGCGTTGCCAACGGAAGGGAGGAAAAGCGATGGATGAGCAAAAGTGGACTGATGACAAGGTGGAAAAACTTTTCAAGGAAATGCCTGATTTAAAAGATTCACGTTCAAAAGAAGAGATTTTGGCCAATTTGAAAAAAGATGAGCGGCTCAAAAGTGAAACAGTCTCCCCTTTAAAGCGTAAAAAGTCGTGGATGCCGGTCATTGTTGCAGTGGCCGCTTTACTCGTACTCAGTGTTATCCTTCCCTCCATGTTGAATGGTGATAAAAGTGAAATGGAGAAAACGATGGAAACATCAGTTGAGAGTGGAGATTCGGAAGGTCAAATTCCGGCAGCTAGCAGCGACGATATGATGAGGGGTATGAATGAAGAAGCAGAGGCAAATAGCATATATGCACAAGCTTCAGATGGAGTAAGTCATATTATGATGCCGGAACAATTAAAAGGCATGCATACATTGCGGATTGGTCTTACACATGAAGCAACCGTCATCCCTGTCACATTTCTAATTTCGGCTGCACAAATAGCTGAAGACTTTCCGGAGGGGGAGCCGGATAGTGTAGCGCTTTACAATCAATACGCGCAGGAATTACCGGAGACCGAACTCGGATTTGACGAATATCATCCGTATGAAGGGGAATTGACATCGCGCGGCAATCTCATTTACCACCGATTGCCGAAAGGACATCCGTACGACATTGCCTCAGCGGCATTGTATGTGTACGAAAATTCGATACAAACAACGTTCATTGATCATAAGGAAGTACGAGTAGTCGATGAAAATGAGGACGTTGCCCAATTTGACCAAGTTGGTTCTGTTGAACCGATCAAATTAACGGGCGGGAAAAAACAGCTCCCTTACTATAAGTACGTTTTGCCGTCAGGCGACACGTATCTTCTTCCAGATGGAGGGAGCACATACGAGACAGTAGAGGCAGCATTGCTAGGCATGAAAGAACGACCGAATGATCTCGTCCAATTACTCGTTCCCCAAACGATCGATTACGATGTCCAACTCAACGATGAAACTGCGGAGATTATATTTCGTGAACCGTTAGATTTATCAAAAATAGACGCAAGAAGGGCGACAGAGATGATTGAAGGTTTCATGCTTACCGCCTATAATTATGATCAAGTTGTCAAATTGGAGAATGTTGTCCAGAAGCAATTCGGAAAATATGATTTGACGTCAGTTTTGCCAGAACCGGGTATTGTCAATCCAGTGCATTTTAGCCGTCCTTGATTTTTCAAGTGGAAGTCAAACAATAATGTTTACAATGTACTACTTTTGATGTATAGTTGAATTGTAAGAAAATAAAATATTGATTCATCTTCGGGGCAGGGTGTAATTCCCGACCGGCGGTAATGAATTTTTTCTAGCCCGCGAGCTGAAAAGCTGATTTTGGTGAGATTCCAAAGCCGACAGTATAGTCTGGATGGGAGAAGGTGAAGGTGCGGACGTTTTTTGTGTTCGAAAAAATCGAATGCAAAATGCTTATTTAAATGTGCCTACAAACTCCCTAAAGTATAGTTGCTTTAGGGAGTTTTTTGTCGCATAGCATAGTCCGACCTCTCCTCTTTTGAAGAGAATCGCATAAGGAGAGAGGAACAAGTGAATAGTAGACGGTTACGTAGAATGGTTATCATCGCAATGCTTGGAAGTGTTGCAACGATTTTAATGCAATTCAACTTCCCGTTGCCGGCTTTACCCGGTTTTTTGAAGTTTGACTTCGGAGAAATACCAGCTGTCCTTGCAATTATGACAATGGGACCTATGGCAGGAATTACAGTAGAACTGATTAAAAATATTTTACATTGGTTCTTAAGTGGAAGTCCAACAGGTGTTCCGGTTGGGGAAATTGCAAACTTTACAACAGGCTTGTTATTTATCTTACCAATCTACTTTATTTTCAACAAATTTAGAACGACAAAAGGATTAGCAACTGGTTTGTTCGCTGGAACGGTAGCAATGGCGGTTGGGATGAGTGCCTTGAATTATCTCGTCTTCTTGCCGATGTACACATATTTCTTAAATATGCCGGCGACAACTGGAGATGCTTTATATAAAATGATCGTGCTCGGGATTTTGCCGTTTAATATCGTTAAAGGGATCATTATGATGGTGTTGTCAATTGCCCTTTTCAGTAAAATGAAGAATTGGATTGAACAACAGCGCGTCAAATTGATGCCGGAGTAAAAAGAAAAAACAAAAAGACAAGTGGCCAACATGATTTGCGCCACTTGTCTTTTTGTTTGGGTTCTATAATATTTGTGGTTCTATAATATTTGTTGGGGTTTCACGAAAATAAAAAAGACACGTGACCACCA
>CAOKMT010000160.1 GCA_948469885.1 uncultured Sporosarcina sp. | reverse complement strand
TTGAAAATATCTGAAGTTGTTGACTTAAATTCTACTTCATAACCAGCTTCCGCCAATTCTTTCAAGGACACTTCTTTACCGTTCACAGTGAATGAAAGGAACTGCTCCTCGGCATCCGCATCGATCGTTGTCGCAATCGCTTCGACTGTCTCAACTTCGAACTCTGACGCTTCTAGCGTTTCCATTTTGTAGAGGAAAATCGCCAGTTCCCCGCGTGTAATCGCGTCTGCTGTTCCAAATCTATTATTCTTTTTCCCTTGTGTAATGTCATTGTCCACAAGTGCTGCAACCGATTCTTTATAACGGTCATTCACGTCCGTGAATGTCACATTGTTGACATCGCCGGAAATGTCATACGCTTTTGCAAGCATAAGTGCCACTTCTCCCCGTGTGATCGGAGCTGAAGCTGCAAATTGTGTATCCGATTTTCCATTGACATATCCTTTTGCTTTCAATGCGTTCACATGTTTAGCCGCACGTTCCGGAACATCTGTGAAGCCGGATGCTGGCGCTTTTTCAATTTCTTCTTCTGTCAATAATGCTTTCGCAATCATAACAGCAACGTCAACTCTTTTAATATCTTGTTGCGTTCCGAATTGAGTATCAGAAAGTCCGTTGACAATTCCATTTTCATAAAGGTAGTCGACAGATTCCTTGTAATTTCCGCCAACATCTGTAAAATTACTATTCGCCATTGCGGCCGGAACGACTGCTGTGGCAACAAGCGTAGCAGTGGCTGCAGTTGCGATAAATTTTCGGTAATTTTTAGCTTCGAAAGTCATAAAAATAATTCCTCCTAAAAATAGGTAATAAAGTCGGATTCAGGTTCATTTTCCTGAAGCGAACCATGTATAACTATACCGTCCCTATACCCTTTTGACTACTGTTTAAACTATGTAAACGAGGAAGAAAATTCTTGTTTTATTGGATGTCAAAATGATAATTTCATTGAAATTCATTTGCCATAGACTCCCAATTTTTAGTTATTAAGTTCATTTATTTTATGTTGAAAAATTAATGTACAAAGACTGAATAAAATTGATTTCCGCGATGAAATTCGTGCAAGTAAGATAAAAATAACTGGTCTGTCACTGCTTTGCTTCAAGAAAAGCGTTGGATACTTTTCGAGATGAGGAACATGTTATAATCGAGAAAGTGGTTAATCACAAAGTGATTCGGGTATTTTGCACCCTTATATAAACGATTGGAGGCATTACAGATGAATCTCTTTTCATTTTTCAAAAAAACACGCCGCAAAGGAGCGGATAGTACGATTTCTTCTGAAGAAGTGACAGAGGTGGAAGCTGAAGGGATCAAAGACATGACAAACGAGGTTGAAACCCGGCTATCACTCCACCCCGACTGGAATGTTCCACAGGAGCAGTATTATGTATTCAGCTTCCTTTCGAATGAGCTGGAACCGTTAAAGCAGAACCAATTATCACTTGCTGGCATTGATATTGATGTTGAGAAAGCGACTGGTGATTGGCTTGTAAAAGCTTTTTTCCGTTCTTCTTTACAGAAAGAAACCACTTTAGGAAAGCTGGAACTTTTCCTGCTAGACGTACAAGGAAAAATACAGGCAGCAAAGGAATTCGACTTACAAGAACTCGGTACGATTCCAGCGGCGAGCAATCGCCCGTGGGTATTCGTATTCGAACCAAACACGCAAACAGCAGAGGCACCTCCAGCGGAAGGCTGGAAACTAGCTTTCAATATACAAAGCATGGTGCCACACACGTTAGATCTCGAACCAGTTTGGGAGGAAAATTTGAGTAAGTGACAGAAAGACAATCTTCCTCAACTCGTGTTGAACTTACAAAAGTTGAAACCGAATGAAATGAATTTCACAGGCTTTCAAAAACAGCTTAAAGAAGATGGAAGTCTAGCGGTCGGGTTGTTTGTCAGAAACGGACATGCCAAAGAAATTAAACTTGAAAAATTACCGCTTGAAATCATTGATGCACAAGGCCAAACGGTTTGTCAAGGGACATTCAATCTCCCACCGCTCAGTGTTAAAGCGAATACATCTAAACCTTGGACGTTTACATTTCCAAAAGAAAATATCAAATTGACAAATCCAGATCTTTCTCGCTGGACCGCCCGCATTCCCCAATCTTAATAATAAACCGCTCTTTGTAGACGAGAGCGGTTATTTCTTTCCTTTTTTCAAAAACCTTTTAGCACAACAACCAAAAACCCCGACAAATAATTACCGAGGGTTCATTCCGCCACTGGATAACTACTTAGCAATGAAAATGCATAGGCCAACTTTCGGGCGAAATCTAAGGGAGATTCGACGGATTGAATATGGATATACATAATTGTTGGATTCGTAAACAGCCAATGGTTATGAAGGGCGCTGACGATAAGTCCCTGCTGTGTAACAGCTTGCATGAAGGCGGGAATTTCTTGTTCAAGTATCGCTATTTCCGCCAAATTTAGTGCGAGACCGTTTTGATCTAACGACTCGAATAACACATCGGCAGGTATGACCGACTTACTTGGTTTCCCTTGAACGGTCGCTTTGAAATCCCTATGAAAAGAAACGGTGCAAACATTCTCATCCACCTTGCTTTTCCCACGTAGAATTTTAGCAAATTGCATACAATAATCTTTGAATTCAACCATTCATTCGATGCCCCTTTATCCAATGATAATCGCTGCCATCATTCTATGTATGTTCAAATGCTAATATGGTTGATAGATAAAAAATATGGCGGGAGGAATTCGGGAAACAGATGCTTGCATCGGCCCAGATAAGCGTTGACAAAACGACAATCGCTACGGGCTAATGAATTGTAACCACACCTACAATCTCGGCAAATGGATATTGTGTCGTACCGAACGAGTCAGCAATCGTCACCTTTTTCAATGACACGTCAATCAAAGTCGGTACACCGTAATCAAGTCTAATGTATCCGTCACGCCAGTACGCGAGTCGAATTGTACTTTTGCTTTCGTAGGCACGCCCGATCTCCTCTGAAATAAGCGAGAGTTCGAGGTCGTCTAAGCGCGGTTTTTTATCTTGCCGAAGTTCTTCGTTCAATGAGCGGATTCTTTCCACATGCTCTGGCAACATGAGCGATGTCCATTTTTTACTGCCACGATCTTGTACGTTTTCAAACATTATGTAGCCACCCTCTCTTAGTTAATTTTACCTGCTTTAACAATCCGTAACGCACGTACGTTCCTCACTTTTATTCATCTTATCAAACGAGCGTTCCCCTGTAAAGCAATAAAAAATACCCTCTAAAAGGGCGTGTCGAATTCTGAAAAACATAGGGCGACTCCAACATGGGAAGTCGCCTGATTGGTTGAGTATAGGTTAACGAATGAGGTCATCACCGATCAAATAAATGGTTCACTTAAATTAATAATAAGGCCTGATGAGCAAATACACTAATACCCCTGTAAAGCTAACATAGAGCCAAATCGGCATAGTCCAACGTGATATTTTCTTATGACGCTCGAATTCCCGGTTCCAAGTGTGTGTAATACTCGTGAGCGCAAGTGGAATAATAGATATAGCGAAGGTGATATGGGTAATTAAAACAAAATAATACAACACGGCCATGAAACCCTCTCCACCAAATGACGTGGCCGAGGCAATGGAGTGAAAAATAACATAAGTAATGAGGAATAAAACTGTCGCTACAAGTGCTGCATAAATGAAACGTCGATGCACCTTCACATTTCCCTTTAAGATAGCGATAAGCGCGCCAATTAAAAATAAGAATGCAAATACATTGAAGATCGCGTTCATCATAGGCAACAACATCACATCAAAAGCATCAAACCCCTCAATTCCCGGCAAATTCAACAAAATAACAATTGCACTTATTAAGACAATCGTCAAAATAATAATTGCGGGTTTATAATTGCGTGGCGTGAAAACGTCTTCGGACATTTTGGATCCCATAAAATCATACCCTTTATTTTTTTGTAACCTTACCAGTAATAGTTTAGCATAAGATCATTCAATTTGACTGAATATAGTATGTGCTATCCCAGAAAGCTATGATAGATTTTGGCGACTTTGTGAAGCATCTGACCATGAAAAGAATAATGACAAAAAGGCGGCACTCCATCAGATTACTTACGAGTGCCACTTTTTATCGCTAAATTCCTTCCCTTTTCCCATTATTCATGCACTGCTTAAAATCACTTCTGTTTCATAGTTCGCTTGAAATTAATAGCGAGAACGTGCTCGTTTAGAACTTTGAATAAGTCAGGTTCAAGTGTTTCTGAATCACTAGTGGATTCAAGCCGCATAAATTATCTGAAATAACCAATCCATTTAATTGAGAATCGTTATCACTTATGTTATGTTGGAACGTAAGAATACACATAATTTAATAAGGAGAATAGATAATGCAAATATACTGGACGAAAATAAATAAGATTATTGAAGAAACACCTGAAGTTAAAACGTACCTGCTCGATTGCCCGGAAGGCTTTACATGGGAAGAAGGTTCCCACACCCACTTTGCACTAGAAGGTTTTAATGCCGGCGATAAACCAAACCGTAGCCTAATTCGCCATATGTCAATCGCCACTTTACCGCACGAAAACTCAATCGGTATCACAACACGCATCAGAGAGCAATGCTCCGAATTTAAATCAATTTTAAGAAGTCTTGAAGTCGGCAATGAAGTAGCAATATTTAAAACGCATTCGAATGTACCGCTTAAAAGAGAGGACAAAAATGTTTATCTGTTGTCATCAGGTGTCGGCCTCGCAACTTTCAGAC
>CAOKMT010000159.1 GCA_948469885.1 uncultured Sporosarcina sp. | reverse complement strand
GTTGATGGATGTGACAGATCTTGAAAAAGCGCGTGTGAAACAACATGTCTTGAAAAAACGGAAAAAATCACCGATCTGGCGTAATATGTCAGTAGCTGCCGTACTTATTGTCGGAGCGAAGACCGCAACAAGTTTCGCGTTCCCGTCCATTGCGTCACAAATTCCCTTCATGGAAAATGTCATCCGTTATTTTCTAGATGAAACGCGGCAATACAAAGATTTTGAAGCCTTTTCCACAAATGTAGGGCTTGCGCAGACGAGCAACGATATGACTGTCATGATTGATCATGCAGTATACGACGGCACAAACGTAACGGTGTCTTTCGCGATTGAAACAGCTCATGATTTTGGCGAAGCAATGCAAATGAGTGGGACCAATTGGTTTAATGTCGTTGGAGCAACCGGTGGTGGCGGTAGCAGTCAATTTACAAAAATCAGTGATACACGCTATGCGGGCTTATCGACTTTCACTCCGCATTTCAAAGATGATGTTTATCCGGAAATGGTGCAAGTTACATGGACGCCATCTGCATTTTATAGCATGTCGAATGATGTCGAGGTGAAAGGAGATTGGTCGTTTGCTTTCTCATTACAACGCGTTGAGGGCGATATTCAATTTGTAAATGAAACGGTACAGCATACAGATGTGGATTTCACATTGAAAACGGTCGAATTCACAGATGTTTCGACGGTGATTGTCTATGAGCAAGTTGCGACAGACGAACTCCTTGCGAAATGGCCAAGTGTTACGCCTATGTTCCGTGTATTAGATGATCTCGGGCATGTGTACGTGGATGGAACGAGCGGTGGCGGTGTATCGTATGATAGTGGAAAAACTTTTGAAGGAACGACGACTTTCGGTACCATCCAAGAAGGTGCACGTCAACTGATCATCCAACCGATTGAGATCGCGAGTTTGATGTCCGGTCAAGGCCATATAGAAATCGAACTGGAACCGATCGTCATCGAGTTGGATCAATAATAATGAAAGCTCCCTTAGAAGTTCAGCTAACTTTTACAGGGGCTATTTTGATAAATTTCATCATATCGTCTGATAGTGGGATCTGAAGTCAACCCACGCCTCTTAACAATGCGAAACAGGGTTGGCCTTTTTTATGTCATAATAGAAAGAAGTCTAAAGATAAGATTTGCAAGTACTGGCGGATACCTCGTTTGTTTGGGGAATCCGTTTTTTGCGTAGGATGTCGTAGGAAGTGGTTTTTGCATTTCGGGAGTGTAAAATATGAACTCGTGAAAGAATAGCTTGATAAAACGGAACGTATGCTTCTATTATATGCTATAATGAAGTGACGAAAAAGTTGAACAATATCCAAGTACAATGAGCCGTTTATATAGCCGTCCATAGAAAAAGGAACGCATGTACGAATGACATGAGTTCCTTTTTCCGATACGCAAACGCATGTACGGATGACATGAGCTACACGTGTCTAAAACTATTATATGCTCATTATGTAGGGATATATGCATTTTGTCAAGTGAAAGTGGTGGGGTAGGTGACGGGAATATAGGTATGACGGGTCTCATTTTAAATAATCCTACTAATCCGAGTAATAAACAGAAAGCTAAAATAAAGATAACTTTACAGCTTTTGAAAAACAAGAAATTGCAACCATTTCTAAATCACTTGCGGTTATTCGAATTGAAACACTCCAATAACTTGATTGAGTCTAATATTGAAGCGAGTACGAAATTATTCATCGCCAAAAATTATGAACAATATATTACATTATAGAAATAGATGGACCGGGGATATTGCACATTGCGGCAAGCGATAATTTGCTAAACAATCCAGTTTCTCATTTTTGTTATGAACAGCATTAGGAGTGATGAAGTATGACGTACTATTATTATTTAGCATCGGATCAACAATTTAATGTGATGCAAGCGAATGGTTCTTTGGAGATGATAGAGATTGAAAACTTACATATTCCGGGCTTTGCTTATGAAGTACAGATTGAAATCTTCAATGGTGTAGAAAAAGACTGGGAACTCCGTGAGCTTTTGCAATTTATTCAACAACATGCCTCCGCTTATGAAACATGTACGGTCCAAGTGGCGAATTTATTGAATTCTAACCGGCATGCATTAAGAGTGATCCGAAAAGAAAGCATCCCTTTGCATCAACTCCTCCATTTTAAGCAACTTATAGTCGAAGAAGGACAGTTACTCCATATTGAAAAAACGTCATTTCATTAATCGCCAGCTGAAACGGGTAAAATGGAATGTATGGAGGAAGCCGGGGATCGGCTTTCGATGGATAAGGAGAAGAATTGAATTTGTGGTAGAACATCAGGAGGGATTGGAAGTATGAAAAAGTGGTCAAAGGAAATCGAGATTGATGCACCGATTGAACAGGTTTGGCAGTATTTTAATGGATCGTTGGCAGACATGCAGAAAATCATGCCGCAAGTGATGGAAAATGATCCGATTACGGTAACAGAGGACCGGGTAGGGAGCGTCCATCTACAAAAATTCAGAGAAGGGAAGCAGATCATCGCATACAACGTGGAAACTTTGGCATACTTGGATACTTCAACTGAAAAAAAGGTGAAAGTCGGTTTCGTGATTGCGAACATGTTCGAGATTACAGCGCAATACGAATTGACGAAGCTGGGCGATAACGCAATGTTATTCAACTATACAACGACGAATCGTCCATTGAAATGGTTCATGAAACCATTTCTATTGTTTTCGTCGGACAAGGTTGTGCAGAAGTTTGTGGAACGGGTGAAGAAAGTTGCCGAATCGGAATATGTGGATATTCGTAAGCAGGAGGAAGTACAGTAAGGCGGACTGGTATCAGGATTATTCTGTGCCTGTAAAATTGAATCGTGTTTGCTCTTTAAATAATTGACGGGAAGACGAATGAACGAGGACTAAAGAAGGATTCATTGTTTTTAGATGAATCCTTTTTTGTTTGTTATTTTTCAGTTTCCTTGAATAAACTTAGACATTTTTTACAAATACAAGCTTTTCTTATTTTGTCGGCGGGAACAAGGTCGAATATCGCTTGCGGAAAAGTTTCTTTTGTACACCAGCAAATGCCAAGTGACTTATCGAGACCGTTGCAGCAGTTATTTGCTTGTTGACAGAGCGGACAATGTTTATTTACATGAACGGTTTTTGTTATTATCCATCACCTCTATTATTGTAGGGGTAGCTGAAGTGGTTTTGATTCAAAATGGCTATCTATAATTCTATTATAAAAGTATTTGAAGCTGATGCAACTAAACGTGGTGTTCTTTTATCTAATGTTTGAAAGCGAATAAGGAACGGTTGGGAGGTGGGAGAATGGATTCGGTGAAAGTGTTGGTCAAGAAAGCGAAAAAAGGAGATGGGGCGGCGTTCGTCTCTTTGGTGAAACAATATGAAGATGTGCTGTATAGGACGGCGAGCCGGATGTTAAACAATGAGGAAGATGTGGCGGACGTCATGCAGGATACAATCATGACCGCTTTTGAAAGGTTGCACACGCTCAGGAAGGACGCGTATTTCAATACATGGATTTATAGAATATTGCTGAATGAATGTCATCGATTATTGAACAAGCAAAAGAATTATGCGCCGCTTGATGTGCATGTGCTGCCGGAACGTCGGAATCATGACTTTGAAAACATCGAATTGGAAGAAGCGTTGAACAGTTTGAATCCGGATTATAAAACGGCTTTCGTGCTGTATTATATCGTCGGCATGAATACGAGGGAAATGAGTGACTTTTTGAACGTGTCGGAAGGGACGATCAAGTCGCGGTTGTCCAGGGGGAAGATCATCTTAAGAACGCATTATAACCAAAGTAAAGGGGCGATGGTGTATGAAAACTAATTTCGAAGATGAATTTGAAAAAGTGATGACCGAGGAAAAGGAAATGCCTGCGAATGTAAGAGAAAGATTGGACGAGACGTATCGGATGATTGAGGAGAAATCCCGAAAGAAGCCAAAGCGTTCTATGTGGAAAGGCGTGACGGCAGCTGCTTGTGCAATGGTGTTGGCGGGTGTTGTTTTCTCAAGCGAAGAAGTGAGAGCGAACCTTCAGGAGTTTTTCAGTTTTGGCAATGGCGGGGTTGAAAAGGCGGTGTCAGAAGGGTTTGTACAAGAAAGTAATAGCACGGCGACGGATGCGCAAATTGATGTGACGCTGCAACAGAATTTTTCGGATGCGACACACCTCGGATTCAGTTTTCAGTTGGCGTTTGAAGATCCGACCATTCTTGAACGGGATATAAGTGAAATCAACATGGATTACCGGATTAAAAATGGCGACGGCGAATATATTTTTGAATTTATCCCGGACACGAAGCCGCTAAAAGGGCATACAAGCTACCTATCCGGAGGGGTGGACAACTATTCCGTTGTCGATGCGAAGAAAGGGATTGTGCAATATGATGTCATAATGAGTTCCAATGCAGGGAGTATTCCCAATATGGAAGATGCGGTTGTTGAAGTAGAGAGCATCAATGTCTTTTATGCGGAGGAAGGGTTAAAGAAAATCGATGGTGAATGGGCATTGGCGGTTGCGAATGCTGTGGTGGCGCCTCCGGTTGAATATGCGATGAAAGAAGACCCGTCATCTGCGATTCAAGTGTCATCTGCCAAGGCGAATCCGACGTCATTCCATGTGACGTTCACGGTGGATGAAGTTTTTGAAGACGAAAGTCCATTTGTATTCAGTATGAAAATGGTAGACGGAGAAGGCAATGAATATGATACGGATAGTTTTCATCTGGAAACGACAGAAACGCAAACGA
>CAOKMT010000158.1 GCA_948469885.1 uncultured Sporosarcina sp. | reverse complement strand
AAATGGTGTGATGACATGACCATCCATCTCCTGATTAATGACGAAGGACTGCAATGACTCTAGTGAGACGACGATAAGGTTGCGATCTTTTGCGACACCAAACATTTCAGGATCCGGCTCTGCATAATTCGCATTAATATAGTTACCGACTTCCACCAATTCGCTTCCGTCCGCCAATACACGTTGGGCATGCGATTTTGACTGCATGAATATGTCGTAAATATGATAATTGTAAGCACCGATATTTTTGACGAGGAGCTCTCTATCAAACGTACGCGTCAAAAGTTGCGGCCGTTGTGTTTCTGCCAAGCCAAGATTCAACATCATAACAGTAGCCGCCATGATGAAATATAGTTTTCGTGCATTTTTACTTCGCATCGGCGCATCTTCAGTTTTCGGGATCAATCGCATCGCTATATAGACGATGAGCACATCCGTGAAAAAGAAGATATCTGTCCATTCCATATTAGCTGTAATCGACGATGATAAATCTTTGAAGTTGCTCGTTTGAAATAATACGGGCAACGTGATGAAATCACTAAAGAATCGATAAAACACAGCATTGGAGAACATGATCACAGACGTGATAATACTGATAGATAAAATGTACCGATTACGTCTTTTTGTACTTTTTATGAATAACGCGATTCCGTAGACAAATAATAAGAAACTGAGCGGATTCACAAAGAGGATGATTTCCTGCATCATATTATCAATTGCCATATTAAAGCTCGTCGTATAGCCGACATAGGTTGTAATCCACGTCGCAATAATTGCTATGACAAGCACGGAATGTTTAGGCCAAGTAAAGTTCTTCATTCCATCTCTTCCTTTCAAAAATAAATCCGGATTCCTCGTCGGATTTTTCATAGCTTTGGATCGTTCAGCATCCTACTTAATAGACGGACAAGCTAGTTAAAAGTTTCACATTAGGGCAAAAAAGGACTAAAGTGCAAGTTCACAAGACATAATATACAGGCTTATTTCCCTAATTTAGTCAATTCCTGCCGCAAGATCATGATCGCTTTTAAATACTCATCTTTTGTGACGAGGTTGTATTCGTAAAGATCCTTCACTTCCGACATCATCAAGTCGATATCATCGGCTCGATTTCCCGTGTAAATATAAACCCCATACCTTTTCAGCAGTTGGATAATGCCTAATAGATTTTTCATCGAGAGTCCCTACCTTTTCGACAGCAGATTATTTGCTTGTCGGTGAAAATTTTATCGACTGGAATGTCATGACTTTCTCTCGGAACCTCATCTTCTATTTGAACTTCTAACGCTAATGATACCATATTTCCTTCAAAGTCTGCCAGATACCGATCATAATAGCCTCCACCAAAGCCAATCCGATAGCCTCCAGGCGAAAAAGCGATACCAGGCACAATTTGAAGGTCGATGTCTTGTTTACATACCGCTTCAGTTTCCGACATGATCGGTTCCTGCAAATTAAAATAAGCTATTTCAAGCTCATCAAAAGAAGTGAGCAGCCGAAAATCCATCTCTTTCGTCTTTTGGACACACTTCGGCACAGCAACTTTTTTGCCTGCCGCCCACGCTGCTTCAATAATTGGTCGTGTAGAAATTTCAGGAAATCGGGAAATCGTGATTCCGATTGTTTTCGCATTCTGGAATTCAACTGAATCAATAAGCCGGTCTTTAATCACCATCGAGCGGGCCTTATGTTGATCTTTATCTAGTTTATTCAACGTAGCGAGCATTTCATGCCTCTTCAAATCTTTATTCATTCCGATTCCTCCATGTGAACAAACAAAAGTTTAAGCATGGTTCATTTCGTATATATGGTATAATGGGTAAAAGATTATTAGCTTAGCAATGAAAAAACCAAAACCTTAGAAAGGTTTTGGCATGAGCAATTATTTCGTTTCACGGTGTAACGTATGTTTTCTTTCACGTGAGCAGTATTTATTCATTTCAAGACGTTCCGGATTATTCCGTTTGTTTTTCTTTGAAATATAATTGCGCTCACCGCATTCTGTGCAAGCAAGTGTAATATTTACGCGCATTGTTGTCCCTCCCACTCATCAGTCTATACGATTCAATCAATGTGAGCATGATTTATACGACTTTTTAATTATACCATGTACGGATTCGATGTCCAGTAGAAAGTATGAAATAGGCTTAATATCGTGCGTATGGTAAAATAAATGGAACAGACTTTTCCAAAGGAGTGATGAGATGGAACTTTCAACCATTTTGATCATCATCGGCGTAATTGCAGTCATTCTTTCTTTTTTCATCGGAAATTCAACGCGCACTGACGCCGATGAGTTAGAGAAAATTTCCATCAGTTTGCATCAAGAAACAAATGGACTGAAAAAAAGGCTTAAAATCGTTGAAGAAGAATTGATGATCGGTCTCGGTTCCGGACAATCCGACATACCACGCCCTAAGCAAGAAAAACAGGTACATGAAATTATTGTCAATCAGATTTTATCGTTGAATGCACAAGGTTTTTCCATTGAAGACATTGCCAAACGCGCTTCTTTAACGAAGGCAGAAGTACTTTCGGTTCTTCGATCGAAAGGCGTGATGTAATGGTACGGGACATCATACGCACCCTTGGTACGGCTTGCATCATATCAGGTATCGTCCTTTATTTTGTAAACGGCACCGGCGACAACGCAAATGAAGACATCGGAAAAAGCCAACTACATGAGGAATTTATATACTTGCAAGAAAAACTACAAAAAACGGAAGAAGAATTGGCTAAACTCCAACAAGCCTCTTCGGCCGCCCAGAAATCAGCCGCAGAGAATGAAAGCCAGGACGATGAAAAGCCTGAAAATGTCCAAGAAACCGTCTTGCATATCAAGCAAGGCGCAAACTCGACGACTGTCGCAAACGATTTAGTTCGATTAGGTCTCATTCAAGATGCGGGGCAGTTCGAATCCTACCTAGCGCAATACAAGCTTACAGGGAAAATTCAAATCGGTGAATATACGCTAGATGAATCGATGTCAATCGAAACGATTGCCTCTACAATCACCTCCTCCCCATAAAAAATGCACCTATCTCCCTGTTAGGCGGATAGGTGCATTTTGTTATTATTCGTCTTCTTCCAGCGATTTCTTGATTTTTTGAATCGCTTCTGCATCTTCTCTATTTTGATCCTTTTTTGCTTTAAGTTCAAAATATTTATCGACCGCCGCTTCGGCAAGTTCATTCGTAGCAGGGGGAGGGTTTGAACTGTAATTCGTCGTGATATTTGGAATGAGGACCGCATAAGCAATTTCCGGATTTTCATAAGGCGCGAACCCAACATGCGATAAATTGAGCGTTCTATAATACCTTTCGCCTACCATCGCTCCGTCTTGGGCTGTCCCGGTCTTTCCTGCTGCCACATAGGACTTGCCATTAAAAAATCTTTTGGCTGTTCCTTTTGCCCCATAATACGTATAATGCATTCCTTTTTTTATTTGCGCAATTTCTTGATCTGTATTATTGATACGATTCAGCACTTTAATGTCTGACTCTTGAACGAGTGGGCCGAAATGTTCGCCATCCGGAGAAGGTTCTCGAATTTCTTTCAGCACTTTCGGCGCGATCCGGTAACCACCATTCGCAATCGTCGACACATACTGTGCAAGTTGCAACGGTGTATACGTTGCATATTGGCCGATAGAGTAGTCCAAAATCAGACCCGGATTTTCAGGTCTTTTCGTAAAGCCGGCAGCTTCATTCGGCAAATCGATCCCCGTCAACGTACCAAGTCCGAATGATGCATATCCATTGCTCATAATCGAGAATGCCGGTTCGATCGCAAGCGAGAGGCGACCCCTCGTATACGACCCACCGCCCATTGCGATAGCCGTCTTGAACATATAGACGTTTGATGATTGACCAATCGCTTGGATATCACTCATCGGGATACGGTTAAATGTTCTGTTGAAGACGGAACTTTTCCTACCGCTTCCAAATTGAAGCATTTCATCAATTTTGACTTCCCCGACCCGAGCTGCACCTGTTTGGTACCCTGTAAGTACCGTCGCCATTTTGACAGTAGAACCTGCCATAAACGCGTCTGTAAACGTCCCAAACGCATAGTCTCTCACTTCAAGTCTACCAGTCTCTCGGTTGGTGACCGCTTGTTTTCCGACGAGCGAAAGCACTTCACCATTGTTCGGATCCATCATGACTAAAAAGATCCGGTCCAACGCTTGTGTAGAACCCCGGCTTTTTAACTGCAACAACTTATTGGAAACGATATCTTCGAGTGCCAGCTGCAACTCACTGTCGATCGTTAACACAAGGTCTTTCCCCGGCTCACCTTCACGGACCGTCAATGTTTCCACGACTTTCCCTGTCCGGTCTTTAATATTTTTAACGATCGACTTCTGACCTTGTAAAAGCTCTTCATAATACTGTTCAATAAAGCTCCGGCCGACCCTGTCATTTCTCGAATAATCTCTCGCCAAATAATAGTCTAAGTGGGATCTCGGAATTCCTTCAGACGGGTTTGTCGTCGTGCCAAGGATGGCATTCGATGATTTTTTCACCCGTTCCCAGTCGGTCGTCGTGTTGACACCGGCCAGTATGCGCTCCCCTAACCTTTCGGAAACAGCCGCAAATTCCTCCGCTGTGACATCCCCGCTCTTGACAATTTGTGGTGCAAACGCATAACCGGACATCATCTCTCGGTAAATCGCTAACACTTTCAACTCGTGTTCAGTGAATGAATTCAACTCTTCATCCGTGATCCTTTCTCGTGTCAACCGCGTCACTTCCCGCTGGATTTGCGCACGTG
>CAOKMT010000157.1 GCA_948469885.1 uncultured Sporosarcina sp. | reverse complement strand
GTTCCACTTCATTATCGGCTGCAATGGGAATGGCGGCAGCCCGCGACATTAAAGGCGAGAAAAATTACGTTATTCCTGTTATAGGCGATGGGGCACTTACAGGCGGCATGGCGCTCGAAGCATTAAACCATATCGGGGCTGAGAAAACCGGGATGCTCGTCGTTTTGAATGACAATGAAATGTCCATAGCGCCCAATGTCGGTGCATTGCATAACGTACTGGGGAAACTCCGGACCGCCGGGAAATACAATTCGGTAAAAGATGAACTGGAATACATTTTGAAAAAGATACCGGCTGTCGGTGGAAAAGTTGCTTCCACAGCAGAACGGCTGAAAGATAGCTTGAAGTATTTGCTCGTCTCGGGCGTCTTTTTCGAAGAACTCGGTTTTACGTACCTTGGACCTGTCGACGGCCATGACTACACGGATCTTGAACGAAACATCCAATATGCGAAAAAAGTTGAAGGTCCTGTGCTACTACATGTCATTACGAAAAAAGGAAAAGGGTACCGTCCGGCGGAAAATGATAAAATCGGTACTTGGCACGGGACAGGCCCGTATAAAATTGAAACGGGAGACTTTGTCAAGTCATCTTCCAATGCGCCTTCTTGGAGTGGATTTGTGGCAGAAACTATGCGCAAGATGGCAAGAACGGATTCTCGCATCGTTGCGATTACACCGGCGATGCCTGTCGGATCCAAACTCGAATCCTTCGCTACGGAATTTCCTGAGCGCTTTTTCGATGTCGGCATAGCGGAACAACATGCGATGACGATGGCAGCAGGACTTGCGACGCAAGGGATGAAGCCATTTCTTGCAATTTATTCGACCTTTTTACAACGCGCGTACGACCAAGTATTGCATGATGTATCAAGACAAAATTTGAATGTGTTTATCGGAATTGACAGGGCAGGACTTGTCGGAGCCGATGGAGAAACACATCAAGGCGTTTTTGACATCGCCTTTCTAAGACATTTGCCAAATATGGTCATTATGATGCCTAAAGATGAAAATGAAGGGCAACATATGGTGAAAACGGCGATTGCTTATGAAGGTGGACCGATTGCAATGCGCTATCCGCGCGGTAACGGATTAGGTGTACCACTTGATGAGACGCTTCATCCGATCCCGATTGGTACATGGGAAGTGCTACGTGAAGGGAAAGATGCTGCCATTTTAACATTTGGTACGTCAATTCCGATGGCCCTTGATGCGGCGAACATGCTTGCGGCACAAGACATCCAAGTAAAAGTCATCAATGCACGTTTCATCAAACCACTTGATACGGCGATGCTCGATGACATTTTCAAAACGTCGATGCCGATCATGACGGTGGAAGAAGCAGTACTCACAGGTGGATTCGGTAGCGCTGTGCTGGAGTATGCGAGTGACTGTGGACATCAGGCGCCGATTGAGCGGATGGGGATTCCCGACCACTTCATCGAGCACGGTAATGTCAATGATTTGCTAGCTGAAATCGGGATGACTGCAAATGTACTCGCGAAAGATATAGAAAAGCTTGTGCAAAAAAATCCAGCCCGAGGGGAAATCGTATGACAATGCGAGAAAAGAGAGAACGGGTAGATGTGCTACTCGTTCAAAGAGGACTCGTCGAAACGAGAGAACAAGCGAAACGTTCTATTATGGCAGGTATCGTGTACTCCGCGGAAACGAGAATGGATAAACCTGGCGAAAAAATTAAAGTAGATGCGCCGCTCACAGTGAAAGGCAATACATTGAAATACGTAAGCCGTGGTGGTTTGAAATTGGAAAAGGCATTGGCGGTTTTCGACGTCGACGTGAAAGATAAAATCATACTCGACATTGGCGCCTCAACGGGTGGCTTTACGGATTGCGCACTGCAAGAAGGTGCACAGCATTGCTACGCACTTGATGTGGGCTACAATCAACTCGCTTGGAAATTGCGACAAGATCCGCGCGTGTCCGTCATGGAAAGAACGAATTTTCGCTATGCTGCACCTGAACTGTTCACGGCTGGTCAACCTCAATTTGCGACCATTGATGTCTCGTTCATTTCGTTGAAGCTTATTTTTCCTGCTTTGAAACGGATTCTCGTCACGGGTGGGGATGTGGTCGCACTTGTGAAACCTCAATTTGAGGCGGGCAAAGGAAAAGTCGGAAAAAAAGGTGTTGTTCGTGAACGTTCCACACATTTGGAAGTGTTGCATCATATCGCGGATGCTTCGCTCAAAGAGGGGTTCAGTCTGCGCGGCATGTCATTTTCACCTGTCACGGGTGGGGAAGGCAATATCGAATTCTTGTTCCATTTAACTTCCGATAATGTGCCCGTGAATGACTTTGACGACCATTCGTTTGAAGCATTAATCGATGAAGCTTATGAAAAATTACGATAGCGTGCATGAATGCACGCTTTCTTTAACTAACTTTAGCGGAGCGTTCTCCCCTTTTAAGAAAGAGAAGATGGGCAGTGTCCCCGCATCGAAGCGGCGCTAAGGAAATTTATATATTATTCGATATTGGAGTGAAAAAATTGAATAAAGGGCATAGACATATACGGATCCGTGATATTATTTCTAATTTTGAAATCGAAACACAGGACCAACTTGTGCAAAGCTTGAAAAATGCCGGTGTTGATGTGACACAAGCGACCGTATCGCGCGATATTAAAGAGATGCACTTAATCAAAGTACCTTTGGCAAACGGGCGTTACAAGTATAGTTTGCCGCAGCTACACCAATATAATACGGAAGAAAAATTACATAGAATGATGATGGATGCGTTCGTCAGCATCGACGGCGCAGGCAACTTTCTCGTTTTGAAAACATTGCCGGGCAATGCCCAAGCAGTCGGTTCTTTGCTCGATCATCTAAATTGGGAAGAAATGCTCGGGACGATTTGTGGCGATGATACTTGCCTCATCATATGCCGGGATGAAGAGTATACGGAAGAAGTTAAAACCCGACTACTTGCGATGTTGTAAGAGAGGTGACTGTCCTTGTTAAATGAAATTTCAATTAAAAACTTCGCAATTATTGAACATTTAGAAGTGACTTTCGAAGAAGGACTCACTGTGCTAACCGGTGAAACGGGCGCGGGAAAATCGATTATTATCGATGCAGTTCAATTATTGGCAGGCGGCAGAGGCTCCCAAGATTTCATTCGCCACGGTGCGAACCGAACCGAACTGGAAGGTCTTTTCACGATCGAAAAACCCGACCATCCCGTCTTCCAGACACTTCGACAATTTGGGATCGAACCCGCTGAGGAAGGCGCGCTCATTTTAAGGCGAGATATCAATGCGAACGGGAAAAGCGTCTGTCGCATCAATGGAAAAATGGTGACCATTGCGATTATGCGGGAAGTCGGCGCGCATATGATCGATATTCATGGGCAACATGAAAACCAAGAGCTCATGCACGAGAAAAGTCATATCCACTTGCTTGACCAATTTGCAGGCAAGAAGATGGCGCAAGCTTATGCCAACTATTCAGAGCTTTACGGTCACTATTGGAAGTTGAAGAAAAAATTGGACACCGCCGATGAAAATGAGCAACAAGTTGCACAAAGAATTGATTTATATTCATTCCAATTAAAAGAAATTAACGAAGCGGCACTTGAAATCGGAGAAGAAGAGCAGCTTGAAGAAGAAAAACGAAAGCTGCAAAATTTCAATCGGCTTTTTGATCGGCTTAATCGGGCTTATGAGTCGATCAGTGAAGATTCTCGTGCGCTCGATTGGGTTGGGTCCGCGATGAGCGAGCTTGAAGACGCAGCGGATGTAGATGCCGATTTGAAGCCGCGATACGAAACGGTGGCGGATAGCTTTTATGCATTGCAAGATACCGCGCACGAATTGAAAAATTTGATCGATGAATTGGAATTTGATCCTGCACGCTTGGACATCGTGGAAGAACGACTCGCTTTGCTTCTCTCTTTAAAGCGGAAATATGGCAAGACGATTGAAGATATATTGATTTATCGGGATAAAATTGCGGAAGACCTTGAAAGGTTGACGAACCGTGATGAACGATTGCAAGAAGAACAACATAAAATGGTGCAAATTGTAAAAGATTTGGAAATTGAAGCAGAAGAACTGTCGATCATTCGAAGAGGCGCTGCGAAACAGTTAGAAACCGCAATTATGAACCAGTTGGATCAATTACATATGGGAAAAGCGTCTTTTAAAGTGATGATCGAACGTAAGTCGAGTGCCGTATTCGACTCGACAGGAATCGATGATGTTGCTTTTCATATTTCTACCAATGTTGGGGAACCGTTAAAACCGCTCGTCAAAGTTGCATCCGGCGGAGAGCTTTCACGGCTGATGTTGGCATTGAAAACAATCTTTTCCAAACACCAAGGTGTCACTTCCATCATTTTCGACGAAGTGGATACCGGGGTAAGTGGACGGGTCGCACAAGCGATTGCTGAAAAAATTGCAATGATCGCGAGTCATTCACAAGTACTTTGCATTTCGCATTTGCCACAAGTAGCAGCGATGGCGGATCAACATTATTTAATCAAAAAAGAAGTGAAAGTAGATCGGACAACGACGATGATCGAACATGTTCATGATGCAGAAAGGACAACAGAATTGTCGAGAATGCTTTCTGGCGCGGAAACAACGCCCTTGACGATGAAGCATGCCGAAGAATTGTTAACGCTTGCAGCAGAGCGTAAAAAAACTTTTCGTTGAAGTGATGCCATAAAACGTCGGGTGTAACAGATGAATTCCTAAATTGCTTGATTTACCCTTTCATAACATCGCTCTGAAAGACCATACCATGAGTATCACTAGTCGGGAGGTGAATTATGGGATGGCGTAAGCAGCTTAAGTC
>CAOKMT010000156.1 GCA_948469885.1 uncultured Sporosarcina sp. | reverse complement strand
GTCCAAGAAGATACTCCGGATTTTCAATAATGTATTGATCAAGTGCGGTTGACTGGGCGACGTAAACAATGAGCGCCTCTTCTTGCCTTCTCCCTGCCCGCCCCGCTTGTTGAAAAGCACTTGCGATATTTCCTGGGTAACCCGTCATGATGCACGCTTGCAATTGACCGATATCGATGCCAAGTTCAAGTGCATTCGTACTGACGACTGTCCGAATTTGCCCTTCCCGGAGTCCTTTCTCGATTTTTCTTCGTTCTGAAGGTAAATACCCTCCGCGATACCCCATTACCGTATCGTCAAACAGCTTTTTCTTCGTCAGTTCTTTCATATAAGTGACGAGCATTTCCACGCGCACCCGGCTTTTCGCAAAAATAATTGTCTGGATGCCTTCACGATACAACAACGATGCAATATCTCGTACTTCAAGCAACGCGCTTCTTCGAATGCCGAAAGTCGGATGAATAACGGGCGGATTATAAAACAAGAAATGTTTCTTTCCTGCCGGCGCACCGTTTTTTGTTATGAGACGCATTTCTGTATTCGTCAGCGATTCAGCCAACTCAGCCGGATTGGCGATCGTCGCCGACGTACAGATGAAGACGGGGTCGCTCCCGTAATAGTTGCAAATTCGCTTCAACCTTCTTAACACATGTGCGACATGACTTCCGAACACCCCTTTATACGTATGCAATTCATCGATAATAATGTATTTCAAGTTCTCGAATAAAGATACCCATTTCGTATGATGTGGCAAAATGCCAGAATGCAGCATATCGGGATTCGTCAATACGATATGACCTGATTTCCGAACTTTCGATCGCAATCCCGGGGCTGTATCTCCATCATACGTATAACTTAAAACCGTCTCCCCGCTCGCTTCAATCAACTCATGCAGATCGCTCAGCTGATCTTGCGCAAGTGCTTTCGTCGGAAATAAATAAATTGCCCTTGACGAATGATCCTCCAAAATGCTTTGAAGAACCGGCAAATGGTAGCAAAGTGATTTCCCAGAAGCGGTCGGTGTAATCGCGGTAATGGATTCGCCAGCAGCCGCATGGTCAAATGCTTCCCGCTGATGACTATATAATCTTTCAATCCCTTTAGCGGCAAGTGCCTTGATAATGGAAGAATGGAGGCTTCTAGGAAAGTCGGCGTATGTCGCAGACTTCCCTTCTATTGTTTTATAATGGATGATTTGGCTCGCAAAAGATGGATCCGTCCGCAATTTTTCAAGCGTTGAATCGATGGCCTTTGTCATTCCAACTCCCCTTCCTTTTCAAGCGCATCCAGAAAGGTTTTTAATGTATATTCGGCTGACCGAATGGACAGTACAAATCGTTTCAACCCTGTTTTTTTATAAAAAGATTGGACAATGAATTGTTTCATTCCATCCGACAGCGCCTCAACTTGAACGGGATGTACATATTTAGGCTTTGCTATTTTAATCCAAGCATACGATTCCTCCGCCCATTCATCGAGCAAGGCATGGTATTTATCTGCATAAGGTTTTACTTCTTGGAAAAAATCTGGATCTTTATCTAACTTTCTCATTTCTGCATGCCGTTCAAGACATTCATTACAAACAGAAAGGAGAACGGTACATTTTTCTGCTAAACTCATATTTTATCAACCTTTCTGAGTCTTTCTTTCATTTTATCAGATACTGCCGATGTTCACCATTTTTTCGGCGAACATGTATTCCGAAAATTGTCTTCGACAATCGACCTATCCTTAGTATACGTGCGTCTGCCTTTATACAGCCAGACTATTTCTCTTGAATTAAGTTGAAAAGATGCAACTTATCTAATGCGAATCCGTCAAATGCTTATGGTATGATAGTTGAGTGTGAGGTGGTTTACATGACAATCCGCTATCCGAATGGGCAAAAATATGTGCCCGTACAAAGAGCAGAACGGCAGCATACAAGCCAGCTGTCTTACAGCAACCGCGGAAAAACGTTGGAAGACGAGTTAAACGATTCCAATGAATATTATTTAAGCCGAAACATCGCTGTCATCCATAAAAAACCTGTTCCTATCCAAGTCGTCAATGTCCACTATCCAGCACGTAGTGCCGCAGTCATTACAGAAGCCTATTTCCGAACGCCTTCAACAACGGACTTCAACGGTGTATGGAAAGGCAAATATATTGATTTTGAAGCAAAAGAGACGAAAAATAAGACATCATTTCCTCTGCAAAATATCCATGAACATCAAGTGGATCATATGGAAAGTGTGACAGCGCAAAACGGCATCGCATTTTTAATCGTCAGATTTTCTTCACTGAACCGGTATTTCGTTGTGCCTTACAAAATGATGAAAGAAAAGTGGGATCGTATGAAAGCAGGCGGTAGAAAATCAATTACACTCGCCGAATTTGAAGAAGCTGCACATGAAATCATCCCCGGCTTCATGCCAAAGTTGGATTACTTGCGCGCAGTTTCCACTTTTTTTAACACACAACGAAATGAAACAACTGAAAGGTAGGAAAACGTATGAGTGATCAAATAAAATCAAGAACAGAGCGACGCAAAGCTCAACAAGCATCGTCACAAAAGCGAACAAGGAAACCAAAGAAGCCGAAAGGGATCTTCAAAAAAATATTTCTCGCATTATGTATTGCAGCTTTTGCTGTTCTGGCCGGTGGCGCCGGACTCTTCGCCTTTTACGCAAGTACGGCACCTAAGCTCGACGAAGTGTTATTGCGGGATCCGCTATCGTCGGAACTGCTCGATGTGAACGGAAATGTGTTTTTGAAGACAGGAACGGAAAAACGGGAATATGTTCCCTACTCGGAAATTCCTGAGCTGATGGAAAATGCCATTCTCGCCACCGAAGACGTCCGCTTCTATTCCCACCACGGGATGGATTTTTACCGTCTTGGCGGTGCAGTACTCGCAAACTTCCGTAGCGGATTCGGTTCGCAAGGGGCCAGTACGCTCACACAACAAGTGATTAAAAACACATTTTTGAAAAATGAAAAGACGTTGAAAAGAAAAGCGCAAGAAGCATGGCTTGCTTTCCAGCTGGAACGGAAATATGACAAAGATGAAATTTTTGAAATGTATTTCAATAAAATTCTTATGTCTGGAAATCGATATGGGTTCGGAACAGCATCCCAATATTTTTATGGGAAGTCTTTAGATGAGCTAGAACTTCACGAAGTTGCCATGCTTGCTGGACTCCCACAAAGTCCAAATGGATACAATCCGTTCGACAATCCAGAACGAGCCGAAAAACGACGGAATATTGTCCTCGGTTTAATGTACCAACATAAGAAAATTACGAAAGAAGAAATGGAAACTGCGCAGGCAATTGACGTAACATCCACTCTCCTTTCGGAAGACGAAAGAAGAGCGAACGACAATACGAAATATCCTGCGTTCGTTAACGTCGTTCTTAACGAATTGGAAAAAGAAGGATTGACAGACGTCCTATCTGAAGGCGTAAAGATCCAGACGACGCTCGATCCAAGTGCCCAGCAAAATGTAGAAGACGCTTTGAAAGCCAATATTTACGCAAATGACCAAATGGAAGCGGGACTTACCGTGCTTGATACAAAAACAGGCGCGATCGTCGCGGTCGGCGGCGGACGTAATTACACGGCGGGCTTCCTGAATGTCGCGACACAAGAAAAACGGCAACCCGGCTCTGCAATCAAACCGATTCTCTCTTACGGTCCGGCTATCGAATATTTAAATTGGTCGACAGGGCAAACGATCAATGATGCACCGTACAACTACGAAGGATCCAATCCACCTGTTGCCGTTCGTAACGTAGACAGAGGATACAAAGGCCGGATTACGATGCGTGAAGCGCTTTATAACTCTCGAAACGTACCAGCGGTAAAAGTGTATGAGGAAGTTGGGCGTGGAAAAGCGATCGACTTTGCGGATAATCTTGGCATTTCATTAAAAAATGAGTTTCCCGCAAATGCGCTTGGCGGAACAGATGAATTTTCGACTGTCGAGTTGGCTGGCGCTTATGCAGCATTCGGGAATGGCGGATTTTATACAGAACCGCACACCATTAAGAAAATTATTTTTCGAGATCAATCGGTACAAAGTCTAGCTCCCGATCCTGTTTCAGTCATGAAAGATTCAACAGCCTATATGGTGACTGACATGCTGAGAGATGTATTCACCGTCGGGACAGGAAAAAGAGCCAACGTACAAGGACTCGATATTGCAGGGAAAACAGGAACAACGAACTTCTCCGATAAAAAAGGAGCAAAAGATTCTTGGTTTGTCGGCTACTCTACAGATTACACGATCGCTGCATGGGGCGGCTATCGAGATCGAGCACCGATGATGAATTTTGATGGGGAACGATACGTTCCACAAGATTTATTCAGACAAGTGATGTCGACGATTTCTGCTGGCAAACAGACAGCTCGCTTTTCAAAACCGTCTTCCGTTGAAGAAGCAACCATTGTGTACGGTTCCGACCCACTCACATTGGCAAGCGCTTCTACACCGGCGAACATGAGACGAACAGAACTATTTGTCAGAGGTGAAATGCCGACGAAAGTGGCAAAAGAAGAAGTCATCGAACTGAATGCACCGACAAATCTAAGTGCAAATTATGATGCCGCGTCAGATGCTGTTACGTTGACCTGGTCCCATGAAACACCTGATCCAGATAAAATCGAGGGAGAAGTCGAATTTATCGTTTACGCGAAAGCCGGTGAAGGTGAAATGAAAGAAATGACGAAAACAAAAGAAACATCCATCACTTTCTCAGGTGCAGAAGATACGACCTATGTGTTCAATGTCGTCGCCGTTGCCGGCGAACTTAAAAGTTCACCAGCTTCCGTCACACTTCAAATCGGCGAGCAAGAAGACCTGGAGGATGACGAAGATGAAGAACAAGACCAGGTAGAAGAGGAAGAAGACGAAACGCCTGACGATCCAA
>CAOKMT010000155.1 GCA_948469885.1 uncultured Sporosarcina sp. | reverse complement strand
CGTTATTGTCAGTCCCCTGCAACAGATGGACTTTTCCGGACTGTCGGGATGGGGGGCGATGCGGGGACGATTAAAGACATTGCTGAAGCTGGGCTTGTCATTATTGTGGGTGCCAATCCAGCAGAAGGACATCCCGTGCTCGCCACACGTGTGAAACGTGCCCATAAGCTGCATGGTCAAAAATTGATCGTTGCCGATTTGCGGAAAAATGAAATGGCGGATCGCTCGGATCTTTTCATCAGTCCAAAACAAGGGACAGACCAAGTGTGGCTCATGGCGGTGACGAAATATATGATCGACAATGGGTGGCATGATGTATCGTTCATTGAGGAGAACGTCCACAGTTTTACCGAATTTAAAGAAGTGCTTGAAAAGTATACGCTACCGTATGCTGAAAAGATTACGGGAGTGTCACAAGAAGATCTCGTAAAAACTGCTGAAATGATTCGCGAGGCAGACGGGACATGTATTTTATGGGGCATGGGTGTCACGCAAAATACGGGAGGCTCGGATACGTCTGCGGCGATTTCGAACTTATTGCTTGCGACAGGCAACTATCGCCGCCCAGGTGCTGGTGCTTATCCACTACGCGGACATAATAACGTGCAAGGCGCCTGCGATATGGGCTCATTGCCCGGGTGGTTGCCAGGCTATCAGCATGTGACAGATGATGCAGCCCGTCAGAAGTTTGAAAAAGCGTACGGCGTGAAAATTGACGGAACACCGGGACTGGATAATATTCAAATGCTAGATGCAGTCGACAGAGGCGTGATGAAAGCGATGTATGTCGTTGGAGAAGATATGGCGCTCGTTGATTCGAACGCGAATTACGTCCATGACATGTTATCGAAAATGGAATTCCTCGTCGTACAAGACATTTTCTTTTCAAGAACGGCTCAATACGCCGATGTCATTTTACCGGCTGTCCCTTCGCTTGAAAAAGACGGCACATTTACGAATACCGAAAGACGTGTCCAGCGTTTATACAAAGCGTTACCGGAGTTAGGGGACTGCAAACAGGATTGGTGGATCGTCCAAGAGATCGCGAATCGACTCGGCGCTAATTGGCAGTACACCCATCCGCGTGATATTTTCGCGGAAATGGCAAGCCTGTCTCCGTTGTTCAGCCAAGCGGACTATGACGTCTTGGAAGGATGGGGAAGCTTTTTATGGGGCAATTTGGACGGTTCGAGCACTCCTTTGCTCTATGAGGACGGCTTCAATTTTCCAGATAAGAAAGCGCGATTTGCGCTATCCGACTGGGTCGAGCCGGTTGAATTCCCGGAAGAATACGACCTTCATATCAATAATGGACGTTTATTGGAACATTTCCATGAAGGCAATTTGACGAATAAATCGGACGGAATCCAAGCGAAAGTGCCTGAGATCTTTGTTGAGGTGTCACCGGAACTTGCTAAGGAACGCGGCATTTCGAGCGGTTCAATTGTGCGTCTCGTTTCTCCGTACGGGGCCTTAAAGTTGCCAGCGCTCGTGACCGATCGGGTGAAAGACAACGAACTTTTTCTACCGATGAACTCGGTCGAAAAAGAGTCGGCCATCAACTTTTTGACAGGTCCAGCAGTGGATCAGCGGACGAACACGCCTGCTTATAAACAGACGAAAGTGCGGATGGAAGTGCTGCAAAAAGACGGGAAAAATCCACTCCCGAAATCAAATCATCGCAATAAAAAACGTCATCCGCAAAACGGCGTGGAAGTTGAGCGGAAATGGGCGAAGCCAGATTATGTCCATTTGACGGATCGATAAGGAGGGATAAGGATGGCGACACCGATTACTTCCATTAAAAAGACCGAGTGGACAGAAGAGGAAGTGCAAGGGGAAAAACTTGCGGAACTGCAATCATTAATTGCCGAGCAAGAACAAGCGCTCAGCAAGATACTTGAGATTACAGGCGAGTTGAATGACGCAGGGGTGATTGATGCGGCTCAGGCAATGGTGAAAGCGAAAGAAAATCTTACGAAAATCGCGGTCGATCAAGCTTCACGTGAACCTGTTACAAATGCGATCAACCATTTAATAAATGTCTCTGGGTTACTTACATCGATAGATCCTGATGTAACCGAGAAGCTTGTCAAAAGTGTTCAAAGCGGCTTGCAGGAAGCTGAACTATATGGACAAAACGAACAAAAGATAGGCATGCTCGACTTATTGAAATCATTCAATGACCCTGACATCAATCGGGCTGTCAAATTCGGGATGCATTTTTTAAAAGGGATGGGGAAAGAGCTAGGGGAGAAGGAGTGATAGGCCTCCTTCTTCTTTTTCTTCCAAATAGTGGGAGTATTTGAAATGATTACAGCGTTTTGTGGTATAATAGAAAGCGCTTACACGTTGTGTGAAGCTGAATAGAAACTGGGGGCTATTAGAAATGAGTAATTTAACCATCCATTCATTGTTGGAAGGCTATAAAACGAAACAATTTTCACCTGTTGAAATAACAAAGCATTATTTGAAACGGATTGAAGCTGAAAAAGATTTGAATGCTTATATTACGGTTTTAGCGGAACAATCTATGGCACAAGCTAAAATTGCCGAACAGAAAATAATGGCAGGAGCCACATTAGGAAAACTGGAAGGGGTACCAGTCTCCTATAAAGATAATTTATATACAAAAGGTGTGCCGACAACGAGCGGGTCACGCATTGATCAGGAATTTGTCCCAAACTTTAACGCGAGAGCTGTCGATCAACTTGAGCGGGCAGGAGCCATAAATCTTGGGAAAACGAATATGCACGAATACGCTTTTGGCATTACGTCCAACAATCCGTTTTACGGGGCAGTAAAGAATCCATGGAACCGGAACTTCACTCCCGGTGGGTCGAGTGGCGGGTCTGGTGCGGCTGTTGCTGCTGATCTCTGTGCGATGTCAATCGGTACGGACACGGGTGGATCGATCAGAATTCCTGCTGCTGCCTGTGGCGTCGTCGGGTTGAAAGCGACGAATGGTTATATCGATGGTACTGGTATTAGCAATTTATCTTGGACGCTCGATCATGTCGGGCCGCTCACAAAAAACGTCCCTGATTTGGCGATTACGATGGAGGCACTTACAAATAAATCGTACAAAGAAACGTTGAATGAAGACATTCGCGGGGTAAGAATCGGAATCCCGAAAAATTATTTCAATGAGCGTGTCGATGAAAAGATATTTAAGCTGTATGAGGATGCTGTGAAAAACCTTGAAGAACTGGGTGCGATCTTAATAGAAGTGGATATTCCGTTTGTAGAAGAGGATTTGTCTGTTATTTATACATTGGCGACGTCCGAAGCAGGCTATATTCACAAGGACTCTATTGAAACAAGATTGGGAGATTTTGGAGCGGATGTAAAGCAAATTCTGGTATCGAGCAAAGCGATTCAAGCATTGGATTACATACATGCTTTGAAAAGGGCGGAGGAGATCAACGCAAGCTTCACACACTTATTTTCTGAGATTGATGTTCTTGCGACACCGACTTTGGCAGCAATGCCGCAGGAAATCGGTGTGGAAGAAGTCGACTTTGGGAATCAAAAAGAAGATATATTTAATGCGATGATCCGCTATCCGTCTGTATTCAATATGACGGGTCACCCAGCGTTGTCGCTTCCATGTGGTCAAACTAATGACTTGCCTGTCAGTCTTAGCTTGATCGGTGCACATTATACTGAAAAAAGATTGATGCAGGTCGCCTACGCGTATGAAAGAAACTTTTTATCTGCATTTCATAAAATAAGGGAAGCATTGAATTTGCAAGCCACCAAATAATGAAAAACAATCGGCTGGTAGTGGCAGGAAGTCTATAAAATCTAGTTGGAAAAGCCTTCTTTTAAGACAGTTTGTCTTTAAGGAGGCTTTTTATTTTATCAATAAAATGATCTGTCTATGTGGGGGAGTATCAATGACTCGCGGATATCTATATAAGTGGAAGGTATGAGTACGCGTCTTGCGTAAGCTCCCTAAGTACCAAAGTTAAATTTAAGGAAGCCTTTATTTCAACAGATGCAGGTATAAGTTTTCATATTGTAACATTTTCGTAATATTTAACTGTCGACAATCATAAGGCTTTTCTTGTTTTACGCATCAAATAAGCGTAAAATAAAGTTATGTATGCCAGTGATTCAAGAAGTTACAATCCTTCTAGTTGAATGGCACTTGGCGTTTTCAAGGAGAGAATAATAAATGACTAAACATATGATAACTTCACTTCAAAAAGTTGAAAAAGTGACATTGTCTGATGAACCAAAAACGTCGACCATGGTCGCTGATCTGAAATCACTTCTAAAAGGATTTGTCTTAATCGCCAATGTGCTACCCGTTTTGACAGGATTCTGGCTGGCACTTCATTTTACAAATAATTCTTTTTTGGCGTATTGGGACGTCTTTTTACTTACCATGATCGGCAGTACTTTCGTTGTTGCTGGTGCATTGACGCTCAATAACTGGTATGAAGTGGATCTAGACAAAGTAATGGAAAGAACGAAGCACAGGCCTACAGTGACGGGAAATTTATCACTGAATACAGTATTGACGTTAGGTATCGCATTTAGCGTTATTGGTTTCGTCTTGTTACTTTTTACGACGATGGAAACGACAATTTACGCAGCGATTGGTTGGGTGACCTACGTTATTTTCTATACGATGTGGTCCAAGCGGAAATATACATTGAATACGGCAATCGGCAGTGTGTCCGGTGCGGTGACGCCTTTAATCGGCTGGGCGGCAGTAACGTCTAGCTATCATATCGTGCCGATTGTATTGGCGCTTCTTTTGTTCATTTGGCAAATGCCGCATACGTTCGCGATTGCGATGAGACGATGCGAAGAATATAGAAAAGCGGGCGTGGCTATGCTGCCGGTCGTCCATGGGTTCGACATGACGAAACGGCAAATCGTCATTTACGTCGCTTGTTTACTCCCATTGC
>CAOKMT010000154.1 GCA_948469885.1 uncultured Sporosarcina sp. | reverse complement strand
AAAGCGCTTGAGCGCGTGTATATAATATTGAAGTATCCAGGGTGGCACAATGATGCCGTGGTCGAATTGCTGGTCAACTCAATATATAATTCAAAAACTTGAACTATTTTCAAAGGGACGAGCATAGGCTGTACTAATCAAGCGGAGGTGCAGTCGATGATCCGTTCCTTATCATTCGTCTATCTATTTATCGTTCTTGCTGTCAGTTACCTTGGCGGGGCACTTTTGTTCCGCGAACTGCCGGATACAACCGTAGAAAAAGTACTGAGGATTTTCGATGCCCGGGTCGTTGATGGATATGAATCGAGTTTTTTGTGGCCCGCGCTTATGACGACATTATTTTTTGTTGTTGTCTATATATTGGCGTCGGTTAGACAGCTACGGTTCACAGTCCTTTTTTTCGGTGCTGTCAAAGCTGTTCTCTTCGGACTTTCAGCCGGTTATCTACTATCGTCTGGCATGCGGATGATAGAATATACGGTTTGGTGGTTTCCTTTTCAGTTCATTATGTGTTTTCTCTTCCTTACTTTTTGTGCAGTTCTTTCGCCGCCATTTTTCATGCGGACGACAGGGCGTAAAAAGCGGAATACGAAAGCATTGGTTGTCCTTTTTGTTATGACGGTGCTCGTGACAATACTTGAAATTACAGTGTTTTATTTTTTATTTATGTAAAGAATGCTTTTTTGTCGTATTCCTCATTCCCTTTCTGTTGTCATCTATAAAGGTCTTTTGCTATAATGGAGACAGTTTGAGGGGGGCGTCGTATGGAAAGCCGGATCGATCGGATAAAGAAGCAATTACACGCGGCGAGCTATAAATTGACGCCGCAGCGTGAGGCGACGGTTTTGGTCCTCCTTGAGCATGAGGCGGACCATCTAAGTGCGGAGGATGTCTTTTTGCTCGTAAAAGAGAAGGCTCCGGAAATTGGACTTGCAACCGTGTACCGTACGCTAGAATTATTAACAGATTTGAAAATTGTCGACAAGATCAATTTCGGAGACGGAGTTTCTAGATATGATCTTCGGCAAGAAGGCGTGGCTCACTTCCACCACCATCTTATTTGTATTGAATGCGGTACTGTTGATGAAATTCAAGAAGATCTTCTCGGGGAAGTGGAAAAAATCGTCGAAAGTCGTTGGGATTTTTCAATTAAAGATCATTGGCTCACTTTTCATGGAATTTGTAAAAAGTGTAAAGCCGACGGAAAAGAAAATTGAAGGCTGGAAAAAGGAGGGATGGCATGTTGCTATCCCTTTTGTGATTGAAAAAAGAAATGGCTTTAGGAAGGGGGAGGAGACAATGCAAGATGCTCTATTTGCATTGGAAGATTATATGCATTTCTTAAAGGTTGAACGGCAGTTGGCGCATAATACGATTGCTTCATATCACCGCGATCTCGAAGATTATATTTTATTTATGGCAGAAGAAAAGCTGGAAAAGATTGATGCCATCACACGTCCTTATATTTTATCTTATTTACAACGAATGAATGAAGAAGGGAAGTCAGCCCGAACAGTCTCGAGACATATTTCTTCAATTCGTTCGTTTCATCAGTTTCTTCTTCGGGAAAAGGTAACGACTGCCGATCCTACTGTTCATTTGGAACTACCGAAACTCGAACAGAAGTTGCCACGGGTACTTTCTTTGGCAGAAATTGAACGGCTTATTCAAGCGCCTGACTGCACAAAGCCTCAAGGGGTCCGGGATTATGCACTTCTTGAAATTTTGTATGGCACAGGCATGCGTGTCAGCGAATTGATTGAGCTCGATTTGGACGATATCCATCTATCGATGGGGTTTGTACGTGTGTTCGGGAAAGGTGGAAAAGAAAGAATCGTTCCGCTCGGTCATAAGGCGATTGAAGCTTGCACACGCTATATAAATGAAGTGCGTCCTCGCTTTGTTGAAAAACAACGGCGACCTGTCGATGCATTGTTTGTGAATATGCGTGGAGGGAGATTAACTAGACAAGGTTGTTGGAAATTACTGAAAGGGCACGCGTTGACAGCGAATATTCAAAAAGAATTGACGCCTCACATATTACGCCATTCATTTGCAACTCATTTAATTGAGAATGGGGCAGATTTACGGGCGGTGCAAGAAATGTTAGGTCATGCTGATATTTCAACGACACAAATTTATACGCATGTGAGCGGAAAGCGGTTAAAAGAAGTATATAAGAAATTTCATCCGCGTGCTTAAAATGAGGAGGTTTCATAATGACGAAAGAACTGTTTAAACGAATCCACTTGGTTGTCCTTGATTCTGTTGGCATCGGTGAATCGCCCGATGCGCATTTGTTTGGCGATGAAGGAGCTGATACGCTCGGTCATATCGCTGAAGCGATGCAAGGCTTACAGATGCCGAATATGGCGAAACTCGGGTTATCGAACATACGTCCTGTTCTAGGGGTTCCTGTGGCGGAAGTACCGCTTGCGATGTACGGAAAAATGCAAGAAGCCTCTGTTGGAAAAGATACGATGACAGGGCATTGGGAAATTATGGGGTTAAATATCGACAAGCCGTTTAAAGTGTATCCGAACGGTTTTCCAGACGAACTGATCTCCCAACTGGAAAAAATGACAGGACGTAAGGTCATTGGCAATAAGCCGGCTAGTGGGACGGCAATTATTGATGAACTGGGCAAAGAACATATGGAAACAGGTGCAATTATCGTCTACACTTCCGCCGATCCCGTTCTTCAAATCGCTGCACATGAAGAAATTATTCCGATTGAAGAGCAGTATCGAATTTGCGAGATCGCGCGTGAATTGACATTGACACCAGAATATCTTGTCGGGCGAGTCATTGCGCGGCCGTTCATCGGGGAACCTGGAAACTTTACAAGAACGACGAATCGGCATGATTATGCATTGAAACCTTTTGATCGTACAGTGATGAACGAATTGCAAGACGCCCAATTGGATGTTATAGCAATCGGCAAGATTTCAGATATTTTTAATGGCGAAGGGATTACGCAATCGGTTCGGACAACGAGTAATATGGATGGCGTCGATCAATTGCTCAAAGTGATGGCGCAAGACTTCCATGGGATCAGTTTTACGAATCTCGTTGATTTCGATGCGCTGTTCGGTCATAGAAGGGATCCGGTAGGTTACGGGGAAGCGTTGCAACAATTTGATGAGCGGCTTCCAGAAATCATGGCTTCCCTCCAAGAAGATGATTTACTCATTTTAACGGCAGATCACGGCAATGACCCAGTCCATAAAGGAACAGATCATACACGGGAGTATGTACCGTTACTCATCTATTCCCCTTCGCTTCAAAACGGTGAAGCATTGCCTCAAAGTGAGACGTTCTCAAATGTCGGCGCGACGATTGCGGATAATTTCAATGTGGAAATGCCGAAGTTTGGGGAGAGCTTTTTACCATTTCTTAAGAAAAAGGTGAATTGACGATGTTGCGCATGGTGAATATTATTGAGAAAAAGCGGAATGGTCAAACGCTGACGAAAGAAGAAATTGTTTTTTTCGTCGAAGGCTATACGGCAGGTACGATACCTGATTATCAAGCGAGCGCATTGTTGATGGCCATTTATTTTAAAGGGATGGATGCGGAGGAACAAGCCCACTTGACGATGGCAATGGTGCTTTCCGGTGAACAGATTGATTTGTCCGAGATAGAAGGGATCAAAGTTGATAAGCACTCGACAGGTGGTGTTGGAGATACAACAACGCTTATATTGGCGCCGCTCGTCGCCGCATGTGGTGTTCCTGTTGCGAAGATGAGTGGGCGGGGGCTTGGCCATACAGGTGGCACACTCGATAAGCTGGAATCTATCAAAGGCTTTCATATTGAGTTGACGAACGAAGCATTCGTGGCGCAAGTGAATCGACTGAAACTGGCGGTCATTGGACAAAGTGGCAATTTGACACCGGCGGACCGCAAACTGTATGCTTTGCGTGATGTCACTGCCACTGTGGATAGTATCCCCCTTATCGCGAGTTCCATCATGAGTAAGAAGATTGCCGCAGGGGCGGATGCAATCGTACTTGATGTGAAATCGGGAGACGGTGCATTTATGAAAACAGCTGAAGATGCGCGAGCGCTTGCGGAGTCGATGGTTGCGATTGGCAAAAAAGTCGCAAAAAAGACGATGGCCATCCGATCTGATATGAGTCAACCGCTCGGATATGCGATTGGCAACGCATTGGAAGTGAAAGAAGCGATCCAGACGTTAAAAGGGAAGGGCCCCGAAGATTTAACGGAATTATGTCTCACGCTGGGCAGTCAAATGATTGTTGTAGGCGGCAAAGCAAAAACATTACCCGAAGCGCGTACAATGCTCGTAACAGTCATGAAAAACGGCGCCGCCCTTAAGTTGTTTGGCGATTTAATCGAAGCGCAAGGAGGAGATCGTGCTTGCATCTACGATCTTTCATTACTCCCGACGGCTAAATTTGAAATTGATGTTTATGCTTCCCGGTCCGGATATGTGACGAAATTGGATGCAGATGATATTGGGACAGCGGCTATGCTACTAGGAGCGGGTAGGGCGACGAAAGAAGATAAAATTGATATGGCTGTTGGCATTGTTTTGAAGAAGAAAATCGGAGATGTGGTGAAAAAAGGCGAATCGATTGCTGTCATCCATTCCAATCGAGAAGACGTGGAACATGCTGTTTCACTGCTTCAAGAGCATATACACATTGCAGACGAGGTTGTCGTCAAACCGCCATTGATCGGTGAAATCATTACACAATAATTGCATACGAGAGGTAAAGCCACTCCTTTAAGCCGCAAGCAACGGGTTTGAAGGAGCGGCTTTTTTAGTTGAAAATAGCTTAGCTGTTTTATGTCTCAGTCGGGATGCCGAACTGGCACTAGACCGATTTGGCGATAGTAGGGGGCTTCTTTGAAACCGGAAATGAATGCATTTGTAGATTTGATGTGTAAATCGCTTGAAAGACGTGCATACTTTTTGTAGAACGGGACTATGTCGACAGACAGGAAGTTTTCGCGGTCAATGACTAGTTTTGTCCATAGAAAGGATACGGCTTCTTGCGTGTAGCATGATGCGCATGAAGG
>CAOKMT010000153.1 GCA_948469885.1 uncultured Sporosarcina sp. | reverse complement strand
GGTGCGACTGGGCTTGATGGCGCAATCGGACCGACTGGACCGACGGGCGCAACTGGTGCGACTGGGCTTGATGGTGCAATCGGGCCGACTGGACCGACGGGTGCGACAGGTGCGACTGGGCTTGATGGCGCAATCGGACCGACTGGACCGACGGGCGCAACAGGTGCGACAGGACTTGACGGTGCGATCGGACCGACTGGACCAACGGGTGCGACAGGTGCAACAGGACTTGACGGTGCAATCGGACCAACTGGACCGACGGGGCCAACGGGAGACACAGGACCGACGGGACCAACAGGTACAGGCGCTGTCATCCCTTACGCTTCCGGTGTCACGCCAGTTGTCTTAACGACTGTTCTAGGTGGATTAGTAGGAACGACGAGTCTTGTAGGATTCGGAAGTGCTGTCGCTGGTGTAAATCTACTAGGCGGTACAATTGACCTAAGTGGCCTTCTGAATTATGCTTTCACAGTTCCACGAGATGGCACTATTACGTCGATCGCAGGCTTCTTTACCGTCACACTAGGTCTAAGTCTTATCGGCTCGACTGCAACTGTGAGCGCGCAACTATACTCCGCGCCAGCGGATAGCAACACTTTCACAGCAGTACCAGGTGCTATTGTCAATTTAGCGCCAGATTTCACAGGCCTTCTGTCCGTAGGTGATAGTGCGAGTGGTCTAACAACTGGATTAAATATCCCTGTTACAGCGGGAGAACGCTTATTACTTGTATTCTCTGCTGCCATTACCGGAGGTCTTGATTTAGCCCTCACTTTAACTGGAGCTGCTAGCGGGGGAATCTCGATTGACTAAATCTTTTTCACGCTAAGAGTAGATATACCAACACTTATCAATAGATTCGGCTCAAAAGCCATCCCCATTCCTTCTCTGGAATGGGGATGATGCTTTTAAAAAGAGATTCCAGACTCTCTCTATCCATCCTTATATTTTCCAACATTCGAACTCCCAGCTCTATGTCTATGATAAAATGAAAAGCAGCAACAATATACGGAGGGAGATACATGCGGGACAACGAAAAAGTTTTAGGAGAAGAGCGGCTTCAATTCATTTTGGACACGTTGAAAAATGCGAGCGATCCAATCGCAGGAAGAGCACTCGGGGAAATGACAAATGTCAGCCGGCAAGTGATCGTCGGAGACGTGACGCTATTGAAAGCAAAAGGAGAACCGATCATGGCAACAAGCCGCGGATACATCTATATGCATCCCCAAAACGGTCCTCAAAAACTCGAGAAAGTAATTGTCTGCAATCATGTCGCAGAACAGACAGAGACGGAGCTCAATATTTTCGTCGATAACGGCGTAACAGTAAAAGACGTGAAAATCGAACATCCGGTTTACGGCGATTTAACCGCCTCCGTCATGGTGTCAAATCGAAATGAAGTGAAAAACTTCCTCAAGAAAATTTATGAGACGAATGCCTCCTTACTCTCGCAATTAACCGAAGGCATTCATCTTCACACAGTTTTCGCAGACAATGAACAACAAATCGCACAAGCTGAAAAAGCACTTGAAAAAGCGGGGATCCTCGTCAAATGACGAATCCCCGCTTTTTTGCATGTTCTCCTTTCCTCACCTCCCCATTTTCTAAAATTAGGAAACTTTAAAAATAACATTGCATTCACCTATCCAATATTGTATAGTTTATTCAAATTCAAATAGTTATTCAATTATGATTAGTTCTATTTGTAGGAAAGGTGGGTTTTATGACAGGTTTCTTTTTACATCCCAATTCCAAAGAAGAAATTATCGATACTTACGAAGAAGATATTATTATGACAAATGAGAATGGCATCATCATCAAAGCATCACAAATTAGCGGAAGACATTATGGCATCGATGCGAAAGATCTACTGGGAAAATCGGTCTATGCGTTAGAAAAAGAAGGCATCTTCTCTCCGGCCATTACACCACTCGTTTTACACCAAAAAAAGAAAGTCGTTCTCGTACAGAAAACACCTTCCGGGAGTAAAATCCTTATTACCGGATTACCTTTCTTCGACGAACTCGGTAAAATCAAGTTCATCATCAGCTACTCTTACGAAGTATCTGAACTGATGCTCATTCAAAATCATATGAAAGAGCTTGAACAAGAGATGCTATTGGCAAAAGAAGAACTTCTACTGCTACGAAAAGAAAAGCTTGGTAGCAATGGCCTCATCGTCGAACATCGGACGACAAAACAAGCTTTTGAAACCGCTCACAAAGCGGCTTCCCTTGAAGTACCCATTATGATCTTCGGGGAATACGGCACTGGGAAGACGACATTAGCCAAAGAAATACATAAAAATAGCACACGTGCAAACGGTCCATTTATTGAAGTGGACTGCGAAACGCTACCCGAAGCGTTATTCGAGCCAGAATTATTTGGCTTTGACGACGGCGAATCACAAAAAGTCGGACTATTGACATTAGCACAAGGTGGCACGCTTTACTTAAAAGGAATCGACAAACTTGCCGTTCATTTACAAGCACAATTGGCCAACGTATTCCAAAGTAAAAAATATACGCCACAAAGATCAAAAAAGAGGTTGCCGTTTGATACGAGAGTCATCAGTTCAACAGAGTGTGAGTTGAATGAAGTTAGCGCCTTCCACAAGAATTTATATTATTTGCTCAACGTGGTACCGATTCAACTTTCCCCTCTTCGGGAGCGAAAAGATGATTTACATGCACTTATTTCAAGTCACTTAATTCAGTTTTCGAAGAAACATCACATTTCTAGGCAACTTGGCGATGATGTACTTCACCATTTACTCAATTTAGATTGGCCAGGAAATCATTACGAAGTGATGAACGTGATAGAACGACTCGTGGTCCAAAGCACAGCAACCATCATTTCCGTGAATGATTTACCTGTTGGATACCGACTGGCAACAGACCAGGATTTATACTCAATTGAATTCGAGGGAAGCACACTCCCGACAATTTTAGAAAAAGTAGAAATGAAAGTATTAAAAAGTGCCCAACAACGATACCGAACGACGACCGAAATTGCGAAATCCTTAGGGATCAGTCAACCGACTGTCGTCCGGAAACTACAAAAATATACTGAAATGAAGTAAAGGAGATTTTAAACATGACACAAAAAATCGAAGAGAAAAATGATTGGGTTCAAATGGTGGACCATATTGGAAACTACTTGGCGCCAAGCATGGCGAAAGATCACCCGAATCTGCCTGTTGTCAAAGCAGAAGGTTGCTATTATTACGGTGTCGATGGCAAGCAATATTTAGACTTCACTTCCGGCATTGCAGTGGAAAACGTAGGACATCGTCATCCGAAAGTCGTCCAAGCGATCAAAGACGGCGTGGATTCTCTTATCCACGGACCCTCAGGTGTCATCATGTATGAATCAATTTTGAAACTTGCAGCGGAACTGCAAAAAATCTTACCGCCAAAACTAGATAATTTCTTTTTCGCGAATAGCGGGACAGAAGCAATTGAAGGCGCATTGAAACTGGCTAAATATACGACAAAGCGTCCATATGTCGTCTCCTTTACAGGTTGTTTCCATGGCCGTTCAGTTGGTGCTCTAAGTGTGACGACATCAAAAAGCGCTTACCGGAAATATTTACAACCTTCATGGCTCGCGTATCAGCTGCCTTATGCTTTACCTGAATATTTGCCTGAAGGTGCGGATCCTGAACAGTTTTTCCCTGAAAAGCTGGAACGTGACGTAGAGAAACTGTTCAATCATCAAGTAGCTCCTGAAGAAGTCGCTTGTATGATTCTGGAACCTGTTCTTGGCGAAGGTGGCTATATTATTCCACCGAAGGCATGGCTTAAGAAAATCCGTGAAATTTGTGATCGACATGGCATCCTGCTCATTTTTGATGAAGTGCAAACAGGATTCGGACGTACAGGCAACTGGTTCGCTGCTCAAACTTTTGATGTGAAACCGGATATTATGGCTGTCGCCAAAGGAATTGCAGCTGGCTTACCATTGAGCGCGACAATCGCTTCGAAAGAATTGATGGACCAATGGCCGCTCGGTTCACACGGCACGACATTTGGCGGGAATCCACTCGCTTGTTCTGCCGCGCTCGCCTCTCTCGAAGTGATGAAAGAAGAAAAGCTGTTGGACAACTCAAAAGAGATGGGCGAATACGCAGTGAAACGTTTACGGAATATGCAAAAACAGTACCCGATCATTCGGGATGTCCGAGGCGTCGGCTTGATGATCGGGATCGAGCTTGGCAATCCGAAGACCGGTGAAGCAGATGGACAAGCCGTCATGGACGTACTGGACGGTTGCTTGCAGGAAGGCGTGCTCTTTTACTTATGTGGCAATTCCGGCGAAGTCATCCGAATGATCCCCCCACTTACGGTGACGAAAGAACAAATCGATCACGGATTGGACGTACTTGAAAAGGTGCTGCGCACATATCAGCAATAAAGGAGGGAATGGATGATGACGACAGTTAAAAGCGGAGAAAACGCGACAGTCAAAAAGCTTAGCGTGTGGAAATTTCTCATTCCTTCTTTGATCGGTACATTGCTCTTCCTTGTACCGATCAAAGTGAATGACGAAGTGACGATCGGAATCGGTGTACTCGCCTCTTCCCTTCTTGTCACATTTGAAAATCAAATTCCAGCATTTTTAGTAGGAATGCTGGGTATCACAGTGTTCCTGACACTGCTTGCGCTTATTGCAAAACCTAAATTCATAATGAACCACCCTTTCTTGAAATCCATCTTTTACGTGGGACCTTTTGGAATCACAATGCGTATCATCGGTTTTCTCGTAGGTATCATGGCATTTTATCAAATCGGACCGGAATTCGTGTCATCCCCGGATACAGGAGGGGTTGTCCTCTATGATTTGGCCCCTGTCCTACTTACTTGGTTTTTATTTGCCGGCATCTTATTGCCACTGCTTGTTGAATTCGGTCTGATGGAATTCGTCGGTTCCCTTCTACAAAAAATCATGCGACCGCTTTTCACAATGCCTGGACGATCCTCTATTGATGCATTGGCGTCTTGGATGGGTGCAGGGACAGTTGGCGTGATAATCACAAGCCAGCAATATGACC
>CAOKMT010000152.1 GCA_948469885.1 uncultured Sporosarcina sp. | reverse complement strand
GTTACGGAAGCGGGAAGCCTGTCGTTGCGATTTTAGGGGAATTCGATGCATTAGCAGGGTTAAGTCAGAAAAAAGGATTGTCTCATCACGATCCTATCGAAGTCGGCGGTAATGGACATGGCTGCGGGCATAATTTATTAGGAACTGGTGCATTTGCTGCGGCAGTAGCGGTTAAAAAGTACATGGAGCAGAACCAACTGCAAGGCACCGTCCGTTTCTACGGTTGTCCCGCTGAAGAGGCAGGTTCTGGTAAAGCGTTCATGGCACGGGCCGGCCTGTTCGATGATGCGGATGCCGCGTTTTCATGGCATCCATGGGACGTACCAGGTTTGATGGACGTAAAAACGCTTGCGAATTATGCAGTCCTTTTCAAGTTCAAAGGAAAGAGTGCCCATGCCGCAGCTGCGCCTCATTTGGGGAGAAGTGCGCTGGATGCGGTGGAATTGATGAATGTTGGGGTCAATTATTTAAGGGAGCATATGGTCCAGGAAGCACGGATTCATTATGCTGTGACCGATACGGGCGGCACTTCGCCGAATGTCGTTCAAGCGAATGCTGAAGTTTCCTACTTAATACGCGCCCCCGAAAAAGAAGATGTGCAAGCGTTGTACGAAAGAGTGTATAATATTGCACGCGGCGCGGCACTCATGACCGAAACGTCGTTTGAAGTGGAATTTGTAGGAACAGCGTCCAATTTGATCCCGAACACAGTACTAGCAGAAGTGATGTATGACAATTTAGCGACGGTTGATGCGCCTGCCTATGATGAAAAGGATTTTGCATTTGCTAAGGAGATCCGAAGCACACTGTCAGAAGATGATGTGAACAATGCATACGCAGGGCGCGATAGGAAAACAGTGAAAAAATTAAAAGAACGGATCATCGCAGATTTCATTCCCCCTCAAAACACTTCGGAAGCGATGTTGTCAGGGTCCACGGATGTGGGCGATGTCAGCTGGGTTGTTCCGACAATGCAATGTCTGACTACTTGTTTTGCGATTGGAACACCCCTCCATACATGGCAAGCCGTTTCACAAGGCGCCACGCCGATCGCACATAAAGGGATGTTACAAGCTGGCAAAGTGCTCGCTTCGACTGTACTTCAAGTGATGGAAAATCCGGAACTCATTGAACGGGCAAAAGCGGAGTTGCAAGAACGCTTAGACGGAAGAGTCTACAAGTCGTTAATTCCCGATAACATTTAATGGTAATGGATAAATAATAGTATGAGGCTGATTTCATTCAGCCTCTTTTTTTGATAAAATGGATATGCATGTATGTCTAGAAAGTAGTGAATTGCTATGTATAAAGTTGCAGTTGTTGGTCCGAGTCAGTCAGTAAACAGGATTCTTGAAATAGCAAGAGAAATCGAACAAGACTTGACATTTGTTCCTTACATTTACAATAAAACGAGTGAAGTGAAAGATTTTGTATTGAAGCCGAAGATACCCGTCGATTTCTGGCTTTTTTCAGGATATATCCCTTATAAAATTGCAGTCAATGCGACAGGATCCAATGAAACATATGTCCATATCGACTCAAGTGAACTGGGAATTTATAAAGGCTTTGTTAAACTTTCAACGAAAAGCGGAAAATTGTTAGAACGCGTCAGTGCAGATGTTCTCGAAGCATTTTTTTACGAAGATGAATTATTGCAGTTGGAGAAGATAGTGGAAAAGGTCTATATTAAAAACTTTGACGTGGATGTCAAAGATGATATGTTATTTAATTTTCACTATGACTTATGGCAACAGAATAAAATTGAAGCGGCTTTCACTTATTATCCGACTGTTTATGAAAAATTACAAAAAGCAGGCGTTCCTACGTTTTGGTTATCTCCTTCCCGAAATGAAATCCGCCATACGATTCGGATGTTTTTCGAAAAAATTAAAACTTCCTATTATAAAGATACGCAAATTAGCGTGGCGATTATTGAAGTTGTCGAGTACGATACCATTCAAGAAAAAATGAAAGAATCTTATCGGTTGAAGTATTTAGAATTGCATTTGAAGAAAACGCTTCTTCAACTTTGCGAAAGATTGGATGGCTCGCTATTTGAACAAGGAAATGGCCGTTACGCAATCTTTAGCACGAGAGGAGCCATTGAAAGGGAAACCGGGGTATTGAAAGAAAAGATCAATCATCTCACGGCTGAAGCGGATTCCAACGTCGCGGTCGGCGTCGGCTACGGCCAGACGGTTTTTTCAGCAGAAACGAATGCTTATCGTGCGATCAGAGAATCGAGAGGGAGAGAAAAGCAAGAGATCGTGATCATCCAAGAAGACGGAACGATTATCGATGCAGTAGGGGAGGAAGAAGAGCTCGTCTACGCTTACCGGACAGATGACCAACAGTTTTTGGAGAAATTAAAAGAAAGTAATATTAGTGTGAAAACATTTAAACGAATCGAATCTTTAATTCGGAAAATGGATTGGACTGATTTTACAACAAAAGACTTAGCCATTCACTTAAAGATGAGTGATCGCAACGCTCAACGGATTGTTTCTGATTTATGCAAAGTGGAGTTGGCTGAATGCATCGGAAAAGCGTCGCATCATTCAAAAGGAAGACCTGTGAATGTGTATCGGCTGGCTCCGTAAAAGAGCTGTGTAAGTATAATGTAAGGGTGCCCGGTGCTTGAGAAATGCGCCATTTGATGATTAAAAGACTATATCATCACTATAAAAAAACTAGGTGTCGAAGCAATTCAGTATTGCCCGAATGCCTAGTTTTTTATGATGTACTGTTTTGATAATGAGTACTGTCTAATTGTATGAACAATAAATTTTTATCAGATATGTTTTTAGATAAACCTACTCCCAGTCATTGTCACAAGATATTCACATGTAAGCGTTTTTATTTTGAATGAATTGTGAAAACTTTCACAAATAGGTTTTCAGGGAGGGGAAATAGCGTATTATGAAAGTGAAGTAAGAAATAGACAGTATTTTACAAGATATCCTTTTGACAACCTTTAAAAATGAAAAGGAGCATGTACAATGTGGATTATTACAGTATTTGAACAACAAGATGTCCGTACATTTGAGTATACGAACAAAGGGGAAGCGACAAAAGCGCTCCAGAAATTAAATGAAAATGCAATCTTGTCTTATATAATGTGAAATAACGAACTCCCCTTGCGCTCGTAGCGAGGGGAGTTTTTTTATTGAGAGCCGAAACCGATTATGCGAATTTACCAATTTTCCTACGATGTTGGGAAGGTGAAGCCGGTCTACCTCATCTAAACCCCTCGCTTATTTCCCCAGACAAGTGCATGTAATTGGGGGAGCACTTTTGCATCATTCATGATGGGAGAGTTGACCGTCCTATCAATGAGCCATTCGAAACGTTGCAATAAGTGTGATACGAGGCCGGCATCATCGGTTGTTGTCGTGTCATCATTTCCGGTCTGCAAAAAGAACGGGAAGGAGGGATAGCGAAGATGGATGTCTTCCGCAAATTTGAAATCTGCTTCATCGAAAACGACAATTTTTAGACTAGCATTCGAGTCTATAAGTTTCTCCATGAACCCGTCCAGCCTATCGAAGTCCGTCACCATTCCTGAACTTGGGGGCTTCGGGGAAAGTGTAATGTCGTCGATTTTCAACAACCAATCTTGCCAGAAAGAAGCCTGTGTTTCGACTGCAACTTTCCACCCCGCTGCATGGCAAAGATCGACCAACTCACCAATCCCTTTATGCAACGCTGGATTTCCACCTGAAATCGTTATATGAGAAAAGGATTTTCCACCAATCTCTTTCAGTTCAGCAATAATTTCATGCGGTTGTTTTAGAACACTTTTTCCAGTACCATCCCATGTGAAACTGGAGTCACACCAAGCGCATGAATAGTCGCAGCCCGCCGTCCGAACGAACATCGTTTTGCGTCCAATTACAGCTCCTTCTCCTTGTATGGTCGGCCCGAAAATTTCCATCACAGGGATTTTCATCGTACATCCTCCTGTTTAGGCCGATAAACGACATAACTGGTCGGCGTTTCCCGAACGATCACTTGGAGGCAGACCGGCTGATTTTCTTTTGTCTCCAAGAACCCTTGAATGGACAGACAAATCTGTTCCGCCAATTGTTCGGTTGTTGGGAACCGATGTTGGAATTCGGGATGATCGTTCAGTACGGAATGATCGTATTTTTTGTGGACCAAGTCTTTCAATTGTTTGAAATCAATCAAAAATCCAAGCGGGTCCAATACATGGCCGCCGATGGTCACATTGATATGATACGTATGCCCGTGCATCACTTTGCATTTCCCGGCATCTTCATGGGGAATGAAATGCGCTGCCGAAAAATGCATATCTTTGTTCAACTCGAAACGGTAGTCATGTTGTACTTGCGGGTAAAATTGCTGCATCATTTGGAAGCACCCGCCGTTTTCCTGGATAAATAAATCTCCAAGCCTTCATTGCGCAATACGCATGCCGGACATTCTCCGCAACCCGAGCTTGGAACGCCGTTGTAGCAAGTGAGCGTTTTCTCTTGTACAAATTCGAGTGCCCCAAGTTCATCCGCCAAGGCCCACACTTCGGACTTATCGAGCCACATTAATGGGGTATGGATGACAAATTGGCCGTCCATCGCTAAATTCAATGTTACATTCAATGATTTTATAAAATTATCACGGCAATCGGGATAGCCGCTAAAGTCTGTTTCGCTTACACCGGTGATTAAATGCCGGGCACCAATCGCGTCGGCATAGACAGCCGCAAATGATAAGAACAGATGATTCCTTCCTGGCACGAATGTCGACGGTAATTCGCCATCCACTTCGGTCACTTCGATATCATCCCGTGTCAATGCATTGGCCGATAATTGGTTGATCAATTGCATATCAAGCACTTTGAATGACACACCAAGTTCTTCTGCGATTTTCCTTGCACATTCGATTTCATCCGCATGGCGTTGTCCGTAGTCGAACGTCACTGTCGCCACTTCTTTGAAATTTTTCATTGCCCAAAACAGGCATGTTGTGCTGTCTTGACCGCCGCTAAATACGACGACCGCTTTTTCATTTTTCAAATTGAACATCTCCTTAGTTTTTTAG
>CAOKMT010000151.1 GCA_948469885.1 uncultured Sporosarcina sp. | reverse complement strand
TCGCAAGCCGGCGCTTATGTAGATCTCCTGTGTCACGCAAAGTCATCCGAATCGCTTCATCGATTTTCGGAAAAATAACTTCATCGAATTCATCTGTAATGACAGGGCCGATTTTCGTTCCGAACTTTTCATAAGCTAACAGCTTCGCTGAACCGATCAATGCTTCCTCAGGCGATAGCTGCGGCGCTTCAAGTACAGGGTCAGCTAGCGTAACAACATATGCATCGTCTTTTGTCTGATTTCCAGCTTGTTTCGACTTGCCCTTGTCATACAGGCCGCTCCATATATCATGATCCGGCGTAATCACACCGAATGTCGCCAATGCTACTACGACAATGAGCGATTGTTGTAACCATCTTTTCAAATGACTTCACCTACCGATTGTATATATGTCGTCTTGATTTCAATTACGCCTCGGCGTAATTGCGTCCAGATTTTGAATCGAGGTTGAGGCCGGCACGATGCCGATCATACAATCGTTGCGACAGGAGGTCGCGTACTTAGATTGCCGTCCTTGACTTCTTTTAAAATCTGTAACACCCACTGAGGCTTTGTCTTCGTTCAGCGGGAGGTTGAAATCCGCTGAACAAGAAAATAAAAATGCATTCAGCTCACCCCCATAGAAGTGGAAGTCTTCTGCCTATTGAAGATAAAACGAAATGTTTCCTAAAAGGTTTCTTCTTTTCTTATTTCATTGTACAATAAAAGTGTAGCGATATGTCCTTTTTTCTTGAAGGAGGTTTTGACTGATGGATGTTCAACTTCTAATTGGTCTTGGAATGCTCGCATTAGTAGTCTACTTGAGCTCCTTGAATTTTACTCATTAAAATGTGGTATTGCCACAAAAAAACGTAAAAAGCTGTCCCGGTCTCGTACCGCAGACAGTTTTTTTATTGATTACACAGCAGTCATTTACTATCATATGATTACCAAATTACTACCACAGTGAAGCATTCGAAAGGAGTTATTATTATAAAAACATTTGCTTATACAAACCAATTACCGGCATTGCCGATTCCACCGCTTTCAAGTACGGAATCTAAACTTCTGGAATGGGTGAAACCTTTAGTCGCCGATACACAGTACCAAACAACAACGGAAGCCGTGAAAAAGTTTTTTGAAACAGGCGGCGAAGCGGAACAACTGCAGCGCAAACTCCATGAATGGGATGAGCAGACAGAAAGCAGTTGGCTCAAACCGTTGTGGGATGACCTCTATTTGAAATACCGTGGTTCCTTGCCGACTGGGATGAATTTCAATATTTTATTGGACAATGAAAAGTATAGCCGCCGGTTTACGCAGACAGAGCTCGCGGGAAAAGTATGTCATTATGTTGCTAAGTTTTATCACATGATTATTGATGAAAAAGTGGAACCAGTCACATTGAGCGGCGTGCCGCTTGATATGAGCCAATATAAAAAGTTTTTCCGTTCTGCGCGTGTCCCAAAACTGGACAGAGATGAATTTAAAGTCGCACCGTTCGATAAACGCAATAATTATATTATTATTTTGGCGAATCATCATATATACAAAATTAAAGTGACGAACGACCAAGGCGACATTTATCAAAGTGAAGAAATGACAGCAGCCATTGAATCGGCATTGCAAAAAGAGACAGAAAATGGGACGAACGTCAGCATTTATACGACTGCTCAAAGAAATGACGCAGCAACAGTCTATGAACAACTCCTCGCTTCACCAATCAACGCCGACATTTTGCGGACAATCGAAGAGGCGCTGATTGTCATATCCATGGATGACGAAAGCGAAACACCTGAACAAGCCATTTCCAATCTGATGTTAAATGGCGACAATAAATTTTACGATAAGACGATTCAAGCAATCATTACGAAAAACGGTGAATTGGGGTATAGTATCGAACATTCCGCGGTCGATGGTACGACCATCTTTGCGGTTATTAAATATATCAATGACGGGCTTTCCAACAAAATTGTCGAACAAGCGGTGACAACAGTTCAGCCTCCTGTGAAAAAGCTGTATTGGGAACTGCCAACAGAAATTAAGCAGTCTTTAAAGCGATTCCACGAAGACAATGAACAAGCTAAAAAAGAGTTCCATGTCAAATCCAATTTGATCGGCAGTTTCGGCGCTGACGCCATCAAGCGGATGAACTTAAGCCCCGACGCCTTTTTCCATATGGCATTGCAAATTGCCCAGTACCGAACGTTCAATAAGTTCAGAAGCGTCTATGAACCCGTCTCGGTCCGTGTTTTCCGGGATGGCCGGACGGAATGCGCGCGGGCAACAAGCACGGAAAAACAGGCGCTCGTGAAAGCGATCGACGCAGGTAATTGCGGTAATGAGCAATTGTATTCCTTGATGAAAAAAGCAGGCGCCGCACACTCCAACCGGATTATTGATTGTCGAAAAGGATTCGGTGTGGAAAGGCATATGTACGGCCTCGAGCAAATGTACGAATTGTACGGCCAGACGCTCGGCATTGAAAAAAAGCCTGCGATATTTACAGATAAAGGCTACCGTACATTACGTCATGATTTCATTTCGACGAGCGGCATGGCATATGATAATGTCAAATACCGGATTTTCGGTCCTGTCGTCGAAGGCGGCTTCGGATTGGCTTACATTTTACTCGACCAGTCCATTTCGATTAATATTTCTTGTAAAACCCCCGAACGAGAAGACGCCGGTATGCTATTGAAACACTTGGTAGAGGCGCTTTACGAACTGAAGGCAATTGCACAACAACATATTGAAAACAGTGCCGAATAGCACGAATTTAAATACAAAAAACTGTCCCGATCGTCATCCTGGGACAGTTTTTGACATTTCTAGAAACTTTCGGATCTCCTACAGTGTAACTGTGCATAATAGGATTACTTTATGCTCAACACACTTTTACTTATTGAGTAGCAAAGCCTAGAACATAAAAAAGCTGCCCATATACGGACGGCTTTTTCACTTATTCAAATAACCAAAATGAAATTTCGTATTCGGTCGTACAAACCGTTCAAAACCGAACTTTTCAAAAACAGGCGAATCGAACCGATCCTTGATGACGACTCGCCGCTTACAGACACGACGCGCTTGTTCGATCCATTCGTCAGTGAGTACGTTTTGGATCCCGACTTGGCGAAGCGGCGTGAAATTCGAGGACTCGGTAACCGGTTCACTGAACATCGGATCCATATAAACAACGTCCCAGCTCGCATCCGGCTCGTCACGCAAAAACTCGACCGCCTCCATTTGCTCGACGTAGATCCGGCGCATCGCTTCTGTCAAGGTTTGAGACGCTGATGGAAACGAATGAAGACCACGCGACGTGATGAACGCAATGTCCCGATCCGCCTCCACACCCTTCACTTTCCCCTCAGCTCCACACACAAAAGCGGCGATGATACTATCTGACGCCAAACCGAGCGTACAATCGAGAAAAGAATCCCCCGCTCGTAATTGTGCAGTCTCCACGAGCGGATCTTTGTCCTCTTTCAACAGTCTTTTTAGTCTGAATGCGGCCGAATTCGGATGAAAAAAGAAGGGCTTCTCCATCCCCGGGCGGTACAATTCGTAACGATCCGCCCCCGCCACGAGCACGGCAGCCCCATACTCGCGTTGCAACCGGGCAATCGACCTTTTCCGCCGTTCTACTATTGGGTATCCCAGCGCTTCACTTGCCTCTTGTGCCAGCCGCTCCGAAGACGCATCCGGCCTGCCCGCAGTCGTTACTATCGTCATCACTGAGCGCCGACTTGATTGAGTACATCGGTAAGATGGTCTTTAATCTGTTCCATCTGAGAAATCTCGATAGAATCCCTCGGGATGAAATACGCAAGCGCTCCATCTTTCCAAACCGCAATCGACGGAGAACTTGGCGGTACTTCCGGGAAATAATCCCGCATCCTGGCCGTCGCTTCCTTGTCTTGCCCCGCAAACACTGTCAACAAATGGTCCGGCTTGAAATCCGTCTCCTTCACTGCTTCCCTCACTGCCGGTCGCGCTTGGCCAGCTGCACATCCGCACACCGAATTGACAACGATGAGTGCCGTCCCTTCCAACTGCTCCATCTTCTCCTCGACTTCCTCCACTGTCGTTAGCTCGGTAAAACCATGTGCCACTAGATCTTGGCGCATCGCCTTATACGTGTCCTGCATGAATTGTTCGTAACCGTTCATATTTTCGGCCCCTTTCCATTACCATTCAAATACAATATCGATCTTTATGATCCATGTTCATTCTACCTTGTCTTTCGAAAATTTTCAGTAAAGCGAACTTGAAAATGAAAAAGAGGCCTCTAGGAAAAGACCCCCCGGCAATTCTATTGATACAGTTCTTTATAGACGACGTATTTCAATGCCGTAATTTCTTCATCAGACAGTTTACCTTCAACTTCTTTCAATAAAGCCGCTTGTTCCTGAACCGACATCCCACGCTGAGCTTTCGATTGGATAGACCGCAATTCACTTACTCCAACTTTTCGGATGACCGTCCTTACCGCTTGCTCTTTTGTCGTAAAGGGGAGCGTACTTGCATCTACATTCGCCCCTTCTTCAAGAAACTTCCTAACCTCAGGATCGTCCTTGACGAGCGCTTTCACTCTATCTAATTGTCCACTATTTTCAAGTTCTTCGGAAACAGCAGTCACTATTTTTTCAGCAGCAACATTCGTTCCAAAATAATAGGCACCATACCCAATACCGCAGATCACCAGTATCGTAATGATCAAAAACTTCAATAACTTCATAAATTTCCCCCTCTCTTTTCACCTGTAATTATACGATACCGCCCTTACAAAAAGTATTAATAAACCTTAAAACCGACAGAAAACACTTTATTGACAATAATAAATCAACGCTAGAAAGAATCCCCCATCACACACCACAGAGCCGCCTGCATAAATGAGATGGCGCTCTTTATTCATTTGAAGTGAATCTGAGTCGGCCTCTTCTTTTCGAGATTTTCGCTGACTTCAGCGAGCATTCCATCTGTTTTAATTCATTTTCATTCAAAAACAAGACATCGAAGCTCGGTTCATCTATCAATTAGATGAATATAAAAAACGTTAGCACAATGTCATTGACTTACCT
>CAOKMT010000150.1 GCA_948469885.1 uncultured Sporosarcina sp. | reverse complement strand
CCCCATCGCAATGCCTGCAACTGGCGATTTCAGCGGAACGCCTGCGTCCATCATTGCCATTGTCGAAGAACAGATAGAAGCTTGTGAAGAAGAACCATTTGATTCTAACACTTCCGCCACCAGTCGGATTGTGTAAGGGAATACTCCTTCATCTGGAAGAACCGGTTCAAGTGCCCGTTCTCCTAGTGCACCATGTCCGATTTCACGACGGCCTGGTCCACGGATCGGTCCCGTTTCTCCGACACTAAAGTTCGGGAAGTTATAATGATGCATAAAGCGCTTCGATTCCTCTAAGCCGAGACCATCGATAATTTGCACTTCCCCTAGCGCTCCTAAAGTACATACGCTAAGCGTCTGTGTTTGTCCACGCGTAAATAACCCCGAGCCGTGCGCTCTTGGTAAAAGCCCGACATGCGATTCAAGCGGACGGATCTCTTCCGGCGTACGGCCATCTGGACGAATTTTCTCGTCTGAAATGAGACGACGAACTTCCTCTTTTACAAGACCACTCAAGATCGATTTCACTTGTTTCATCGTATCTTCGTCTGCTTCGTTTTCTGTATAATATTCAACGACCTCCGCTTTGACGGCGTCAATAGCGGCTTCGCGTTCCAATTTTTCTTTCGTTTGAATGGCGTCTATTAAACGTGCACCATACGTTTCTTTAATTGTTGTAGTCAATGATTCATCAAGCTCGAAAAGTGGGATTTCCATTTTCTCTTTACCGACTTCACTCACAATTTTTTCTTGGAATTCAACAAGTCGGATAATTTCTTGATGACCAAACATAATCGCTTCCAAAATGACATCTTCGGTCACTTCGGACGCGCCCGCTTCCACCATATTGATCGCATCTTTTGTCCCTGCGACAATCAAATCCAAAGCACTTTTCTCCAATTGATCCGGGGTCGGGTTAATGACAAACGCCCCGTCAATTTGTCCAACTTGTACGCCTGCAATCGGTCCTTCGAACGGAATGTCCGAAACAGATAATGCTAATGAAGACCCGATCATTGCTGCCATTTCAGACGAACTGTCTTGATCGACGGATAGGACAAGAGAAATGACTTGTACGTCGTTTCGGAAACCTTCCGCAAATAACGGTCGGATCGGCCGATCGATCAACCGGCTCGTCAATACCGCTTTTTCGGATGGGCGACCTTCACGTTTAATAAATCCACCAGGGATTTTCCCGACCGCATATAGCCGTTCTTCATAGTTGACAGTCAATGGGAAAAAGTCAAGACCTCTCGGTTCCTTCGATGCAGTCGCTGTCGACAAGATAGTCGTATCTCCGTATCGGACTAAGACAGCCCCGTTCGCTTGCTTTGCATATTGACCCGTTTCAACGGTCAATTGTCTTCCTGCCCAATCAATTGTGTAAACTTTTTTTTGTTCTGACATTATTGAACCCCTCTCCATATATCAATCGCGCCTCGGCGTAATTGCTTCCAAATTTTGAATAGAACTTCCGGATGGCACGATATCGGTCATGCGATCATTGTGACGGAACGTCACGGTTTTAGACGGCTTTCCTAACTTCTCTTCAAAATCTGTTACATTTGCCGGTAGCTTAACTTAATTCGACCGGGGCTTGCCCCTACTGAATCGAAGAACCAATTCGCATTCATCCCGCCACTTATGAAAGTGGGAGACTTTCGCTTCGGTCGCAACAAACATTGCTGAATTAAGTTAAACCTGAACTGTATACGTTGTATGTATAATAGTAGTGTAAATGATATCGCTCAGTGAAGACAAGTTTTTATAATCAATAACCGTCGCCATTGGCTCATTTATACAGTATACCACTTTATTACCGTTTCTAGTATAAGGAAAACGGATTTGCTGTCTTTTTATTGAGATGTAAATAAGCATACAAAAAAAGCAGGCGGAGTGCCTGCTTTTCTAATAGTCATCTTATTAACGGCGTAAGCCGAGTTTAGTAATAAGATCACGGTAACGCTGAACTTCGTTGTCGCGCATATATTTAAGCAACTTACGCCGACGACCGATCATTTTCATAAGGCCACGACGTGAGTGGTGGTCTTTCTTATGAATAGATAAGTGTTTGTTCAGGTTGTTGATCTCTTCAGTAAGGATAGCGATCTGAATATCTGCAGATCCAGTATCATTGTCATGAGTTTTGAACTCAGAAATCAATTCGTTTTTACGCTCTTGTGTAATAGCCATCCTTTTCACCTCCTAGTTCAATATATCCCCGATTCCCTCGCATACGTTGGTGATGCGTGATGCCAAGGAATGGTTCTTTGTAGAGTACGTAACCTATCATACCATGATTAAGATGACGAAGCAACAATTCGACAAAATGATAATTAATGCGTTTTGGCAAGGATCGATTCTGCTAGCTGTTTGTCTCGTCCGATTTGCGCAATGAGTGCATCGAATGACTCAAATTTCTTTTCTTCTCGAATATGCGCAATCCAATCAACCGCAACTTCTTTACCGTATAAATCCCCTTCGAAATTGAGTACATGTACTTCGACCATGGCTTCTTTCACGTTCGGATCATTGAAGGTGGGCTTGATACCGACATTGCAAACACCGTCATGTGTAACATCATCGAATGAAAACCGGACTGCGTAGACACCGTTCGCCGGTAAAATGGAGCTATCCGCAGGCTGGACGTTCGCGGTCGGAAAGCCGAGCTTGCGCCCGTTTTTCGCGCCGTGCACAACCGTCCCGATTGTCCTGAAATTCCGACCGAGAAGGGACGCTGCTTCTTCGACATTTCCATTTGCCAACAGCTGACGAATTCGTGTCGACGACACTTTTTGCGCATCATCTATCACCTTCCCGACAACCGTCGTACCGAACAGGCCGTCGGAGAGGTTTTCCATTTCTTCCATCGTGCCTGACCCCTTAGTGCCGAATGTATAATCAAAGCCTGCCGTCACATGCTTCACGTTCAGTCTCTTAATGAATATCTCCACGAATTCTGCCGGGGTCAATGCTGCCAATTGCGGATTGAATGTGACGACGAACAATGCATCGATCCCCATTAGACGAAGCAGTCTACACTTTTCCTCGAATGGCGTAATGTAGCCTACCTTGTTTTTCCCATCCCCTAATACATGCGAAGGATGCGGGTCGAATGTCATGACAGCCGACTGGATATTCAGCTCTTCCGCTTTCTTTTTCGCTTGCTGGATGACTTCGAAATGCCCCTTATGTAATCCGTCAAAAAATCCGAGCGCAAGCGAATATTGGTTATTGCCAGCAATTGATACGTTCGTTGGATACTGCAGTTTGTAAATTTCCAATTCCATCCCCCCTTTTTTTCACTTGTTCATCGGAAACATTTTTTCTGGTTTCATTAATCCCGACTTCGTCGGATGGCGGTTGTAAACTGCAATGGCCTTCTCATCTTTTTTAAACACGATCGGTGCTCCGCCAGATAAAAGTGGATGCTCCGGTAATACTTGTCCATGAATAATTTTAGCATACGATGCATCATCCACTTCCGCTGTTGGAAAATTGACAAGCGCATCTTCGAGCGGACGAATCCACTTATCAAGGTTTTGGGTATCGCGCAATTCCGCTACTTGTGCCAACGTTTTACAATCAGCTTGCCGATATGGCCCTGAAGCGGTTCGAATAAGCGACGCCATATGAGCAGGATAACCGAGTAACTCTCCTATTTGCACAGCGAGCGTGCGGATATAGGTCCCTTTACCACATACGATACGAATTCGAAAAGTGATCTCTTGACCTTCATACAATTCGACCGGGTCGAGCAATTCAAGCGTCTCAATCGTTACTTTCCGTTCTGGTCTTTCTACCTCGATCCCTTTGCGCGCATATTCATATAATCTTCGGCCATTCACTTTCACTGCGGAGTACATCGGCGGAATTTGAATGATATCGCCCGTTAATTGCGCCAGCACCTTTTCGAGTTCGCTTCGCTTAATTTGTTTTTCAGAGTCGTCCGATCGCACGACAGCGCCATCTGCATCTTCCGTCTCCGTCGCCTGACCAATAGCGATAACCGCTACATATTCTTTTCCAGCATCGGTGATGTACTCCGCCACTTTTGTCGCTTGACCGATACAGATAGGTAGAACCCCTTCTACACTCGGATCTAGCGTCCCCGTATGGCCCACTTTTTTTGTACCTAAAATTTTTCGTAATTGGAAAACACAATCATGTGAAGTCATTCCTTTTTCTTTCCACAGCGGAAGGATCCCGTTCATGTCAAAACCCCATTTTCTATGTAAATAGAGGAAGACGGAAAGTCCTTTAGGACACCGACTTCCTCCATGTGATCATTGGTCTTTATTTTCGTTATTTACTTTAGTCAGTAAAGTTTCGATTCTATTTCCATAAGCGATAGAGGCATCGAATTCGAATTCGATTTCCGGCGTTTTTCGTAGCCTGATCCGTTTGCCGACTTCGGTACGGATAAATCCTTTCGCTTTGTTTAGTCCCTTCAGGGTAGCATCTTTTTCAGCATCACTTCCGAGCACTGAAATAAAAACTGTAGCATTTTGCAAATCGCCCGTCACTTCAACATCCGTTACTGTAACGAATCCGATTCTCGGATCTTTCACCTTTTGCACAAGAATTTCGCCTAGTTCTTTTTTCATTTGCTCAGCGATACGATTGACACGCATTGACATGAATGGTCACCCCGATTCTACTTCAGTAATAATCTAATGTGTAATCAATCATTTCCCATTCCGGATTCGATTCAAGAAACCGGATGGCATTCCTTATTTCACCTTCAGCAGCATCTCTTATAGAGGCAGTGGCAACAAGTGCAACCGTCGCCTTCTGCCAAAGATTCTGATGATCGACTTCTGCAATGGAAACGTTATACCCGTTCTTCGTCCTGTCTAACATCCGTTTTAAAACGGATCGCTTTTCTTTTAAAGACCCAGCCATTGGAATGAAAAACGTGCATTCCGCGTAAACGATCATACTCGCTTAATTTCCTCCATGACGAAGGCTTCGATAATGTCGCCTTCTTTGATGTCATTAAAGTTCTTGATCGTAATCCCACATTCGTAACCTTTCGTCACTTCTTTTGCATCGTCTTTGAAACGTTTGAGTGCGTCCAGTT
>CAOKMT010000149.1 GCA_948469885.1 uncultured Sporosarcina sp. | reverse complement strand
TTGATCTCCTTACATGGGGGCGTTTCAGCCGACAATATGCTACACACCCTCTTCGAAAATTGGCAACAGAGCTATTGCTTTTGCTTGAGGAGTTTCGTCTGATCGATTTAATTGTCCGTGAAAGACCGGGTACTGCGACTGCGTTTGAAACGAGAAAAGAAGCTTATCTTGCATTTCATCGCAATAGCGTGTTTGCCAACTGGCAAAAAAGTTTCATCGCAGACAGTTTACTGAATGAAATATTCATTTCATTACATGAAGGGATGTTTCATGAATCGGGGTTGGATTGGGAGCCGATCCCTTTCAATTTGATCAAATCCGTTTTAGAGCATGTGTATGATTCGAAAAGCACAGCAGATAACGCGAAGATCGTAGAGCGGCTGCTTGAAGTCATCGAATTTGCAATCGACAAAGATCTTTTTCATCAATATTATTTCGTCCTGGGTACTACATCCGAACAGCAGGCGACATTCCATTACCATGAAGGGATGGGGGAGGCCGAGCCGGGAGAAGAAAATGTGAAAGAGACGATTGAAGAAATGTTCAGGTCATGGCATATGGAAACCGATGAGGAAGAAGGAATTCATTTACAGTATGAACTTGAACATGGTCGTGCGGGAAAATCGAATGCGGACGCGTCAACACCTGGTAACGAAGAGGCAGAAATCGAGGAAATTGGTTACGGGCAATCCGCAGGGGATATGGAAAAACGAGATTCGGAAGAAGAGACTGCGAAAACCGGAGCGCGTGATCGACAGCAGAAAGCCGGCCAGCAATTCGGGAAAGAGCATGTCCATGTTGTCTACGAGGAACAGCGGATTGAAGTTGTAGACGAAATGGAAAATCGACGGAAGCTAGCTGTCTGGCGGGAACGGCAAAAACCATACGTTCGCTCTTTCGTAGAAGAGATGAAAAAGCGGATCGATTTGAAAGAGAATGCACGTCGGGAACGACTCATGGTCGGACGTTTGTCTTCCAATCTGACGACGCTCGTGCTAGATGAACGGCCGAAACCGTTTTATCGGAAAACGGCCCCTTCGGTTGAACTTGATGCGGTTTTTGGATTGCTCGTTGATGGTTCTGCTTCGATGATCGATAAGCTGGATGATACAAAGCAAGCAGTGCTGTTGTTCCATGATGTGTTACGTGAGCTTCAAGTGAATCATGAAATTTCCTTGTATTACGAAGATGCCAACCGGGCTTCGGCGGAAGTGCAACCGAATGTATTTGGCTGCATGCATACATTTGCAGACCGGCATCGGGATAACGGCATGTCAATTTTATCTTTTGACGCGTATGAAGACAACCGGGACGGGTTTGCGATTCGGTGGATGGCGGAACGTCTTCAAGTGAGACAAGAGAAGCACAAGTTCCTTCTCGTCTTTTCGGACGGCGAGCCTTCCGCATTTGGTTATGACCGTAATGGGATCATTGATACCGCGGAAGCAGTCATGGAAACAGAAAAGAAAGGGATTTCCGTCATCCATCTGTTTCTTTCTTCAGAAGAGCCGACGGTGGAGCAGAAACAATTGTTTTCCATGATGTTCGGTCATAAAACTGCTTCTTCTACTTCTGTCGAAGGCTTTACAGATCAAACATTGCGTATTTTACGGAAATTGTTTGCGATCGTTATTTAGCTTAATAAAGGATGGAATGTAGCTATTAGACGTGCCAAGTCAACCTTTAGGCGCAGGACATATTAAGTGATTTTTCTACGTCTGTATTTTTATTGTATAAGAAAAGACTGCGGACAAACTCGAATATTTTTCGAGTTTGTCGACAGTCTGAATCGCTCTCATTGAGAGCGATTTTGTGTTTTTGTATGGATGGCGAGGAGGCGTTCTTTCAACTCTTCTTCCATGCGACCGATTTCAATTTCAGCCGCTCTCCGCTTCTCGCGGCCATCCGCTTGGATTTGAATCGTTTCTTCGATTGTTTGGATAAGGTTTTCTTGTGTTTTCTTCAATGTATCAATTTCGATGATACCTCTTTCGTTTTCTTTCGCGGTTTCAATCGAATTGACCTTCAACATTTCAGAGTTTTTTAACAGTAAGTCATTCGTCGTTTTCGTTACCAGTTTTTGTGATTCGACCGCTTTCTTCTGACGGTTCAGTGTCAAGGCGATTGCGATTTGATTTTTCCAAAGTGGAATGGACGTCATGATGGACGATTGGATTTTTTCGGCCAATGTTTGGTTCGTCTGCTGGATCATCCGAATTTGTGGAGCACTTTGGATCGTCATTTGCCGTGATAATTGAAGATCGTAAATCCGCTTTTCGAGACGATCGAGAAATTGAACGAGGTCATTCACTTCCTGAATGGCCATTTGGTCATTGGCTTGTTCCGCTTGCCGCCGCATTTCAGGAATGATTTTATTCGCAAGCTCGTCACGTTTAATTTCAGCAGCGGCGATATAGACGTTGAGCGCTTGGAAATACGTCTTGTTTTGCTCATATAAATTATCGAGCATTTTCACGTCTTCGAGTAAGCCTCTTTTTGAATGCTCTAACTGGACGCCAATCCGGTCGATTTGTGTGCTCAATTTCTGGTACTTTGTCATCATTTCTTGAATCGATTTGGATACACGGCCGAATAACCTACTAAGAGGTGAACGTTTCTTTTCACCTAGATCTTCGGGATCGATTTCTCCGAGCCGATCCATCAAATCTTTCAGGACGTCTCCGACAGGACCGATATCTTTGCTCTGGACGTGGTCGAGCATTTGATGGGAGAAGCGGGATAATTCGCTCTGTGCATTGGCGCCGTAAGTTAAGATTGCTTCGTAATTGCCCACTGGTATTTGTTCAGCCAGTTGCTGGGCTTTTTGCCGTTCTTCCTCCGGTAAGCGATCGAACAATTTGAGGGACGTACCTGCGGGCTTATTGTCGGTTTGCATTTCTTCCGCCAATAACGGTTGCTGTACGTCAAATGGGTTGTCCATCAAATCGTCTAAAGTTTTCAGTTCATTTGTCGTGGGGTTATGTTCTGTCATGTTCAGTGTCTCCTTTCATTTCCAAGAGGGGCTTCTGTTTGTTCATCGTGGCGCCCACGAAGTCAAGTTCCAATTGAAGTTGTTCCAAGTCTGGCGTTAAAGCTTGTCGCAAGTCCCGTTCCAATTGTTCATTGACGTCGGTTAATGTTTCCCTCGTCGATTGGAGGGCGATTTGTACATCTTTATCTTTTAAAGGTTGATTCACGAGAATTGCATATTTAGATGTCAGTTCAACAGCCGAATCAAGATGGGCGTAGAAAAAATTTTCCACGTGGTAAAATTTTTTCGGATTTGTTCGCACGATGCTTAAAATTTTTCGGGAAAGTGTGTTCATTTCATGTAATTGTCTGAAGGCTTGTACAGACCTCACTTTTCCATAGTAGCTGTTAAGTTGTTTCAATTTCAGTTTGGCTCCGCTTAATTGGTCTTGTATATAATTATATTCGGAACGGCGCATGCCCAGTTTTTTCACTTCAGAAGAAATTTGAAGTTGTTTTATCGTGAATGATCCGCCTAAATAGATGACGATCAATAGGCCTGTAGCTGCAAAGATGTTCATGCCGATGCCGAGGACGAAATATAGCCACGAGCCGAAGCTGATCGGTGCTGTAATAAAATGTCTTGTGAAAAAGTTGCGTATTTCTTTCACGTCCAGGCCCTCCTTTACTCATACTTCTAATACGTTCGAGAAAGAATAAGGTTTCATTCCTTATTATCATTATACCCGATTATTCGTGAATGCACATTCCTTTTGAATGAAGTGCATCCTCGTATTCTGTATTTTCCGCTTGATGCTTTTCGGTGGACAATGGATGAGAGTTTGCTAAGATTGTAAACGTCCAGCGTCTGTAACAGGCGGGGGAGTGAGCTATATATACAGGAGGTACGTAAGATGTTTGAAGTAGTCTATATGAAAGCTGAATTTGAACCTTGGTGGATGTTTAGTGGATGGGAAGAAGCGATCCAGTCGCGTCAAGCATTCGAAAATATTCAGGAAGCGGAAGTTTATTTACACGAGATGTTGGCTATACTAAAAGAAAAGCACCCCCATGCACGCGCACAGGAAGATTGTTTTTTCGCTTATTGGTCAGAAGATGAAAAAATATTTTGTGAAGCATGTGATGAAGATTTACAAATTTATCATGGTGTCTTATTATTAAAGGAAGGGCAACCTTTTAGGAAAAACAAGACAATATAGAGAATAATATGAATTTTTTAATTGACAAATGTTTTATTGGTGTTATACTAAGTACAACAAATGAAAACCTTTACACCCGCTTAACGTATTCACATATTACAAAAAGTGATCGGCGTTTACGGTACTTTTTGTAATATGTGAATTTTTCTTTTCAAGGAATTTCCCATATTATAGTATTTATTATCTGGAGGGTTTTGCATGAAACAAGGTACAGTAAAATGGTTCAACGCAGAAAAAGGTTTTGGCTTCATCGAAGTTGAAAATGAAGACGACGTGTTCGTACACTTCTCAGCTATCGAAGGCGAAGGATTCAAATCTCTTGACGAAGGTCAACAGGTTGAATTCGAAGTTGTTGAAGGCGACCGTGGCCCACAAGCTGCGAACGTTGTTAAATTAGTTTAATCTAATCCTACAAACAACAAAAATGGAAGAGGCGTTCCCTTAAGGGGGACGCCTCTTTTTCCATTCAGCGGCTGACGCCGTCAACTGATTTCAATGTCGATGCAATGATTTGTTCTTCACCGTCCGCTGTGTGCATAATCGATTCTCGTTTCACTTCACCGAAGCCTTGCACGAAATATTTTCGAATGACGGACTCGTCGTTTTTCTGCTCAATGACGAGTGCGTTATCGAATTTCCTGTATGGTGTTTCGACGGTTTCATCTGTCTCAACGATTGTCCAATCATCGAACGTATTTCCTTTTTCGAAAGGTTTCTGTAAATAAATACCGATCGGTTCCATCTTTTGCACTTCTTTAAGCGGGGGGAAATCTTGTTCGTAATGAACGGGCGTTTCTTCAAGAATGACGATTTTGTCAGTGTCGAGCCTATATGTGCGTCGGACGTATCGTTCTCCGCTTTCTCCATTCTTTTCATAGACGACAAAATGCTTTTCATACGGTTGGGCGACTTCGACTTTCAGTTCAGCCCTATCACTGCCTTCCCCTTCATCATGGGCGTGGGCGCCGGGAGGAAGGAAGAAGTCACGTACTGGAACGTCCGTATTGGAGTCTTGGCTCGTTTGCC
>CAOKMT010000148.1 GCA_948469885.1 uncultured Sporosarcina sp. | reverse complement strand
CTCTTGTCCGGATTTCCTCGCCTGTGTTCAAGCGGACACCCAATATTTTTTCATCGTCCATGAGGAGTTTTTCCACACGGGTTTCCAGTCTCATATCTACATGCAATCGATCCATTTCCGAAAGCAAAGCATTCACAACGTCTCGTGCTTTATCAGACACGGGGAACATCCGGCCATGATCTTCTTCTTTTAACGCAACGCCGAGCTTTTCGAAAAAACGGATAATATCTTCGTTGTTGAAGACGGAAAAAGGTCCGTATAGGAAGCGTCCATTTCCGGGAATGTTTTTAATGATCTCTTCTTGAGGTAAACGATTTGTCACATTGCATCGGCCCCCTCCGGAAATCGCCAATTTGTTGCCGGGTTTTTTCCCTTTCTCGAGAAGAAGGACATTTCTTTTGTTTTCAGCTGCGGCGATAGAGGCCATTAAACCGGAGGGACCTGCGCCGATGACAATTACATCATACATTGGTGAAACCACGCTTTCGTTTTTCTCTATTATACACAATTGTACCTAGATCGAGTAAAGGAATTAACTGTTGACGGGACTTGACACGAAGCTGTTCAAGTCATCGTTGTGGAACAGGATGTCGGGGTTTTAGGCGCTTTCCTTAATCAACGTGCGCTTAGTTTGAATCTACATGCATTTTGGTATTCAGTCATCACTTGAAGACAAGAGGGAACTTCGCTAGCTGCCAATACGTTTAAACTACAATTAGGACAGTTTCTGTCACTGTGTGTTTTCGATGCAACAAACGTTGCCGAATCAAGTTAATGATTGTGAAAAGCGTCGCGCAAGGGTAAACTATTAAGTAGATTTATGTAGAATGGAAGGATATCATGTCGTCAAAACTTGTTAAAGGGACCGCTATCCTCACAATCGGTCTTTTTCTTTCAAAAGCACTCGGTTTACTCTATCTGATCCCGCTTTATGCCATCGTCGGGAAAGAAAGTGTCGGATTATATCAATATGGTTATATTCCATACAACATCGCGCTCTCGATAGCGATCTCAGGTGCACCCCTCGCAGTATCCAGGTTTGTGGCGCGCTATAACGCGCTTGGAGATTATGCGACGGGACGTAAGCTTATGAAGTCAGGAATGCTTGTCATGGCTTTGTCAGGCGTATTGTCATTTTTGGCTCTTTATTTTTTAGCCGGACCGATTGCGCATCTTGTCATTGCAGATGAAGAACAGATCTTCACGGTTGACCAAATTACGAGTGTCATCCGTTGGGTGAGCTTCGCTTTGCTCGTCGTTCCACTTATGAGCATTGTCCGCGGGTTTCTACAAGGGTATCAAAAGATGGAGCCGACCGCCGTCTCTCAATTGATTGAACAAATCGTTCGGATTATTGCTGTGTTGGCAGGTGCTTTTATCGTCGTCAACCTCATGCACGAAACACCGGAGAAGGCGATTAACTTTGCAGTCTTTGCCGCATTTATCGGCGCGATTGCTGGACTTATTGTCCTGTATTGGTATTGGAAAAAATATAAGCCAGAATTTGATCATTTGTTAGCGACGAGTAAAATGCCTGCAAGCGACGTCTCCTTCAGGTCAATGTATAAGGAATTATTTTCTTACATATTACCGTTCGTGCTTGTCGGGGTTATTAATCCGCTTTACCAATTCGTTGATATGATCACGTTTAACGATGCGATGAAATCGATTGGACTTGCCAAAGTGACGGACACTTACTTGGCGATGTTGAACTTGTTGACACATAAATTTGTCATGATTCCAGTCATGGTTGCGACAGGATTTTCGATGGCGCTCATTCCTGTGCTGACGACGTATTATACAAAGAACGATCAACGAGGCATTACGCAATCTTTAAATCAGACGTATCAAATTATGATGTATTTGACAACGCCGCTCGTCATCGGTCTAATCGTCTTATCGAATGAATTTTACCAACTGCTTTATGAAAAAGATGCAATGGGCGCCGAAATATTAGCCAATTATGCGCCTGTGGCGATCCTTTTCGGTTTATTCACTGTGACGGCGTCGATTCTTCAAGGAATCGATCATCACAAATGGATTATTTTCAATGCGCTGTTAGGCTTGCTTATTAAATTGTCGATCAATATTCCGCTTATCAAATTGTTTGAAACGAATGGCGCCATCCTTGCAACTGCGATCGGATATGCGATTGCGGTCGGCCTGAATATTACGGTCATTTCGCGGGTACTTCATTACCGATCGAAGATAGTGGTCAGAAGGCTTATATTGATCGGGATACTGAACATAGTGATGTATTTTGCAGTCGTCGGCGTGTTAAATGTATTGAACGCCTTCCAAGTCGCGGATGGAAAGATGCAGTCGTTATTGTATATTTTAATATGCGCGTTTGTCGGCGCGGTCGTTTATGGCTACTTATCATTAAAAACGGGACTTGCTCAAAAGCTGTTTGGAGAGCGTTTGACAAGGTTTACAGATAAGCTTGGATTTTAGGGGGAGCGTTATGCGACTAGATAAATTATTATCGAATATGGGGATCGGTTCTCGGAAGGAAGTTCGCCAATATCTACGGAATGGCGCCGTCCGCCTCAATGATGAAATTGTTAAAAAGCCGAATATACACGTTAATACAGATGCTGACATTGTCACTGTTCTAGGTGAGCCTATTGTCTACCGTGAATACATTTACTTAATGATGAATAAACCTCAAGGGGTGCTTTCGGCAACGGAGGATACGAGGGATCGGACAGTCGTCGATTTACTAAGTGCTGACCACCGCCATTTTAAACCCTTTCCTGTTGGAAGGCTCGACAAGGATACAGAAGGTTTTTTACTCCTCTCCAATGACGGGAAACTTGCTCATAATTTGTTGTCTCCGAAAAAAGAGGTGCCTAAAACGTATTATGCGCATGTCATGGGGATTGTGACAGAAATGGATACGGAGAGCTTTAAGAATGGGGTTATGCTTGATGACGGATATATGACAAAACCAGGCATACTTCGAATTTTAAAGTCAGGTGAGGTTTCTGAAATCGAATTGACGATCACAGAAGGGAAATTTCATCAGGTGAAACGGATGTTTGAATCGGTCGGAAAAAAAGTGATTTACTTGAAGCGGCTATCGATGGGACCTTTGCAGCTTGATGAGACGTTATCACTCGGCACTTATCGTGAACTGACTGAAGAAGAAGTACAACTACTTCGACAAACAACAAACTTATGAAGAAATGGCCAAATCGCACGGTAGAGATTTGGCCATTTTATTTACTTTTTGGCGATCATCCATTTGCCTCGGACGGGACTCGTAACGAGATCGTTATATTCGAGTATATTCAAATCACGCTGGGCGGTACGAGGCGTAATATCGAACTCTTCGACGACATTTTTTGTCGTCACCGTTCCGTTTCGGCTAATATACATATAAATGTCTTTAACGCGTGTGAGCATTCGTTCAGTTGCATTTTTCAAGTGTAAGATCATCCTTTCATCATCATTTTCCAAAATAAAAAATGGTCATGAGATTTCTGAATGGGGCGGCGAGCATGCTGAAATGAATTCTAGGTTGCCCGCCCTCTCTAATCTGAATAGATTCTCCAGTTGGAAGATTCAGATAACATAATTATATCGCATTTCTCGCGATTTTGCACGGTGTATTGTTGAAATAGTGAGAAAGTATTACCCGCTACTTTATCTACATTCAGCAGGGCACTCCCGTTTCTACAAGGTGGGGGCCACTGCTTAGGAGGAGCAACCTCTCGCTGCACGATAGAAGAATGCAGACTAAAATCGTCACGTTTTAGAAAGTGCCTTAATTTCTGCAAAAAGCACAGAAATACGGCCAATCGAACCCTTCGCTATTCAATTGGCAACGCCGATATCAGCGTTAACTCCCTAACTTGATCTGGACGAAATCACGCTGAGGCGTGATTGATTTTATCAATAAAACGTGTGAAAATAGAAGAAGTCATGGAACAATGTAATCGAACAACTGACAAATAGATCATGCTGAAGATATATGTGTTTGTGGAAAATTTGAAAGGGGAATAACAAGGATGTTATATTTTGTAGACGGAAAATTCACGAAACAAGATGAGCTTTGTATTTCGATAGACGATCGAGGGTATTATTTTGGGGATGGCGTATATGAAGTCATTAAAGTTTACGGAGGTGAATTGTTCACAGCGGAAGAACATTTTAACAGGTTGTTCCAAAGTGCTTTAAAGATTAAAATGACCATCCCGTACTCCGAACAACAATTAATGGATGTCGCACGACAATTGATCGACCAGAATGGTATCGAAGACGGCCATATTTATATGCAAGTGACTCGAGGAGCCGCGCCACGGCAACATCATTTTCCAACACCAGCAGTGCCAGCTGTCGTGACAGCTTATTCGGTGAACGGAGAAAGACCACTCTCAAATATGGAAAAAGGTGTCGCTATCAAATCTGTGGCGGATATACGTTGGTTGCGTTGCGATATTAAAAGCTTAAATTTACTCGGCAGCGTGCTTGCGAAAGAAGAAGCGCGTGAAGCGGGTTGCACAGAAGCGATTCTCCATCGTGATGGTTTGGTGACGGAAGGCGCGTCGACGAATATGTTCGGTGTGAAAAATGGAGTTGTGTATACACATCCTGTCACAAACTTGATCTTGGAAGGGATTACACGTCAAGTTGTACTTGGGCTATGTCAAGAGTTGAATATACCTGTTCAAGAGCAAGCGTTCACATTGGCGGAAGCATATGCGATGGATGAATTTTTCTATACATCGACAACGGCCGAAGTAATGCCTGTCACGGAAATTGACGGTCGACAAGTTGGAGATGGAAAGCGGGGTTCTTTAACGGAAAAACTCCAGCAAGCTTTTACAGAACGAATTGCAAAGAAGACTGTTAAAAATACAATTTGACGTTTGACATCCGGCGTACAAACAGTGAAAAGCGGGGTGATTATTGATGGCGCAACTTGTCAAATTACTCGATTATGTATCACGCTACGAAAATGATTTGACTCGTTATCCGACGCAATTTATCCGGCTGAAAAGACATCAATGGGAACGGATGAAAAGACAATGGAGCACAGGTGCCGACCTTTCCGTTTACAGACAGCCAACCGAAGAGGCGGAACCGGAGGAAAGAAAAAAGTTCTCTGCTATTTTTCGCCTATTCGGTTCCCGTAAGGAAGAAGCGGAAGAAGTGGAAGAAAATGATGATTTAGAAGATACGGATGACATGGATGAACTCGGCTTCAATCCGAACATCGTCTACGCCCCGACAACGATAGAAG
>CAOKMT010000147.1 GCA_948469885.1 uncultured Sporosarcina sp. | reverse complement strand
TCCTACTCACTTCTTTCGGGACCGTGTTCATCGTCATTGCCACTTTGTTGAACATTGCTTGGTTGGTGATTGCCATTGGCGGTTTTTTCGCCAAGGATGATGTAAAATGGGCGTATACGAACTTCCTTTATTCCGTGAATTATATTACGATCCTCCTTTTGACGATGATGATTGTGATTTTATGATGGAAATGGACGAGTATCTAAGCTGATCGGAAAAGCATCAAGCGCGTTCTAGTCATTCTTCATTGAAGAATACGGCGCGCTTGGTGCTTTTTTAGATGAAAAATAGGTTGCGAAATAACTAAACATATCAAGTCGAACCGCTAACTTCATTCACGTTTTTCTATGAATGGGGTCGGCGGTTTATTATTCTACTCCAGACAACTTTACTTGAAAAATTTTCTCGTTTGAATGGCATTGACAACGATTGCACTAAGCAAGATAGGGAGCCATATATAGAGCAGCTGTTTATCCAAGGAAAACTGAATGAAGACATATATAGAGAGAGGAACTAAAAGGAATATGAACCCGAGAAGGATCGAGAACATTCCTTGTTGTTTTTTGTACAGCTCCTTGTCATTTACTTTCAACTTCCCGGTGAAGCTCCACATGAGAAGATCTTCCGCTTTATCGTTCAGAAAAGCGTATCCTAACCAAAAACATGCAGCTGCAATCAGAATTAGAATGAAGCTTAAAAAGCCTAGCATAATCATCCTCCTTTCGAAGTTGCAAGAGGGGACCTTTTTCTGCGATGGTGTATTTCTCGATTCACCCTACATAATATTCAAGCGCTGCTCTTATTGTACGGGTATTCACTTTTAAGGATCCCTGCATTACTTCAGTACCCTTTTCTAAATCGAAAAAACGTCCGCATGAATTCTTCGGACGTAGGCATTTTATTGGAAACTGTCGCTACTTACCGTTTTCTTTTGATAAGTTGCATTCGTTCATTGAAAAGAGTTGGATATGATAAAAAACCGAGTAAGACGCTCGACATAGCGGCATTGGTTAGTAATAGGAAGACAATCATCAACTGGAATTGAACCGCTTGGACTGGATCTGCCCCTGCGATAATTTGTCCGCTCATCATACCCGGTAGCTGGACGAGTCCAATCGTCTTTTGACTTTCAATTGTAGGAATCATGCTCGTTTTAATGGCGTCGATCAGTGGTTGACGAACGGCTTGTTTCGGCGTGCCACCTAGGGACAAAATAAGTTCTGTTTCTTCGCGCCGCGCTTCGACTTCGGCAGTGAACCGATTGAGGAATAAGATGGCAAGCACCATTGCATTCCCAATGACCATGCCACTAATAGAAATGATATATTGAGCTGTCGCCGGCACCACGCCAAAACCGAGCAGTATACTTTGTGTCAAAATTTCGATCACTACTAAGGTGATAGCAATTTTCCACGTAATGCCTTTGATCGTTTTTCCTTTCTTTCGTGCGTTATCGGTGGCGACAGCGATCATGAGCGCCACCATGAGGAAGATGAAGAAAAAACTTTCCGCTTCGAAAACAAATTTTAGCACGTAACCGACAGCAAGCAATTGGATGATGGACCGGACAGTAGCGATGATTGTATCTTTTTCCAATTGTAAATGTAATGTTTTGGATAAAAATAATGGAATGAGCACGAAGATGAGTGTGATCGACAAAGTGAGGTACGTCATGCCAAGTTACCTTGCACGAAGCGTTGCACGCGTTTATTCGTCGACGATGTTAAAATGTCGATTTCCCCGGTCTCGATCACTTCGCCGTCCGCCATTATCCAAGTATAATGACCGATGGTACGCGCTTGTTGTAAATTATGCGTAATCCAAATGATCGTCGTCTCATATTTACAGTTCAAGTCGATGATCAATTGTTCAATTTCATGTACGGAAGTCGGATCTAGGGCAGACGTAATTTCATCCAACAATAAAATGTCTGCCCGATTCATCAGTGTCCTCGCAATGGACACTTTTTGTCGTTGCCCACCTGATAAGTCATCTACCTTTTGATGGAGTATAGGCTGTGCAAGTCCGACATCAGCTAACTTATGTAAAGCTTCCTTTTCGGTCAATTTTTTGTTTTGAAGTTCAAGGGGTAACGCAAGATTTTGAAAAACGGTTCCTTGAATCATCGGCGCGCTTTGAAGTGCTATACCTACGCGACGGCGTAATTGAATGGGATCGTAAGAAGAAATCGGCTCCTCGTTGATGAAAATGTCCCCAGCAGTAGGGGAGATTAAGCCATTGCATAGTTTTAATAATGTAGTTTTTCCCGCACCGGAAGGACCGACGAGTGTCGTAATTTTTCCTTTTGGAAATGACCCTGTAATTTTCTTTAAAATGGTCACATCAAATATCGCATAATCGACTTCTTGAAAATGGATCGCGGCGGTGGCTGAATCGTTCATTCGCATCACTCCTGAAAAGCTTCCTATCGTATTTTTATATTAACAAAATGTACCAGGTAAAGATACATCTTCATTGTAGCGTATACGCTGATTTGTGTGAGGAAAATTATAGGAGTGGAGGAAGTAGTTTTTCAATAGTATCTATTAGGATACTATCACACTTTAAAGTGCGTACTTCCGCTTATCACTTCTTTGATGCATAATGAGAAAGAAGGATTAAATATGTGAAAAGGGAGTTTTGTTAGATGGCGATTAAAGTAAAAGCGATTATCGGAAGCACGAGTTCATCTTCATATAACTTGAAAATTGTTGAGCATTTAAGAAAGCGTTTTGCGGATCAGTTGGACATTACACCTGTTTTTATCAATGACCTCGAAGCGTTCTCGATTGATATAGAAAATAATCCACCAGAAAATGTAAAAGACTTTAAAAACAATGTGAAAGATTCGGATGCAGTGTTGTTTGCGGTACCGGAATATAACTTCTCGATCCCCGGTACAATGAAAAATGCGATCGATTGGTTATCTCGAGGTGGGGATTTTACAATTCAAGGGAAACCAGGCTTCGTTGTTGGCGCTTCGATGGGCGTACTCGGGAGCGTGCGTGCACAACTTCACTTGAGAGAAATTTTATCGAACCCGGCATTGGCGCCTGTTTTATTGCCAGGCAATGAAGTGTACATCGGTTCCGTCCATGAAAAGATGAATGAAACTGGCGAATTGACGGATGAAGCGACGATTGGATTTTTGGACAACGTCGTGAACAACTTCATCGAGTTTTATAATAAAAACCAAAAAATAATAGAGGCATAAAAAAACTGAGCCTAGGGAGGTCATCCTAGGTTCAATTTTTTATGTTATTTTCATATGGCATGTATGTTTTGTACTTTTTTTGCTTTTTCTCGATGTGCAATATGGTTGTTTCCCCATTCATGCATCATCTCTAAGATCGGCCGTAAGCTTTTACCGTATTCTGAAACAGAGTACTCGACTTTCGGCGGAACTTCGGGGTAAACGACCCGGTTCACAATGTCTTCCGCTTCCAATTCTCTCAATTGTTTTGTTAGCATTTTTTGCGTGATTTGCGGCATCAGTCTTTTCAATTCGCTAAAACGCAATGTTCCTTCATTCAATAGGTGCAGTAAAATAATCGGTTTCCATTTGCCGACTAAAATATTTAACGCTTCATCTACTTTGCATAATTCCGGTTTCATATCAATTAGCACCTCCGTAGTATCTTTAATATACTTTGGTTTTGTAAGGGACATACTAACCTTTTTACTACTTCTCTCATATTATAACATATAAAGACAAAGAGAATGGCTTGTCTTGGGTTATAAGTGAAGGAAAACTTGGAATAATATGATAAGATAGTCATATTATCTAAATTCAATCATAATGGAGTGGCTTATCATGGAAGAAAAAAATGAACAAGTGATAAAATATAGACAAGTGATGGGAAATTATCCAACGGGCGTAACCGTTGTGACAGCACTGAATGACAGCGAACAACCGATCGGCTTGACTGTGAATTCATTTGCATCGGTTTCATTGGATCCTTTGCTCATTCTTTGGTCGATTGATAAAAATGTCGGGACCTATGAGGAATTCCTAAAAACCGATCGCTTTGCCGTTAATATTTTAGCTTCCCATCAAGGAGATCTTTGCACTTTGTTTGCGACACGTGGAGAAGATAGGTTTGCGAAATGTGAATGGGAACAGTCGGCATTGAATTTACCAGTTCTTTCAAATACGCTTGCCGTGTTGCAATGTAAAACGTATCGACAAGTTGATGCGGGAGACCATATGATATTGATCGGTGAAGTGGTCGATATCCAAAATGCGGATAAAGAACCGCTTCTCTACCATCAGAGAAAATTCGGAGAGATTCCGAAAAGTTTTTACAATTGAAACCTAAAATCAGCTTGAGAGTTAAGTATAGTCTGAACATTCGATTAATATTTCCCGGAAAATAATTGGTGATGAAGTGTAAATGAGTTGGGTGTCCATTATTTTTAGGAAAGAAGAGACCGGCATATGCTCACATATAGCCTTGGCGCAACACTTGCGGAAAGTCGAGCAGAGAGTAGCTTGGCTTTCCGCGTAAGTATGCTTGAAGTGTCGGATTCCTGTTTTGGAAAAAGACGTTTTCATTTCCTAGGAAGCGAATTGTAGTATACGTTCTATGCTAAAGGCTGATGCGTAAAAAGTTGTGTGCCGCTAACTGAAAAATGGATAAAGGAAAGCCATGACTCCGAGGACGATTGCGCTCCAAGCAAGAACCTTTTGAGGAGAAGCAAAACAGATCAGCCCGAAAACAATCGCAGTTCCGCTCAACCAGTAAGTTGGATAAAAGAATCCGACGACGGCCAGAAGAATTGCGAACCAACCGATCCATAGACCTAAAGCAGATTTCAATTTCATAACCTCCATTCGTTATCGTTATAAGACCACCGCGAAAACCTTATCGCATTTTGTTCTTATAGCTCACTATATGTCGGTTGCTTTTCGTTGGCATGATGAAATCAACTAAACATAGAACAAAGCGGGGGGGAATGTGAAGGAACGCAAAAAAGCCTGGTTCAAATTGAACCAGGCTTTTTCTCCTTGAAAAAGGAGGCACTCGGAAAATTTGTTTTTAACGTTAAACGATTCACGCTGACGATAATTTGATTCTCGTCTATGCAGTTTGATGAGCGTAGCTGCACTCTTAAGCCTGTTTCGGCGGTTTGCGTATTTTTTGTTTACGTTTCTAGCAGCTTGTCTTCAAGTTGCATTTTTACAAAAATGTTATTTCTGACGAGATCCGATCGCCAGTAAGCAAATTTTCCGCCAAGGCTGTGCATACTTCGGTTAAAGTTCGCCTTCGGTTCGTTTTCTGAAGTGGCTTCTTTAACCATCGATCTGCCTTGTAATTGTCCTGTAC
>CAOKMT010000146.1 GCA_948469885.1 uncultured Sporosarcina sp. | reverse complement strand
TCGCAGATCCATCCGCCGCCATTCTAACTGAAAAGAATGGCGGTGTTTTTAAATAAGAGGGTACTCTAGAAACCATATTGAAGTTATATATCTGAATTTTGCTGGTAAGATTTCTTTAGAAGTGTCATGCATAAGCAACAAAATAGCGCAGTACCAATTGTCACTGTTCCTAACAAGGCATTTGAACCGTAAACATCAAAAATTTTCCCTAGTCCAACAGGTCCTAAGCCACTTCCAAGGAAAAGTGAGAATGCAAACACTGATACTGCAGTAGCTCTACCGGTTGGCAACAAGTCTGTTGCATAAGTTTGCAATGTTGCATGGCAATAACTAAAACCTAAACCAAGAATGATAAAACCAGCTGTTAACGAAATTACGCTTTGCCATCCCCAAATTACTCCAAAGCCAAGTATCATCAAAGCGGAACCAAGCATAGGCATTTTTTCCATACCTATGTGTGATAACACGATAGCAATAGTCTTACTACCAACAAACGCGCCTACACTATAAGTTGCCGTCAACAGTCCTATTGTGAGATAGGATAAATGAAGTGTTGTAACTCCGTATACTCCTAGAAATGTAAATCCACCGTAAAACACCAATCCCTCACAAAGAACTAACCCATAAATTAGCCAAGACTTCTTATTCCGAAAAAGTTCAATATACCTTTGATAGAACTTTGTTGATTCTGTTTTTATTGGGTTTTCAACCACACGTTCGCGTTCACGATAAATTGCAATTATTGAAGGAATACACGCCAATCCTAATAAAATGAAGAGAATATGGTACGAAAAAAACTGTGCAACCAACCCGCCAATCACAATACCTAATGCTTGGCCCGTTGTTGAAACTGACATGAAAAAAGCGATAGCACGTGGTCTTTCTGAACGTTCAAACCAATCTCCAATTTGAGCAAGTGTCGTTGGTATAATACCAGCAGCAAAGACCCCTGTAAGAATGCGTAATACCAATAACCAAGAATAGGTATGAACCATACCACAAATGATCGTCCCGATTGCAAATAAACCCAATGACCAAAGAATTATATTTATTTTGCCAAACCTCTCAGCAATGGGACCATAAAATAATTGGCACAATCCATAGGGAATGGAATAAGCAGTTACAAGTAATGCAGCATTAGCTGGGGTTGTATTTAAAGCGACTGCCATTGCCGGTAACATTGGTGTAATGGCACGATTATCCGCATTAACTAAAAAACCACCTAAACTAAGTGCCCGTAGCTTTTTGTTATTGTTCGTAGTACTCTTTTCCATTTCGATCATCCTTTTATCGAAAAGTTATGATTAGGTGAGTGCCGGAAAGCTAATATTAAACAATCCTTTTTGTCAAGTAACTTATAATGCTTGTTCAAACCAATTTTAACATCAGTAATATATGATGTATAATTCATTGTAATATCGTTTTTGATGAATCTATGTAATGAATGGAATTTAAAGGAGGGAATTACAAATGGAGTGGCAACAGTTTCATTATTTTAAAACCCTGGCTCGTATTCAACACGTTACACGTTCAGCAGAGGAATTATGCATTACCCAATCTGCTCTGAGCCGTTCTATTTCTCGATTTGAAGATGAAATAGGTGTTCCTTTATTTGAACGGCAAGGAAGATCAATTAGATTAAATGAATATGGTAAAATATTTCTCCAGCGTGTGGACCGTATATTAAAAGAATTTGATGAAGGCAAACAAGAAATTAACGATTTAATTGCGCCTGATCAAGGACAAATATCAATTGGCTTTTTATCCACTGTGAGTACAAATGTTGTTCCGGGGTTAATTGCATGTTTTCGTGCTCAATATCCTAAGATTACATTTAAACTTGGACAAGGTTCTTCTTTGACACTTCTTGAAAAATTACAATTAGGAGAGCACGATCTCTGTTTAGTTGCTCCTCCAACGAACATTAAATTACCTGTTCAATGGAAAGAGCTATGGAGTGAGGAACTCTTTGTTACTGTTCCTAAAAATCACAAATTCGCTAATTATAAAAGCATTACATTAGAGGAAATTGCAAATGAAGAATTAATTCTTTTAAAAAAAGAATATTCCCTCCGTACAACAATTGAGAAACTGTTTGAAAATAGGGAAATTCCCCCTAAAATTATATTTGAAGGAGACGAATTAGATACTGTAATCGCTCTTGTTTCTACAGGTCTAGGAATATCAATTCTACCGGATATGAAGGGTAAGTTTATAGACCAAAGTAATATATCTCAAATATGTATAAGCTCGCCCCAATCCAATAGAACTATTGGTTTGGCCGAAGTTCAAGGAAGATATTTATCGCCTGCAACCCGACAATTTAGGCAATTTGCTTTTGACTATTTTTGTGAATTAGGATAAGTGTTCTTCTTCATGAAAGGGGGAGCGTTTGTTAAAGAGTGACCAACAGCCCAATGAGAGGGCGATGTGCAGAACGCTAGACGAAAAATTAACGGTAGAGAAAGAAAAACCTGCGTATTTGGCTATGTGAAAGGACGGACGGCGATTCGTTAAGTTTCTTTAATGACTGAAAACGGCGGATTACCAAAATGGTTGGAAGAGGCGGACGTCGCGTATTTATATAAAGTTTTGTGGACCGATGAGGAAAAAGTGAAGGAGTAATAATCGAGGTTCCGACAGGCGGGCGCTTTAGCGTATATATAAGCGCCCGGTTATGGGATGGTGAAAAAATGACCGATTCGCGAATCAAGAGCTAGCCGCCAAAAATGGGATCGCTAATTTGTGATTAGGTTCCCGCCGCCATCCGTCCCAACGGACCATCATCTGTGACAATATTTTCGAGTTCGAAGACCGAAATCGGAAACATCGGAAAGCCGACATAATGCGGTGTGAATACATTCACCTGGAAGTAGAGGACAAGACATTTGTCTGCGATATAGAAATCTTGGTCCGGCGAAACGCCATTGAATGTCCCAACTATTGGAATATCGCGTACTTTGATTTGGGCTTGCACGATATTTGAAAGCTTCGTGACATATTCGCTGCCAGGTTGGAATAAATCTGCCAGGTGATAGCTTTTGCCAGTTTGGATGTCGAAGGTGAGCGATTTCATAAGAGTCAAGCCATTGGCAGCATGGGCGGCAATCGCATAGTTCGATAGCGTTAAGCCCAGAACATCTCGTTGATTCGTTTTGATTTCATAGGTTCCAATCATTTGAGCGAATGCATTTTCCTCTTGCTGCTGGAATTGTTGTTGAAAGAGTGACTCCGTCAGCTGAAAAATTTTCTGGTTGATGGTCTCCTGTACACGGCGGTCAGCCATTCCAACCACCTGTGGGTAATAAATCTCCGTGCCCGGCGCCTGTCGGACAACCATCGTTCGGATGTTAACAGGGAAGGCTAGTGCAGCCATTCTCTCACTCCTTTGTTTTTGATATATGATATGTTATTCGAGTGTAGAGGGGGGCGTCACACAACGGGGGCTGGACTAATTCCATTTCCTAACATAGTGCACGACTGTTTGAGTAAATCAGAGTATTAAACCTGTAACCGGCAAGTAGAATTAACAGTACATTATTCAGTAACCTCTACTAATTTATCATCAACTACTTTCAATACAGGATTTTCAAATGCTTTACTCATATATTCATAAGATTCCTTTAGTTCATCTAATGTGTCGCCAACAAGTATATTGTGGCTTTCTGCCCAAGCATAAGGAACATCGTTTTCATCATAATGAACCTCATGTACTTCAAAATAAGTTCCACCTTGTTTATTGTTAAGCATCAAAACTCTATAATTCCAATACATAAAAATATCATTCCTTTTCTACGCCTTATGTGATAAATGCGACATAAACTTCTCCATCTATTATTGAACTAACCTGGCCCATTGGTTTAATAATAACTTAACCGTTCTACTACGAAAAGATAATTAAGGCTTCTTTTGGGGGAGGATTTTAGGATAGCTCAAGTAAGAATTCATTCAAGACTTGTGTGTTTCACTTTCTTACAAAATATTATAAGTGACATAGATAAACGTAAAAGTTCCCACAATCAAAGCCAAGGAGTGTAATCGCTCGGCTAAGTTGCAGGAACCCACACAAAAAGGATGATATTCAAATGAATAACCCCATTTTATACAGAAGGGTAACAAGTCCTTCTGTATAAAATGTTATACTAGAATATATGTTGTTTTTCAAGAAGATTTAAGGCCATTAGGGATATGAAGCATAACGGAGATTTGAAAACATATAGCAACACTTGTTAAAATTAATTTAAAGAAAAGGGGAAAAGCATCGAAATACTTTTCCCTTTTTCACATCTTATTTGGGGTAGGGTGAGCTAATTCCTCGTTTTTGTGTACCAAGCTGGTAACTATCAGTTAATGTAACCTGAATGTTGGAGCCATCTCCAAATCTTAGTTCGTGTCGCACACGGGTGCGTTTTAAATCACTTTATTTTGAAGGGGTGACGCACTTAAAATGATTTCTCCTTTTAGTAGCATGTCTAAATGCCACCACCATTCATCGAGTGGTTCTGTGGAGGTAGTGAAATCATAAACTTTACTTACATGCTCTACCATCTTTTCGACATTGCTTAATAGCTTCATGTCATTTGCCGCAAGCATTCTTTGTTCTTCTCTTGTTAAGATTTCTTTATGCAATTCGCTTCTAATTTGTAACGTTTCTAAAGCTTCGAAAGGACTGGATCCGAAATCATCTGTTCCTTGCCCGTATAAATTGATTAGTCGGATTTTTTCCATTTTAAAACCTCCCTTACAGTTCCCAAGTAAGTATACCCTTTCTCTTTCGCTAAATAACGCTCGGGATTTCTAGAAATCATGGCTGTTTCCATCATTTTATCTTCTCCGATGATTATAATCTAAGAACTCGTTAAAAAACGAAATAAGTTTGCGTGAAATGTTGTAACTCATATAAGTGTACAAGGCTTTTGTTTCTTGTAATTACATTTGTAATTAATTTATTTATTATATTCATCTATTGTGTATTCTAATGGGACGTCCTGTCTGGCGATTCTTTTCTTTAGATGAACTATATCTTTACCAGGTTTCCATTGCGGGCCAAATCGTTTGTAAGTTCCGATGATATTCATGACTTGACGTTTTACTTTTTCATTCAATTCCTCACCTTCTTTTTAAAAGCTTTTTACCAATCGGTATCTTCTCATAATCTTATCGTACAAACTGAATATTCCATAATCAAATCCCTACATTGGCTTCGATGTTTTTTATTCCATAATGGATGTATTGGCGTGATAGTATGAATATGAATCAAATTGTGTCTGCGCTCGCGTACATTTTTAATGCGCCGCTAAAGGATTGGTAATCGCTGTGTGTTGCAAAAAAAAGTGGGTTAACTTGATACTACAATTAGCCCTAACATTTTGGTTGCAATACTCATAACTTTT
>CAOKMT010000145.1 GCA_948469885.1 uncultured Sporosarcina sp. | reverse complement strand
GGAACAAGACAGTACCTGAAATCTATCATTTCATTAAACAGCTTCAAGATGTGAAGACAGTTGAAATTGTCAGTTAACAAGTTATTAATGGATAGGCAATCATGGGAGGAGAATTTTTTGGAAAAAGGGTTTATCTTCGATTTGGATGGGACGATCTATTTGGATGATGAAATGATCCAAGGTGCAGATGAGGCAATTGCTTCATTGAAAAAAAGAGGTGACCGTGTCGTCTTCTTGACAAACAAATCGATTGCAAGCAGGAAAGAGTACGTGGAGAAATTGGGCAAGATGGGTATTCAAGTTGAGTTGGACGAAGTCATTAACTCTAACTATATTACAGCCAAATATTTAAATGACCAAATGGGACCAGAAGATGCCGCTTATGTCATCGGAGAGGCACCGTTGTTTGAAGAGTTGGCGGATGCGGGCGTCAAGATGACGGACCATCATGAAGAAGCGCGCTTTGTCGTCTTAGGTTGGGACCGGCAATTCACCTATGAAAAAATAAATAAAGCTTTCCAAGCGTGGAAAAATGGTGCCGCCATCATCGCCACAAATCCTGATCGGACGTGTCCGGTGAGTGGCGGGGAAATTCCAGACTGTGCTGCTATGATCGGCGCGTTGGAAGGCGTCACGGGGGAACCTATTTCATTGGTGACAGGAAAACCGTCTTCCCTCATGTCTGATTATATCGTCCATGAAGTGTTGAAAATGTCGCCCTCCCAATGTTATATGATTGGTGATCGACTCGAAACGGACATTAAGATGGCCAATGAAGCAGGGATTCATTCTGTACTCGTGATGACGGGCATTACAGACGAAGAAATGCTTCGGGAAACAACCTATGAACCAAACTATGTATTGGATAGCGTAAAAGACATTGTCACGTTGTAATAAACAAAGCCGCGGTTTATAACACCACGCCTTTGTTTACGATTTATTTGCGGGGGACATTCAATGCACCATTACAAATCCATATTCCACATTTTGGGGTTTCCTGAAGAGACGGCAAGCGCACCTGCTTGAAGTGCTTCGTGAACTTCCGATACTTCGGTAATAAGTCCTCCCGCAATAATGGGGTAATCGAGTGTGCGAGAAAGTTTGTCGACCACTTTTGGAAGGATGCCTGGCATGATTTCCACAGCGTCCGGACGGCTAGTATTGACCATTTCGATTCCTTTCGTCACGGCGCTCCCATCAAGTAGGAAGATACGTTGGATCGTCATGAGCCCTGCCTCTTTAGCGGTTTTCACAATATGGCTTTTTGTCGTAATGATCCCGGTAGGTTTCCAAAATTTGGCGACAAATCCAAGTGCACTTTTGGAGCTTGATATCCCGTCGATAAAATCAAGATGGATGAACACATCTTTTCCAGCTTGGCGCAGTTGTTTTACATAATCTGCTGTTGTCATCAAGTTGCCAGTCAATAAAAAAACGATGTTCACCTGGCTGGTCAACGCGGATTGTAAATCCTTTTCGTTATGTACTGAAGCAATCATCTGCGATTCGACCATGTCGACCAAGTTCATATATGAGACTCCCTTTCAAATAATGTGGTAAAGTTATTATTAATTGTAGCATAAAAAACGGTTTGAAAAACAAAATAAGGTCGGAGAAGAAGAGAAAAAGACCATTACAGTACCCTTGCAAAAGCAAGGTTTATTGTAATGGTCTTTGACATAAAGGAGAGCGTAAAATGAAAAAAAATACTTATTCTTACGTTGAGCGGAATCACATATTGGAACAGCTGAAACAGGCGCATTACGATGTGATCATTATTGGAGGGGGCATTACAGGGACTGGAATTGCACTTGACTGTACGACACGTGGACTGAAAACGTTACTGGTGGAAATGCAAGACTTCGCTGCTGGAACGTCCAGTCGTTCAACGAAACTCGTGCATGGCGGTTTACGTTACTTGAAACAGTTCGAAGTGAAGATGGTGGCAGATGTAGGGAAAGAAAGGGCAATCGTGTATGAGAATGCCCCACACGTGACCCATCCGGAATGGATGCTTTTACCTTTCTATGAGGAAGGGACTTTCGGGAAGTTTTCAACATCACTTGGATTGAAAGTGTATGACATTCTTGCTGGCGTCAAACGGGAGGAAAGACGGAAAATGTTATCCCGCGCGGAAGTGCTTCGAAAAGAACCATTATTGAACGGAGAAGGTCTGCTTGGCGGCGGAGAATATGTTGAGTATAGAACAGATGATGCGAGATTGACGATCGAAGTAGCGAAAAAAGCTTCTGAAAAAGGGGCAGATTTGCTTAATTATACGAAAGTGAATGGTTTTCATTATGATGCGGAAGGCCAATTGACGGGCATAGCTGTACAAGACGTCATGACAGGTCAACAATACCGCGCCAATGGAACGATGATTATTAACGCAGCAGGCCCATGGGTGGAAAAAGTGATTGCACTGGATCGACATATCGAAGGGAAAAGCTTGTTGCATACAAAAGGCGTCCATATCGTCATCGATCGAGACAAACTACCGTTAAGGCAGCCGCTTTATTTTGACACACCAGACGGCCGTATGGTCTTTGCCATTCCAAGAAACGGAAAAACGTATGTCGGGACGACGGATACCGTTTTCGAGGAAGATTTGACGCATCCGAAAACGACATTGGAGGATAAAAAATATTTATTGCGCTGTATCCAGTCTATGTTTCCTGAAGCTTATATCGGCATGAGTGACATCGAATCGACGTGGGCAGGGGTTAGGCCACTCATCAGGGAAGAAGGGAAAGGGCCTTCCGAAATTTCACGGAAAGATGAGATTTGGACTTCTGAAACGGGATTGGTGACGATTGCAGGTGGTAAGTTAACGGGCTACCGGAAAATGGCCGAAACGGTGACTGATTTAATATGTGCTAAGTTTAAAAAAGCGGGTATTTCATGTGGAAAATCCATAACTAAAGGCTTGCGGTTATCCGGCGGTAACTTCTCGGATCCGAAAGATTATCCTCGATACATCGACATGAAAGCAAAAGAACTTGCAACGCTTGGCATGTCGATCGAAGACGGTGCGAATATCGCCGCTTTATACGGAACGAACGCGGATACGATCATGCACTTGAAAAAGGAGATTCATGAGCCATCCGATTTACCGCTTCCGATTTTATTGACGTTACATTATGCGATCCATTATGAAATGGCAATGACACCGGTCGACTTCTTCATGAGAAGGACAGGCGCACTGTTCTTTGATATGAATTGGGTACAAACGTGGAAGAAGCCTGTCATGGACTATATGGCGCACGTGTACAATTGGACCCCGGAAAGAAAAGAAGAAATGGCCGCCGATTTGGAACAACGGATTGCAGATGCGACCGAGGCTGTCTGAATCGAAGCTCCGCACAACGCATGTGCGGAGTTTTTTTGGATGGGATGCAAAGTATGCACCTGTATAGAATGTATATAGTTGGAATATCGAGCAAAATGAAAGCGACCCCATCATATGATCGGGTCGCTTTCCAGTCACCAGTACTACTTTCATTTTCCACATAGTTCGATACAGATAAACAGGGAAATAATGGAGCGCGTTTTCTAAAGTCGGTTTTCCGGCCTGCTGATACGTTAGATTTTCGGGAAAAGCTTTCTTGCCACCATCAAAAGCCAAGTACAGATGATGAACGGAAAAGTTAAAGCGGGCAGGCCGAATGGATCGAGCAGCAATTCCAATCCTGCGGTGACAGGAACAGTTAACATGGCAGCGAAGATGCCGGTGAGCGGTGTTTTTTCCGCTTTGCTGTCGAAGACAAGACTTACCGCGATAATCGTTAATACGGCATTGTAGTTATACAAGCCCAAATTCAAAGATTGCGAATCAACCCCGATAAAATAGGCGGTGAACCATGAAGTGAAGGCGCCAATGAACGCATAGACACCGAATCTCCATCCCGCCCAAAATAAGGCGATGAGAATGAGCGAGCCTGTCCAAAGTGAGTCGATGACAAATACTTCGCCAATCCCCTTAATGAGGCCGATAAGCAAAGTCGGCGTCCCTTCCGTCGGGATATTCCATTGGGCTGGAGAACTGACAACAAAACCCGAATCGATCCGTAGCATATCGAACCGATAAGTCGACAACAATCCAATCCATGTGATGGCAACAAATGGAATCGTTAAGACGGGTACATTCCACTTGTCGAACCATTTCGAAAGGAAGGCCATCGAAAGCGAGGCAAGAACAGCAGCGAAGATTGCGATGAACCATCGTTTGTCTCCGCCTAAAAATAAAATAGCGGAAATCCCGCACAGGACAGAATTGAAACTATAAATCCCTTGGCGAATTAAAAATTCATCGCCACCACAATATTTTCCTGTTATTGTGCCAACAATAGAGGAAAGAAAAGCCATAAGGCCTAGAATGGGGGAATGTAATGTGATACCTAACAAAATAAGACATCCTGAAAAAGTATTTCCTACTAATACAACTTGTGAAAACCCCTTTAATGATGCTGAAAGAAGTGAAAAGAGCCTTTCAAGATATATTAAATTTTTACTTGTTTGCAGCATCGACCCTTCTCCTTTATGAAGTCGTCATATCGTGAATGAAAATGAATTCATGCACGAAAGTATTTTAACATAAAAAACGCTTTACTTATACCGAATAATGCGTACAATGGTTAATTATAAAATTTAAAATAACAAATGGGAGTTTTTTGAGTGAAGTTATCTGAGAAAAACGTTTTAATCGGGACGGGCATCTTGTTCATCATGTTATTCGGTGTGGTGAAGTTTGGGCATGTACGGCCTATCGACCAGCAGCTGAATGTGAAAATCGCCTCTTCCTATTATAATGTCAACGATGGAAAACTCATTTTACAATTGGAAAATATGACAGAACAATTTAATGTTTTTCAAATTACGATTGTTGATCAGCACGATAATTTAAGTTCCGGTACATCCAAACAGATTCGAGACAAAATTGTCTTTGATACGATCATGCCTGAACTTTATTTTCAAGCTCCATTGAACGTGAAAATCGAAGAAACGTCAACGCAAAAAAAAGTGATAGTTAAATATAAAATTCCCGAGACGCAGATAGACGTATGAACGTTATGAAACCATGCGTAAGCCTTTCATCTAAAACATTCAGGTGAATCTCCGGCTTTCCTGAAATGGAAGGATCGTAAATTTAGACTTCCTCATTGTCAGTCAATTATGGTAATGTGAAAGGGGACTGGTTTTTTACCAGTTGTTTGAGGTTCAACTAGTGAAGGGGTGTCGCGTGTGGAGAAAAAAACTGAGATCATCGTCCAAAATAAGGACATCGATGAGTTGCAACATGTGAATAACGGGGTGTACGTGAATTACTTGGAACAGGGACGGCTCGATTGGTATGCAGAAGTCGGCTTACCGATCCCAGAGTTGCAAAGCCGGGGTAC
>CAOKMT010000144.1 GCA_948469885.1 uncultured Sporosarcina sp. | reverse complement strand
CCATAATCTCCCATGATGTAGCTGGGTCAAGGTTTCCTGTGGGCTCATCTGCAATAACGACTTTTGGGGTGTTAACAATTGAACGTGCAATCGATACACGTTGCTGCTCTCCGCCTGACAATTCAGTCGGAAACATCCGTGACTTATGCGTAAGTCCGACAACTCCTAGAACATCATTCACTTTTTTTCGAATTTGTTCTGGAGATTCCTCGATTACTTCAAGTGCGAATGCGATGTTTTCATATACATTTAGTTTTGGCAAAAGCTTAAAGTCTTGAAACACGACACCGACTTTTCGACGCAAATAAGGAACCTGACTATTTCGTAGCGTCGCTAAATTAATATCATCTATGATGATGTCACCACTTGTTGGCACTTCTTCACGGTACATCATTTTTATAAATGTCGATTTTCCAGCACCACTGGGACCGACAACAAAAACAAATTCTCCACGTTTAATTTCTACATTTATGCCGTTTGATGCAACGACACCGTTCGGGTATTTCTTGTAAACCTTTTTCATTATAATCATCCTAATACCGCCTTAATATTAATCTACCTCTTTTAAACAATCATTATGTTTAAGTTTCTCCCCCACTGGGGCACTTGCGACTAATAACTATTTTTCAAGACCATCTCTCCTCCTTACAGAATTTTATTTTACTCTTTATTTATGCACTTTTAAGGGAGGAGCTAAGATAAGTTTGTAAAAGAAGAAATTGAGGGAGCCCTTAATAGCTCCAAAAGGAAGTTATCAAGGGCTCTTTGAGTAAAGTTAATATTAATGACCAGGGTGTCCGCACCGATGCCGATTTAGAAAGCCGGAATTACTCATAATTTTTAAATTCTTGACACTTGGATCATGTATGTTTAAGGTATGTTTAATCCTATTTAAACTAATTAAAGAGCAGTGTTGAAAAAGCGATACTTCAATGTCTGATTTTGTCCTATTTAAGTAAAACTTGAGAGACAGCCTTTGCAAGTGCAGCTGACGTCCTGTTTAATTCTGCTTCATCATTTCCAATTCCACCTATTTCAACGAGCATAAGACGTTTATGAAGATCCTGATTATATTTTCCATCCACACCATGACCTGATTTAAATACGATTTTCTTAGTTATATTTGGAACCATTTGTTCCATTTCGAGCATCAGTCTTTCAGCTAATTCCTGATTCAATTTATAATTAGCATGATCTTCACCGATAACAAAAACGACTTGCGCAAACTTCTCTCCTTCATAAGTGACTGTCGTCCGATCCGCTTTAAGCGAATCCCGATGAATGTCGATTATGATATCATAATCCGCACCGTTCAAGGCTTTCTGTACATATGGCCGAACAACATCATACGATTTATGATACGGAATCCCTGCTTTATTCATTTCCGCCGTAACATCAACGTCAATAATATCCGTCCCTACCCCATTAACCTCTAACTGTTTTTTTACTTTTTCACTCAGACCCATAATATTCACTTCCTGATGAGAAACAGCAATTTTCCCATCATGCTTTAGAGTGATGGGCTCAAACGCTTCATGTGAATGCGTATTGTATAAAAGAGCACGCACATCCGTTTGTACTTCGGATTCCGTTTCGAAGATATTTGCTGCATAAACTAATTTTCGCTCATCGGTTTGAACAACTACTCCCTCTTCAGGTGTTGTCTTCGGAATCATTTCCAAAATGATAGGGAATAAGAAGAGGATAAAAATGAGTGAGCACCAGATTTTCAACGATTTTTTCATGGACAACCCCCCGTCAACAAATATATGCAGCTTGGGTATGTTAAAGTATTTAAGCTACAATAAATCGTCCAATCATCCCTAATTCCTCATGTCCTGGAATCGTACAATAAAATTCATAAATACCAGGTTCAGTTAAAGTAAATGTTAATGTCTCCGTTTTTTCAGGCGCAGCATGTAGATGCAACATATCTTTATTTCCCCCATGATTGTGATTGGATCCCTTTATCATGTTAAAGGAGGAAGTCCGGATTTCAATGTCATGCTCAACCTGATCCAGATTTGTGAGAGCTAGTGTGACTGGTTTATTTTTTTCTACAGTAATATCATTTTTTGAGTACTTCATTTCAGCAACTTCTATACCAATAACTTGGGTGTTCTTATTAAATTCCTCTGTATTATTTATTGTCGGTGAGTGTCCACTATGCTGTAATTCCGAATTCATCAGTTTCTCGTTCCCTTCAGCCAATAAATTTCCCGCTATTAAATACACTGCGATAAAAAATGAAAGCAAGAGTGGTTTTAATAACCATCTTTTATTTTTCACTTTACTTTTTTGAGGAGTTTTTAAAATGACAATAACAAAAATTGTACTAATGGAAAGGAATAAGAATATCTGTATTAAGTTGATTGACTCGTGTACTTTAATCATTTCACCTAACATTGCTCCCATCATGCCACCCATCAAACCGGCCATTACTCCTTCTAGCACGGAGAGGGTTCCGAAACAAAACCCGCATAAAGCGCCTGCGAGTACGCCTATAGCCATTGATAGTATTGTCGAAAAATATAAATTCCCTTGATAGGTTACACCTAATAGAACGCCAGCGGTCAAACCAACATTCATCCCAAAAAACATTGAAATAATCATTCCTTGCATAGATCGAAATGTTTTTTTCCAGATTATCGCTAGCGTAACGACGACAAATGTTAACAAACCAAGCGAACCTAATATAAATAATTCATAGTTCCCCATCAATCCCCCACCTTTTTTAAGCTATAAAATGTTTATGTTTACCTAGTCCAACGAAAGGTTATATACCTTATAAGGGTATGTAATATGAACAGTCTAAATGACTGATATGCGGGAATATTTGTGTGTTCCATAGGATAGAAACCACTTAGATTGTGCATAATTTCTGCATCTTTAATGAGTATACTCAAGACATAATGGTAATTAGATAAATCAGAAAGGAGTTAATTGTATGTCAAATCATTCACATCATCACAAGGAAATAGATTCTCATGAAGGGCATCACGGACACCATGATCATCACGCACATATGGTAGAGGATTTCAAAAAGCGATTTTACATTTCGCTAATTTTTACAATCCCTATTTTGATTCTGTCACCGATGATTCAAATGTTTCTTAGTGTTGACTGGCGCTTCACGGGAGACTTGTACATTTTATTTGCACTCTCAACGTTTGTATTCTTTTATGGAGGATGGCCTTTCCTTACAGGGGCAAAGGACGAGCTGAAAGATAGAAATCCCGGCATGATGACGCTGATTACATTGGCTATAATCGTGGCTTACGTATACAGTACAGCTGCGGTATTCGGTTTTGCAGAAAACGATTTCTTTTGGGAATTGGCTACACTAGTTGATATTATGCTTCTTGGTCACTGGATTGAAATGCGTTCTGTAATGGGGGCTTCAAAAGCTTTGGAAGAGCTTGCCAAGCTGATGCCTTCTGAAGCGCATTTGATTGACGAGGACGGCAATATTAAAGAAGTTGACGTAACCGAGTTAAAACATGGGGATCATGTACTCGTCAAGCCTGGCGAGAAGGTGCCAGTTGATGGACAAATACTTGAAGGAAAGTCAACAATTGATGAGTCAATGCTGACAGGTGAATCAGTTCCAGTTGATAAGGAAGCAGGTTTGGAAGCCATTGGCGGATCAATAAATGGCGAAGGTTCGCTTGTCATTTCCGTTATGAAGATAGGGAGTGAGTCGTATCTCTCACAAGTAATTACCTTAGTTAAAGAAGCTCAAGAATCCAAATCGCGGGCCCAGGACCTTGCCAATAGGGCTGCAAAGTGGTTGTTCTATGGCGCACTGGCAGCAGGTCTGATTACTTTCTTGATTTGGACTTCACTTGGGTATCCTGTTTCATTCGCTATGGAAAGAATGGTGACAGTTCTAATCATTGCGTGTCCACATGCTTTAGGGCTGGCAGCTCCGTTAGTAGTTGCTGTCTCAACATCTATTGCAGCTAAAAATGGACTTCTCATACGAAATCGAGCAGCTTTTGAAGGCGCTCGAAATATTGAAGCTGTCGTTTTCGATAAAACAGGTACACTTACGAAAGGTGAATTCGGTGTAACGAATATCTACACATTTGGAGATTTCAGTGAAGAAGATGTCATTTCCTATGCCGCCCCAGTCGAGGCTCAATCCCAACACCCCCTTGCAAAAGGTGTAACTAGGAAAGCCGATGAAATGGGCATCTCTCTTCACCGAGTGGAGAATTTCCAATCATTGACCGGTAAAGGTCTTGAAGGGACAGTAGATGGAAAGCAGGTCTTAGTCGTCAGTCCCGGCTATGTAAAAGAACTGAACCTTGAATTTGATAACGTTCAATTCGATAAATGGTCATCGGAAGGAAAAACTGTGGTATTCACGTTGATTGACAGCAAACTTGCCGGGATGATCGCCCTTGCAGATATTGTCCGCGAAACAGCTGTAGATGCCATTAACAAGCTAAAAGAAATGAATGTCAAATCAATCATGCTAACAGGCGATAATGTAAAAGTTGCACATTATGTAGGCGTGCAACTTGGAATGGAAGAAATTTTTGCTGAGGTCCTTCCGCATGAGAAGTCTGAGAAAATTGAGCATATCCAAAATGTTGAGCGTCTTCGAACTGCAATGACTGGAGATGGGGTAAACGATGCCCCAGCCCTAGCGAAAGCAGATCTCGGTATTGCGGTAGGCGCTGGAACTGATGTAGCCATTGAAACAGCCGATGTCGTTCTTGTCAAAAGCAACCCGCTTGATGTTGTAAATATTATAAGGCTTTCGAGGGCTACCTATCGCAAAATGACCCAAAACTTGTGGTGGGCTGCTGGTTATAATATTCTTGCAATCCCGTTGGCCGCAGGTGCTCTCTACAAATTCGGAATTGTTCTAAGTCCGGCAGTCGGTGCTATATTAATGTCTCTAAGTACCGTTATCGTAGCGATTAATGCACGTTTGTTGAAAATCTGATGTAGTGATGATAATTGAATAATATTTTCCGATACAAAAACTCCATGGAATATTCTCCATGGAGTTTTTTTTGTGTGTTTCTTGCTTAATTGTGTAATTTCATTTATTGCTAATAAAAACCTGGTTCCCCTCTAGAAGCGACCCTAATTACAAAAGTACTTTTCTAATCATCTTGATAATTTACATCCACTTTCCGAACATAACGCCTGATAATAAAAATGACGACTGAAACGACAATAGCCATAACGGACACAAGCTGTGCCGCACGAAGTTCACCGATGACATATAAGCTATCCGTTCGGATCCCTTCGATGAAGAACCGCCCGATGGAATACCAAACGAGATAAAACAAGAACATTTCGCCGCGCTTTAAGTTCACTCTGCGCAACAAAATAATGATGATAAGCCCTACAAGGTTCCATAGCGATTCGTAAAGGAATGTCGGATGATACGTCACA
>CAOKMT010000143.1 GCA_948469885.1 uncultured Sporosarcina sp. | reverse complement strand
TTGATATTCATGGATATTCATCTTACATCCTCCAATCAAACTTGTGACTCTTTTATTTACTGCCTTATCTATTGTAGTAAACTTGTCAAACAATGTCCACAAATGATTCTTCATTATCGAAAAATGTCAGTTTCCGCTTTACTTACCGATCTTTTAAACTGTGCATCCTGTCTACTTGATAAATATAAGCAAACACTTCTGCAACCGCTTTGTATAGCTCTTCAGGGATAGAATCGTCAATATTAAGCTGTCCCAAAATTTCAACGAGACTTGCATCTTCCTGTATTGGAATACCATGTGCTTGTGCCTTTTCAATAATATTTTCTGCAATCTTCCCTTTTCCAGTTGCTACCACTTTCGGTGCCTCCGAAGACGTTGGGTCATAAGAAAGCGCGACCGCTTCTCTCCGGGTATGGTGTCTTCTTTTCTTCATATCCGCAGGTCAACTCCTTCCCTACGAATCACCGGTTGAGAGGCGAAAGGCTGATCATTTTTTTCTTCTGGGGAAAATGCTTTAAAAAAGACGCCTGAAAGTTGATAGCCCGCGACTTCCAATCCCTCTTTCAACTTTTTTTGCAACGGAGCGCTAATCGATTGAAGTATGGAATCTGCGTTGTAAACTGTAATCGAAACGATTCGATTCTGTACTTGCATATCGATGACCGTCTCCTGTAAAGAATTCAGTTCAAGATAAAAGAGAATGCGTGCAAACTCAGGATCTATTTTTCCATCTTCTTTCATTTTGCCATTCCATTGCAATGTCGCGTCTATCCGATTGCCGAAAAACTCAAGTGGGATTTGCGTAACGAGTTGATGTTGAACGCCAGTCTCTCCAGACAAGAGAACGGTCCCATTCAGACGGGAAATAACCAGTTCTGCCTGATTGCGTACAGCTTGTGAAACGTTTTCATCTTGCATGAGGGCTAAAAGTTGCGGTTTCAATGATTCCATAAGCCGCGAAATGTCGGCATCTTGTTCTCCAAGAACCGCTTCGTAGTTAAAGCCAAGTGAACGGATAACAGTTTGCATTGCGTCTTTCATCGCGGTCCCTTCAACAGCATTCGCCACTGTCGTTTCAGCGGACTGTAAAAGCGGTTGCAATGCCGCATGATTGGAGTGACCTACCGTTCGTAAGAATGATGTCAGTCTTTCCGCTATTTCCGATCCATTTTTCAAACCAAACAAGGCTGATAATGACGCTTTCCCCTCTTCATTCGTACGAAACGGAGTAGCGATTGCATTTTCCGCCAGTTTTCGGATCATTTGTGTGACAGCTTCGTTGGATGACGGCCCGGTTGAGTGGCCCTCTATATTTTTTGCAACGTTTTGAAAGTTTTCAGGAAGATTCTTTTCAGCCATTGTCAATAGAACTTGAGATAAATTCGCAAGGGATGTTGTGGCGGGTAATAAACCTTCTTTTTTTAGTAATTGGACAATGGCGAATCGCATGTCAGGGCGTTCCGATCGGTCGAGAAGCATCCCTGTCATGTTTCCTAGCAATGCATTGGATACTGCTTCCGTAAACGGACGATTCATTTCACTGAGGGAAGCTATAATCGCCTGTTTTGTTGCCGGCGCGACCGTTGTATCCCCTACTAACGCTTCCTTGAGTGCGCCAAGGAGCGGTTGAAATCCTTCTTTCGATTGCGCATCAAAAAGAGCTCGGAAAACAGTCTCTGTAAACGGTAATTGGCGCTCTGCTGTTTTTTGTATTGCCGCGAATGCTGCTTGACGCATGGTGTGTGGGACGGTTTTCAAGAAGGATTCCGCTTGCAGCAAACCTTCCTGGTTCATGGGAATTTTATGTTTCATGATGAAAGATAGCAGTGCTTTCATTTCAGTCGTCTTCGACAATTGCATCGCTTCAATCAATTTGGTCAACTGTTCTCCTGAGTCTCCTGTTTTTCCGGTAGGTCCCGCGACGATCTTCAATTGGAACTCCGGCTCGGCTGTATGCACTTGAAAATAATAGGCATCTCCTGCTTTCAACGGCACCTCAAGTTTGGCGATGATCCGCTCGTTTCCGATTTGAACTTCCGCCAATTGACCAGGAAAGAGCGTCTTAATTTGTCCATGCACCATCTGCCCTTTCTGTAAAGTAAATGGTCGGCTGTCTGCTCGCATGACGCTGGAGCGAGATTCAGTCGAGCGTATATTTGAAAAGTCCACTCTATTCTCCTCCTTTCATGACATAATTCTTTCCGTATCCATTACGCTCCAGCACATTTGCCTCTAAATTAAGTGGAAATGTTAGTCTGAGCTTGGCATTTCTCCCTCATTTATAGAAGAAGGACTTCTGCTAAATCAAGTTAACCTAGGATTTCACCAGACAGTCCCACTTTACGGGTTGCAAGGAGCGATTTCACGGGCTCGAAACTTTTTCTATGGTGCTCGCAAGGTCCATATGCCTCCAAGGCCGCGATGTGTTCCGCTGTCCCGTATCCTACATTTTTTTCAAAATGATAATGTGGAAAATCCCTATGTATTTTTTCCATCCATGCATCTCGTGTCGTTTTCGCCAAGATTGAGGCAGCCGCGACTGCCAAACTTTTCGCATCCGCTTTGATGACCGATTCCGTAGGACAATCGAGCTTTAAAGTCATCGCATCGACGATCGTGAAATCCGGACGTACAGCAAGCTGGCCAACCGATTTCTCCATTGATTCTGCTGTTGCCGCATATATATTGAGCCGATCAATGTTAGCGGCAGACTGAATATGGACAGCATACGCGATCGCCACGCTTTTAATCTTCTCCGCCAACCATTCCCGCTTCTCTTTTGCAATAGACTTCGAATCATCGAGTCCGACGAGTTCTGGCACTTCCTCTGGCAAAATAACCGCAGCTGAAACAACTGGACCTGCCAAAGGACCACGTCCCGCTTCGTCGACCCCCGCAATATGTGCGCCTTCATAGGGTGCGAATGATCTGTCAAAATCAATTTTCCTATTATGCGCTTCCACCACTAGCTTTTTTTTATCATATTGTCGTTGCCAACGGGCTAACGCTTTTTGTACACCTGCTCTTGCATCCACCTGTAACTCTGTCATCCATTCGGTCGGCTCTTCCATAGTCTTTAATCGTTCTTCAATTTCTTTTATTGTTGTCATGCGTGTCACCTTTCGAAAACGAATGTTATATTTTTTATCGGTCAGGGAAATTATTTTTTTACTCCAAAAAATGAAAAAGCCGAATGCTCCAGGGTGAGATCCCCGTAACATCGGCTTGTCACTTTCATGTTGTCGTTACATCAAATGTCAGTTTTCCGAGTTGTTCAGTTCGTATATCGCGAACAATCAGTTGAGCTACTTTATCATAGTCTACTTCAGCACCTGCCGCGTATACTTTACGAAGTTCACCGATATGCTCAAAGACACGAAGGATTTCATCGCCACTTTCACCGACAGCCGTTAGCCCATACCTCTCCTGCAAGCGGTGTGGGTAATGCGCCTCAAGAAAGCGTAGACCATACAGTGCCAAATCATCCATATTGAGCAGCGTATCTTTAATCGCCCCTGTTAAGGCAAGCTTATATCCCGCTTCCTTATCTTCGAACTTCGGCCAAAGGATACCCGGCGTATCCAGTAGTTCAAGTTCTTTACCATACTTGATCCACTGCTGCGCTCTCGTCACACCCGGCTTATTGCCTGTTTTGGCGATATTCTTCTTTGCCAAACGGTTGATAAGTGTCGATTTCCCAACGTTTGGAATGCCCACGATCATAGCACGGATTGCTCCTGGCCGAATGCCTCTATTACGCATCCGCTCCAATTTTGGCGCAAGTATTTCTTTTGCCGCTCGCGTGACGGCTTGAAGCCCTTGTCCTTTAAAAGAGTCGATTGCGATTGCATGAATCCCTTCTGCTTTAAAGTGCTGAATCCACTTTTCCGTTTCCATGCTATCTGCCAAATCTGCTTTATTCAAAATAAGCAATCTCGGCTTTTGATGAATCACTTCATCGATCATCGGATTTCGGGAGGAAAGCGGCAACCGCGCATCAATCAGTTCGAAAACAATATCGACCAACTTCAACTGTTCTGTCACTTCTCGGCGCGCTTTCGCCATATGTCCTGGAAACCATTGAATTGTCATTGCTTCACCTTCCCTCCTTTACTTGACGAAACCGAAATCGTTTGGCGGCCAAAAGACCATTTTCGTACTTCCGATGATTTCGTCAATCGGGATGACCCCTATGTGTCGCGAATCTTTACTTTTTCTACGATTATCCCCTAAGACAAACACATGCCCTTCCGGAACGACTTTACTTTGGATTTTCCCTTCCAATGTGAAATCTTCCGTCAATGGCCCTTCTGTTACTTCCTTTTTGTATTTGTCAAGATAAGGTTCTTCCATCGGTTTTCCATTGATGTATAATGTATCGTCCCGATACTCCACTTCATCGCCAGGAAGCCCGATGATTCGCTTAATATAATCTTTCTGTTCTGGGGCATGGAAAACGACGATGTCGAACCGATCCGGCTTGCCGATCGAATAGCCAATTTTATTGACAATCATCCGGTCGCCATCTTCCAACGTCGGCATCATGGAGATGCCGTCAACAACGATTGGTGTAAAGAGAAAAACCCGGATAATCGCGGCCAGTCCAAAAGCGATCAACAACGCTTTTATCCATTCCCACGTTTCATTTTTAGTCTTTTTTTCGTTCATCACAAAGCCTCCCGCGTCTACTTTGTCTATTGTACAATTTATTCGGTTTCGAGGCAAAAAAAGAGGCCGCATTGATGGGCCTCTTGAGTCTTTTTATCGAATTTCTTTGATACGTGCTGCTCTTCCACGCAGGCTGCGTAGGTAGTACAACTTCGCACGGCGTACACGACCGCGACGCACAACGTCAATTTTCTCGATTTTCGGCGTATGTACAGGGAATGTACGCTCAACGCCTACTCCGTTGGAAATTTTACGAACTGTAAATGTTTCACTAATACCGCCACCACGACGTTTAATGACAACACCTTCATAAATTTGGATACGCTCACGCGTGCCCTCTACAATTCTTACGTGCAATTTAACAGTATCTCCTGCACGGAATTGTGGAATATCAGTACGAATCTGATCCTTTGTAACTTCTGCAATGATGTTTTGCATTGTTTTTCTCTCCTTCTCCACAGATGCTCTTGCACGTTTTGCTTTGCAGCGGAACACCAGTCAGTATGCACTTCCCAGTGGAAGTACATACAAGATATTATCACAAAAAGCAGCGCTGTGCAAGGCTATCCATTTATTTATTTTTACTTTCGAGTTCTTTCAACAGTCGCTGTTGGTAGTCGGTGAGCGGAGCGTTTTCCAATAAATCTTTTCTCCGTTCATACGTCCTTCTGAGCGACTGTTCTTCCCGCCACTGTTCTATTTTCGCATGATTTCCAGATAACAGCACTTCGGGCACTTCCATGCCGTTGAAATTGGCCGGCCGCGTATATGGGGTGTGTTCCAGCAGCCCTGTGGAAAATGAGTCCTTGACAGAGGAAGCTTCATTGCC
>CAOKMT010000142.1 GCA_948469885.1 uncultured Sporosarcina sp. | reverse complement strand
GATGAACGCTTTGCTACATAACATGGAAGGTCGTTTGGAGCAAGGCGATTCTTTGTCCAGCAACGGAAAGTGGATGAAGAACTATGACGTCATTTTAACGAATCCGCCATTCGGGACGAAAAGAGGCGGCGAACGGGCGACACGTGATGATTTAACGTTCGATACGTCCAACAAACAGTTGAATTTCTTACAGTTAATTTACAATGCGTTAAAAGACGATGGCAACGCACGCGCGGCTGTCGTCTTGCCGGATAATGTGTTGTTTGAAGGCGGCGTCGGTGCAGAAATTCGCCGCGATTTGATGGATAAATGTAACTTGCATACGATTTTACGGTTGCCGACGGGAATTTTCTATGCCCCAGGTGTGAAAACGAATGTGTTATTTTTCATACGGGAAAAAACAGACCAACAGAACACGAAAGACGTGTGGGTGTATGATTTGCGCACGAATATGCCTTCGTTCGGTAAACGCAATCCGTTGACACCGAGCCATTTCGAAGGTTTTACGGAAGCGTACCGAGCAGAAGATCGTTCGTCAGTGGAAGACGAGCGATGGAACGTCTTCAGCCGTGAAGATATCGCGAAAAAAGCCGACAGCTTAAACATCGGCCTCATCGCGGACGAATCACTCGCCGCCTACGAAAACCTCCCGGATCCGATTGAATCTGCCGAAGAAGCGATCGCCAAACTACAACAAGCGATGGATTTATTAAGCGAAGTCGTTGACGAACTGCAAGAATTGGAGCAAGACGAGGTGGAAGCGCTTTGAGCAAGAAGAAAAAGTCATTTGAGAAATTATTGGAAGAAGCAATCGTGCCGGAGGAAGAATGGCCTTATGAAGTGCCGAGGAATTGGGTTTATTTTAAATTCACATCAATATTTGACGTCCAAGGCGGAACCCAGCCACCAAAAAGTCAGTTTATTGCTGAGGAAAGAGAAGAATACGTTAGACTGGTTCAAATAAGAGATTTTGCAACGGATAAATTTAAAACCTATATTCCAGACACACCAAAACTAAGGAAAATTAAGGATGAAGATATTTTAATAGCCAGATACGGGGCGTCAATTGGTAGAATACTTACAGGATTAAGCGGAGCTTATAATGTAGCTTTAGCAAAAGTTATTTATCCTGAAGAAGAAATTGATCGTAAATATTTGTTTTGGTTATTGAAATCCGAACATTTCCAAGCCCCTTTAATGAATATATCTCGTTCCGCACAATCGGGATTTAATAAAAATGACCTGTCTTATTTTAAAATGCCTTTACCCCCATTAAAAGAACAAAAACGCATTGTCGAAAAGGTAGAGCGTCTTTTAAGTAAAGTAGAAGAAGTGGAGCGGTTGATTGCGGAAGCGAAAGAAACGTTTGAACTACGGCGGGCGGCAATTTTGGAGAAGGCGTTTCGGGGAAGGTTGACAGAAATATGGAGAGAAACAAATACCGATGTTGAAGTTGCGGAAACATTATACATGAAAATTAAGGAATCTCAAATAGGTAAGGGAAGAATAACAAGGGATATTGATTATAATGAAGTAAGATATAGTTTACCGCCTACTTGGAAATGGGTCAGGATCGGAGATGTTTTTAATTTAACGTCGGGAGGAACTCCAAAAAGAAGCATATTGGAATACTACCACGGGACTATCCCATGGATAAAGACAGGCGAGATAAAATGGAATTATATTTATGACAGTGAAGAAAAAATAACATCTGAAGCAATAGCAAGCAGCTCAGCAAAGCTACTTCCTAAAAATAGTGTCTTAGTCGCTATGTATGGTCAAGGATTGACAAGGGGAAGGGCATCAATTTTAGGCATTGAAGCATCCTGTAATCAAGCTGTTTGTGCTCTCCTTCCGAATGACTATCTATTGCCGGAGTTTGTGCATTACTATTTTATGGAGGGTTATCAAAGGTTTAGAGAACTTGCAAAAGGCGGTAATCAAAAAAATTTAAGTGCCACATTAATCTCAGATTTTCTTTTTCCTCTTCCGCCGTTAGAAGAGCAAAAAGAAATAGCAAGAGTTTTGCAATGTATTTTAAATAAAGAAGATGAAGCAAGAGATAGGGGCGGTTTGGAAATAGCAAGTGATAATTTAAAACAATCCATCCTCTCCAAAGCTTTCCGCGGTGAGCTAGGGACGAATGATCCAAGTGAGGAAAGTGCGGTTGAATTGTTAAAAGAAGTGTTGTTGGAACAGGTGAAGTAATTGTGGGAAATCAGGGAGTATTACGCTGGCATCCTTACATTATATTTGCCGGTGTACAGGCTATGAGGAGATCAAACAAGCAGTGAAAGCGGTGTTACAGCAAAATAAGAATGAAGAGATTTCTTAAGAAAACCGGATTCGCGTGTGGCGGGTCCGGTTTTTGAATTGAGTGGGTTCGCAAATGTCGGTTCATTTACCCTTTCATTAGTCGAAATATGTAGTATAATAGTAACATCGCCGTAAATATTAAATCATTAATATAATGGATTGGAGGGATTCAGCTATGGAAAAAGAAGTGATTTCAATGTTAGGAAAACTCGTGGAAGAGATGACGGAAATGCGGACGGAATTTTCGGATCTTAGAACGGAGATAAGGACAGAAATTTCGGATCTTAGAACAGAAATGAAGACGGAGATCTCAAGCCTTCGAACAGAGATGAACAACCGATTCGACAAAGTGGATGAGCAATTCCTCGGTGTCGGGCAACAATTAGAGCATATGACGGGCACATTCAATGAAAAGAACATCCAGTTACAGAGAGAATTGAATCATGTAAAGTTCAGGGTCAATTCCTTGGAAAAAGCATTGAGCGACCATTTGAATCCAATCCAATAATCGAGTCAGAAGCCCATCGGTCGGCTTCTTTTTTTATTTTCAGGCCAATATTTGATGAGCATGCCGAACGGTCACACCGTAAACCGCATGGGCGGCCGTCCAGTAAAACCAAGCGAGCGCATCGGTGGCCGCAGGCGGCTGTTCCGTGAAAATGGTGAGGAAAAATAAAATTGCGGCGCCGAACGTATAGATGATGATATACGGGGTGATGCAATGTGTCCGTTTGAAAAGCTCAAGTATGTAAAACAAGGCGACGACGCCGAGGATGCAGAAGGTGAAATGAAAAACGAGGCCGAACGCGGCAAGGTGCTCGAAGTTTTTCAATACCGGTATGTAGTCCGCATTGTATAATAAAAGATACGCCTCATTGCCGGTGAGCCAATGGATGGCTTGCATGATACCAGCGAGGATCGCACCTGCAACAGTACCGATTAGAAAGAGCTTCCCTGATTGTGTCATTTGATCATCCCTCGTTGAATGGACCGATTTTTTGGTTTATTCCCTTTTGGGGAGTTGGTTAAACGTATGGAAATTGTATCAGTAGAATATGATCATTATGGAAGGGATTTTTTTCCGCTTGTCGAATTGAACCTTTAGGAGGGGGAATATTGGAGTTCATACAAATTGCGAAGACGATAAAAAAAGATATCGAGAAGATAGAATGTCATGAATGCGAAGATGCGAAGTTGACGTTCAAGACGGTTCTGATCGAAGATGATTTCATGCTGGAAGAAGGCGGATATGCGACAGTGGATGCTTATTGTAAAAGGTGTGAAACGGTTTCCGCTGTTGTTGTGAAATTGATTGCTTCGGATGAATGACGCGGCAGTAGCCGCCCTACATAAGTGGACAGATGATAGACTGGATGACGTGAAAGGGGAGAAGGCATTGAAACCGAAAGTGTATACGACCTATAAGCTACAAGATGAAGTGAGGGAACTTTTGACCGAGCACTGCGAGGTGACAGAGTGGAGGGGGGAAGGAAGGACACCGAGAGAAGTGCTTTTGAAAGAGATTGGTGACGTGGAGGGTTTGCTGACAGGCGGTCCCAGCATGGTCGGTCGGATCGATGAGGAGTTGCTAAGTCACGCACCTCGTTTGAAAGTCGTCAGTAATGTATCGGTCGGATACAATAATTTCGATTTGGAGGCGTTGGAGAAACGGGACGTGATCGGGACGAATACGCCTTATGTGCTCGATGAAACGGTGGCGGATCTGGCATTCGGCCTCATTTTATCGACAGCGAGACGGATCGTTGAATTGGGACGCTTCATGCAAGAAGGGAACTGGAAACTGTCGTCGAAGTATCATGATGTTTACGGCCAAGATGTCTACGGCTCGACATTGGGGATCATCGGCATGGGACGTATCGGGGAAGCGATTGCGCAAAGGGCGAAGTTCGGTTTCGGGATGGATATCGTTTATCATAACCGGAATCGGAAGCCCCAGGCGGAACAGAAGTATGGTGCGGCGTATCGTGACTTGGACACATTGTTGGCGGAATCGGATTTTGTCGTGCTCATGACACCGCTTACACCGGAGACATTACATTTGATCGGTGAAGCGGAGTTCAAGAAGATGAAGGATTCAGCGATCTTCATCAATGTGTCGCGTGGGCAAACTGTCGATGAGGAAGCGATGATCCGTGCATTGCAGAACGGAGAGCTATACGGGGCGGGTTTGGATGTGTTCGAGCAGGAGCCGATCGATCCGGAAAACCCATTATTGCGCATGCCGAATGTCGTCGTGACACCGCATATCGGTTCGGCGACAGCAAAAACGGAATATGAAATGGCAAGGCGGGCGGTGAAGAATTTGGTTGCCGTGCTAAAAGGAGATGCGCCGCTCGATCCTGTCGGTAAATGAGGACGCTACCCATTGTCGATGAGAGAGGGAGGAAACGATGCGAAAAATCCAATCACCCTACTTATTAGGGGAGAAGGCGAAGCATATTGCTAAGTTGTTGAATCTGCCAGATTGTGAAGCAATCAATATTCAGTTGAAGCGGGGAGAAGAAATTCCGATCCATCATGCGAATCGTGATGTGTTCATTATCGTAAGGAGCGGCGTTGTCTCTTTCGTTGTGGAAGGGAGACCTGTTGAACTGACGAGTGAAAGCGTACTGCATATGGAGCCTTTTGAGAAGCATAGTTTGGAAGCGAAAGAAGATGTTGATTTGGTCGTGCTCAAAGTGGGACCGCGTAGATGATCGGATGGCTGTTTTCCTTTTAATCGGGAAACAGCCTTTTTTTGATAAGCGTTGTAAGTTTATGGCGCTTCTACCGGATTCTTTACACTTTCTTTATACTTTCCTAGGCGAATACTTTATACTTGCCCCTTATTCTTAATGTATCAATACTGAAAGGACGCGAGTATATGTCGGATGTCATACTGAAAGCGACGAATGTGTCAAAAATATACGGTAAACAGAAAGTGTTACATCATGTATCCATTGAAATTAAACGGGGGATGATCTACGGCTTGATCGGGGAGAACGGCGCCGGAAAATCGACCTTCATGCGTGCGGTCATGGGGCTTATCTCGGTTGACGGAGGCGAAATCGAACTGTTCGGGGAAACGGGGATGAAAGGGTTGCAACAAGCCAGGAGAAGAATGGGGCAATCGATTGAAACACCGGCACTGTACCCGGAGTTGACGGCGCGTGGGAACTTGCAAGTACAAGCAGCGAATGGGGG
>CAOKMT010000141.1 GCA_948469885.1 uncultured Sporosarcina sp. | reverse complement strand
GCGTTATTTTTAGACACATTAATTGCGCTCGATTGAAAAACCACTTTGGTCTTTTTCATTGCCAAAGTGGTTTTTTATGTGACTTTAATCTTTCCGTTACTGTGTCGCTGTTTCACGTTACTTCCTTTGCTAGTAGTCCCTCTTTCACTACTAGCTGGCTCCATCTGTAACTGGTATGTTCCCTGCTCTTTGTGAACTTTTCATACTTCCTTGATTGCGTTAAGAGGATTGTTTTGTTTTATTGGTTATTTAAGTTGGAAACGATTATGGTTTTTATTTTTCAACTAGATTCGGCGCCCCGAACATAATAATGTTATTGTTATTAATTTATAAGGTTTATCACTGACCTTTTGCGCAAATCGCAGGGCTTTCGAAGGCTTCTGCATCGCGCAGCATCCTTTCAAACTAGATCACTCTTAGAGGTATCGTTATGTTGCCTACTCCCCCGTAGGCATGCTGCCATGCGTTTTGAAGGACTTCTTTGTACTGTCTCGCCTCTACTGCTTCTTTTTCGTTCAGCGCATACTCGCCTGCCAGTCAAATGAAACAAAAAGTCACGGGTTCTCTTTCCCCCGTGACTTTTTGTTAGTCATTATTCCACTTCTGCTTTCGAATCTTTGTAACTATGGGTCACGAAGCCATCTTCTTTCTCGTTCGCCATAAAGCTACCGTTCGAATACCGATCCACAAGTCTCAATGATCCTGCTACAACCGGGATTTTATGCCCTTTTTCGGTCACCAGAACAATTGTTTCATCATTGGCTGTTAAATGGACGCCGACAACACGATGTGGATTCGTTTGCAGTTCACGTAAAACGACGACCCCACGCTGTGCTCTTTTCGCCGGCTCAAGCTCTTTCAAGCCCATCCGTTTCATCCCTCCACGTTGGGTAGCGATGACGACGGATGCGTGATCTTGTCGGACGATCGCCATGGCGACCAGTTTGTCATCATCTTTCAAGTTGATGCCTTTCACGCCTGCTGTCCGGACACCGGTGATGGCAATCTCGGAGAGCGGGAAGCGGAGTGCGTACGCTTGATGGGTGAATAAAATGACGTCTTCATCCCCTTTAACAAGCGCTGCATCGATCATCCGGTCACCTTCCCGGATTCCCATCGCCCGGAACGTCCGGTTATGGCGGCGGACCGCGTAATTTTCTAAACTCGATTGCTTAATATTGCCGTTTTCGGAAACTGTCACAATGGCGGCGTCTTGCTCGAATTGCTCGAAGCCGATTGCCGCCACGATCGTTTCATTTGGCTCAAGCGGAATGATGCTCGAAATATGCTGCCCCAAGTCTCGCCACCTAATGTCAGGCAACTCATGCACCGGTTGGTACAAATAATTACCGAAAGACGTGAACAACAGCAAATGATGTTGCGTATTCATCGGCGCTTCATACAACAAATGATCGGATTCTTTCATTTCATACCCAGTCCCATTTGACGCAGTATAAGAACGTACGCTCGTGCGCTTCACATAACCGTCATTCGTGACAGAAACAATCACTTCTTCACTCGGCACGAGGATGTCGATATCGACTTTAATCTCTTCGATTTTCGCCTCTATGACCGATCTGCGCGGCTCCGCGAACTGTTTCCGGATGTCCGAAAGCTCTTTTTTAATAACGGCAATTAACCGTTTCTCGCTTTTCAAAATGGCATCGAGCTTTTTAATATCCGCCCGCAGTGCTTCTTCTTCTTTCTGCAATTCCGTAATGTCCGTATTCGTCAAACGGTAAAGCTGTAACGAAACAATCGCTTCCGCTTGAATCTCTGAAAATGCAAATTTCGCAATCAAATTGTTTTTCGCGTCCCGCTTATCTTTGGAACTCCGGATCGTCTGGATGACTTCATCCAAAATCGACAACGCTTTCATCAAACCTTCGACGATATGGAGGCGGTCCTTCGCCTTGTCGATGTCATAACGGGAACGGCGTGTGACGACTTCCTTCTGATGGTCGATATACGCATCAAGCAACATCGGTAGCGACATGAGCGTCGGACGACGGCCCGCGATCGCGACCATATTGAAGTTGTATGTTACTTGCAAGTCCGTATTTTTGAATAAATATTGTAAAATGCCGTTACTATCTGTATCTTTTTTCAACTCGACGACAACGCGCAAGCCGGTCCGATCCGATTCATCACGCACATCCGCGATGCCGTCCAGTTTCCGGTCGATACGCAGTTCATCGATCCGTTTCACCATGTTCGCTTTGTTGATATCATAAGGGATTTCCGTTACGACGATTTGGGATTTGCCACCTTTAAGCTCTTCGATCTCCGTTTTCGCCCGAACGATAATTCTCCCTTTTCCAGTTTCATACGCTTTTTTGATTCCTTCCGCCCCTTGGATGATGCCGCCTGTCGGAAAATCCGGCCCTTTTAAAACCGTCATTAATTCATCAACGGACACATCGGGTTTTTCCATCCGTAACAGGACAGCATCCAGCACTTCATATAGAGCGTGTGGAGGGATGTCGGTCGCATAACCGGCGGAAATCCCGGTTGAGCCATTGACGAGCAAATTGGGGAATCTAGCAGGCAAGACAGTCGGCTCTGGCTCCGTATCGTCAAAGTTCGGGATGAAATCGACAGTGTTTTTGCCGATATCCCGCAACATTTCCCCGGCGATTGCAGAAAGTCGCGCTTCTGTATACCGCATCGCTGCCGCAGAGTCACCGTCGATCGAGCCGTTATTCCCGTGCATTTCGATCATCATATGGCGCAGCTTCCAGTCCTGGCTCATCCGCACCATCGCTTCATAGACGGATGAGTCTCCGTGGGGATGATAGTTCCCGATGACGTTCCCGACCGTTTTAGCCGCTTTCCGGAACGCTTTATCATGTGTATTCCCCTCTTGGTGCATCGCATACAAAATGCGACGCTGCACCGGTTTCAAGCCGTCGCGTGCATCGGGTAGCGCGCGGTCTTGAATAATGTATTTACTATACCTTCCAAACCTGTCGCCGACGACTTCTTCCAGCGAAAGGTCTTGAAAACGTTCCGTCACACTCATGCATTGTCCTCCTCGACATGGATAAATTCATTGTCTAATATGTTGTGTTCTTCCAACTGGCCAAAATCGACGTTGTCTTCGATCCAGCGTCGTCTCGGTTCGACTTTGTCACCCATGAGCGTCGTAATGCGCCGTTCGGACTTTGCGCCGTCTTCGATCGTCACACGAATGAGTGTACGGGTTTCGGGATTCATCGTCGTCTCCCATAATTGGTCCGCATTCATCTCCCCAAGCCCTTTATAGCGCTGCAACATATAGTTTTTGCCAACTTTCTTGATCGCTTCGTCGAGATCCGTTTCTGTCCAAGCGTATTCGACCTTCTCTTTTTTGCCGCTTCCTTTGAACACTTTGAAAAGTGGAGGCAATGCGATGAACACTTTCCCCGCCTCGATGAGCGGCTTCATATACCGGTAGAAAAACGTGAGTAAGAGCACTTGGATGTGCGCACCGTCTGTATCCGCATCCGTCATAATGATAATTTTATCATAAGCCGCATTTTCAATTTCAAAATCGGCACCGACGCCTGCTCCGATCGCATGGATAATTGTATTGATCTCTTCGTTTTTCATAATGTCTTCAAGTTTCGCTTTTTCGGTATTGATCACTTTCCCACGGAGTGGCAAGATCGCTTGAAACACACGATCTCGGCCTTGTTTCGCCGAACCACCCGCGGAATCCCCTTCGACGAGGTACAGTTCGTTGCGTTTCGCGTTTCGCGATTGGGCCGGTGTCAATTTACCCAACAGCAACGTTTCCGCTCGTTTCCGCTTCTTCCCTGAGCGCGCATCTTCCCGCGCTTTTCGTGCCGCTTCCCGCGCCTGTTGGGAACGGATCGCTTTACGAATGAGCGAAGCGCTCAAATCGGCGTTTTCCTCAAGAAAATAAAGCAATTTTTGCGCGATGACCGATTCTGTCACCGTTCTCGCTTCACTCGTACCAAGACGCGCTTTCGTTTGGCCTTCGAATTGCAGCAACTCTTCGGGGATCCGTACGGAAATGATCGCCGAGATACCTTCCCGAACGTCCGCACCGTCCAAGTTTTTGTCTTTCTCTTTCAATAATCCCGTTCGACGCGCATAATCATTAAAAACACGCGTCATCGCGCTTCGTGCACCCGTTTCATGCGTGCCTCCGTCTTTCGTCCGCACATTGTTAACGAATGACAAAATCGTTTCCGAGTACCCGTCACTGAATTGGAATGCGAACTCGACTTCGATCTCTTCCGCCTGGCCTTCCAAATAAACGACGTCATGAAGCACGTCCTTCTCTTCATTCAAATAACTGACGAATGCCTTAATACCTGATTCATACAAAAACGTATCATGCCTATCCGTCGATTCTTCCTGCACTTCGATTTCCAAGCCTTTCAAGAGGAATGCGGACTCTCTGAGGCGCTCACTTAACGTTTCATATTGATATTTCAATGTAGAAAAAATGGTCGGATCCGGTTTAAAGTGGATCAATGTTCCTTTTTCGCGGGTCTTCCCCATTTTCTCCAATGCCGTCGCAGGCTTTCCGCCGTTTTCAAAACGTTGACGGAAAATCGAGCCGTCCCGGTAAATCGTCACTTCAAGCCATTCGGAAAGCGCGTTGACGACCGCTGCCCCAACACCGTGAAGCCCGCCGCTCGTCTTATAACCGCCTTGCCCGAACTTGCCGCCTGCGTGAAGGACCGTCAAAATCACTTCTGTCGTCGGCTTTCCCATTTGGTGCATTCCCGTCGGCATCCCACGTCCGTAGTCCCGAACACTGACACTGCCATCCTCATGGAGGGTGACATCTATTTTAGCACCGAAACCGGCGAGTGCTTCGTCGACTGCATTATCAACAATTTCGTAAACGAGGTGGTGAAGTCCGCGGGAATCCGTCGAACCGATGTACATCCCAGGGCGTTTACGGACAGCATCCAACCCTTCAAGTACTTGGATCGAATCGTCATCATATGAATAAACTTCTTGTTTTTTCGTCAAAATCCCGCCTCCATCAAACGAATGTTCTTATTTATCTTAATCGTACCGTTTCTCCAAAAGGTTGTCAAATCAACGTTTTCGAGAAGCTTGCTCAATTCATTGTATTAAAAAAGATTTCAGATTGCAACGCAGGAAGGAAAAAGTTGCTACGTTTCATGCATCCGCCATTGTCGCATCATTAGCATTCTGCTAAACTTAAGTGAATCATAGACCATCATCATGTAAAGGAGTAAAAGAGTATATAATGGACTTATTATTCATTTTATTAACTGCTTATGTACTCGGTTCGATCCCTTCGGCACTTTGGGTGGGTCAACTGTTTTACAAAATAAATATCCGGGAGCATGGAAGCGGCAATCTCGGTGCGACAAACACCTTTCGCGTGCTCGGTAAGCCAGCGGGCATTGCCGTCACCTTACTCGATATTTTAAAAGGAACTGCCGCCACAGCGCTTCCACTCCTTCCGCTGTTCGCCGACACATCCGTCCATCCGCTCATACTGGGGAGTATTGCGGTCGTCGGTCATATGTACCCGATTTTCGCCCGCTTTAAAGGCGGAAAAGCTG
>CAOKMT010000140.1 GCA_948469885.1 uncultured Sporosarcina sp. | reverse complement strand
AAACTGAAAGTCCAGACCATCTATGGCCATTTTTTGAACTTCATTTTCAATCTCCGTAGTCGGCACCTCGAAACTTGGCGTACCTGTCGTCGAAATGGGACCAATCCCTATGGACACGGCTCCCCTCGGCCCAACAGGTCGATTGAAAGCGAATTGATATTGAGCACGTCGCAGCATGATGGGGCCTAAAAGGACGTTTTCACTTAATGCTTCTTCCGTAAAAGTTTTCGGAGCAATGATTGGGATATCTGGGCGTTCCGCGTATTTTAAAACAGCTTGAATGCCGCCAAAATGATCCGCATGGCTTTGGCTAATAATAATCGCTGTCACCGGTCTTTTAGGTCTATACGTATAATAAAGTTCCATAGCCGCTTTGGCTGTCTCTACTGTGGCCAATACGTCACAGACAATGACACCATTTTTCCCTTCTATAAAGAGAGTAGTGGCCATCGATTGCCCTCGAATTTGGTAGACACCCTCCACTACTTTAAATAAACCCGAAATCGCTTGTAACTGTGCGTTTCTCCACAAACTTGGATTAACGGTGTCAGGTATAAGCTCATTCTTAAGAAAATCGGATTTTTCTAAGTCCCAGACAACTCTTCCCTTCTCATTTTTCAGTGTTTTAAACTTCAAGGGTGCAACAAGTCCCCTGTTTGCATCATCAAAATCCTGTCGATCCGAAAAATCCAAGAAATCATATACTGCTTCGTTTTTCTTTTTCGTAAAAGAACTAGCTGGTAGCGATTGGCTTAATTTAGAATCCATCAAATTAATAAACCTCCCCAGTTGATTTTTAATCCTTCGATTTTCTTTCGATCAGTAAAATAAAAAATGAAATAGAAGAACCAGCGCCAGATCAACCATTTGGATGCCACTTGTCGTCTCTGACTCCAAATTTTCTTTTTTAAATCGTTCATTTCATATTACCGTGGAATAAAAGGCACGACTATATCAATCCTGTACAATAATCTTCTATTTTGTTGTACACTATTAACTAAACTTATAAAATATTCTGAAAGCCGGTGATTGAATGACTGTTTATTCATTGGAAATTCAAGAGATCAATGAAGTAATGCACCATATTGCTAGGCTAATAGATAAAAAACGTTATAACGAAAATGAGTGGGAAGATGTAAAGAAAGCTCTGAAGAGAAATCACTCCTACCGACTGATGGAAGGGCATATCAACGCGATTCAATTGCTCAAACAAAAAGAGGATCTTTTTAGATTTTCCACAAAAACATTGGAGATACTTCATCAAATTAATTTGGAAGTTGCATCATTGACGCCTATGACTGAAATTCTCAAACTGAGCGCCAATCGACTTCGAAGCATATCAAAGGTCGACGTTATTTTAATTGCCATGTTAGATCAGAACAAAAATGTTTTACGAATTGAAGCTGTTTCCGGTTCCAATGAAGAAAAGCTATGGCATTTTGAACAGTCCGTGGAGAACGGTATTGGAAAGCTTGCCATTCAGAGTACTGAGCCTGTTGTGATTCGAGAGATTAATAAGACCCTGTTTGCAGCAGATCCGCTTATTAAACTGTTAATCGAAACTGAAAACATCTTTTCCTTAGCAGCTGCCCCGCTTATTGCGCATCAACAGTTGCTAGGTATCGTTTTTTTAGCACGCAATACCACCGACACTGCCAAAGATATCTTTTTCCAAATGTTAAAAAACTACTGTCATCAGACTGCCCTCGCCATTTATAACAACAAGTTGTATACGAATGAAATTAGAATTGGGACATTGCATACCGAGCTTTTTGAAGAAGCGCTAAACAAAGGAGGAAATGAAGGTGTCATCCAAAAGCTTGCTAATTTTATCGATGAGCCAACCTTGTTATTTGATGAGCTGGGCAACTTAATTCATCAAGTCCTTCCAACTAACCGTGCTCATCCTGGATTTCGTTTTGATCATTCCATCCTATTCAACGAACTATCCAGTAAAAGCGAGCAAGCCCATTCATTTGAAGTCTCGGTGGACGATGTTTATTTTTCTGTCTTCAGGATTACATTCCACCATCGAACAGTCGCTTACTTAGTTCTGCCTAACCAGTTACAGCGCTATGACCATCTAAGCATTGTCGCCATTGAACAGACTAAAAACATCTTAGCTTTACAAATCAATCAAGAACGGACAAGCATCGAAGTCGAAAACCGTTTACGCAAAGATTACTTATACGATTTGATTTTCGGGCTGGAATCTGAAAAAAACTTAATTCGGAGAGCACGATATTTAAATATCTCTTTCGACAAAAAGCATAAAGTTATTGTTTTTTCCCTAAACAGTCATTCACAATTGAACGAACAAATCATTGAAAATCAATTATTGCTGTTGCTTGAAAAGTTCAGATATATGATCGGCATCTCCATTTTGCCCTTGAGTATGGTTCACAGTGAAAAGTTAATCTTAATTGTGCCCGAAGATAAAGCGAAAAGTACGTCCGATTACGTTTTGAAATACGCAAAAGAACATTCCTCTTTCACTGAAGCGACAATCGGCATCAGTAATATTGTAAAAGTGCCAACAGACTATATGAAAGGCTTTGAAGAAGCGAAGAAGGCTGCCGAATTTGCAAACACCTTCCAAAATGGTTCCCCTATCGTACACTATGATGATTTGGGCATCATTGGCGTATTATTCAATGCGGAAAATCCTGAAAACGTAAAAACTTTCATGCAAAAACATCTTCAGCCAATCATTGCGTATGATGAAAAAAAGAACTCGGACTTAATCCGAACATTACAAACCTATTTGGACAACGAATCTGTTGTACAAGTCTCTGCTGAAAAATTGCACGTACATTACAACACGCTCAGATATCGCTTGAATCGCATCGAGGAAATTTTAGAGATCGATCTGTCTAATCCTCATACCCGCTTAAATCTCCAAATTGCCTTGATCATCGCTCAACTAGTAAAGGCCTAAAAGTTCTTGATAAATGAAAGAGACCTTTTAGCGACTAAATGCGTCGACAAAAGGTCTCTTAAGAAAAATATTTATTTTCCGCTGGTCAGTTTGTGAAGTATGCGCTTAAATTCACTTAGCTCCTCTTCTGTTACCCTACTCGTAATTTCGTCATCAAACTTCTTGTATACCGTTAATACTTCGTCGTATACTTTCTCTCCTTGAACGGTCATATACAACTTTAAAGAGCGACGATTATTCGGATCGCGAACACGTTCTATAAAACCTTTTTTCTCCAAATTATCGGCCATTCTTGCTATATTGGCCTTATCCTTCTTTAGCTTTTCTCCTATTTCCTGTTGGGTAAGTCCATTCTCCCGTCTTAAAACAGACAAAATCAAGCTTTGTTCAGGCGCCAAATTGTAAGGCGCAAATTTTTTCTTAGCCGCACTCTGGAGAATTGTACTTGAATGATTGATAAGATAGCTAATGTATTGTTCAATTGCTTTCACATGATCACCTGCAAACTATTTTAATTATCTATAAATTCACACTAGACAATCATTGGCGTGTCGATTACAATTATCTCATACTGGTGAACAGATGGATATTAAAATGTCTCTGTTTCATTACCTAATAGTTGTCACACGAACTATTGATACACATACTATTTTTATTTATCTTAATTCAAAAACCAAGCAAGGGGTAGGCATAATCGATTTTAAAATGATTACTTTTGAGGAGGGGCTATAATGATTGTAAAAGCAGCTGTTGTGAATGCCGGAGGAGAGGAGTACCAACTAAGTAACTTGAAATTGGCGGAGATGCAACCGGACGAAGTGATCGTCAAAATTGTCGCATCTGGGATGTGTATGTCCGATGAAACAATTAGAAACGGCAAGACGAGCGTTTCTTTCCCAGTCGTACTTGGCCATGAAGGGACTGGTATTATTGTGGAAGTAGGAGACGCTGTCAAAAAGTTCAAGGTTGGAGATCAAGTCGTGATGTCCTATGCTTACTGCGGACATTGTCCAAGCTGTCAAACCGGTCACCCATCTGTCTGTAACGATTGGATGAAACTTAATTTCTCCGGCGTACGAGAGGATGGCAGTCATACATTCTATAAAGAGGATGGCACGCCTGTGAAAAACTTTTACGGACATTCTTCTTTTACTACACACACCTTAGTACATGAAAGCAATTTAACGAAAGTCGATGCAGATGTGGACTTACGCCTAGTCGGCCCATTAGGTTGTGGTTTCTTAACGGGCAGTGGTACCGTGATGAATGGACTAAAACCGGAAGTTGGATCTTCCCTTGCCGTTTTCGGGACAGGGGCCGTCGGTTTAGCAGCCATGATGACTGCCAAGCTTGAAGGCTGTTCAACAATCATCGCCGTCGATATTCATGACAGCCGATTGGAAATGGCGAAAAGCCTTGGGGCAACACATACAATCAATAGTAATTTAGAAGATCCGATTAAAAAAATAGCTGAAATTACTGGTAACGAAGGCGTCAATTATGCAATTGACACCACAGGTATAGCGCCTGTCATTAAAACCGCGTTAGCCGTCTTAGCGAGAGGCGGTGTCATTGCGCCAATAGCCGTGTCAACAAATAGTATCGAACTCAATATCACATCCGAACTCATGCTAAGCAGCAAAAGCATGATTGGCGTCGTCATGGGCGATAACGTTCCACAACTTTCCATACCACAATTAATAAACTTCTATAAAGAAGGACGCTTCCCGTTTGATCAGCTCGTCAAATTTTATCAATTCGATGACATCAACCAAGCGGCCAAAGATTCAACAAGCGGCTCTGTCATTAAACCAATTCTTATCATGGACGAATCATATAAGGCACCGACCGCGAATTAAGCCCTTAAAACAGGTGGAGAAAAGCGAATCATTTTCCCCACCTGCTTTGTATCTTTTATTTATCTTCTGTCGAATTCTTACGGTCCAGAAAGGCAGACCACACACTTTCCTGTTTTCTTTCTAAATTAATTGCGCTTCGGTTTCAAACGGTCGTCACTTTATTTTCAGTCCCTTCATCACTTTAACCATAAATAAGAAGCGGTTGCTTTATCACTTTCCAAGTCAAATCGCAACCACTTCCCCGACACCTGTACAATTACTTCATTAAAACGATGACAATCATTCCTAAAATGAGTCCAACGGCGATGGTGGCACCGAACAGAAAAACACGTTTCAATTCCCCATCCTTCCTCAGCGGTATTACTTCAGTTTATGGCAGAACTGTGACATGTATGCGAACGTCATTTTACAATCTAAACTTCCAAAATCTAGTTGTACCTATTGCCTTTTTCCCTCATTCCAGCCTCGTTCGATTACAAACTCAATTGGACGCTTCGCTAACACCACTAGCTGACAGAAAGGACATTCAATTTGAATTCGCTCTTTCAGTTCACGAAACAAATAAAATGAATGGGTCAGCACGCCGCCACCGATCATGACCTTACAAGTTTCCCGCTCCAGCCCACATGCCTGCAAGCAAGTACAGACGATGGATGCAAGTTCTTTAGCAGCCCAACCGGCAATCCGTATCGCTTCCTGATCTCCTTTTACACAGCAACTTTCCAATACAGAAGCGAGCTGGGCCACTTCGTGGACAGCGCGAAG
>CAOKMT010000139.1 GCA_948469885.1 uncultured Sporosarcina sp. | reverse complement strand
TTTGCCGAGGACGATTCGATCGGCTACATCGATATTACGGAAAAAGATGGGCACGTCCTATCTTATCTTGCGGAAAGACCATTTGGAAAAGAGTCGCTTCCCTATCCGGTGATTGAGGAGAAAGCGGAAAGCTTTTTGTCGGATTCAGGATATGGAGATACAGTTTTTGAAGAAGCGAGAGAAAATGAGAGCGCCTGGCATTTTGTGTATGTCCGAGTGGAACCTGAATATGGAGCGAAAGTTTTTTCAGATGCTATCCATTTGAAAGTTGCTAAAGACACAGGCGGGATCGTCGGGCTTGATGCATCGGAATACATCCGGAAAGAAACGACAAAGCCCCAGAAAATTACGAAAAAAGATTGGAAACAATTTTTCCACTCCAATGTGGAAGTCGTCAATGAAGAGCTTGCTTACGTTGAAAATGACAGATTGGAACAGCGGCTCGCCTATTACTTAACTGTGGTGATGGAAGTAGATAATGGGCTTGAGACATACGTTGTTGTTGTGGACACTGAAACTTCCGAAATCATTGAAACGGAAAAACAACAATGAGTGAGTGGATTAACCGAAAAGAGGATTGCAATCGTTCGTCCGGTCATGACATAATATGATCATGACCTAGGACGGCAGGTGGTATTTTGTTACTCGCAATCGGAACAATCCTCGTAATCGACAAAGGTTTTACTGAGGATAGCGATAAGTATAAAAGTAAAGTTGTGGACTTGGAAGAAAATTCTATCCTGATTGATTATCCTACTCATACCGAAACTGGAAAAACAGCTTTCTTTATGGATGGGACTGAGCTATTCATTTCATTTACCGACCAGTCGAAAATCAGTTATGCTTTTAAAACGGCAGTAAGTGGACGGATTATGAAAGGAATCCCCATGCTTAAATTATCTTACCCTGGCGATGACCGGCTTATCAAAATTCAACGGCGTCAGTTTGTACGCGTTGAAACGTCACTTGATGTAGCGGTGACAAAAGAGGAGAAGACGGTTCAGTTAGTTACGGAGGATATAAGTGCAGGAGGGATTGCTTTGAACATGAGTACGAATACGTGGCTTGAAACGAATGATTCAGTTCACCTTCTTATCGTTCTCCCGTTCAAGAATGCCGAAACTGAATACATCCGGACAACTGGCCAGATCGTTCGAATATGGGAAAAAGCGGGACGGAAAATTGCCTCCATTCAATTTGAAAAACTTCAAGAAAACGACCGCCAATGTATCATTCGGTTTTGTTTTGAACGTCAGCTTCAATTAAGGAAAAAATAATTGTTTTTAAGAGGGGAAAGTCCATTTTGACGGGACTTTTCCCTCTTCATTGTGATACACTATTGACGAATTCATGCGGGAGGTAGAGCGAATGCCGAAAGGGATAAAAATTGCGATTGACGGCCCTGCTGCTGCTGGCAAAAGCACGATCGCCAAATTGACAGCCGAGCGACTCGGATACACATATATTGATACGGGTGCCATGTACCGGGCGCTTACGTATAAAGCGCTGAAAGCAGGCATACATATTAATGACGGAAAAAGTTTGAAGCAATTACTGGTGGAAACGGAAATTTTGCTGACGCCTTCGAACAATGGCCAAGCGGTCCTTGTCAATGGGTGTGATGTAACAGAGGAAATTAGATCTTCCGAAGTGACTGCAGCGGTGTCAACTGTCGCCGCCCATGGCGAGGTGCGGGAGCTGATGGTCGACAAGCAGCGTGCTTTAAGCGATCGGTCAGGTGTGGTGATGGACGGCCGGGATATCGGGACCGATGTCTTGCCGGATGCGGAATTGAAAGTATTTATGACAGCTTCCGTTGAAGAGCGCGCATTACGTCGACATGCGGAGAATGGAATGCGAGGCATCGATTCTTCACTTGAACAGTTGAAAAGGGAAATTAGTGAGCGTGATAGGGCAGATTCAGAGAGGAAAGTCTCCCCTCTCAGACAGGCTGAGGATGCTATCTTTCTAGATACGACGTCGATGTCAATCAAAGAAGTAGCAGAAGAAATTTGTCGGTTGGCGAAAGAGAGGCTAGGGCAATGAATTTGTATCCGCTAGGGAAAGCACTTTGCACATTTTTGCTTTCTCCATTATATCGAATCAAAATCATCGGTAAAGAAAATTTCCCCAAAGAAGGCGGCGTGCTACTTTGCACGAACCATATTGATAATCTTGATCCGCCCGTAGTCGGACTCACTTGCCCAAGGCCTGTTCATTTCATGGCGAAAGAGGAGCTTTTTCATGCCCCAGTATTGAAGACTGTTCTTCCTAGAGTCAATGCCTTCCCTGTCAAACGTGGGATGAGTGACAGACAAGCGATGCGTAGCGCACTTACTCTCTTGAAAGAGGGAAAAGTTGTTGGTCTGTTTCCGGAGGGGACGAGAAGTAAGACGGGTGAATTGCAAAAAGGACTGACGGGTGCCGGCTTTTTTGCGTTAAGGGGCGAAGCGTTCGTGATGCCTTGCGCGATCATTGGACCATATAAGCCTTTCAAAAGGTTGAAGGTAGTTTACGGAAAACCGATCGACATGTCCATTTACAGGGAAAACAAAACATCGGCTGAAGAAGCGACAGCGGTCATCATGGAAGAAATCCGGAAACTGATCGAAGCGAATAAATAATTCATAAGTGTAATTTTTTGTTTTTATGTTCAGATTCGCATATTATAGAAGTAGGAGTTTTTATGGAGGAGGACTACATATGTCTGAAGAAATGAACTTGGAAACACAAAATGAGTATAATGAAGGAGACCGTGTAACTGGTAAAGTTACGAAAATCGAAGATAAGTCGGTAACGGTCGAAATTACGGGCGCACCGTTTGACGGAGTGATTCCAATTAGTGAACTGTCGAGTTTGCATATTGAAAAGGCGTCAGATGCCGTTTCAGAAGGAGACGAACTCGAATTGATCATCACGAAAGTGGAAGAAGAAAACTTTGTTTTGTCAAAGCGGAAAGTCGATGCGGAAGATGCATGGGACTCACTCGAAGAGAAATTCAACAACAAAGAAACGATTGAAACTGAAGTGAAAGATGTCGTGAAAGGCGGACTAGTCGTCGACCTCGGCGTACGTGGGTTTATCCCAGCATCGCTCGTGGAAGATTATTTCGTTGAATCTTTTGATGACTATAAAGGACGTACAATGACATTCAAAATTGTTGAAATGGACAAGGAGAAAAACCGTCTCATCCTTTCACACCGTGCAGTCGTCCAAGAGGAAAAAGAAGCGAAGAAAGACGAAGTTTTAGAAAACCTTCAAGAAGGTCAAGTAATTGAAGGGACCGTTCAAAGATTGGCTTCTTTCGGTGCATTTGTTGATATCGGTGGTGTGGATGGCCTTGTCCACATTTCGCAACTTTCACATGAACACGTTGAAAAAGTTTCGGATGTCTTAAAAGAAGGCGAAACTGTTAGCGTGAAAGTGCTATCGGTTGATCGTGATTCGGAGCGCATTTCGCTATCCATTAAGGAAACATTGCCTGGACCATGGGAAGGAATCGAAGAAAGAGCGCCTAAAGGAGCCGTACTTGAAGGAACTGTCAAGCGTATTGTTTCTTACGGTGCATTCGTTGAATTATTCCCAGGTGTTGAAGGGTTAGTTCACATTTCACGGATCGCACATGAGCATATCGGAACGCCAGACGAAGTACTGGAAGAAGGCCAACAAGTGACGGTAAAAGTGCTCGATGTCAATCCAGAAGAAGAACGTTTGTCATTAAGCATTAAAGACTTAATTGAAAAAGAAGACGAAACGTCATTTGCTGACTATGAAATGACTGAGGATTCGCAAGGCTTCTCAATAAGTGACGTCATCGGAGATCAGTTGAAAAAGTTTACTGAGTAATTCCGAATGAAGGATTCGTTCGTTGTCGTATGCAAAAAGGAGGACAATTTTGAACGTCCTTTTGTATGGATGATGGTGTTCTTTATGGGCATCATCATCTTTTTTGTGTGAATTATGCCAAAGATTAGCTGGAAGGATGTTTTATCATGACGAAACCAACAATAGCCATCGTCGGTAGACCGAACGTTGGAAAGTCGACGATTTTCAATCGAATCGTCGGCGAGCGGATATCGATTGTTGAAGATGTGGAAGGTGTCACGCGGGATCGAATATATAGCTCTGCAAATTGGTTGAGCTACGATTTCAATGTCATTGATACAGGTGGTATTCAAATCGGTGATGAGCCTTTTTTGGAGCAAATTCGGTTACAAGCTGAAATCGCCATTGAAGAAGCGGATGTGATCATTTTTCTGACGAATGGCCGTGAAGGTGTGACCGATGCAGATGAGCACGTCGCGAAAATTTTATATAAAACGAAAAAGCCAGTCGTATTGGCGGTAAATAAAATTGACAATCCCGAAATGAGGGAAATGATCTACGATTTCTATTCGCTTGGATTTGGGGAACCTTATCCGATTTCAGGTTCACATGGATTAGGGCTCGGTGATCTGCTAGATCAAGTGGCAGCCAATTTCCCTGAGACAGAAGAAGAGAAAGTCGAAGATGATGTTATCAGGTTTTCTTTAATCGGTAGACCAAACGTAGGAAAGTCCTCACTCGTCAATGCGCTCCTTGGAGAAGAACGAGTTATCGTTAGTGATGTGGCAGGCACAACGCGCGATGCGATTGACACCCCTTATATATACGAAGGACAAAAATATAAAATCATTGACACTGCCGGCATGCGCAAAAAAGGAAAAGTGTACGAAACGACTGAAAAGTACAGTGTGCTTCGTGCACTCAAAGCGATTGACAGATCCGACGTTGTCCTCATTGTGTTAAATGGTGAAGAAGGAATCCGCGAACAGGACAAGCGAATCGCAGGCTACGCCGAAGAGGCAGGAAAAGGTGTCCTCATCGTTGTGAACAAATGGGATGCTGTTGAAAAAGATACGAAAACGATGAACGAATTCACTGCTAAAATCCGTGATCAATTCCAATTCCTCGATTATGCACCGATTATTTTTGTGTCAGCGAAAACAAAACAACGAGTATTCGGATTGTTCGACCAGATTAAAATGATTAGTGAAAATCATGCGCTTCGTATTCAATCGAGTGTTTTGAATGAGATTATCGAAGATGCAGTCGCCCGGAACCCAGCGCCGACAGATAAAGGCCGTAGATTGCGCATCTATTACACGACTCAAGTATCCGTCAAGCCGCCGACTTTCGTTATTTTTGTCAATGACCCTGAATTAATGCATTTTTCTTATGAACGCTTTTTGCAAAATCGGTTACGGGAGTCGTTTGGATTTGAAGGAACGCCTCTTCGACTCATTACGAGAGCCCGTGCGTAATAAGCAATTAGATGAGAAAGGGTGGATTATGTGAAGAAAGTATCTGTACTTGGGGCGGGAAGCTGGGGGACTGCAATTGCTTTCGTCTTGGCCGAAAACGGTCATGACTGTTTGTTATGGGCAAGGCGATCGGAGCAATCGACGGAGATCAATGAAATCCATGAAAATCATGCTTACCTTCCAAATATAACATTACCGAGCAATTTGAAAGCGACGTCGAACTTTGAAGAGGCGATCATGCACGGCGATATACTTGTAGTCGCGGTTCCGACAAAAGCAATTCGCAATGTTTGTCAGCAAATTGATGACATGATGAC
>CAOKMT010000138.1 GCA_948469885.1 uncultured Sporosarcina sp. | reverse complement strand
AATCTAATCAGGATTTAGTAAGTGTTTTCCCTGTTTGGAAATGAATATGCTTAGGTACTCCTGAGGCATGGAAAAACTTAACTTCAGCTCTCCACAAAACTGATACTAATCTAAAAGGCACCCGACTCAAGCTTTTCGGGTGCCTTGCCTTCAATCATTCAATTTTTGATAAATATGGAGCATCTGTTGCTGCTCTTCAGCTGTCAATTTTTCAAACATCTTCCTTCTCAATACTTGCCCTTCCAAATTTGCCCGTTGCAGAATCTCTTCCCCGGCCTCTGTAATTTCCAAATAGACGATGCGACGATCCTCTTCGTCAGTGGAGCGGACAGAAAGTTTCTTTTTTACAAGTTTCTCCGATAAATGCGTAACGGTCGGAGGTGACAATCCAAGTTTCTTGGCGACATCCGAAGGTCGACTTTTCCCATGGACACTTAAGTGACCAAGAAGAAGAATATGCGATACACCTAACTCTTCATTGAAAATTTTATTCCATTGAATAATTAGGTTGTTCGTGAATTTATCCATATTATGAATGATATCAAAAATAGTCTCGTCTCTCATTTTCTCCCCACTTTCTATAAAACAAGTCTCTCTCATCATACACAATCCTTTATGTAAAATTAAACCCGAATTAAAATAGTTTTAATTCGGGCTTAATAAGAACGCGGTATCCCCAATGGTTACGCACGATTCACTTATTCTATTATTGTGCAGAGAATCCGCCGTCAATCACAATTTCTGCGCCTGTAATATAAGATGAATCATCACTTGCTAAGAACAGAGCTGCATTCGCAATGTCGGCAGGTTTGCCAAGCCGTTGTAAAGGCGTTGCACGCACAAGCTGGTCAACCAATTCTTTAGATGTACTTAAACTTTGCGTCATCGGTGTTTCGATAATGCCTGGGAATAGCGCGTTCACGCGCACACCGCTTCGGCCAAAAGTGGTTGCTGCCGCTTTGGAAATGGCACGGACAGCCCCTTTTGAAGCGGAATAATGGTTGAATCCTTGTCCGATCTGTGCAGTGTAAGAAGAAATGTTGACGATCGAACCACTCTTTTGTTCAGCCATGATTGGCGCCACATGCTTCATGCCGGCAAATGGCCCGAAGCCGTTAATTGCCATCATTTTTTGCCAATCATCCAAGTCGATATCCGCGAACGCTTTTTCAGAAGAGATGCCAGCGTTGTTGACAAGAACATCGATACGGCCGAACTTCTCCTTCACTTCTTTAGCAAATGTAGCCCATTCCTCATCGGATGCCACATTCAATTTCATACCGTGGACATTTTCCTTTTCACTTGCACGCTGTAAAGCTTCTTCATTGATGTCTGCTGCAATGACAATCGCACCTTCCGCTTGAAAAAGATCGACCATCCCTTCTCCGATGCCAGATGCGCCACCTGTAACAATTGCCACTTTTCCATCCAATTTACCCATTTCTAAACATCTCCTTATCGTAATTTAATAGACCCACCGTCAACCATGATCGTCTGTCCTGTAATATAATTTGCATCGTCACTTGCCAAAAAGACTGCTGTACGACCGATATCACCTTCCGGGTCGCCCAAACGGCGCAAAGGAATACGGTTGATCATCGCCTCATACATTTCAGGCGCACTTTGTCTCCAAGCTTCCACGCCGGGGGTCAAAGCAATCGGGGAAATAAGGTTAACATTAATGCCTTCGGGTCCCCATTCATTTGCCGCCACCCGTGAGATTGCACGGATCGCTTCTTTCGCTGCCGCATAGGACGTTTGTGTCGGCTGGCCGTCCAATCCCGCACCGGATGCAAAGTTGATCACTTTCCCTTTCGTCTTTTTCAACTCAGGATACGCTGCCTGCATGAAGTGGAACGTCGGGTAAAAACCTGTACCAAAAGATAGGTCAATCATTTCCATCGTCGTTTCCGCGAATGGTGCTTGACGGGAAACATGCGCGTTATTCACGAGAATATCAAGCTTTCCGAACTTTTCCACGACCGCTTGGACAATCTCGGTAATATTCTCTTGCTTAGAAATATCTTTGATGAACAACATGCTCTCTGTAAGCTCATTCAATTCCTGGATCGTTTCCTGCCCTTTTTCTTCATTGACATCGACAACCGCAATATGCGCGCCTTCTTTCGCCATCGCTAATGCGATCCCTCTGCCGATACCTGATGCACTTCCTGTAATGATTGCCACTTTTCCTTGTAATCTCATCCTGATTCCTCTCCTTAACTTTTATAAAGAAACATCAACTATTCAAATACATCAATCCGTCCAAAAACCTTGCTGTACCAGCTTCTTCTTATTATTGAACGCTACGAATACACAACCGATATTAATCAAAAGCATAATAATGATCGCGTATAGGACAGTCGTGTAACTCCCTGTGGCGTCATATACGAAACCGTAAGCTGGCAATGCAATGATGGAAGAAATGGCAAGTCCTAAAGAAGCCGTGGAATAGATCTCACTATAATTTTTCTTTCCGAAAATCGTTGATGCCAACGCTGGTGCGATAATTCCGATAGAAGAACTGATGAGCCCGAAAAGAGCGACGGCAAACGTAATGATGGCCGTACTGTTATTGGCAAACAAAAGCAAGCAGATTGCCACAATTCCTGAAACCATCGCGAGAACCGCTGTATATTTTGAGCCAAGCTTATCAACCAGAAAACCTAAAATGAGCGAGCCTATCAAAATGCCGATCATATAAGTTCCCATCACATTTCCGGCAAACATGATGTCAAACCCTTGATTGACCAAGTACGTTGGAATATGTAGCGAGAAACTCGCAACCGACGTAATGAAAAAGAAAAAGACAATTAACGCGTACAGTGCGATCGACTTCTTAGCTGTCGCCATATCAATGCCAGCTTCTACACTTGTCTCAGCCTGATTTTCCTGTCCTGTTGCCACTTCTTCTACTCCGTACGGCAAAACACCGTGCGCTTGAGGAGAACGTTTAATGAGCAACATTGCAATCGGCACGACAATCACAATTGCAGCAACGCCGACGATCATATAAGCGCTACGCCAACCGAGTCCATCGATCAAGCTGGCTGCGACCGGTTGCGCAATTGCACCGACCGCCCCGCCGACTGCACTGAGGACGCCCAATGCCAAACCATTACTCTTTTTGAACCATTGGTTAATAATGACAGGTCCTGCAATGACAGTAATGAAGACGCCGCCTATCGCCAAAGGAATCGCCAATACATACCAGCCCCAAACGGAACTCATCAAACCGAACAACGCAAAAGCCCCTGCCTGCAAAATGATCCCAAGCGATAAAACCAAACGGGTATCATACTTCGCCATCAGTTTTCCGCCAATCGGCAAGAAGACCATTGTGACAACTGCGGAGACGCTAAAATAAAGCGATAACTTTCCCATCCCCATCCCGAGATCATTCGTAACACTCGTCAGGAATAGTCCGGAAGTATTGTTAATCGCTCCTTTTCCAACGCCAACAATGATGCTGAGCGCGATTAAAATCCACCATGCATAATGAAATTTAGATTTCTGTTTCATTCGTTCTTATCCTTTCTCAACTGACAAATGTATAATTAGTTGAACATTTCCTTAAAATCCGGTGCTGTCGGATTTGCTAAGTAATGCCCACCTTCTACTTGGATTGTTTGTCCAGTGATGAACTTCGACTCGTCGGATGCCAAGAACAATACAGTATGCCCGATATCATCCGCTTCTCCGTGATAGGGCAAAGCATTATACTTCGCAAAAACGTTCAACAGCTCTTCCGACATATTGTTTTTCGCTGCAGGCGTCAAAATCAGTCCCGGCGCCACCGCGTTGCAGCGAATATTATGTTTTCCGTATTGTGTCGCTGTATACTTCGTTAAGTTAACGACACCTGCTTTCGATGCACCATATGCAACGCGAATCGCATCGCTGAAAAATCCGGCCATTGAAGCGGTATTGATAATCGAACCCCCACCGTTTTCAATCATGTGAGGGATCGCGTACTTGCATCCTAAAAGCACACTTTTCAAATTCACATTCATCAGTCTGTCCCATTCCTCCAAGTCAATGTTCACAACGTCCAGATCTTTATGGATGTTTGTCAAACCGACATTATTGAAAAGGATATCGATTTTGCCGAAATGTTCGACTGTGTGCTGCACCACATTTTTGATGGACTCCCCATCGCCTGCATCTACAAAAACGCCGATTGCTTCTCCACCTTGCGCGCAAATTTCCTCAGCCGCTTTTTTTGCACCTTCCTCATTGAAATCCGCCAACACAACTTTTGCGCCTTCTTTAGCTAACAGTTGCGCAGAAGACAAACCGATTCCTGAAGCAGCTCCCGTGATTAAGGCGACTTTATTCTTTACTCTTCCCATCTGTATCATCCCTTTCCTATTTTCGAGCCTCTCTTGAAGCTAAAAAGTAAATAATACTTAAAACGATCAACCAGAAGAAAATGGTCTCTCTCCAAACTTAAGTGCGGATAAAATTACTGACATCTACTTTTCAAAATTCATTTATACCTAAAATAATTAGACGTCTAACTATTACCCTTCTAAATAGTAATGAACTATTAAAAGAAAGGCAACTAAAAAAGACTAATTTATGACAATTAATTTTTCTAGGTAAAATACCCCACTTTATCCATTGACAAATGCAGCTAATTCCATAGACAAACAGACACAACTCTTAGTTTGAATCTAAGTAAAGGTACGTGTGTGAAGAATATTGGCTCGTTATAGAGCCCAGACAAAATAAAAAAGCAGACAAAGTCATCACGACTTTGCCTACTTTCCACCCCTACACAGGTTTGCTCTCTTCAATCACCCACAATAAACGTTGCAATAACCCTTGCTCTTCCTCATAAACGTTACGCACTTTCACCGCATTAGAAACGTGATTCGTAATGAGCCCATACACGCCCATGCGCATATGCGTATGCATTAACTCTTCTTTATTCACCGTCCATACGAATATCTTTTTATCGTTTTGATTGGCGTCTTTCACCAATTTTCCAGTCACTGAAAAGTCTTCCAAACTGAGATATTCCGACTCCGTTTTCGGGATGCGGCCGACATTCAACGCAATGACATCACTCGTCGGGATGAGCGGATCGATCGCTTGAAGTTTGCGAAGATGGGGAATGTCGAGTGACTGGACGACATACTCATAAGCGATCTCTTTTTCGTGTAGCAGCGCGACAAGATTCTCTTCCATGTCAGGCGACTCATGGCCGTACGTCTTCGTTTCCACAAGCAAACGAATATCAAGCGCTTTCGCCCGGTCAATATATTCTTCAAATGACGGCAACGGCTCGACATGATGCCCATCTGTTAACGTAATCTCTGTCAATTCAGCAAGTGTCATCTCCCCAACCGCACGCGAATCTCCCGCTAATCGACGCAACGTCTTATCATGATAAACGACAAATTGTCCATCCTTCGTCTCCTGAATATCCATCTCCACCATATTCGCCCCTGCTTCGGCAGCTGCTTCAAGACTCGCGATCGTATTTTCAAGCGCAACAGCCGCATACCCACGATGCGCGACAATTTTCGTCTTCGGTTGGTAAACCGTTTCTTTCAACGTATTCGTGTGAATAAACGCAAAAACGATAAAACCGACCATAAAAACCTGACTATAACTTTTCGTATAAAACT
>CAOKMT010000137.1 GCA_948469885.1 uncultured Sporosarcina sp. | reverse complement strand
CTTCAATTGAACAATGGCATGACGTGCGGCTTCTTGTTCCGCTTCTTTTTTGGATCTTCCTGTCCCTTTCCCAAGTTCTTTTACATCAAGCCGAACAATCGTAACGAAAGTTTTTGCGTGGGCAGGCCCTTTTTCTTCTACTACTTCATATTGAAGGGAGCTATTATTTGTTTGCTGTACAATTTCCTGAAGCTGACTTTTATAATCCATCACATGCGAAAAAGCACCGACCGTCACTTTGGGGAACACGACCGTCTCAAGGAAGTGTGTCACCGCTTCCATCCCTTGGTCGATATAGAGTGCGCCGATGAATGCTTCAAACACATCAGCTAAAAGCGCTGGACGCATCCGACCACCTGTTTGTTCTTCCCCTTTGCCAAGCAGGACATAACGGCCAAATTCAAGCTCATTGGCAAACTTGACGAGCGCCGGCTCACAAACGATTGCTGCTCTTAGCTTCGTCAATTCTCCTTCGCTCATATTCGGTTCCGTCGAGTAAAGAAACTTGGAGACACCGAGTTCAAGGACCGCATCTCCAAGAAATTCAAGTCGCTAGTTATCCGTGAAATTTTTACGTCTGTGCTCATTCACATATGATGAATGGGTAAAAGCATTATACAAAAGAGATTTGTCATGAAAGATGATTTCCATTTTCCGTTGCAATTCTTCAAATTTATTGCGTGCCGCAAGCGGAAGTGTCACTTTTTTATTATTTTCGATATTGCGTTTACTTGTCATAAGAACGATTCTGCCTTTCCCTACGTAGTCCTTTTAATTTTACCTTGTTACACGCCTAAGTGCAAAGTTAAGAAAGCACTCATGCGTTGGCTCCGGACAGTGAAAAAAGACGCCTTCACCCTTTTGCTAAAAAGGATAAAAGCGTCCCCGCCGGAATTCGTTAGTTCACTTTAGCTTCGATATACGAAACTGCGTCACCGACAGTCGCGATTTTTTCAGCGTCATCATCAGAGATTTCCATATCGAATTCATCTTCCAATTCCATAACCAGCTCAACGACGTCCAAAGAGTCCGCGCCGAGGTCATCACGGAAAGAAGCTTCCACTTTAACTTCGCTTTCATCGACGCCTAGACGATCGACGATTACTTTCGTTACACGTTCAACTACTGTTGCCAAATTTGTCACCCCCTCTCAAAGATTTAAGGAACGCAGTCTAAATGCGTGACATCCTGTCCCAACGACTGCATGACCTACATCGTGTAGGCCCGGCGCCTAGCTAGACGCAACAGGCATAAGACGTAAGGAAGTCAACCTAGGTTCGCCGCGTCGTGCGGCAACGGTTGGCTGACTGGACAGAAATAGTCACAGCACGTTACATGACCATTCCGCCATCCACGTGGATCGCTTGTCCTGTAATATAAGCCGCATCTTCCGAAAGAAGGAACAGTACCGTTTTTGCCACATTTTCCGGACTTCCGAGTTTTCCGAGTGGAATGTTTTTCAACATCTCATTTTTCACGTCTTCATTCAGCGCATCAGTCATATCTGTTGTGATAAATCCTGGCGCCACCGCATTGACGTTAATATTACGTGATGCTAGCTCTTTTGCAGCTGTCTTCGTAAATCCGATGACCCCCGCCTTTGCCGCCACATAGTTCGCTTGTCCAGGGTTTCCGGAGACACCGACAATAGAAGCGACATTGACGATCTTACCCGCCCGTTGCCTCATCATTTGACGCGTGACTCCTTTCGTACAAAGATATACGCCTTTTAAGTTGATGTTGATGACGTCATCCCATTCGTCTTCTTTCATACGCATAAGCAAGTTATCTTTCGTAATGCCTGCATTGTTCACTAGTATATCAACTGAACCGAATGATTCAATCGTCTCGTCGATCATATTTTTCACACTGTCGGAATTAGAAACGTCCGCTTGGATAGCGAACGCGTCTCCACCCGCCTCTTTGATCGTTTGTACAACTTCATCCGCTTTCTCTTTGCTGCCACTATAATTCACAGCCACTTTCGCACCTTCCTGTCCGAGGAGCAATGCGATTTCACGACCAATTCCGCGCGAGGCGCCTGTTACAATTGCCGCTTTCCCTTCAAACCTGCCCATTATGACCATCCTTTCGAAGCTTCAAGCACTTCTTGTACTGTCTTTTCATCATAAACCGGTAGGACTGTCACCGTTCTATCAATCTTTTTAATTAACCCGCTCAACACTTTCCCCGGCCCACATTCAATAAAATGTGTAACGCCTTCGGCAATCATTGTCCGGATGGAATCTTCCCATAACACTGGGGAGTATAGTTGTTCAACAAGTAATCCCTTCAATATTTCGCTGTCGTCAATAACGGCTGCATTAACATTCGCCACGACAGGAACTGAAGCATTTTTCATCGTAATGCCGTCGAGTGTCTCGCTTAGTTTCTGAGCCGCTGGTTCCATTAATGACGAATGGAATGGGCCACTCACATCGAGTGGGATTGTTCGTCTCGCGCCAGCTTCTTTTAATTCGACACAAGCTTTTTCAACACCTGCTTTGGTCCCTGAAATGACAATTTGTCCCGGACAATTCAAGTTGGCAGGTTGGACCGCGTCTCCGTTCGCCGTAACTGCATCCGTCACACGCTTCACTTGCTCACCATCAAGTCCTAGTACGGCTGCCATCGCGCCGACGCCCGCAGGTACCGCTTCGTTCATGTACAGCCCCCGTTGATGGACGACTGACACCGCATCTTCAAATGACATAACCCCAGATGCAACGAGCGCAGTATATTCACCAAGACTATGACCAGCTGTGTAGTCGGGGGTGATTCCTTCCTCGATGAGTCTCGAAGCGATCATTGCACCGACCGTCAATAGTGCCGGCTGTGCGTTGTACGTTAACGTCAGCTCGTCTTGTGGTCCTTCCAGAATCAATGCACTGAGCGGAAAGCCGAGCACGCGATCCGCTTCTTCAAAATGACGGCCACTTTCCTGTGCCCCTTCCGCAAGTTCTTGACCCATGCCCACTTTTTGTGAACCTTGTCCTGGAAAAACAAATGCAATCTTCGTCATGTCGTTTGCCCCTTCCCAATTGTGTCACGGATTGTTTCGCACACTTGATGTTTCGCCATCGTTCTCGCTTGCCGAACAGCATTAAAAATTGCGTTCGCATTTGATGAGCCGTGCGCTTTGATAACCGGAGCATTCAAGCCGAAAAGCCCTGCTCCTCCGTACTCCGAGTAATCCATTTTCTTTTTCAATCCCCGCAAATCCTCTTTAATGAGCGCGGCGGACATTTTCGTTTTCATTGAAGAAGTATACACATCTTTTAGCATGGAGAAAAAACCGAGTGCCGTTCCTTCAATTGTTTTCAATACCATATTTCCAGTGAAACCGTCCGTCACAACGACATCCGCTACACCGGTCAATAAATCACGCGCTTCCACATTCCCGATAAAATTGATTGGCGCTTCTGCAAGAACGTCATACGCCGCTTTCGTCAATTCGTTCCCTTTTCCTTCTTCAGTCCCGATATTCAACAGACCGACTTTTGGATTCTCTATACCCCGCACCTTTTCCGTATAAATACTTCCCATCACCGCATATTGACCGAGATGTGATGGTTTTGCATCCGCATTGGCACCAAGGTCTAACATCACAAACCCTTTGCCGTCGATCGTCGGAAGTGTCGGCGCAAGAGCAGGCCTCTCTATGCCTGGAACTCTCCCCACAATAAACAAGCCGGCCGCCATCAGTGCCCCTGTGTTTCCCGCAGAAACGCCCGCCGCTGCCTCGCCGTCTTTGACAGCTTGTGCCATCCGAACCATTGAAGCGTCTTTTTTTCTACGAATCGCACGGACCGGTTCATCTTCCGCTTCAATTTTTTCCGTGCAATGAACTACAGTCAGCCGATCATGCGCTTGTAAAAACGGCGCCATCTTTTGTTCGTCACCGTAAATATGTATATGTATATCGTTAAATGCGGATAGGCTTTCGATCGCGCCTGCAATAATCTCACCGGGTGCGTGGTCTCCGCCCATTCCGTCCAGTGCTATAATCATTCTCGTTCCTCCCGCTTCATATCCGTCGTCTTGTACATATAAAATTCGCCCGTGAAAACTTCTTCATCTTCGACCTTCGATACGACATCGACAATCGCCCTTTTTTCCGACAATTGCTCTCTTCGCACTTCCGCCCGGGCAATCACTCTATCTCCGACTTTCACAGGTTTTAAAAAATGAATGGTTGACTTCGTCGTCAAGGCGAGGTCTTCATCGATGACTGCTACGGCAAGAGAGTTCGCCTGAGCAAAAAGATGATGTCCCCGCGCAATCCCATTGCGTTGAAATACGTGATCTTCTGTCACGTCAAAAATGGATAATGCCCGTTCATCGAGCGCGATATCTATTATATCACCGATCACTTCATCAGAGTGTAAAGATTTCACTTCGCCCATCATCGTTTGCGATGCAACTTTTTTCAATCTTTTCCGCAGTTCTGGAATGCCGCATTCGAGCCGGTCCAAACGAATTGTTTGTACACTCACTTCATACCGTTCCGACAGTTCTTCATCCGTCAAAAACGGATTTTGTTCGATCAGTTGTTTGAGAAGCTGCTGTCTTTCCTTTTTAGGCCTACGCAATCGTCTCACCTTCCAGATTAGCACTTGGTACTAACATCAGTATATAAAGACTGAAAAAGGAAAGCAAGTGAATTTGGAGTTGAATTGGATTTCTTGTCCCACTTCTCCAAGTTATTGATGAAGTATCCAGCCTTTACAGTCAACTTTTATGTGAGAATCTCTAAATACCAAGCATTTTTCAGTCGATCCGTTCGTCTGAAAGGGCACCGGAATCTTCCAGTCGTTTTTTCAACACTGCATATTCCGGATCTTCCCAAAATTGAGTCGTTGCCAAAAATCGCTCGGCATCTTTCCGCGCTGTATCCAATGCTCTGTAATCATGAACAAGATCCGCCATTTTGAACTCAGGCAGTCCGCTTTGCTTTGTTCCGAAAAAATCTCCCGCCCCTCTTAGTTCAAGATCTTTTTCCGCAAGCACAAAGCCATCATTCGTTTCTGTCATCGACTGCATCCGTTCCTTACCTTCCTCCGTTTTCGGATCGGCGAGCAATACACAATAAGACTGTGCGGCTCCTCGACCGACTCGCCCTCTAAGCTGATGAAGTTGAGAAAGACCGAAACGGCCCGCGTCGTAAATTAACATAAAAGTCGCATTCGGTACATTAACACCGACTTCCACGACAGTCGTCGACACAAGGACATCGATGTGCCCTTCACTGAATTCACGCATTACGGCGTCTTTGTCATCCGCATGAAGTCGGCCATGCATAAGACCGACCGTAAAGCGGCCCGCAAAATGGCTCGTCAGTTGCTGAAATACATCGACCGCATTTTGCACATCCAATTTATCGGATTCTTCGATAAGCGGACAAATGACATATGCTTGTCTTCCCGACCGTAATTCCATCTCCATTTTTTGCAAAATCGAATGCAAGGCATCTTCCTTCATCCAGTGCGTTTCAATTTCTTTCCGCCCAGCCGGTAACTCATCCAACACGGAGACATCCATTTCGCCAAAAGCGGTAATAGCAAGTGTACGGGGAATCGGTGTAGCCGTCATAAACAGCACATTCGGATTCATTCCTTTATCGCGTAACAATCGACGTTGCTCCACGCCAAATCTGTGTTGTTCATCAGTAATCAGAAGGCCCGCCCGATGAAAAACAACGTCCGGCTGAATAAGCGCATGGGTCCCGATCAACAAATCGATTTCACCCAACGCCAGCTTTTCCAACACAATTTTTCTTGCTTTCCCTTTCGTTGATCCCGAAAGCAAGGCAACGTTGACACCATGAGGCTCAAGCCATTCAGCAAGTGATGCGGCATGCTGTTCAGCTAAA
>CAOKMT010000136.1 GCA_948469885.1 uncultured Sporosarcina sp. | reverse complement strand
GGTATGGGAATGGGGTGAGCAAATGTACGATAAAATGAAGTCGCTCGTCAATTGGTACGTGGAAGTGCTTAGTATGCCGCATCGAAGGGAAATTGCAAGTGAACTGCGAGATGAAGAAGACTTGTTCTTGTTGCTTTTATATTCGGAAATGCTCGGCATTCCAAATCCGGCCTATTATTATACGCTCGAATTATATCCGTATATGTTAGAGAAATTTCATGACTGGCATTTGCGCATGGGCATGGAGAAATCACCGTTGGACGGATTTCGTTGCTGTTAACTTGCCTCAGCAGGATGGCCTCCCACGCCTATAAGTGGTTGCATGACCGACATCCCGTCGGCCCGCGGATGTCACGGATTTTGAAAGGAGTTATTGAGGGCAACCAAAGTTCGCCGCGTCCTGCGGCAACGGTTGCATGACCAACATCCTGTTGGCCTCAAGCGCAATTCAAAATCCGGACGCAATTACGCCAAGGCGTAATTGATTAGGAGGGATACAATGGATATATTGACGAGGAAAATTATTTTTGTTGGCGGAAAAGGCGGCGTTGGAAAATCGACCACGGCTGCAGCACTGGCGGTCAAGTTGGCGCATACCGGCTATAAGACATTGCTGATTTCAACCGATCCGGCGCATAATGTCGGTCACGTATTCGATATGGAAATTGGGGGAAAGGTGAAAAAAGTAGCGGGAAATCTTTACGCCACAGAAATAGATCCGGACATTGAAACAGCCAATTATATAAAAGGTGTCAAGGAGAATATTAAAAAAGTGGTCCACTCTGGCATGATGGAAGAAGTACATCGTCAACTAGATACAGCAAAAGCTTCCCCGGGGGCAGATGAAGCTGCTTTGTTTGATAGATTGATAACGATAATTTTGGAAGAACGAGAAAAGTAGGCTAAGTTAATCTTTGATACTGCTCCGACAGGACACACAATCCGGCTCTTATCATTGCCAGAATTGATGGGCGTGTGGATTCAAGGGTTGCTTGAGAAGCGGAAGAAGGCGAATGACAACTACTCCCAGTTATTGAATGACGGGGAACCCGTCGAAGATCCGATCTATGATGTCTTGCACACACGTCAATACCGATTTTCAAGAGCTCGGGAAATCTTGCTGAATGATCAAGAAACCGGTTTTATTTTCGTGCTGAATCCGGAACGTTTGCCGATCCTCGAAACAAAAAAAGCGATAGAACTATTGGACAACTATGATCTGAGCGTATCGACACTTGTTATTAATAAAGTCTTACCTAAAGAAGCGGATGGCCATTTTATGATGGAACGGAAAAAACACGAAAGAAAATATGTCCAACTGATTGAAAAGACGTTTCACAACCGGCAATTGGTCTATATACCATTATTTTCACAAGATATCGTAAGTCCAAAACAGTTGGAACTGTTCAGTGAATATTTTCAAGGAGATGACTGAGTTGAAAGCATTTATACATGAATTTGGGAAGTTGAAAATCGCCGAATTACCGGATCCCGTTGCGGGCGCGGGAGAAGTTGTTGTAGCGCTACGGACAGCAGGTATTAACCGTCGGGACATCGGGATACCGAATCGCAGGGGCGAGGAAGCAGAGGCGGTCGTGCTCGGTTCTGATGGCGCAGGCGTCATCGAATCGATCGGTGAAGGGGTGCTGACAGTTGCTGTCGGTGATGAAGTGATCATTAACCCAGCACTCCGGTGGAAGGAGAAAAGTGATGCGCCGCCCGAAGCGTTCGATATATTAGGGATGCCCGATAATGGAACGTTTGCCGAAAAAATGGTCATTGCAGCAGACCAAGTGGAGAAGAAGCCGGACTTTTTGACGTGGGAAGAAGCGGGAGTGTTGGCACTGGCTGCTTTGACGGGTTACCGTGCTTTATTCACGAAAGGTGGATTGCAACCATCCGATACGGTTTTCATTCCGGGAGCAGGCAGTGGTGTGGCGACGTACTTGATTGCTTTTGCTAAAAACGTAGGGGCACGTGTTATCGTGACATCGAGAAGCGAAGAAAAACGCAGACAAGCACTTGAACTTGGCGCCGATGTGGCATTGGATACAAATGGCGACTGGCAAAAAGAACTTGCAAATGAGACGATCGACCTCGTCATCGAAAGTGTGGGCCGTGCCACATTCAACCGTTCATTGGATGTGTTGAAAAAGGGCGGCAGGATCGTTGTATTCGGCGCGACGACAGAAGATACAGTCGATTTAGATCTTCGTGCATTTTTCTATGGTCAGTATCAATTGTTCGGTTCGACGATGGGAAGTAGGGAAGAATTGCGGGAGATGCTCAAGCATATCGAAAAATACGGTACTCGCCCCGTCATTGATAAAGCATTTGCACTCGATGATGCACAAGCAGCTTTTCAATATGTAAAAGATAGCAAACAATTCGGCAAGGTGCTATTTAAAGTATCGGATTAACTAAATGTACGATCTCCTGGGTCCGCATGATAACTTAGGAGGTCGTTTATCTTTTGAAAAATACTTTGTACCTATTTTTAGAAAAGTATAGAAGTGTAATGCAATGAGAAAAGTGACAAACTACTTACGAATCAAGTAGAATTAGAGTGAATCGAAAATGCTGGTTTATCATGAAAGGGAAGCAAGTGAATAGGTATTTTAGAATCCAACTAACGATTATTCTACTCATATTTACCATGGTGCTTTCATTCGTCATTGCTCTGTTTGATTATAACAAATTGAAAGAGCAAGTCCGTCTTGGTCATGAAGATAAAATTGAGATGGCGGAAGAGAAGATTGTGAACGCTTTACATACGATCGATCAAGTATACAGTTTAACCGATCAGCAGATCGCTGACAAAATGAAGGAATACTTCGAAGTCATGCTGACGGTGTATGAAGAAGACCCTTACTTTGCGAAATGGGATTTTACGGCGTTAAAAGAGCAGTTTGGCATGGATATCTATGTTATTGACGCCGAAAATAGTATTGTGGCCAGTAGTTTTATAGAAGATATCGGTTTGAATTTCGATGAATGTTGTGGATCTTTCGGAAGATTGCTTCATGAGAGGCGGCAGAGTGGTGCCTTTCATCATGATGGAATGGATATCCAACAATCATCGGGAGAAATAAAAAAATTCAGTTATATGCCGACGCCCGATCACCAATATTTACTCGAACTCGGCATCTCGCTTGAAGATGATGAGGTTTTCAAACAATTTAATTTTTTAACGACCATTGATTCTTTAGTGTCGGATTACGATGCGATCAATTCGATCCATGTGTACAGTCCAAGTGGGCTCATCCTTGGGTATACGGATAGTGACGGAAATTCTAAGAAGATCAGTGATGAAATGCGGCCGGTTTTTCTGGAAGCCTTACGTGATAGAAAAGCAAAAGAAGTCGTGAAGAAATCTGATCAAAGAACAGTGACATACCGATATATTCCGTATACTGCGAGAGAAAGTCGGGGACTGTCAACGGATCGAGTGGTTGAAATTGTCTTTAATGAAGCTGAGCTCGAAGGTCTTCTTGATTTTTATCGAACGAAATTTATTTCAGACTTATTCATTATTCTGATTGCAGTGAGTATCCTCTCTGTTCTCCTCGCATATCTCATCGCTAAACCTGTCCATCTCGCTTTTCATGATAGTTTAACAGGCTTGAAAAATCGAGCGGCATTTGAAGCTGAGTTGAAGAGAAGGTTAGCGAGAAGGAATGACGCCATCGTGCTGATGATGGTTGATATTGATAATTTTAAGCTTGTGAACGATACACTTGGACATGCAGAAGGCGACCGGATATTGAAATGTACAGCGCAAACGATACAAGCTATCGCAGGTGATCAAAGCGTTGTTGCTCGTATCGGTGGGGATGAGTTTGTTGTGATTCTATCCGAAAAGACGGAAAGTGAAATAAACGAAATGGCCAAAAGCATGATTGGAAAAATCAATCGCGCGTATGCGCAATTCCGGACCTTAAGCAAGATTGACGCATCCATTAGCATCGGCATCGCTTCAATGCGTGAAAATGAAACAGTCGAAGCTCTTTATGACAGAGCCGATCAAGCTTTGTACATGTCTAAAGAAAATGGGAAAAATCAATATACGTTTGATCGCTCTTTCGATGGCGTTTGATGTATGATTGAACGAGTACATGGTAGGATCATGTTGTAAAAAAATAATGCGGTCGAGAGGTTGGCGATGAAATGGAAATAACGGCATATACTATGGAGAAGATAACGGATCCAACGGGCATATTGACGGGGGAACGTTATGAATTTCGATTATATATTACACTTGATGAAGAGGATGAACTATACGCGGAGGGCGGAACGGGCATTCGTGCTATTTTTGCGGTCGACGGAGACGTTGAAAAAATTGCATCAGCTTACTTTTTTGAACGAGAGACAGAAAATATCCTTGATTTTGAGTTAGAGGAAGAGGAAATCGAGGCAATTTTGGCCTTTTGCCAAAATAATTTGGAGGCGTAAGCCCGAAGTAACTTTGAATTCTGAATATGCATCGTTTGGAAACAAATTATGTGTGTTTTTTAGCTAATTAGTATAATATAAATAAGTGATGTGAAAGAGCATTCTGTTGCAGGATGTTCTTGGTTGAACGGCTTGTATCAAACTAATTTAAATGGAGTGTTTGTGCATGAAGAACGAAATTGTTGATATTACAATTATCGGGGGAGGACCAACAGGCCTTTTTTCTTCGTTTTACGCTGGAATGAGGGAAATGTCTGTCAAGATTATTGATAGTTTGCCACAGCTCGGTGGCCAGTTGATTGAACTTTATCCCGATAAATATATATATGATGTAGGTGGTTTCCCGAAAATTTTGGCGAAAGATTTTGTCGCGAACTTAGTAACACAAGCACATTATGCGAAGCCAGAAATTGTACTCGGTGAAACGGCATTGTCCGTGGAACGAAAAGAGGATCATTTCGTTTTGACGACCGATAAAGGCACACATTTGACGAGAACGATTTTATTGACCGCTGGGATCGGGGCTTTCCGACCGCGGAAAATCGGCTTGCCGGAAGAAGGCGAGTTTGAAGAAAAAACGCTTCATTATGGTATTAAAGACCTTTCTATGTTCCAAGACCAGAAAGTGGTCGTATGTGGCGGAGGTGACTCAGCGGTAGACTGGGCACTCATGTTGGAAGACATCGCTTCTTCCGTTACACTCGTTCACCGTCGGGAGCGCTTCACGGCGCATGAAACGAGCGTCAATCAATTGATGGCTTCTAAAGTGGAAGTGAAAACATCCTTAAATGTGAAAGCACTTGAAGGGGAAGAAGGCAATCTTCAAGAAGTGCACCTTGCTTCTCGGGACGGCAATGAAGAACGGATTTCTGCTGACCATATGATTGTAAACTACGGAAATATTTCTTCGCTTGGCCCATTGAAAGAATGGGGTCTTGAAATGGAAAGAAATTCGATTGTCGTCAATACACGGATGGAAACGAATATTGAAGGTATTTATGCGGCGGGTGACGTCACGACGTTTGACGGTAAAGTGAAACTGATTGCTGTCGGACTTGGCGAAGCACCGATCGCGGTCAACCACGCGAAAGCATACATTGACCCGAAAGCGAGACTCCAGCCACTTCACAGTACGAGTGTGTTTAACTAAAATATTGCAAGACAATGAAGGCAACCTAGAGAATAGGTTGTCTTTTTTGAGTGGAAATGGATGACGAGGGAGCCGAGAAGTTGACTCAACGTGAAAGTATGGAAATGTGTTGAAACGAGAAGAAAGTGGAGCACATTTCCTTCTAAGTTGGTCGAAATTCTAAAATCTAAAAGACGGGTTCTTTGTCAAATGACATTGGTGAAGAATTTTAGTTGACGATCTTTGGTTTAAAGGGGAATGTTTAGAATGTCAGGAAACTGATTTTCTAAACAGTCTTTCTTACGGGGTTATGC
>CAOKMT010000135.1 GCA_948469885.1 uncultured Sporosarcina sp. | reverse complement strand
CTTCAACCGTCAGCAATGAAATCAATATCACAGGGATTAATTTTGAATTTGATCAGGGTGAATATACTGTCAAGGCTGGCGAGGAGGTTATAATAACATATAAAAACGAAGAAGGCATGCACGGGATTGCTATCGATGAACTTGATATGGACATAAAAGGTGATGGTGAGGCAACTTTTACACCTACAGAGCCGGGTGAATATACAATCTACTGCAATATTCCATGTGGGGCGGGACATGCCGATATGAAGTCAACACTGATTGTCACATGATCTGATAACTGCCAAGCAATTTTGGATGCGGTTCCGTAATTGTTTTTCACGATTTTAGAATGAAAAGAGTAGGATCAGGAATAATTTCCCGGTCCTACTCTTTTTAATGCTTATATTTCCACTTGCTTCAATCGTACAAATCATCTTTATTCATTACTTCAAATTAACTTTTTGAAGACGTAAAGCATTCAACACAACCGATACCGAACTAAACGCCATCGCAGCACCAGCAACCCAAGGGGCTAACAGGCCAATTGCTGCAATCGGTATCCCTACCGTGTTGTAGAAGAAAGCGAAAAACAAGTTTTGTTTAATATTACGCATTGTTTTTCTACTCATAATAATTGCGTCTGCAACACTGTTTAAATCGCCACGCATGAGCGTAATATCTGCCGCTTCAATCGCAATGTCTGTACCAGTTCCGACAGCCATTCCGATATCTGCCATCGCAAGTGCAGGTGCATCATTGATACCATCGCCGACCATAGCAACTTTCTTGCCTTGATCTTGTAGCTTTTTAATTTCATCACTTTTTTGTTCTGGTAACACTTCTGCGATGACATGGGATAGACCGACTTGGCTAGCAATGGCCTCTGCGGTTCTTTGGTTGTCACCTGTTAGCATAATGACGTCCAGACCCAATTCCTGCATTCGTTTAATTGCTTCTTTAGACGTTTCTTTCACCGTATCTGCAACTGCAATGACACCGGCAAGTTGTTGATCTACAGCAATGAGCATCGCTGTTTTCCCGTCACGTTCAAGTTTTTCCATTGAAGCTTCAGAATTTAAAATGGCAATATTTTGTTCTTTCATCAATTTCCTTGTGCCAACCAATACTTCTCTACCACTAACAATGGCCCGAATACCATATCCCGGTAATGCTTCAAAATCTGTAGCTTCAAGAAGGGATAGCCCTTTTTCTTTCGTGCCAAGGACAATCGCCTGTGCTAATGGATGCTCAGATTGATCTTCGGCTGTTGCAACTAACTGTAAAACTTCATCTTCTGTAAAATCCTCTGTCACTGTAATATCTGTTAAAGCAGGTTCTCCTTTTGTAACTGTTCCAGTTTTATCTAATACAACTGTATCGATTGAACGTGTATTTTCTAAATGTTCTCCGCCTTTAAAAAGTAAACCCATTTCAGCAGCTCTACCCGAACCTGCCATAATCGACGTCGGTGTTGCCAGACCTAGCGCACACGGACAAGCAATTACCAAAATCGTAATTGTTGGAATAAGTGCCGAACGTAAATCTCCGGGTGTAACTGCGAAATACCAGATAAAGAATGTAGCAATCGCAATAACAACAACTATCGGCACAAAAACACCCGAAATTCGGTCCGCCAAACGTTGAATATCTGCTTTCGACCCTTGTGCTTCCTCAACCACTTTTACAATTTGCGCTAAAGCTGTATCTTTACCAACATTTGTCGCTTTAATTTGTAATGAACCATTCTTATTGATGGTCGCACCAATGACGGTGTCACCAGCAATTTTATCAATCGGAATGCTTTCCCCCGTAATCATCGATTCATCAATTGCAGAACGTCCTTCGATAATTTCTCCATCCACTGGAATACTTTCTCCAGGCCTAACAAGGATTGTATCCCCTGTGACGACTTGTTCAATTGGTAGCTCTTGTTCAACACCGTCTCTTAAAACTCTAGCTGTTTTTGCTTGTAACCCTAATAATTTTTGAATCGCTTGGCTTGTTTTTCCTTTTGCACGCACTTCAAATAATTTACCTAATACGATCAGTGTAATAATGACTGCTGCCGCTTCAAAATACAGTCCTGGATCTCCGACACTTCCTGCATTCATCCATTCAAACGATAAATAGAGACTGTAGAAATACGCCGCACTTGTACCAAGTGCAACCAATACGTCCATATTGGCACTTTTATTTCTAAGCGAATTAAATGCACCTTTATAAAACTGAGCACCAACAATGAATTGAACGGGTGTTGCAAGTGCAAGTTGTACCCACGGATTCATGAAAATTGCGGGCAGGTAGATAAACGATAGAAATTCAAAATGTGCAACCATCGTCCATAACAAAGGAAATGTTAAAATAGCCGAAAAAATGAACTTATTCTGCTGCTTTTTGATTTCTTTTTCTTGATGATCTATCTTGTCTTTCCCGTCTTGCTTGGGCATTAATTCATAGCCCATTTTCTTAACAGCTGTAATCATATCCGTCGTTTCAACTTGTTTACTATCATATTCGACAGCGATTGTTTCGAGTGCAAAGTTGACGTTGGCACTTGAAACACCATCCATTTTACTAATTCTTTTTTCAATTTTCGTTGCGCATGCCGAGCAAGTCATCCCCGAAATATCAAATGTTTCTTTTTCTTGAACGACACTATAGCCAAGTTTTTCAACTCTCTCCATAAATTCATTCACATTGGTTTTATCAGGGTCATAGACAATCGTAGACCTTTCCATTGCATAGTTGACGTTTACTTTTTCGACACCTTCAATTTGCGACAAACCTTTTTCGATACTGTTTGCACAAGCTGAACAAGTCATACCATTAATTTGCAATGTTTTTTCTGTTGTAGCCATTTACTCTCCTCCTATACTTGGTGGGGGTATACAGTTTTGAAAAAGAAAGATTATACCGATATGGTACAATCCTATCCATCGACTTATCCCCCCCAAGTGGTGTAAGCGAACATTCTTTTTTAAATGTTAAACTAGATCGTAGCCTTGATCTTCAATCGTTTCCTTAATTTGAGCCAATGTTGCTGCATTATCAAATTCCACAGAAACTTCATTACTATTTAGGTCTACTTTAACTGAGGAAACACCTGCAAGTTCCCCAACATTCGTTTCGATTGAATTCACACAGTGATTACATGACATACCTTCTACTTTTAAGATTTCTTTCATATTGAACGCCTCCTGTTTTGTTGTTATTACCAATTTAACATACCCCATACCAGTATGTCAAGTTGAAAGTATTGTTATTTTTTATTTTGTCATTGTTTTCATGACACTCATCAACTCTTTAATCGCTGCTTCACCATCTTGCCCTTTAATTGCGTTCGCTACACAATGATGTGTATGATCTTCTAGCAAAGCTAATGAAACTTTATTCATCGCTGATTGGATTGCGCTAATTTGATGTAAAATATCTACACAATAACGGTCATTCTCAACCATTTGATGAACGCCTCTCACTTGTCCCTCGACACGTTTTAATCGATTAAGAAGCTGTTGCTTATTTGGTTGAACTGTTGTTTTCGAAGTTTCTTGCATGATCTTCCCTCCCCGTATAAGCACTTATACCCTGTACCCCTATACTAACACTCTCCTTTTTCAAGGTCAATTTATAAACAGATTTGATTTCATTAGGCAACATTCCACTTTTCGGACTGATTCCCTGTCTTCTACAAACAAAAACATAAAGCGGGCGTACATCTTTTATAGTAGATGTACGCCCACGCTATATTAAAAACCTTATTTGTAAGATACTGCGGTAAATACTGCCGCAGCGAATTCTGCGCGGGTTGCTTCTTTTCCTACACTAAATCCTGGTTTCTGAAAGACTTGTGTCTGATCAAGTGTCTTCAATGCAAAAATTGCTTCTGAAGCCCAGTGACTTGTCGGGACAACATTATGATTAGATGCTACTTGTGATTTTCCCACGATTTGTCCCTGAAGATCGAATGCCCGATCGACGATAGCCGCGAGATGTGCAAGTGTCAGTTTATCGTTAATGCCAAATTCGCCTGTTGGATATCCTTGAAAAATTCCTGCCTCATTCAAAGCCGCAATGTCACCCGAAAATTGGTGATTTGGCGCGACATCCTTAAATGTCACTCCGGTTGATGCCTCTAATTTAAGCTCTCGATTTATCATTGCAGCTGCTTGTCCACGAGTAATTGATTTTTCAGGTTTGAATGTGGAGTCTTCATAGCCAGTTATAACCCCGCTTTTGTATAGTGCAATGATTGCCTCGTAAGCAGGATGCTTTATCGATAAATCTTTAAACACATCACTCATCTGCTCAGCAGGTGTTTCCTTAACTGATTCAACAGCTGTTTGGGTATTTAATACACGTTTTGCCCCCGCATATTTAGGCGCCCAATAAGGATCTGTCTTTAGATTCGCCTTCAAGACCCCACGGCTTTTCGCCGATATGAACTCGTCATTTCCTAAATAAATTCCAGTATGGGAAATACCTTTCTTGTACGTATTTGCAAAGAACACTAAATCTCCTGGTTGCAGCTTATCCTTACTAACCGCAGTTCCCACTTTGAACTGATCCGCGGATGTTCTCGGTAAGCTAGTGTTGAAATGATTAAATACATATCTAATATAACCTGAACAGTCAAATCCAGCGGGGGTTGTCCCACCGAACTTATAAGGTGTACCGTAAAACTTTTTCGCATAGGTGGCAATCTCATTCGAAGTTGCCGCACTCACTTTATTTGACGATACAAATGGTATTATACTAATCAGAAACACAGCCATTAGTATTTGAATAAATCGTTTTCTCATTCTCCACCCCAACTATTTTATTGATGTCTTTTTCGACATCTTTATTTATCACTTCCTGTATAATTTTAGCATAAGAACAATCATCATCATTTTACAATTCTAATACATTCGGATGACAAAACTAAGGATTAATTAAGGAGAATTCGTGCAATTTTTTAGCAATTCATCTTGCATCTTCGATATGCTAAGTACAAAAAACGCCTAGATTTATAATCTAGACGATTTTTTATATCCATGATTTTCATTGACGGTTCCCATCACACTGTGTTCGGGTATTCTCTAGTAAATGAACAAAAAAGTCATACAATAGTCTAAAGTCTGCCCCTAGTTTCATCTATTATAGATTATCAACAAGTTCTTTTATCGTTTTTTCGTCCATCGGTCCAATAATCTTATGCTTAATTGTCCCATCCGTGCTAATCATATACGTCGTAGGAATTGTCATAATCCTATACATATCCATTACTTCACCATTATTATCAAGCGGAATAGGAAATGTTAGCCCATACGCATCGACAAATTTCTCGATGCTTACGAGCCCTCGCTCTTCCGTCGTCAAATTAACCGCGATGATTTCTACGTTCGCGGAATCCTTATTTTTCGCGTAATAATTTTGCATATGCGGCATTTCCGCCTTACACGGACCACACCACGATGCCCAGAAATTAATAATAACCTTTTTCCCCTTATAATCCGTCAGCTTGATTATGTCACCCGAAAGAGTAGAAAGTTCAAAATCAGGCGGTGTATTTCCTTCTTCTAGCCCGGACTCGTACTCAATCGTTGTAGTATCCGCTCCAACAACAATCGCATCGATTGGCTCTGCTGTTTTCATATTCGACTTAACCGTCATCACAATCAACATACCGATAATTAAAGCTGTTATTACAAGACCAACAGTTCGTTTCTTCACAACGTCCCTCCATAAATTTGTCAATCTACTAGCTAAGACCTTTGCAACCCGCCCGCCTTTCTTTTTAGACTTTTATAAACTTTTGAACTGATATAAAACTCCCCCAGACACCAATAAAGAGACCCATGAATAAAAGAAGCCCATTCAGCTGATAAATAAATGGCGTCACACTAAGAAGTTGAAGGAATTCTCCTTCCAGTTTCGGTTCAAGAAACTCGTATAGATTAAAATAAGTTATTGTCATAATTAACATTGGCAAAATTGCTCCGAGAATCCCAAGCCACATACCC
>CAOKMT010000134.1 GCA_948469885.1 uncultured Sporosarcina sp. | reverse complement strand
GGATATGAGCCTTCCGATGAACTGAAAGAAGATATTCGACAGTTCGTCAAAAAAGGGCTTGCGGCACATGCGGCTCCACGGGAAATTGAGTTCAAAGATAAATTGCCTAAAACACGCAGTGGAAAAATTATGCGTCGCGTATTGAAAGCTTGGGAGATGGATCTTCCTGCCGGAGATTTGTCGACGATGGAATAAGAAGCGTCACGATGTAGGGATAAAAAGCCGTCGATATCTAAACTATAAAAAGCTTGTCCGCGATTATGAACCGCGGACAAGCTTTTTTCTTTCTTGTTATTCACCGTCATTGTCAGAAGAAGGGGGCGGACTTTCGTCTTTATCCCCTTCCTCTTTCCCGTCGTTCCCTTGTTGGGGTGGGGAAGGATCTTTCTCTTGTTCTTTATCTTTGTCCTGGTTTCCGTCTTGTCCATCTCCTTCTGAAGAAGATGAATCATCTGGAGAGGAAGGATCCTGTTCTTCTTGCTGACCTCCCACAGTAATCACGTTGGACGCGACAGATTGTTTTCCAGTTATATCAACAGCTCGCACGAAATAAGTGCCGCCACCGACTGAAATGGCGCGTGATTGTTGGTCGTGGATGACGCCAACTCGCTTGCTGTTATTGCCATCGCCTTGGTAGACGTAATAGCCGATGACATCATTGGAAGGCGAAGCGCTCCATGTCAGTGTCGAACCATTAAGAGAGGCTTGGACACCTGAAGGCGCTGCATTATCCGGATGGAACACGGCTCCGCTCACCATATTCGACGCGTAATTGGAGCTACCTGGGAACAGCTTCGAAGGGTCGCCTCCCCATGGACCGAGCATACGCTTGACGAATGCTTCGTTCACGCCAGAACTTCCTTTTTGGATGAACTCAGATGGCGTCGACGGAAGTGCAAGGTATTTTCTACCTTGTACAGACACATATGCACCACCGGATGTTAAGCTATCATCCGCTTTGTTTGGTACAAACACTTTAGCGTTAAAGAGGTCCGACCGGACAAGTCCGGCTGCGGAACAAGCTGCTGATGGCGCAAGCCCTGAAATCCCACAAAATGATCGGGTGACGACACCTTCAGGGCGCTTGAATGTATCGCCTGCCCCGATGAGTGCAGGCTGAACTTCGTTGGCAGCATTCATCAGTCTTGCAAATAGTAAATTCACCCGCATGCTTGGATGCAAGTAAGAGTTTCGGATATCGTATAAGCCACGTGAAGTATCTTTGTGACCGAGCCATACGCCTAGCGAGATATTCGGATTGTACCCGACAAGCCAAACGTCACGATAATTGTCCGTCGTCCCCGTTTTGGCGGCGATATCGACATTGAAGTTCAAATTACGTTTCATTGTCGTCGCGGTCCCGTATTTCGTGACGTCACGCAACATATCCGAAATGATATAGGACGTTTGCGGACTAAACACATCAACAGGTTCGATTTCATGTTGGAAGACGATATTGCCTTCCCGATCTTCAATTTTTTCAATCATATATGCATCGATAAATTTTCCACCGTTGGCAAATGTGCCGAATGCATTCGTATTTTCTTCGACACTTGTCCCGTACATCATCGCCCCAATGGACAATGAAGGATTTGTGTAATCATGCTCATGCAATCTTGAAAAGCCCATTTTCTCTAAAAATTCCACTGGCTGGCGATCGATAATATCGCGATACAAGCGGGCGGTCGAAAGGTTTTGTGATGTCGCCAATGCTTGTCTTGCTGGAATGATCCCAAGTTCTTGAGAGGCATTGTAGTTGTTTAGACGCCAAGAAGTATTAAATTTTACGTCGACGACAGGGCTTCCTGCCCCGATGACACCATATTCAATGGCGGGGGCATAGACGACGAGCGGCTTCATGGATGAGCCGTTCTGCCGAAATGCTTGCGTCGCGTGATTTAACGCTTCGTCCGCGTAATCGCGACCGCCGATGAAAGATAAAATTTTGCCTGAACTGTTTTCGATCATAATACTGCCTACTTGAACGGGATCTTTGACTAAAATCTTTTCACCTGTTTCAGGGTCTGTTCTTTCGGTCGTAAATGTATGTCCGTAATGTTCGAAGTTTTTAGCGACTTCGTTCATTTTATCGTATAATTTTTTGTCAATCGTCGAATAGATCCGATAGCCACCGGTTGTCATCGCCCGTCTTGCTAAGATTTTATATTTCTCTTTCAGTTTCGATTCGACGTCCAGGCGATCCGGATCAACCGCATCTTCTTCCGCTAAAATTTTCGCCAAAATATCAACGGTTCGGTTTTGAATTTCCTGAGTCAAATAAGGATAGCGTTCATTCGCACGCAACATCGGGTCTCGGAAATCTTTCGTAATATCATAAGCGATTGCTTCATTGTATTGTTCTTCAGTTATATAGCCGGTTTCTTTCATTCGGAATAACACTGTTTTCATCCTGTTGATACCTGGCTGTAAAGCTTCTGGTTCTTTCAACCCTTGGTTTCCACTATAAAAAGGCGTGTACGCATATGGCGCTTGTGGAATACCTGCAATATAAGCGGCTTGAGGTAACGTCAAATCTTTCGCTGTTACGTTGAAAATACCTTCCGCTGCCGTTTCAATCCCCGCGATATTTTGTCCGATGACATTTCTGCCATAAGGTATAATGTTTAAGTAAGCTTCCAATATTTCTTCTTTATCCATGAAGTGTTCGAGTCGCATGGCGAGTAAAATTTCTTTCGCTTTTCGATCGTAGGACACTTCGTTCGTCAAAATTTGCAGTTTGATCAGTTGCTGCGTTAAGGTCGATCCGCCCGTTTGACTGTGAGAGTTTGTCACGTCTTGGAAAACGCCGCGGAAAATTGCTTTTGGTACGACGCCCGGGTGCGTTTCGAAATATTCGTCCTCTGTTGCGAGCACTGCATCAATGACATATTGAGAAACGTTTTCGAGTTTCGTTTCTTTCCGTTCGATATCCGCATTCACTTTTCCAAGGTAGACGTTGTCCGCCAAGTAGATTTCAGATGTTTCTTCGTATGTGAGGATATTATGGCGCATTTCCTCTTTGGAACGGAGTGGTTCTTTCGCGACGAGCGAGGCGAAATAACCGGCGCCGACTGAAGCTGCAAATACGGTTAATGTTAAGCCGAAAACGATAAAAAGTAGTAATAAGTTCCATGAGACGCCCGATGTGATCCGAAGTCTTTTTGCCCACTTCGTATGTGAAAAGGCATCTATTTGTTCTTCTAACCATTTGATTCGGTTTTTGATTCGTTCTTTCAACTCCATCGTCCCCCCTAAATCTTTCCCATTATAGCATATTTTATCGAAAGCAAACGACAAGGAAGAAAACCTTTGAATAATTTTGAAAGTGGTTAATTGTAGAGTTTTTGACAGCGTAATAAGTGGTTGGTATTCTCAACATAAGTTAAGGAGTCTTGTATGTTTGCTATGGGGATACTAGATGTAATAAAAATTGCGGGGACTCCGAAATATAAGTAAAGAAAGGAGAAATTCTATTGAAAAAAAGAGTTGTCTGGACAGTCTCTTTGGCAGGGGTTTTAGTTGGTTGCCTTATCTTCATATTTTTCCTCTCAGGGGGCTTTCAAGATGAAGCATATGAAAGTGATGAGGAAATTGTCGAACCTTATGGGCATTTATATGACTCGAATGGGGATATAATCGCTTCGACCGACCCGGAAAGGATAAATGTTCAAAAGCCGTATTTGAAGTTTTATGATGAAAATGATAAGTTGATTGATTCGTATACAGAGGAGCAAATTCAGGTATTATCGGTTGATACGGAAATCTATAAATATACCAAAAGGGATGGCGAGGAACCTTATGCAGAGTTTTATGATGAAAATGGTATAATAATGGATGCTGATGAGGATATGGAAAAAGAACTGAACCAATTATTGGCCGATAATAAAAGTGTGTTTGTATTTCGAGAGTCTTCATTCCATGAGAATCTTTCTGTGGGAAAAGGTCGGCAGTTTGTTAAGCCACAAAGTCTTATTATAGAGCCATTGGTGAAGTTTAGATCGATGTCTATCAATCTTTTCGACTCGGTTGGAAAGCAAGTTGGTAGAATTGAATCCGGGAATTTTGATGGGGGCCTTAAAATTCCATTAACCGAGTATGTTCGAGAAGATGAGGAATATACAATACAACTTGTCAATGAAGCAACAGGGAGACATGTCCATATTTTAGGTGGAGTTGTCCTTTTTTAATTTGACGATATTCCGAATAGTTGATACGGTGTGAGTGTGAAGAATGACTATCCCAACATTTGACTTAGAGCTTTAATTTTTGAAACAATCGAAGTTTTGGTTGTATGACGAAAGTAAGTACTGCTTAAGTTAAATCAACTATCAAAAGGATTGACAACTTTCGGTTTTCGGGTAAAGTAGTACTTATATTATACGATATCGCATAATGAAGTGGTCGAAGTAGTGGCGGGAAGGACCGTTTAGAGAGGCAGCGGTTGGTGCAAGCTGTCCGGAATCCCGAACACGAATTACAGCTACGGAGTGCGGCGCGTACACGGCGTTACTGTGTTTGAGCGGAGAATTCATTTTTCTCAAGCCGGGTGGTACCGCGTTATTTTAAAGACTAACGTCCCTGCATGATTTCATAATCATGCGGGGATTTTTTAATTTTAGGAGGGATTCAATTGACAAACACATTGATGGAAGATTTAAAATGGAGAGGGTTATTATACCAACAAACGGATGAAGAAGGATTGACGGAGCTTTTGGGCAAGGAGAAAACTTCGTTATACTGCGGAGTCGACCCGACTGCGGATAGTATGCATATCGGTCATATCGTGCCACTCCTCACATTAAGAAGATTTCAAATGCATGGCCACCGCCCGATTTTACTTGTTGGGGGAGCGACTGGAACGATCGGAGACCCGTCAGGACGTTCTGAAGAAAGACAACTGCAAACAATGGAACAAGTTGATCGAAACGTTGCGGGGATTAAGAAGCAACTGGAACAAATTTTTGATTTCCAAGCTGAGAATGGCGCACAGATGGTCAACAACAACGATTGGATCGGCTCATTGACGCTCATCGACTTTTTACGCGATTACGGAAAGTTGATCGGTGTGAATTACATGCTTGCGAAAGATAATGTCGCTTCGCGTCTTGAAGATGGAATTTCCTTTACGGAGTTTTCGTACATGCTCATCCAAGGAGCCGATTTCAATCATTTGTATGACAATTACGGTTGCCGCGTCCAAATCGGCGGTTCCGACCAGTGGGGCAATATTACGACAGGACTTGAAGTGATTCGGAAGACGCATGAGGAAGAGACAAAAGCATTCGGAATTACGATTCCGCTTGTGACAAAAGCGGATGGAACAAAGTTTGGAAAGAGTGCGGGCGGAGCGGTATGGCTGGACGCAGAAAAAACATCGCCTTATGAGTTCTACCAGTTCTGGATCAATACGGCAGATGCAGATGTCGTGAAATACTTGAAAATCTTCACATTCTTAACAAGAGAAGAAATCGAAGCACTTGAAGTTTCAGTACAGGAAGAGCCACATTTGCGTAAAGCACCAAAAACGCGTGCGGAAGACATGACGCGACGTATCCATGGACAGGAAGCATTGGATCAAGCGATTCGTATTTCCAAAGCATTGTTTAGTGGAGAGTTAAAAGCACTTTCTGTCGATGAAATGCGTGAAGCGTTCAGCGATGTTCCTTCCGTTGAAATGCCGAAAGAAGATAAAAATATCGTTGACTTCATCGTGGAAGCAAAAATTTCTTCTTCAAAGCGTCAAGGCAGAGAAGACGTTTCGAACGGTGCGATTTCATTCAATGGTGAACGTATTACAGACACTCATTACGTCGTAGGCGCGACAGATCGACTTGAAGATGAGTTTGCGATCGTCCGTCGTGGAAGAAAGAATTACACGATGGTGAAATTTAACTAAGAAAAGCTGGGGAGAAGTGGACAAATCTCCACAGAAAAAGCCATTTTCCGATTGTGAAGGAAGATGGCTTTTGTTTTATTCATGCGAAATCCATTCAGGTAGTGCC
>CAOKMT010000133.1 GCA_948469885.1 uncultured Sporosarcina sp. | reverse complement strand
CTTTTAAACAGCAAACTTCAGGGGCAAAAGAGTTTTCCGAACGCAAGAAATATGAAGGTCTTTATGGCCTACTTTCTCTAGTCTTCTACTTTTCGCAAAACAAGGATGCACTTAAAAAAGCAATCCCGACATCTACATCAAAACCAAACTAAACTAAAAAATAGCGTGTGGCGGAATCATTCCAGCCACACGCTATTTCATTTTCCTTATTTCACTTCTGTCCCGACTTCTTCTTTCATATGCTCCAACTCTAGCGCGCGTATTTCACCCGCACGATAAAGCTTGTTTTTCGATTTTGGAGGCATGTCCGTTTTGAATTCTTTCCGTTTCTTCCAGAGATAATAACTGAGCGCCATCGTGCCATACACACCGCCGAGCCGTTTGTTCTGCGTCGTTTCATTTGCTGCATCCAACTTGTTTTTCGCAGTAGCCGTCACATCGGCGAGTGACGAAGTAAGTGTCCGTGTCGACTCCCCGAGATCACCGACGATATGAAAATAAGGCGTTAACGTCCCCAGTTTTTCATTGACATCAGCAAGCGTGTCATTACTATTGTGGATCAAATGATTTGTCTCATTCAAAAGTTGGTCCATTTGGTGCGGCACTTGTTCAATCGTCTTATCGATTCCACCAATGACATTCGCTAAATTGTTCAATACCCGAGCGAAAAAAATCGCCAATACGAGTAATGCGATACCGATCAGCAGAACCCCAATTCCTGTTAAATCCATTGTCATCCCTCATTTCAACTATACTTTACGAAGAAGCGCGTTGTCCTCTTTTCCAAGAATGGAACAGGCCGTGTCCAAATTCACTCAACTGGATTACCCGGATAAAAGGCATTGTGCCAGCCATTGATTTTTCATCGGCAAACTGTTTCGTCCGTGAATGGACTGTCTCCCCCACGAGTGCTGTCGTCTCACCAAGATCACGAACAGTTAAAAACAATCCGTTCACCGCAGCTAACTTCGTTTCCACGTCTGTCGCCGTCACATCCGCCGCCTTCATTGTGTTTTCCAACTCAACAATCGTATGGTCCACGCTCGTGACAACTTCTTGCATCGTTTCTCGAAGCGTTCCCATCATCGTCGATATGCGTGAAAGGATTTTGGCGATATAAATAGCAACAAGTGCAAACGCAACAGAGACGATAAAGACACCTACATAGACAAATGTCATTTTACGATTCACCTTCCTCTCTACACTCATCATATACCACTCCCGCCTCTTCTGAAACATTGACGTTTTATGGATATTTTTCTGAAAATGCTAGAAAGATATTTCTTATTATTCAAATCAGTGTTAAAATACTATCATTATCAATTTCATGTATACAGAAGAGGAGAGAGAAAATGATTTTAGGTTTGTCCATCATTTTAATACTGGTGTTGTTCTTGCCGTTCACGGTGAAAATTGTAGAACGCAACTTGGAAGTGTTTTTATTTATCATGGGGGTCTTAACGGTCATTGTGAGCCAAGTGTTAGATTCGACGCTCATTTTTAAAGCGATTAAAGACCCTATACATATTACGTTAGCCGTCATTATCGCAGGATTATTGTTTCGTTGGCTTCAAGATCCGATGGAAAAGAGCATTCTCGGGACGAGCAAAGCAATGCCTTTTCGTTTGTTTGCGGCACTGACGGTTATCATTCTCGGGCTCATTTCAAGTATCATTACCGCAATCATCGCGGCCATTGTGCTCGTAGCCATTGTAAGCGTTTTACGGCTTGATCGGAAATCGGAAGTCCGCTTTGTTGTATTGGCTTGTTATTCAATCGGTCTTGGGGCAGTGCTGACACCGATTGGCGAACCGCTGTCCACGATTGCGACAAGTAAATTGAATGCCGATTTCTTTTATTTACTACGATTGATCGGACCGGAAGTCATCCCAGGCGTCGTCATTTTTGGTATTCTTACTGCGATCATGGTCAACCCACAAAAGCAGCAAAGAAAGATGTCCGCCGATCAAGGGGCCGAGTCTTATATGGATATTATTATCCGTGGTTTGAAAGTGTATTTGTTCGTCATGGCTTTGACGTTGTTAGGTGCTGGATTCGAGCCTTTCATCGAAAGATATTTACTCGATTTAAGCCCACTCGTTTTGTATTGGATTAATATGATTTCCGCTGTACTCGATAATGCGACACTCGCTGCTGCCGAAATTAGTCCAGCGATGAGCGAATCGACGATTACAGCCATTCTGATGGGATTACTCGTTAGTGGCGGCATGTTGATTCCAGGGAATATCCCAAATATTATCGCTGCCGGAAAACTGAATATTACGAGTTTGGAATGGGCGCGTTTTGCCGTTCCAGTAGGCCTTATTGCAATGGTTGCTTATTTCCTTGTCATTATCTTTATGGTTTAACTTGATTCTTGCTGATTGGCGGAACGTAGGCTATGGACAAGCATGATCGATTTTCGATTATGCTTGTTTTTGTTTGCTCAAACATCCGAGTCATTTATCCAATTTCGGGTATAGTAATTAATAGAAGGGCTCCGCTAGCAAAAGGAGGTAGCACAGTTATGAAAGGCATGTTGTTTGCAGCTTACTTCATTAATATAATGGCCGCTTACTTAGCGTATGATTCATCAAAAAAGCAAAAAGACCATTTATCATTCCCTATTTTCATCATCAGTATCGTCCATCTTGTTTTGGCGACAATTTTCACACTGAATCTTCTGTGGAGCAGCACGCCTTGGCTCACCCATGTTGCACCGCTGTTATGGTTTCTGCTCGTTTTCGGCTTGGCCATCGAACTGTTCAGCTTCGTTAAAAAAAATATTCCCGGCCTCTTTCTTGGCGCCGCCATTCATTTATTCCTTGTCTTACCGACTATTTTTTCAATCGGCATTTTTATCTTGATCTTCGCTATCTTTGAATTGATCATCGCATTCTTCGTGTTCTATAAAAATCGGCAATTCTGGACCTGAGTAGCACGAACGATAAAAGCAATCATTTTCATCTTTTACCTCATTCGGTTATGCTAACTATATATGTAGATTGAGGTGATCGAATTGAAAATAGACGATTATTTAACTAGATTTGAAGCGCTCCCTTTCAAGGACGTTTCGCTGGATTATTTAGCCAAACTCCAATATTGGCATTTGCGTCACATCCCTTTTGAAAATCTCGATGTCATGCGGAAAGTGCCGATCTATTTGAATGTAGACACTATTTACACAAAAATCGTGACACATAAACGTGGCGGCTATTGCTACGAGTTGAATGGCTTGTTCCAGAAGCTCTTGACCAAACTTGGGTATGACGCGCATCTCATCGCCGCAACAGTATTGAAACCTTCAGGTGAATGGGCCAAAGCGGATACACACGCTGCGATCCTCGTCAATCTAGACGGCCCTTATCTCGTCGATGTTGGCTTCGGTGCAGCGACTCCACGTGTTCCTATCCCTTTGGACGGCAGTGCACAAAGCGACGGTGTCGGCGCGATATACAGGGTGCAACAAGTGGACACGCATTATGACCTCATTCGGAAAACCGAGACAAGCGAAAGAACATTGTATAGATTCGGAATCGCCAAGAAAAGCTTGATCGATTTTCATGAAGGTTGCGTCTATAACCAAGTGTCGAAAGAATCGACGTTTACACATAAAGATATCATCACGATTACAACTTCGGACGGCCGCATTACTTTATCGGATAATGTGTTGACGAAGGTACAAAAGGACACGACTGAAACAGTGACGTTGTCGGAAGAAGAAAAGAAAGCCACCTTGGAAACCATCTTCGATATTCATTTGTCAACATGAAAAGACGGAACTGTCCCAAAAGCAAGAGCGTATAAAAAAGGAAGGTCTTCTGTTAACTATATATTGTCAACAGAAGACCTTCCTTTTATGATCATTTACCTAACATTGCATCCACTTTATCTTGATTGTTGTCAATCCATTCACGTGCAACTTCTTCTTCATCTTCACCGTCTTCAATTTTCACGATCATTTCCTCAACATCTTCAAGCGGAATGCTCCAATTGCTGAAAAACTCGTACACTTCAGGTGCGTTTTCTTTCAATCCGGTATCCGTGATAACATGAATGGAAGGGATTGGGAAGAGTTGTTTCGGATCCTCCAATACCTTAATGTCCAATTTATTGAACATTGTATGCGGACGCCATCCATAGAAAACAACCGGCTTCTCCTGTTGCATCAAGCGCATCACTTGAGCCATCATACCGCCTTCGGAAGAATTCACTTGTTCCATATCCAAGCCGTACACATCAATGGTTTCATTTAATGTCTCCGTTATGCTCGCCCCTGGCTCGATTCCGTACATTTCATGTTCAAACTGATCTTCTTTGCCTTTCAGATCTTCGATGGAGTTGATATCTTCCAGATAAGCAGGAACAGCAAGACCTGAATCAGCATCAGCATAGCTGACCGCGATGTCTTCTACTTTATCGCCATATTTCTCCATAAGAATATCGTGCGTCGGGATCCATACGTCCATAAAGACGTTGATGTCACCACGTGTAATCCCGATGAAAATGCTGCTGACATCGGCATTCGTTTCTTCCACTTTGTATCCCATGTCTTGTAAAATTAAGCTCGCCACTTTCGTTGGTGGCGTCGTGCTTGTCCACGGCGTCACCCCGAAAGTAATTGTCTGTTCTTTTTTATTCGCTTCGTCTTTCTCGTTTCCGTTCGATTCCTTTTCCGCAGAACCACAAGCAGCAAGCGCAATGGCTAGCAATGCAGTTATCATCAACATCAAAAACTTTTTCACAGTACTTGATCTCCCTTTTCTAATTTAGTTTTATAACCTAAGTCTTGTGCAACTTTCCCACCTATTATCATTAGTATAGTAACCACAAGCCTAGTTGTTATTCATCCTCATAATCCATTCACTACATTTCTACGTTTCGTTTTTATTGTTGCGGAATAACCGGCAACATAATATGAGACGGATAATTAGGACCATGATAAATCATTTGTTTCGCTTTCACAGCATCTTTCGTTTCTAACATCGTATCGCCTGTCCCCGGATTCGCTTCAAAACGAGGGAAATTACTCGAAGCGATTTCTAGACGAATCGAGTGACCCGGCAAAAATACATTACTCGTCGCCCATAAGTCGATTTCATATTCCACGATCTTTCCATTTAAAGGGATTTTATCCGGATGTTGTTGTTTAGCACGCACGATGCCATCTGTTAAGTTATACGCTCGTCCGTCAGGCAATACATCCACTAATTTAGCTGTGAAGTCGGTATCTACCGCGTCCGAAGATGCCCATAATTTCATTTTTATCCATCCGGTTACTTCCAAAGGTTCGGTTAACGGCTTGGATGTATACACAACGACATCATCCCGTTCCTCAATTTCTCGCTGGTCACGCGGACCCGCATTTCTTCCTTTGAAAAATAATGTTCCGCCGCCATGACTGGGAACAGGATGTGCCGGGTCATGAATGTATGCGTCTTGCCCATTTTCCCCTGGCAACGTTGCTGTTAAAATGCCTGCTTCACTATCTGCATGCGCATTGCCATTACTCGTTATATAAAACGGCGTATATTCTGTCCGTGCCAGCGGCCATTCCTTTTCTGCGCGCCATTCATTAATGCCCATCGTGAAAATCTTCACCGGGTCTTCTTGATCAATAACGTTCCCGTCATTTTTCAACCAATAATCGAACCAGCGAATATGGATCGACGTTAAATCATCTTCCCCGTCGATATAATCACCGGAACTTTCAACGCCGAAAGAACGTTCACCAATGTCCGAGTCAAAAACGCCATGCGCCCAAGGCCCAATGAGTAGCTTCTGATCATTCTTTTCGCTTTTCATACTTTCATAATTCCATAATGTTGGCGCTAAGTGGCTGTCGTACCAGCCTCCGATATGATAAGCAGGATAGTCGATTTTTCCTTGTTCTTCTTTTTTCTCTTTCGTAACTTCTCGTAATTCATCCCCGAAATCATCGATGAAATATTTTTCGAAAAACGGGACGAGTGTTGGATGCTTTTTAATAGGCGGCCATTCTTTTACAGGTTTATATTTATGCCACTCATCAATCTTGTCCAAGTC
>CAOKMT010000132.1 GCA_948469885.1 uncultured Sporosarcina sp. | reverse complement strand
GAAGGGAAGTGAAAATATCAAAACCATTTAGGAAATCGATGATTTACTTTTTATGAAACACTATCAAAGGTCGGAAAAAGGAGACGTTTTCAGAAGTCTCCGCTCGTATGAGTAAAATGTTTGTAGATGGATTGTAAAAGTTCGAGCCTACGACAAACACCATTGATTTGGTGAACTTTGAAACACCCTTACAAACTTTTGTAGTGGGCACATCGTCTAAAGACTAGGAAGGGGGGAGAGATGTGGAAGAATTGACGATTGAAGTGCTTGAAAAGAAAGACAGGGAAGCACTTTTGGACGAGTTGATGAACAGGTATGGACAGGAAATAGTAAGACTGGCTTATTCTTATGTAAATGATAAGGAAATGGCAGAGGACTTGACGCAGGATATATTTATAAAGTGCTATCAAGCCCTTCATACATACGAAGGAAAGTCAAAGTTAAAAACATGGTTATGGAGAATCGCTATTAATCATTGCAAAGACTACCTCAAAAGTTGGTATAACAGAAATGTCATTATTATAGAAAGCGAATCGCCAAGTAATAAAACCAAAAAAGAAATGGTCGAGCAAGTAATTATTCAAAAAGAAAAGGACCATCAATTGGTTGCTTCTCTCATGAAGCTTCCAATTAAATATAGGGAAGTGATTTATCTTTTCTATTATGAGGAATTGTTAATCAAAGAAATTGCTGTCGTGACTGAAGTGAATGTGAATACAGTGAAAACTAGACTCAAACGAGCAAAGGAACTTCTTAAAGAGCGATTGGAGGCGTAAGTGATGGAAAATCGTTTAAAAAACTTGAAAAACCTAATGGATGAGACTACATTTTCTCAATTGAATTTTACAGAGCAACACCGCCAGGAAATACGAGCAAAAATTGGGAAAGAGGATGAAAATGAAAGTGATATTTTACTAGCAGTCCTACAGCTTCTTATTAAAGAAAAAACGGGTTATGCTGTGGCGAAACTTTTACGTGGTCGGGGGATTCGTAAATTTGAAGACGATGAAGGCGCTTTATATGCTTTATTACACCAACTTGAACGGGACGGTCGTTTACAATCAAATTGGAGTGCCTCAAATAGTAAACATTATTGCTTAACGAATAAAGGAAAAAAGGAATTAAGTAAATTAGAAAAACAAAATGTAGCTAAAAAAACTGTGGAAAATATCGTGCCTTTAAAACAATTGATAGGGGGTGAAACGTAAGTGAGGAAAAGTGAATCCTATTTAAGCAAAGTGAAAGATCAGATTCAATCAAAGGAAGCAAAGGAATTTGTAACAATGGAATTGGAAAATCATTTAAAAGAAGCAAAGTGCGACTGGATCAGAAAAGGGTGCGATGAAGAAGAGGCAGAAGAAAAGGCAGTCGAGCAGATGGGAAGTCCGATAACTATAGGCCAACAGCTTAATAAGCTCCATCGACCGAAAGTAGATTGGCTGACGGTAATGTTGTTACTTGCCGCTTTGGGGGTTGGGTTTTTATCAATGATGTCCTTGAACGATAACTTTCTTGGTTATTATCAGGATGTTAGCTATTTTACAATGCGTAAATTGATCTTTATTCTTCTTGGTATCGCAGTGGCTTGGGGCATGATGTATATGGATTACCGGAAATTGGTAAGACAAGGTTGGTTATTCTATACAATAGGCATGCTTATTCTCTTAGCAATAAATTTCTTTTCCAACCATATGGTCTTCGGGATTCCAATTATAAAAATTGGTTCTATAACAATTGAAAGTTTAATGGCGATTCCGTTCTTTTTTCTTGCGTGGGCTTCTTTTTTCAATAACAGTAGGTTGAAAGTTTGGCATTGTGCTCTGTTGTTTTTATTTTCATGTTCTTTATTTTTTATTCTCCCTAGTATTTCAATGCTCTACATCTATGTTGTCATGGTATTTGTTATGCTTTGTTGGAGTCGGTTTAGTCGGAAAACGATTCTCATCATGGCAGGCGTCATGACGAGTTCAATTCTTATCTTCGGTTTGATGATTTGGCAATCCGCTAGTCATCATTTGAAAAGACGGCTTCTAGCATTTCTAAATCCTGGGAGCGATCCAAATGGTGATGGCTATATGATGTTCTTGATTCAAGAGCGTATGTCAAATGCGGGTTGGTTTGGGAATCGATTGGGTGAAGCATTCATCCCAGATGCGCACACCAATTTTGTTTTTGTAAGTTTGACTTATCATTATGGTTGGCTGTTTGCCGCTGTACTTATCTTCATTCTTTCACTATTTGTCGTAAGAATGATTGCGATCATTTATAAGATTAATGATTCGTATGGCAAACTACTTCTGATTGGCGCGGTCTCCCTTTATACGATCCAGTTCGTTAGTCATATCGGAATGGCCTTTGGATTTTTTCCAATGGCAAGTATGTCCTTACCGTTTATTAGCTATGGTTTGATGCCTATTCTGCTAAACGCATTTTTAATTGGTATTGTATTAAGTGTATATCGACGTAAGGATCTGAGATCGGTTGAATTTGTGGAAGCTTGAAGAATAAAAAACAGGGTACTAGACACTGATACAATTCGCGCTAAGATGCGAATGGCTATTAGTGTTCTAGTACCTTTTTAGGTGTAACACTGAAACTTGCCCAATGAAGTAAAAATATTTAATTGAAAAATGAATCATGGTTGAGGTAATTTCATAATAGAGACGCATGTTAAAGATTATATACACGAGAATATTCATGTTAAGAAAGAGTCTCTGTTGATGGAAGTGGAAAGCGTCCGCTCGGAACGGAAGTCGGCTCGGTTAGATAAACCTGTTCTTCCTTATAGTAGAATTTAGTTAGTCAAATGCGGGATTTTCTAATAGGGAGAAATTGTTCTGTGCGGGGTTTTGAGATAAGGAAAGAAATTTAGGAGGATTTTTAAATGGAAAGCGAGATTTCGAAAGAAAAAAAGCTGGTAGACGATTTTGAGCAGGCGGCAATCAATTTGCTTGTTGAATTACGAATGGGCAATGGGTTAGATGACCAGAAATATAAAAAGCTAGTTCAGACACTCATCGCTTGTGCAAATGAATGGGAGAAGCGTGATAGTATACCTAAAAATGCCATCCGTCCTTTAATTGAACTGTATGATGAACTCTATAACTTTTCGTTGAACTATGCCGAAGAAGAATCAACCCGGATTTTAGAAGCAGCCAAGAATATAAAAATGCTAATTCAAAAATGTACGAAAGTCCGCGGTGAAGTTGCACAAGAGCAAACTAAAATAATTGCCAAGTTGCTGGGTCATATAAATGAGGGCGGCAACTTTTTTGAAAAAATTGAAAACGGAAAAGGCATCAATGAGCAACAATTCGAGAAGATTTATGATGAATTGGAGTTCATTTACAATCAAATGTATGCTGAGGAAAGCTTTCCTAACGTATTCGTTACGATGTTAATTGATTTCTGTGAAATTGATTTGTTTATTTATCAGTATGAGGAAGCGTTCAATCAACATGAAGAGGCAGACAAAATTTATGAGGCTCATGAACGAATTATCGCATTACTCATTGGTTGACCTTTTAGAGAAGTCCAAAAAGGGGCAGGGAAGGCTTGCAGGAAGCTGGACAACTGTTATGAATCGATGTCAATGTTCTCGTCGCATATTATTTTCCATCTATTATTCATTTTTATGAAACAATCTTCGTCACCTATTCGTGTAGGGGCTAAGTACAGCGTGATAGGGGAGGAAATTGGATGATGACGATAAAAATAGAAGGCTTAAGCAAGTCTTATGGAAAAGTGGAAGTGCTAAAAAATGTAGATCTTCAAATCAGTACCGGATTGTTCGGTTTGCTTGGTCCGAACGGTGCGGGAAAGACCACGCTAATGAAGATTTTAAGTACGATTCTTCCTTGGAAGGATGGACAAGTCACCATATATGATTACAATCTTTTGCAAGAAGGCGACAAGGTCCGGGAACTCTTGGGTTACTTACCCCAACATTTCCATGCGCCGGGACAATTGACAGGAAGGGAATTTCTTCATTATGCCGGTTCGATGAAAGGTCTTTCAGATAAAAAAGAGCGGGCGGCACAAGTGGAAAGGCTGTTGGAAGAAGTGAATCTCCAGCCGCAAGCCAATAAAAAAGTAAAAAGTTATTCGGGTGGGATGAAAAGGCGACTCGGCATTGCGCAAGCGTTACTTGGAAATCCGAAATTGATCATTCTCGATGAACCGACAGCCGGGCTGGATCCGTCAGAACGGATTCGGTTTCGGAATATGATTGAGAAATTAAGCAAAGACTACACCATTATTTTATCGACACATATTATTAGCGATATTGAATCAAGCTGTGAAAAGGTTGCGGTAGTAAATAATGGAGAAGTCCTTTTTCAAGGAACGACGGAATCATTAGCGGAATGCGCTGTCAATTTTGTTTGGGAGTTGTCTGTCCCTTATGCGGAATATGATCAAATTGAAAAAGAGCATGTTGTGATCGCAAGTCGAAGAGAAAAAGACAAAATCGTTTTTCGTTTAATCGCGAAAGGTTCGCCAGATACGCGCGCGATCGCCGTGGAGCCCATGATTGAAGATGGGTATATGGCGATCATTAGCGGGGTGATGAAATGAGCACGTTCAAGAGGATTTTTCGCACTGAGCTACTCATATTCTGTCGGAATAAATTTTTAGCCATCCCGCTTATGATGAACATCCTTTGTTGGGGTTACATCGTCATTTCTTATGAAAGCCAAACGATTCATGTTGAAGAACGTGCTGCTGTTTTTTATAGCGGGTTTCTATGGATGTTGCTGCTGAATTGTTTAATTGTCGGTTTATTGGCAGTTTTTATGGCAGGAAAAGATCGGGAAAGTGAATTTGAACATTTGGTTGTGACGTACCGAGTGAAAAATAGTGAATGGATTATGGGAAAATGGTTGGTTGCACAGTTATATGGGTTTTGTCTCACGCTCATCACCGTCATTGTGCAGTTTGGTTGGTTTTTGAGTAGTCAGCCGGCTTTTGGTGAGTTGCTTAAAAATGTTTTCTATGTATTTATCCAAATGGAAGGTGCAATCTTTTTACTCATTTCGCTAGGTTTTTTATTCGGCATTATTGTGAAAAACATCTTTGCTTATGTGTTGCTGCCGGCGGTTTTGGTGTTGTCTTTAGGGTTGCCATTTGATTATTCAGGAACTGCTTATACATACGACAACCCAAGGTTTCATTTATTGACGCCTTTTGATTATATGTTCATCGGATCACCTTATGAAGGGATTTGGGGAATTGACCGCGTATTTGCGAGTACAGTTTTACATCAATTGATTGTCTTATTACTCGGGATCGTTGTCATTTTTGCAGTGTTGCGCTTATTTAAACCATTTCGGATGATGAACAAAGAGAAAAAGATTGTATCTATCCTTATGGCAGTGCTTCTCATACCGACGATTGCGTTCAGCGGCATTCGTTTTGCGCAATATAATGAAGCATACAATGAATATGTCGATCTTGGGAAACAATATATGAAATCGTTTGAGGACGGTGACTGGCCTGAGTACTATCAGTGGGAAAACGCCTATTATGAGTCTCAGTTGGATAATGAGCCATATGAATTTTCAATGGATCAAGCCGGTTTGATTGTCGACTTGCAAGATGATCAAGAAATTCGTGTGGAAAGCAATGTAACGATTAAAAATAACGGGGATGTACGAGCGAAAGAAGTTTATCTTACGTTATATGAAGGCTTACAGTTGACGGAATGTGAAAGTGATGCCGTGATTTCCTGTTCACGTGATCAAAATTTTATCACTGTCCAGTTTGATGAGGAAATTGAACCCGGCGAACAATTCGAGTTAAGGTTGAAGTATGAAGGGAATATTTTACAATACCGTGAGGAAGGTTATGTAGAGCAGTCTTTCATTCAACAGAATCGCGTGTACCTCCCGAAGGAAGCAGGTTGGTATCCTTTAATTGGGAAACGTCAACTCGTTGTTGTGCGTGAACATAATAACCGTTTTGTAGGATTTGAGTTAAGGAATGCGAGGCTCGTTGAGGATTTTCCGACAGCATTCACTGTTGAATTTTTGAATGAAAACAAGGATATCTCATTTGCGATGACGATTCCGGAAATAA
>CAOKMT010000131.1 GCA_948469885.1 uncultured Sporosarcina sp. | reverse complement strand
ACTTGTTGCATTTGGTCTAAAAAATCATCCAATGTAAACGACTGCGTCCGGAACTTTTCTTCAAGCTCTTTCGCTTTTTGTTCATCCACATTGTCTTGGGCTTTCTCGATAAGCGACATGACATCGCCCATGCCAAGAATTCTTGAGGCCATCCGTTCTGGATGGAATGGCTCCAACGCATCCATCCGTTCGCCGACTCCGACAAATTTAATCGGCTTATCGGTGACAGAGCGGATGGAAAGCGCCGCTCCACCACGCGTATCTCCGTCCAATTTCGTCAATACGACACCGGATATACCGACTGTGTCGTTGAAATTTTGCGCAACATTGACAGCATCTTGTCCAGTCATCGCATCGACAACGAGAAACACTTCATCCGGAGTCGTCAGTTCATGGATATCAGACAACTCTTTCATAAGTTCTTCATCGACGTGCAACCTTCCTGCTGTATCGACAATAACGACATCGTAATGTTCTCTCTCCGCTTCTTCAAGTGCTTGTCGGACAATCTCGACAGGAGAAATATCGGTTCCCAAAGAAAAGACGGGAAGCGTCAACTGCTTACCGAGCGTCTCAAGCTGCTGGATGGCAGCCGGTCGATAAACGTCCGCGGCAACAAGTAGCGGTTTTCGATTATGCTTTTTCCGTAGTAATGTCGCAAGTTTCCCGGAAGTCGTCGTTTTCCCCGCCCCTTGTAATCCAACCATCATAATGACGGTAGGCGGCTTGCGTGAAAATTGAATCGGCGCTTGTTCGCCGCCCATCAAGTTTGTTAGTTCGTCTTTAACGATTTTAACGACTTGTTGCCCCGGCGTTAAACTGGTCATTACTTCCTGACCAACCGCTTTTTCACTCACTTTTTTAACGAACTCCCGCACAACTTTCAAGTTCACGTCCGCTTCAATAAGTGCGAAGCGAACTTCACGCATCATTTCTTTGACGTCCGCCTCATTAATCTTACCTTTACCTCTGATTTTCTGGAGCGTTCCTTGCAGTCGCTCAGCCAATCCTTGAAATGCCATGCACGCCCCTCCTAGTCATGATTTTTTAATGTATTCAATAAATCCCACAACTTTTTCGTTTCCTCATTGTTGCTTGTTAGCATTTTTTCCATACGCTCGATAATATCCATGCGCTTCTGAAATTTCGAAAACAATTTCAACTTCGCCTCATAATCTTCAAGCATTGCTTCCGTCCGCCGTACATTGTCATAGACGGCTTGACGAGATATCCCATACTCCTCGGCAATTTCGCCGAGCGAAAGATCTTCCAAGTAATACAATTTCATATAAGTCCTTTGTTTATCAGTCAGCAAAGACTGATAAAAATCGAAGAGGAAGTTAATGCGTGTCGTCTTTACAAGCGTCATCGTTTCTTGCCACCTCAGTTTTTCATTCCATCGCAAGCATAAGCGAAAGGCCTACGACTGTCAAGTCCTTTTACTTGTCTACGTCGGCGTCTTCCTCGTCCACTTCTTGTTCCAAACCTTCCGCGAATAAACCATACACATACTTTTCAGGGTCGAATGGCTGTAAGTCGTCCACACCTTCCCCGAGGCCGACGAATTTCACCGGGATATTCAATTTGTTGCGGATCGCCAAGACGATGCCTCCCTTTGCCGTACCGTCGAGTTTCGTTAACACAATGCCCGTGACATTTGTCGCTTCTTTGAACGTTTCCGCTTGCACAAGCGCATTTTGACCCGTTGTTGCATCAAGCGCAAGCAGTACTTCATGCGGAGCCCCTTCAACTTCCCTTTGGATGACTCGATGCACTTTTTCCAACTCATTCATCAGATTCACTTTATTTTGCAATCTTCCCGCCGTATCGCAAATGAGGACATCGACTTTTCGGCTTTTGGCAGCATGAATGGCATCATACATAACAGCCGCCGGATCGGAACCTTCCGATTGTCGAATCACTTCGACACCCGTCCGTTCACCCCAGACGACCAACTGATCGATGGCGCCTGCACGAAACGTATCCCCTGCCGCAAGCATAACCGTCTTCCCTTCAGCTTGAAGTCTGGAGGCCAACTTTCCAATCGTTGTCGTTTTCCCCACGCCATTAACACCGACCATCAGAATGACAGATAGTCCTTCTTCTTGAATATTCAATTCACTGGTGCCTTGTTCACCCGATTCGTAAATTTCAACGAGTTTTTCTGAAATGATCGACTGGATTCCAGACGTGTCCTTAATGTTTTTACGTTGCACTTCCAACTTCAATTCGTCGATCAATTCCATAACTGTTTCGAACCCGACATCCGCTTGTAACAAAAGATCTTCCAGTTCTTCGAAAAACTCTTCGTCGACTTCTCTAAAACGGGCGACGAGATCATTCACTTTCGATGTGAATTGGTCACGGGTTTTTGTCAAACCTTCCTTGAACTTCTCAGTCACCGCTTCGTTTGTACCAACAATTTTCTCTTTAATTCTTTTAAAAAAAGACATTTAACACCACTCCTTAAGAGACATAAATTCGCTTCTCTTATTATTTATATGTTTCACCTGAAGTTTCCACTCGCAAACTGATCAGCGTCGATGAACGCTTCCGGGGCGCATAAAAAGCATCCACAAAAAACCTACAACGACGCCAGATCAAATTTTCTATTTTGTCCCCACTTGACTCATCGCTTCTTCAGGCACTTCGGATAGTTTAACAGAGATGAGTCTGGAGACGCCTGACTCTTGCATCGTAATACCGTACAATACATCGGCACCTTCCATCGTCCCTTTCCGGTGCGTAATGACGATGAATTGGGTTCTTTCGGAAAACGTCTGCAAATACTTGCTGTAGCGGGTGACATTCGCTTCGTCGAGTGCTGCCTCGACCTCATCCAAAATACAGAATGGAACGGGGCGCACCTCGATAATGGAAAACAGTAATGAAATCGCAGTTAGCGCACGCTCACCACCGGACAGCAAACTTAAATTCTGAAGTTTTTTTCCCGGAGGCCGGGCAACAATATCAATTCCTGTCTCAAGCAAATTACTCGGATCAGTGAGGATCAAATCTGCATCACCACCTCCGAACATTTCTTTGAATACGCGACGGAACTGACTTTGAACAGCATTGAAGGTTGTAGAAAAGCGTGCAGTCATTTCAGCATCCATTTCCGACATCGCTTCTTGCAACGTGCTTTTGGCTTCAAGCAAATCATTGCGTTGAGCTGTCAAAAACTCATGACGTTCGGACACTTCCTTATACTCTTCGATTGCACTTGGATTAACCGGCCCAATGACAGACAGTTCCTCTTTTAACGCCGCCAGTTTTTCACGGACCACTTGTTCATTCACTTCGATTGGATTATGAAAATCCGGACATAATCCGTACTCATTCAATAGTTTTTGTACGATCGCTTCATAGGTCACTTCTAGGCGGGATAAACCGACCGTCACTTCATTTTGCTTCGCATTCAATTCGGTCACATTCGCCCGTAACTCACCGAGCAAGGTTTCTTGTACTTCAATTTCGCCCGCTTGCTGTGTACGCTGTTCTCTGCCCGCCAAAATCGATTGTTCCATTTCTTTTTTCCGGCTTCTCGCCAATGCGATTTGTTCCGTTATTTCCTCGACGGTCAAATCCTCGCCATCATCATTGCCAACGAAATAATGCATTTCTTCATTTAATGACGCGATTTTTCGTTGCACCGCCGTTTGCGCCTGTTCCATCTCTTGGACAGCGGTTGTCTGATACCCTTTCTGCTCACGTAAAACAGCCGCGCTTTCGCGGAGCTCAGCTAGACGCGTCGTGAGCGCTGCTTCTTCATTCCGCCAATCCGCAGCGAAACGTTCCAACGTTTCAACTTCTTGATTGATCGTTGCTAATGTTTCTTTCACTTTCTTATGCTTTTCAATCAGTTCTATTTTCTTTTTCGAAAGTTCAACTTCAGCCGATTCAGCCCCGCGACGTCCCATTTCCACAGATGCAATTTCTATTTCAGTCGTATGGATAGCAATCTCGGTTTCCCGGATTTCGGCTTTCGCTGAGGCGATTTCGAGTTGTCGCTTTTCATTCAACTGACGCGCTTGCTCTGCCTTTTGCATTAATTCGGCAGCTTGCATGTTCATATCTCCGATTGTCTTTGTCGCCTTGTCAATGGAAGAAGCCATTTGACCGAGCTGCTCCTTCAACGCTTCAAGTTCTGCTTTTCGGGTAAAAACCGACGCGCGGCCTTTGACGCCGCCCCCTGTAAGCGATCCTCCAGCATTGACAACATCGCCGTCCATCGTCACAACGCGGTAGCGATAATTCAGCGCCTTCGCAATTTCAGATGCGGCAGCAAGTGAATTGACAACGACGACATTTCCAAGCAAGTTTTCTTTTATCGTTTGATGCAGTGGGGCAGCTTGGACAAGATCATCGGCGGTTCCAATAAACTCCGGATGCTGTTCAACTCTTCCTAGCAAGGAAGATTGGATTTTCCTCGACTTCATGACATCAAGCGGTAGGAATGTGGCCCGCCCGGCATTTTTAACCCTCAAATAACCGATCGCTTTCCTCGCCTCCGGCTCTGACGCGGTAACGACATGTTGCATTGCTCCGCCAAGCGCCGTCTCGATTGCTTTTACATAAGCATTATCAACCGTGATCAGTTCAGCCACAGCTCCATGGATGCCTCGTAATGCACCTGACTTCTTAGCGACAAGCACTTCTTTTACGCCGGAATAAAAGCCTGAAAAATCCGCTTCCATACTTTCCAGTGCCCGTACGCGCCCTTGCATCTCATGTTGCTTATTATGCGCTTGCTGAAGAAGTTGTTGTTTGTTGCGTAATGCTTGCTCTCCTTCTTTTAACGCTGCTGTCCACCGGGTATAGTCCGCTTCAACTTCTTTTTTTGCCTTCGCATAGGCTTCCATTTTTTGTTCTTTCTCTTTTTTTTCAGCCAACAACGTTTGCAGGCGCTGGTTCAATGTTGTCGTTTGCTCCATTATTTTTTCAGTCGAAGACTTTTCACCGACGAGCCGTTCTTCTGTATGTTTCAACTCATTTCGAAGCGTCGCTTCTTCATTGAGCCGATCAATATAAGTCGCTTTTAACTCTTCCAGCTCTGTTTCCGTTTCCTTTACCGAGCGTTTTAATATTTTGGAAATGTCATCCATTTCCCTTGAAATTTTCTCATACGCTTGATTAGATTGTGTCAATCTTTTACGAGTATCTTCCAATTTCAATTGAAGTTCAGATCGCTCTTTTTCCTTGCTTGCCAATTCCGTTTGAATGCGCTCGATTTGAAATCCTGCATTGCGTCGTTTCTCCGCAGATAGCAGACGTCTGCCTTCCCATTTTTCAGTTTCCGCACTTGCCTCGACCAATTTCTGCTGCAACGCTTCTAGTTCTTTGTCCGTCTGAGCGAGTCGCTCTTTCAATCGCTTTGATGCCGCTTCGGCTTTTTCAGCATCCACTTTCAATTGATTTTTTTTCGTTTGAAAAATCTCAGCTTCCGCTTTCTTCGCTTCAATTTCAAGCCGTAAGTTCCGCGCATCATAGTTGAGTAAAGCCACATCAATCTCTTTCATTTCCTCGGAAAGAAGTGCATGTTTTTCAGCGGCCTCCGCACGGATTCGAAGTGGTTCGATCCGCGTTTCAAGCTCTTTCAAAATGTCCAGAACCCGATCGAGGTTATCCGACGTTTCAAAAAGTTTATATTCAGCTTTTTGCTTTCTCGTACGGTATTTTAAGACACCGGCCGCTTCATCCAAAATACTTCGTCTATCTTCAGGACGGCTATTCAAAATCTCGTCAACACGCCCTTGAGAAATGATAGAGAATGCTTCTTTACCCACCCCAGAGTCCATGAACACGTCATTAATATCTTTTAAGCGACATTGTTGGCCATTCAGTAAATAAACACTTTCCCCAGATCGAAAGACACGCCGACTGACACTGATCTCGGTGTAATCGAGCGGGAACAAGCCTTTGCTATTATCGAGAATGAGGGTCACTTCCGCAAAGTTGAGCGGCTTCCTTGAATCACTTCCTGCGAAAATCACATCTTCCATTTTCGCACCCCGAAGCGACTTCGCCGATTGTTCCCCGAGTACCCATCGGATCGCATCTGTAATATTACTTTTTCCGCTTCCATTCGGTCCGACAATGGCTGTCACCCCTTGTACC
>CAOKMT010000130.1 GCA_948469885.1 uncultured Sporosarcina sp. | reverse complement strand
CTGCAAAAATAATGGAAATGACAGTAATCATCCCAACGGATTGTGATTTAATTTGCGCCATTTGATCGTCCGGTTTTGGGTAATTGACAAGAACGGCAACCGCAAAAGCGACCATAAAAATAATTGGTAACGGAAGCCATACTTTAACAAGCGCGATGATTGCAATAACCGTCAACAACAAGTTAAACCAAAACAGTTTCGGTCGTCTCATTGCCCTTTCTTCCTCGCCAAGCTCTTGCTGAAAATCATGTTCCATGTCTAGAATACCAAGCCGTTTCCGCTCTTTTTTCCCTATAATAAAGGCAACGAATAAAGTCCATACGATTCCTGCAATCATCGCGGGAATGACAGGATTAAAGACATCACTCGTGTCCAACTCCAATGCGGTAGCCGCTCGTGCCGTCGGACCTCCCCACGGCAAAAGATTCATCGTTCCCGCACCAAGCGCAGTCATCCCTGCCAAGACAAGCCGACTCATTCCCATTTTGTCATATAATGGTAACAATGCCGGAATCGTTATTAAAAAAGTCGACGCACCCGATCCATCCAAGTGGGCAAGCATCGCAATAATAACAGTCCCCACGACAATTTTCAGCGGATCTCCTTTCACCATTTTTAAGACCCGTGATATTAAAGGATCGAATAACCCAGCATTATTCATCACACCAAAATACAGGATGGCAAAGCCAAGCATAATTCCCGTAGGCGCAACGCCCACAATCCCTTCTAACATGTACTCGCCAATGTCACTTCCAAATCCGCCGATGAGTGCAAATAGAATAGGTACGATAATGAGTGAAACGATGACAGACACCTTTTCCGTTAAAATGAAAAGTAAAAAAACAGCGATTGTTAAAAATCCTAATAACGACAACATAGAAACGCCCCCCTTTTTTCAACGTCATATGTATCTTTTACATGTCTATTTCCATTTCAAGTAATGCAGCACTTAAACTTTTTCCGTGCGTATCCATTCCAAGCGACGTCGTCACCCCACCAAGCAAGGCATTCTGACAAACGAATTGAAAAGCTGCGATGTTAGGTACTTCATAGCGAATAATTTCACCGTCGACAATGCCTGCTAAATGTTCTTTCACCGCATCAGCCGTTACTTTTTCACGTAATCTTTCGTAATCTTTTTCTTCATATGGAATGAGAGATAACATTAGAATATTCCCTTTGTCACCGGCACGGCTATGCGCAAGCTCATATAATTTCTTCATTCGGCTTTATGCTCCTTTACCGTAATTTTCATCTCTATTTCATCGCGTGGAATAAAGGAAGAAACGATGCCTAACACTTCGCTGACATACTTCCTTGCGCCACCGCCCCCCGCAGGTCCATTCGTATAAAGCGCTTCCACTTCTTCGCCGATCCGAGTTGCTTCCTCCGCCCGTTTAGCTTTGGCAGCGACCCGAAGCCGCACTTCATAAGGCTCATCTTGTCGATGATAAGAAACGCGATGCGTGGACGAAACACCGATATAATCGATCCGCATCTCTTCAAATTGGTCTTGGAGCCGTTCACGCACAATTTGACCCGCCAGCTCTGCTCTTGCTACCGCGTTCGTACCAGCATACGAGATTTCCCCTTCACCGAGAAACCCTGCCTCATACCCGACGCTTACTTTTAACGACTCAGGTCTTTTCATTCCTTTACCATCCGTGATTTCCAATGTATCCGGCGCAATTTCCCGTAATTTGACTGATGTGAAATCTGCAATAATATCAGGCGTAACATATTGATGTGGATTGACCACTTCATATAAAAGCTGTTCTTTTGCGGTCATTAAATTGATGGCTCCGCCTGTCCCTGTTAACTTCGAAAAAATCGCGGAACCATCGGCCTGGACATCTGCAAAAGGAAAGCCCAAGTTCGCTAAGTCCGCTACCTCTTTTTTTCCAGGATCCGCGAAGTAGCCCCCAGAAAGCTGGCCGCCACATTCAAGTAGATGGCCAATGACCGTCCCTCTTGCCAGTAAATCCACATCTTCAAAGGACCAACCGAAGTGATACATCATCGGTGCCAAAAATAGCGAAGGATCGGCCACTCTTCCGGTAATAATAATGTCCGCATCCGTTTGCAATGCTGGTAAGATCGCATCTGCCCCTAAATAAGTATTTGCCGATACGATCGGACCGCTTTCATTCAACGGACGCCCGGTCTCCATGGCCGAGACCGTCGTATCCAATACATTTAATACGTCATCGCCAGTAACCGCCGCCACTTTTACTGAAATGCCAAGTTCTTTCGCAATGTCCATCACTTTTTCGGCGCCGCTAATCGGATTTGCTGCCCCCATATTCGTAATGAGCCTTACATTATTTCGACTGATGGCGGGTAGCAATAACCGCATTCTCTTTTCCAAAAGCGGGTCGTATCCTAGTGTTGGATCTTGTTTTTTTCGCTTTTGTGCAAGGGCAATCGTTCTTTCCGCAAGACATTCTAACACTAAATAATCCAAGTTCCCTTTCTCCGCAAGATGCAATGCCGGTTCCAGCCGATCCCCCGAAAATCCCGCGCCCGATCCGATTCTAATGTTCATTTTTCATCACCTCATCGTTAACATTCACATGCAATCATAGAAAGTATGTTGTTCATCTACTTTGCAGGAAGCATGCCAACATGTTAAAAAGGCTTTCATATAAACAAAAACAGCAATAAAAAAAGAAATGCCCTGAAGAGCATCTCTTTTCTTTTCTAATTTATTAGAATGAAATAGGAGGGGATGATTGATTCTTTGCTGTTTGATATCATTTGCTTATCATTCTATTTTTTTAGAATGAAATAACAATTTTCTATCATTTTAGAAAAATCAAGAAGTAATATTATGCTTTTTCATTTTATTATAGAGTGTGGCCAATGAAACCCCTAAAATGTCCGCCACTTTTTGGCGCTCTTTTGTGCTATTCCCAAAGCGAGTCAATATATTGAGCATGTATTCTTTTTCCGCTTCACTTACTAAATCGCTTAGAGTGGCGTGTCGGTGTTCTTGTTCAACAAAAACATCCATACTTTGTTTCCGCAATATTTCAGGTAAATGCCGCAACGAAATCGTCTCCTCTTCTGCCATCACTGCCGCGTAATCAATGACATTTTTCAGTTCTCTTATATTGCCAGGCCAGTCGTACAACTTTAAAAACCGCATCGTCTCTTCATCCACTTTGTATGGTTGATGTGTCGGTAGAAAAGTTTGAATGATCGCCGGAATATCGCCCTTTCTTTCGCGTAAAGGCGGAATATGCAAAGCGACGACATTTAGCCGATAAAATAAATCTCCTCGGAAGTAATTTTTCGTCACAAGATGTTCGAGATCGCGATGCGTCGCAGCGACAATGCGCACATCCACTTTCCGCTCCTCAGCTTCCCCTATCCGACGTATACGCCCTTCCTCCAACACACGTAGCAGCTTGGCTTGCACATCGAATGGCAGATCCCCGATTTCATCAAGGAAGAGCGTGCCTTCATTGGCCATTTCAAACAAACCCGCTTTTCCATCTTTGACTGCTCCTGTAAAAGTGCCTGCCGCATAACCGAAAAGTTCACTTTCCATCAAATTGGCCGGGATGGCCGAACAATTCACAGGGATAAACGGTTTATTCCTGCGGTGACTTGCTTCGTGGATTGCTTGTGCGAACAACTCTTTGCCAGTACCGCTTTCCCCTTGAATTAAGATAGGCAGATTGGAAACCGAGGCTTTTTGGGTCACTTCGATGCGCTTCATCAAACGTGGATCTTGGCCGATAATATCTTTAAATGTATACCGGACCGAATAAAGGGAGCTCATTTGCCTTTCCAGTTCTACCACTTTTTCATTTTGACGCTCCAACTCTCGGGACAGTTTATGTACTTCTGTCAAGCTTTTACAAACGGATACTGCCCCAATCACTTCGCCTTTGACAAGGATAGGTGCCATATCCACAACATATTCCCGATTTTCATTTTTACGAAAAACACCTACGCGGCTCTTTCCCTCTTTTAATATGGTAGGAAGCTGTGCGCCCGGCCTATAAGAAGCGAGCGATTTTCCAATAATATCTGCCGTAACACCGGTAATTCGTGTATATTCTGGATTGATGATTTGGACGATTCCCTTACGGTCAATTACGAGCACCCCATCATTCATCGATTTAACAATCGCTTTCCACCATTCGATATCTTTCTCTTCGATTTTGCACAACCCCTTTTGAAAATGAAAATGGATACCGCCAAATATGGAGATATCTTCATTTTACCACTTTTAACCTTAAAAACTTACGGAATCTTCAAACCGAATAAGGTATAGAACGATTGTCTAATAAAAAAACGTTATTTTTTAAATAGTCCTCCTGAATTTGGGGATACTATCTTTTGAAGTTTTGAAATCAAAAGGAGGATATGCAAATGTCTGAAAACGCTCCGGGACCGAACGATTCGGCCCCTTATGAAGAAAGAGCGAAGAAAACGATCCGTAATATGGAAAATGCAGAAATGGCGGCAGAATTCGCAGAAGGAAAAGAACTGGCAGCTATTAAAGCAAAAAATGCACGGCGTGAAAAAAGTCTTGGCTGGTCAAGTTCCGAAGACAACAACGAAAATCAGTCTTGAATGAAAGGTTTTAAATAACAGGCATTGAAACGATTTTCTGTTGTTTCAATGCCTGATTTATTAGCGATGTAGAACTTCTTCAAAACAAATACAGGTCATATGAGGATAATATAGCAGAGGAAATCCCGCATCTACATGAATAGATACGGGATGTATTGGCTCTTCATAGCCTTTTATCCTATGAAATGTAGGCAATTTGCTTTAGATTTATCCAACTTACGAGGCATCTCGGTGCCAATTCAAACGATTGCCTACCTAAACGATTATTGTTCTCCGCTCAGTTTAACAAGGATTTTCGCTTGTGATTTATCACTTGTCAATGCCGCAAAACCTTTGTCGATAATTTCCTCCAACTCGATCCGGCTTGTGATAATTTCATTCGCATCAATATCACCAGTTGCCATCAGGTCGATTGTCTTTTGGAATACTCCTGGTTCATACGCAAGAGTTGATGTAATTTTCACTCCGGAAGCTGTTAAATCCATCGGGTCAAACGAAACTGGTTTCGGGAAAATCGATACGATGACGACAGTTCCGCGTGATTTCGTAATCTTGATGGCTTGATTTAATGTGATTTCCACACCCGCCACCTCGAATGAAACATCAAAGCCTTCTGGTTCGATCTCTCTTCCAGCTTCCAATGGATTTGTTTTTCCTGAATTGATCACATGCGTGGTGCCTACCGCTTTCGCTTTTTCTAAACGCTCATCCGACAAGTCGAACACGACAATATTCTTTGCGCCTTGCGCTTTCGCAGCAATAATTGTTAAAAGACCGATTGGCCCCGAACCGAAAACTGCGACAGATTGTCCCGCTTGTAATCCGCCCTCTTTCACGGCTTGTACAGCAACAGCCGTCGGTTCAACGAGCGCGCCTTCTTCCAAAGATAGTCCTTCTGGAAGTGCATAGACGTTCTTTTCATCTACGACTGCGAAATCTGCGAATCCACCATCCGAACCGAGGCCGACAAATGTGAACCCATCGTAAATATCGTATGCCGGTGGTTTTTCCCCGTGTGTGATCAATGGGTTAACAACGACACGATCGCCCTTTTTGAAGCGAGTCACTGCCGAACCTACTTCTTCCACAACACCCGAAAACTCATGACCGAGTGCAAGCGGTGCTTCTTGATTTGTGAATGGATCGGGACCGTCCGACGGGATGAGCACTGGGCCTTCCTCAAACTCATGCAAATCACTTCCGCAAATGCCTGTCCAGGCCCCTCTCAATTTCACATCATGAGATTGGACATCTTTCACGTCCCGATCTTCGACACGAATATCTTTCGCTTTATACCAAACTGCTGCTCTCATTCATTTTCCTCCTCTTGTTAATGACTTCTCCACTATTATACGCCTTCCCAGCACCTTAAATCTATTCTGAAATACTTTTTCACCCTATCTTTCTAATAAAAATCCCGGATATTCCACATAACGTTTTCCCTTGAAATGGATGAAGCAAGCAACCGCCATCTCCCACATATGATATGATAAAAAAGGTTCCAAAAAGAGGTTCGCAAACTCCCTCTCTAAAAAA
>CAOKMT010000129.1 GCA_948469885.1 uncultured Sporosarcina sp. | reverse complement strand
GAGCGAACACCACGCAGGAATTAAACCAGCACTCGTTCTTCCTTTTCGCATATCCGAAGATGAAGCAGTCGCTAAATTCAAAGGATGGATAAATAAACGGTATTTTGCTCCGTCACAACTGAAACATGCTTATGAATTGAAAAGACTCTCAGGTGCATACATTCCTTACTGGACATTCGATTCCCGGACTCACTCTTCCTTCGTCGTCCGGATCGGTACGTATTACTACGTCACGGAAACGCGCACTGTCTATGAAGATGGAAAGCCTAAACAAGTGACCGAACAAGTAAGAAAAATTAGATGGCGGACCGAACACGGCCATTACCAAGAATTCTTTGATGATGTCCTGGTCAAAGCTTCCCGCAATGTCGCAAGCGGATTGATCGATAAGATTGAACCTTTTAACCTAGATGATCTACTTGACTATAAATCAGAATATTTATCCGGATTTTTAGCCGAAAGATACTCCATTCCGTTGGAAGAAGGATGGCGTGACGCAAAATGGCTTATCGATAACCGGATTACGGAAGGCATTTATGGACAAGTGTATGGTGACGTCGTAGAAATTGTAAGTGTCTCGACAGACTATAAAGACATTACATATAAGCATATTTTATTGCCGATTTGGATTTCATCATTCCGCTTCAATCAGAAAGTGTACCGTTTCCTCGTCAACGGACAGACTGGCAAAGTAAGCGGAAAAGCCCCGATCAGCATAGCGAAAGTGTCAATTTTGGCGATTGCTATCGTGGTGATTATCGGCATCGTTCTATTATTTACTGATATGATGTGACAGCTTGGCTTTAGGCTCCCAAAGCCATTAGTTAACATAATATTATTATAGGTGAACACAGATTGATAAAAGTCATGAAATATGGATAACTCACCTCAAAGCGCCCGATAACGCCAAGCAAAATAGACCAGCCGAAGGAAAGCGAGATGTTTTCCTTTGGCTGGCCTATTTTGATACTTTTTAAGCAACCCTATTTTTATTTCGATAAACTTTTTTAATAGAGAATATCAAAATAAAACTAATTAAATACATAAGCGACGTAACTCCATATAACGCTAACGGGCTTGGCGATCCCACCATATATAAGCTAAGCGGAAAAGAGACTAAAAAAGCGAGCAGTAACAACTTCGTACTCCGTGTAAATGAACCGACAATTGCCAAACAAGCTGGTACAAAAAGAAATGTGAATGTAATTAAGATGAACCCGACTTCCGCTGATTCCACATAAGGATTGAAAAGACAAAAAACAAACCATAAAACGATACTGCCAATGCCTGCTACCATCCCAAGCAAAGACGATAATTTCCGCATGTGAGCACCCCTTCTTCTAACGTCTGATTTACCCCTTGCTTACGCCCACTCTCCGTTCAAATTCACATAAATTCGTTAGAACAAATGTTCAACTGCTCCCTCGCGATTTCTCGTGCTCGTACCTCCGTATCAATGAACGAAACACCTTGCGTAATGTCGCTCCAAAATTCATACCCGCAATCTTCTTGCCACCTATAAACCTTTAGTAAGTACAGACCATCTTCTCGTCTTATTATTTGAGCTTTATATTGTTTGCTTGGGGCGAATAATTCTTCCACAATCCGTTCCATAACATGACCCACTTCCACTGACAATGACTGATGCATACTATTTTTTCAAAAAGAACTGCTTCCCCACCCGTTCCACGAACGCTGGAAAAAGCGCATGGAGTTTACTCGTAATGCCCATATACCAAGGTAAATCCACTTCCCGAACCGGCCTTTCCATCACCTGGATAACTGCGTCAACCACTGTATCCACTGCAAGTAAATGTTTTTTGAGAGACGTCCGATAGCTTCCCGTTGCGTCAGCCAAATCTAAAAACGGCGTATCGATCGGGCCTGGGTTAATGGTCGTAATATGAATCCCAAACGGCGCCACTTCCATCCGAACGGCATCCGCGTAACCCAAAATCGCATGCTTCGATGCCGCGTAGACGGATGCTTTCGGTGTGGCGACTTTCCCTGCTTGGGAACCGAGATAGATGAAATGCCCACTTTTTCGTTCAATCATGTTTGGTAGCAGACGCTTCGTCAGTTCCATCGGAGCTAGGACGTTGACATCCATCATATTCCGGATGGTCTCATCGGAAAGTTCATGCGCCAAACCAAATGTACCGACACCAGCGGAAACAATGACGACATCAGGTGTGCCGATTTGATCGATCAACATGTCAAGACTTTCTGTCTGCGTCAAATCCGCTACGATCGTCCGTGCCCCTTCCGTTTGCAATTGCTCCAAAGCTTCCACAGATCTACCTGTTGCCCACACTTCGTAACCTTCGTTCAATAACTTCTTGGCGAGCGCATACCCTACACCACTCGTTGCACCGGTAATGAAAACCGACTTACGCTTTGGCATAATACAAAATACCTGCTTCATCTCTCGTTTCAATCGCCAACCCTTTATCGACGAGATAATCAGTTTGTCCAATCGTTTCTGACAGCGTCAAGCCAAGTTCTTTCTCATAGGCGGCAGGAAATAGTTCGCGCGTTAATTCGAAAATTGTCCGTGGTCCATTGTCCATCATCGCAAGTACTTTCATAGCGCGGTCACGTTGTCTTTGGAGACGACCTTCGATAAGCGCATGAGCATTCCGCACTTCATCCCCGTGCCCCGGGTAAATGACATCGACAGGCATGTCGAGGATTCGATTCAACGATTTATTGTATTGGAGCAATGAACGTGGACGTCCTTTCGCTGGGTCAAGCGGTGGTTCGATCAGTGGATTGGAAGAAACCGTCGCAAGTACGAGATCACCGCCGATCATCGCTCTTTTCTCTTCATTCCAAAACACGAGATGACTGAGCGCATGGCCTGGTGTTTCAAGCACTGTCCACCCAGGATGTCCAGGTAGCGCATCCCCTTCTGTTAAGACGATATCGAGGGCGCATTCGCCCATCAATTCAACAGATCTTTTCATTTTCTTCACCCAACCCAAATACTGTTCAGGAACTCCTTCCTCGATTAAACAGGCAAGGTAAAATGCATCATGATGGCGAGAAAAAGCCTCATCTCGCTTGAGCCAAACGTCATTATATGTATGCCCGAGCACTTTCGCATTGTCGAACACATCAATCCACCCTGCATGATCGGGATGGTGATGCGTCAAAATTACTTGCTCAATATCGCTGAATGAATAACCGGCTTCTTGAATACCGCGTTTCAACGCTTCATACGCTTCAGGTGTTTTAGGACCTGCGTCGATCAGCGACAAGACGTCTCCTTTTAACAAAAATGCGTTCACATCCCCAACGGCAAACGGGGTTGGCATTATAATTTTATGAATCATCTTACTGAAGTCTCCTTTAAAAGTGAATGAGTAATCAGTCCATTGTATCTGTTTTTCAGGAAAGCGTCATCTATTTTATCAATTACGTCGAGACGGAAGTGGAGGATTTTGCTGAATCAAGTTAAATTTGACTTTTCGAAAAGAGCATGTAATAATCAGACTAATTCATGAGCGTATTGGCATAGACGAAGACGAGTAGTTGTGGTGATGGAGAATAGAGAATGTGGTCACCGGCTGAAAGCCACATCCCCTCTCCCACAATGAACCTGCTTCCGAGCCGTCGTGGAAACACGACCGTCCCTTCGCGTTAAGAAGGAAACAAGTTGTGCCGGATTTCCGGCAAATTTAGGTGGTACCGCGGAAACATGCGTTTTCGTCCTTTTATTAAGGGACGAAAGCGCATTTTTTTATTGTTTATGGATTGAAACGAAAGGAGCGATTCGATGAAAACGATTGTATTTATTGGCGCAGGTTCGATGGCGGAAGCCGTTATTGCAGGAATTGTGGAACGAGGTGCTGTCAAACCGAAAAATGTATATGTAACGAATAAATCCGACCGGGAAAGGTTGATCTCTTTACAGCAAAAGTATGACATTTCCATTTTATCCGCAGAAAAAGAGGCATTGACATACGCCGATCTCGTCGTATTTGCGACGAAACCGAAAGATATCCATCAAGCGATGGCAGACACCCGTCCGTATTTGAAGAAAGAAGCAGCCGCCTTATCCGTCATTGCTGGTGTCTCCATCGCCACACTTGAAGAAGGGCTCGGTGAAAGACCGATTGCCCGTTCCATGCCGAACACTTCCGCAACAATCGGAAAATCGGCGACAGGTATCGCCTTCAACGAAGCAGTCGATGAGACGATGCGCACCCATATTTTAAGCCTGTTGGAAGCGGTCGGCTTAGTGCAAGTTGTTAAAGAAGACGACTTGCACGCAGTGACAGCACTTTCAGGTAGCGGACCAGCATATGTCTACTATTTAGCGGAAGCGCTAGAAGCAGCGGCAATCGCCAAAGGGCTATCCAAAGAAGTATCCCGTTCTTTAATCATCCAAACACTTGAAGGCGCTGCCGCCATGATGAAACAGACAGGCGAAGAACCTGAAGAATTACGAAAACACGTCACAAGTCCGGGCGGAACAACAGCAGCAGGTCTGCAAGCGCTTGAGCGACACGCCTTTAAGCAAGTCATCGCGGATTGTATCAGCGATGCCGAATCACGCTCCCGCGAGCTCGGTGCTGTTGAAACCGTCAAAAAATGATAGCCCCTCTCACTAGGCCAAGAAAAAGATGAGAACTAAAATAAACGAAGGCGTTTGACATGAGGACTTCTGTGATAAGACTAGACGATCATGGAAGGACTCTCCCCAAGCGCCGATATGGGACAATTCCTAGAACTTAATACACAAGGTCGATATCCTGGACACCAGACCCTTACGCGTATTATACAGCCTCATAATGCCAGATGCCGTCTTGTAACTTTTTATCAACTTTATGATGTACTTCCAAATAATCCAGCTGACCGATGATTTCCGAGATAACTAACGCGAATTGCGTATCATATTTGCGCTTATAATAAACCGAGGCCAAATGATGCGCCGTAGAAACTCCCGTCCTAATTAATTCCAATATTTTCGCCGCTTTTTCCTCAGTGCTTTTGAGTCTTTGTTCAATCAGTTCCTGGTGGTCATAAATAAATTGCTCATGTCCGGGCAGCACAATATCGACATCGAGTGCCGCACTCTTTTTAAGTGACTCCACATGCTGCACGAGCGTCGGTAAACGGTTAAATTGTTGATCTGGCTCAATAATCGCATTGCTTGAAATATGGCGTAATAATAAATCGCCACCGAACAGCCACTTTCTCTCCCTATCCAAAAAAGTAAGTTGGTTTGGCGAATGACCAGGCGCCTCCACCGCTTGTAACCCTGCGATCCAATCACCATGTCCGATTGTTAAAATATCCGCCTTCAGGGCGCGCTCCCCTCCATTTTCCAATGAAGCTTTCAGTTTTGCCATGTGGCTTTTGCTAGCCGATCCACAGCCCATCTCTTTATACAATTGGTCGAAAAATTGAAGGCGATCACTTAAATAAGCCCTCTCCATCTTTAGTCTCGGAATTGCCTCAACATGTGCATAAACAGGCACTTCCTGCCCTTTCGTAATGCGATTGACCAACCCGACATGATCCCCATGATGATGCGTCAAAATTACCCGGTCCAAATCTTGTAAAGAAAAGCCATTTTGTGCCAACGTTTGTATCAATTGTTCCCAACAAGCATCCGTATCAGCACCTGCATCGATTAACGATAAAGAACCCTGTTTCTCGTAAAGAAAAAAATTGTAAGTTCCTAAATGATGACCTGTTGGAACCACAATTGGATAAATCGAAGCGCCGCACTTTGAAATGACAGTAGCAGTAGTCAAACACTCACTTCCCTAGTACTAAATTAAAATACTACGTTTCTATAAAAATTATAATATAAATTCCCCTAGATGGCTAGTTAACTTTCTAAATATTCTAAGTAAACGAAACGTTTGAGCTTTATTCGTCGATCATCTTCATTCTTTTGCTATACTCGAAGAGGAAACAATTGGGTGGGAAATGACATGGCTAAATTATTTGAACCGTATCAAATTAGAAATGTAGCGTTTAAAAATCGGATTGTTATGTCACCGATGTGTATGTATTCAAGCCATCAGCGAAACGGAAAGGTAGAAGACTGGCATAAAGTCCATTACCCTACACGTGCAGTCGGTCAAGTCGGACTCATCATCGTGGAAGCGACAGCTGTTCAACCCGAGGGCCGGATTTCTGAACAAGACCTCGGCATTTGGAGTGACGATCATATCGAAGGTTTGG
>CAOKMT010000128.1 GCA_948469885.1 uncultured Sporosarcina sp. | reverse complement strand
CCCCATCCCTGAGACGATAAAAAGCGGGATACGCTCTTTCGTCCGGATCGCAATCGCAAACGTGGAAACGAGCAGCAACGCAAACAATAGCATCACAATGGTCGCTCCGAGAAATCCTGATTCCTCCGCAATAATCGAAAAGATAAAATCATTTTGCGGTTCGGGTAAGTACAAATACTTTTGACGACTATTCCCATAACCGTGGCCAAACAATCCGCCAGGCGCGATCGCAAACAACGACTGAATCGCTTGGAAGCCCGTACCAAGTGGATCATTCCATGGATCTACATACGATTTAATCCGGTCCAATCGATACGGTGCCGCCGCAATCAAGGCAATGAAAGCAGCAACGCCTGTCGCTCCAAGAAAAGCGAAAAACCGTAAAGAGTACCCAGCCACAAACAAGATGACGAAAGCGGAAACAATTAATATGACCGTCGAACCCAAATCGGGCTGTAACATAATCAGTCCGGCCGGCAAAAGAATGAAACCCATATGCTTAAAATTGAATACTCGTTTTTTCTTACTCGTCTCACTGACGACAAAAGCGAGTTTGCCGAGCAATGCCACTTTGACGAATTCGGCAGGCTGTAAACTGAGCGGTCCCAAAATGATCCAACTTTGTGAGCCATTCCGAACCGCACCGATTCCTGGGATTTTCACTGCAATGAGCGCCAAGATCGAAAGACAATAAACAATCGTCCACGCTTTCGGATTGGAAGTGAGTGGACTTTTCATGATGACATATGCAACGCCGATCGACACCACTAAGTAAACTGCTTGTTTAACGATAAAAGGTGAGGAATCGGCGTAATGAATCGTCCCCCAATAAGAACCCGCCGAGTGGACGAATGCCAAACCGATACATGACAGTGCGATAGCTGAAATGATAAACGCAGATCTCCATTTTCCTTCCAGTGAACGCATCCTTCCGAAAATAAAGTTTCGCTTATGGATGCCAAGTCACTGACATCCATAAGCTTCAGTGCCTTACATCCCAAATTTATAGCGACATGATCGCTTGAATGAACGCATCGCCTCGAATTTCAAAGCTTGCGTACTGATCCCAGCTTGCACTTGCAGGAGATAACAGAATAATATCTCCTTCCTCGGATAGTGTGTGTGCTTGCTTGACCGCATCGTCCATAGTAGAAGCGTGCATAATTTGGCTGACACCACAGGATGAAGCGAATTCGGCTACTCGGTCTTTCGTCTCACCAAGCGCAACGACCGCCTTCACATTGCCCATATACGGCCTTAACTCTTCGAAGGAATGTCCTCGATCGAGACCGCCTGCCAACAAGATAATTGGCGCGTCAAAAGCCGCAAGCGCACTTTTGGTCGCAAGTGTATTGGTCGCTTTCGAATCATTGTAAAACTTGCGCCCTTGCAACTCTTTGACAAACTGCATGCGATGTCTGACCCCTGTGAAAGAACTCAATACATTCTCGATCGCTTCCTTATCACATCCAGAAAGAATGGCGGCAGCCGTGGCGGACAAAATATTTTCGAGATTATGCCGACCAGGTAATTTGATGACGGAACGACTTAAAAAAGGTTTCCCATTCCAGTATATATTGGTGCTATCGGCGGATATACCGATCGCTTTTCGACCTTCCAATGAAAACGGAATGCCGATCGCCTTGGAAGAAGCTGCAATTTCTTGTAGTTCCGGCTGATCCGCATTATAAATAAAGAAATCGTCTTCTCTTTGATTGTTCGTAATTTCAGCTTTCGCTTGTGCGTAAGCTTCACGTGTGCCGTGATAATCAAGATGTGCATCGTACAAATTTGTCAATATGGCGATGTTCGGTCTGAATGACTCAGTCCCCATAAGTTGGAAAGAAGAAACTTCCAGTACGATAATTTGATCGGCCGTCGCCTCTTCGGCGACCGAACATGAAACGGTTCCGATATTGCCGGCAATGAGCGGGTCTTTGCCACCAATACTAAGCATATGGAACAATAACGTAGTTGTTGTCGTTTTACCATTCGAGCCGGTTACGCCAATAATTGGCGCTTCGCTAATATTGTACGTAATCTCAATTTCCGTCCAAACGGGGATCCCTCTCTCAACCGCCTCTTCCACGACCGGGTTATTGTATGGAATCCCTGGATTTTTCACAACAAGGCTGAATCCTTGTTCCAATATATCTGTCGGATGACTACCGCATATAACAGGAATCCCTTTTGCTCGAAGCGCAGCCACGTCTTCGTTCCCGTTGTCGGGTGATGCATCGTTCACCGTTACATATGCCCCACATGAATGAAGCAGTTTCGCCGCGGCATAGCCACTTTTTGCGAGACCGAGCACAAGGATTTTTTTGCCTTTGAATTGTTCAATGTTTTTCATTTACATCACCTCCATCAGTACAGGGACAACGGCTGCTAGAAAAGCAATTCCCCAAAACACAAGAACGACTTTCCATTCGGACCAACCCGACAATTCAAAATGATGATGAATCGGACTCATTTTAAAGACGCGTTTTCCCGTTGTCTTGAAACTGATCACTTGAATTATGACGGATAGCGTCTCCACAACAAAGACGATTCCAATGATAAGTAGTAAGATTTCCTGCTTAATAAGAACCGAAACCATTGCCAATGCACCGCCAAGTGCCAATGAACCCGTATCACCCATAAACACTTTTGCAGGCTTCACGTTAAAGATCATAAAGCCAAGCATTGCGCCCGTCACGACAAACGTAAACATGGCAATATCCAACTGGCCGTATATTAAAGCGAAAACACCAAATGCGCCGAACGCGATAGATGACGTCCCTGCAACAAGACCATCCAATCCATCCGTGATATTGACCGCGTTTGAAAACCCGACGAGCCAGAAAATGAGAAATGCCACATAAAATATGCCAAGCTCAATTTTAAATTCTGTAAATGGAATGACAACCGTCGTTTCGAAAGGCCCCATTTTCAACAAGAAAAAAGCAGCGAATGCGACGATAATCTGCCCGATCAATTTTTGGAGTGACGTCAGCCCTAGATTTCTTTTTAACACGACGATAATAAAATCATCGAGAAAACCGATAATGGCGAAGCCAACAAGGACAAGTAGCAAGACGACCGTCTGTGTCGTCATGACGCCGTATATGTAAGACAGAAGAAGCGTAGATGCGACAATTGAGATGATGAAAATAAGGCCGCCCATCGTCGGCGTTCCCGCCTTTTGTTGATGGGCTTCGGGGCCTTCTTCACGTATGCTTTGCCCGAACTTCATTCGTCTAAGCGTCGGGATAATAAAGACGCCTAAAATTGCTGAAAAGATAAATGCGACGACGATCGCCGTCAATGTAGTGACGAGTGTCATGATTATTTCTCCTTCTATCTTCTGAAACAGCTGCTGAACATACCTTGTATCAGCTTACGCTATCATTTCACTTTATTTTATTATTCCGTGTAAACGTGGATCACGTCATCGACATTAATAAGCGTGCCGACTTCTGGTAACTGGTACTTCACTTTATCACCAGAACCATGCCATTCAATCCGATACGTATACATTTGAGTAGTCAATGATGACTTTGTTAATCCTGTTAGGTCAGGTACTCGATGTGTAATTGGATCTCCCCACCGGTACTCTTTCTCGATTTGATCTTTCCGGTTCGTAATGCCCGCAAGCGGGGCAATTTCTTCAATAATCCGGCCAACAATTGGGGCCGCGATGACACCACCGAACTGGACAGAGTTGCGTGGACTATCGACAGCGACATAGACAAGCAGCTCCGGATCATCTGCAGGTGCAAAGCCGATGAACGAGACGATATACTCGCCGTCTTTATAAGTGCCATCCACAACCTTTTGGGCTGTTCCTGTCTTGCCTCCAACGCGAAGACCATCTGTAAAGGCATTTCGACCAGAACCATTGGCGACGACCGATTCGAGCGCTTCTCTCACTTGTTTAGAAGTCTCTTCACTGATGACACGTTCCTTCAATTCTGGTTCAAATGAACGGATCGGTTTCCCTTGATCATCTAAAATTTCCTTGACAATGTAAGGCCGATAAAGATTCCCACCATTGATCGCCGCGGCAACTGCTTGCACTTGCTGGATCGGTGTTACTGAAATCCCTTGACCGAATGCTGTTGTCGCCTGCTCCACCGGACCGAATCCTTCTTTTGAAAAAAGAATTCCTTTCGCTTCGCCTGCTATTCCCGACTCGGTTGATTTGCCAAAGCCAAAACTACGCAAATAGTGATCCAATTTTTCGCCGCCCAATCGCTGACCGATTTCTACAAATCCAGGGTTACAGGAATTTTCCACCACTTCCAGGAAAGTCTGATCCTTATGCCCTTCTCTTTTCCAGCAGCGAAGGCGAGCTCCGCCAACCATCACATAACCGGGATCATAGAAACTGCCCTCATGAAGGTCGATTACGTCTTCTTCCAACCCGGCAGCCAATGTTACGATTTTAAAAGTGGAGCCCGGTTCAAATGTCATCCATACCGGCAAGTTTCGATTGTAAATGCTTTGATCGGTCTCTTGGTAATTGGCAGGATGAAATGTCGGCATGGAAGCTAAAGAGAGCAGTTCGCCCGTCTTTGGATTCATCACAATGGCCAATGCTTGGGTTGCATCGTATTTTTCCATCGCTTGCATCAATTCCCGTTCCACGACTTGCTGCATCCGCACATCGATTGTCAACTCTACGGAAGCCCCTTTATTTCCGGTTTTAAATCCGTCGTCCACATGAGGTAACGGAATCCCTTTTGCATCCGTGTACAGGCGAATTTTATCACCGGTCCCTAGTAAAAACTCATCGTAGGCATATTCAATTCCAGCCAATCCATCTCCGTCGTAGCCCGTAAAGCCTAGCAATCTAGAAAGCAATTCATCGTATGGATAATGGCGAACGAAATCGACACCTGTATACAAACCGGGAATTTGAAGTTTCGCAATTTCATCCGCTTGCTCTTTTGTAATATTCTTTCCCTCTGGTGCGATTTTTATCATGTATGTTTTTTTGGACAACTTCTCTTCAAGCGTCGCTTGATCTGCATCCAAAATCGTTGCCAGTGTGGATGCAACACTTTCGATATCTTGATTTTGAGCGGGCATGAAATACAAAGTAGGTGCCAGCCTATTGCCGACGATCAAATCTCCGTTTCGATCCGTTATATTCCCACGCATCCCTCCGAACGGCACTTCGATATCCCAGTTTTGTTCCGCCCGGTTCTTGAGCAATTCATGTTTCACAATTTGCACGTGAAACAGCTTCGCAACTGCCATTCCGAGCAAAATGAGAAAGATGACGAACACCGCTCGGAGCCTCTTTTTCGATTGTAGATCGATAATCTTCCTCAGCGTTGACACACCCCATTTTTCTACTAACTTATGAAGTAGTGTACGAGGCTATTCGTCAGCCGCCGATTATCATTTCCTCTTCCTCTCCCGTTTCCTGTCCTTTTTGAAAACTTGCCGACGGGACTTGCAATTGGATGACAACCGGCTCTTGCGGTGCAACCTTCGTCCCTTCAGAAAGACTTTGTTCCGTTACATAACCTTCCCCGCTCATGCGAATATCGAGGCCAGATAACATTTTAAAGGAAAGGACCGTTTTTTTCGACCACCCCGTGAAATCAGGCAATACTGTGGCACCTTCCGTTTTTAAAATGACGACAGATCCCTCCGTCAGTTTCGCCCCTTTCTCCGGTGAATGCGTCTCGACCACCCCACCTTCACCAACGAGCGCGACCTTATAACCGTGCTGTTCAAGCTCCTCTTTCGCAACTTCACTATCTTTCCCGGTATAGTCAGCCAGTTTCTTCGCCTCGTTGACTTCCGCACCTTCGGGTAAGATATTCATATATTTCAAGCTGCTTTCCGTGATGGACTTGAATAATTGGGCAACCGGATCGGACCCCACTTGTCCCGCTTGCAGCTTTGGCTGTTGGACAAACACGTAGACGATGAGTTGCGGATCCTCCGCCGGCGCCATTCCGATGAATGAGTACAAGTAATTTGAAGCACCACGGAAATAATCACCAGTCGCTGGATTCGGGATTTCGGCTGTTCCCGTTTTTCCGGCTAGCGTATAGCCGTTCAAGGCGAACTTCTTTCCAGTCCCGGCATCCGATGTGATCGTCGAAGCGAGTACTTCTTTTACTTTATGTGCTGTTTCTTCAGTGATCGGCTGCCCTTTTTCTTCGGGGCCATGGTTTTGGACGATTTCTCCATTGTTCGGGTTCGTCACTTTATCAATTACATAAGGC
>CAOKMT010000127.1 GCA_948469885.1 uncultured Sporosarcina sp. | reverse complement strand
AACCCGTTTATGAAAGATGTATGGGATCATAATATTGATATTGCAATCGAAGCGGCGAAGCTCGGGTTCCAGGAAATCCAGTTCGACTATGTTCGATTTCCGGAAGGCTTTGAAAACCGCCACGATAAATTGGACTATTCTTTAGAGGACTATGCGGAATCCGACTTGGAGCCTGTTCAACGTCGGGTTGAGGCGGTGACGGACTTTGTCGCTTATGCAAATGAACGATTGAAACCTTATGGAGTCGATGTTTCGGTCGATATTTTCGGCTATGCGGCAACTTTGCCGGAAGCGCCGGGCATCGGGCAGAACTTCTCGAAGATATCGGAAAATGTTGATATCATTTCTTCGATGATCTACCCGAGCCACTGGACGTCGTATTTTGATATTGCAAAACCTGATCTTGAACCGTATCGTCTTGTTTCGGAATACGCGAAGGTGGAAAATGAAGTGCTTGGCAAATTGGAAAACAAACCGGTTTCACGACCATGGTTGCAAGATTTCACCGCGTCATGGCTAGGGGCGGGAAATTATTTGAAATATGGCAAGTCAGAAGTAGAAGCACAAATTGAAGCATTGAAAGATCATGGCATCGATGAGTACCTTTTATGGAATGCTAATAATCGATACACGACAGGGGTCAATTACAAACCTTAATACGAAATTCGGAAGCACATCATGTGTTTCCGATTTTTTTTCATCTAAATGAAACCTTTCTCATTTATGAATCGTATTAATGAGTAGAGAAGATCGATTGGTTTTTTCAATATGGCGTTTCTAAATGAGAACAGAATTTTTTTTGTAATGCTAATGTTTAATTTGTGGAAACGAAGGGAATACCAGTATAAAGAGGGTGGTTTGGAAATAATGAAGCGCCGCAAAGTCACTTATATTGCGGAAATGTGACAATTTTTCATTGTTTTTTAAGTTATTCACAAAAAGTGTTTTCTTCATTAATGAAATTGTGTATACTTATAAGTGGAAGAGTTATTTACAATAATTATAATTTAGTTATATTTTAAATAAATAAAGAACGTAGCCGAATTGAAAGGAAGTGTCAGCGTATGATGGTCACATTATTTACATCACCGAGCTGTACGTCATGTAGGAAAGCAAAAGCATGGTTGGAGGAGCATGAAATTCCATATACAGAACGGAATATTTTTTCTGAGCCTTTGAACATTGACGAAATAAAAGAAATCCTTCGAATGACGGAAGACGGCACTGATGAAATCATTTCTACTCGCTCAAAAATTTACCAAAAGTTAAATGTAGATGTGGAAAGCCTGCCATTACAACGTCTTTATGAATTGATCCAAGAACATCCGGGATTACTCAGAAGACCAATCATCTTGGATGAGAAACGGTTACAAGTAGGCTATAATGAAGATGAAATCAGACGGTTCCTCCCAAGAAAAGTAAGAGCCTATCAGCTGCTCGAAGCGCGGCGTATGGTAAACTAAAGATAAGAAATAATAAAAAGCTGATAGGGGACATTGTAAAATGCCAGATGCCTATCAGCTTTTGTCTTTCCCTTGCTTTCCTCATAGATGTTCACTACAATTGCTTTTACTATTATATATGTTGAAATGCAATAGCGGACGAACTGGCGAGGGCGCTGTATAAGGGCTCGCGTACAGTCATGACGTAAGCGTAAAGATATTTAACTTGATTCAGCAGAAGTCCTCCACTTCCATAAGTGGGGGATGAATGCTAAAATGCATTTAAAATCAGAGGGAGTTCAAACTCCCTGCTGATTCAAGTTAAAAGGAAGGCAACCTAAGTTCGCCACGTCCTGTGGCGACGGTTGCATGACCGACATCCCGTCGGCCCGCGGATGTCACAGATTTTCAGAGGAGCTTTTCGAACGAGCTCAAAAAAATCTGGGCGCAATCACGCCGAGGCGCGATTGATTCAACGTATATAAAGGCTTTTGCTATTAAAAATTATAGATCTGTGGTGGAACCCTTACATATCCTACTGCACGGTCATATAGTATTATAAGCATTGTAGGTTACTGCATCTTAATTATTGAAGGGAATCGCGATAAACCTTATTTAAAAAGGAAGGGAGAGATTGAAATGGAAATCGAACGCATCAATGAGAATACAGTCAAGTTTTTTCTATCATATATAGACATTGAAGAACGCGGCTTCACCCGGGAAGAAGTTTGGTACAATCGAGAAAAAAGTGAAGAACTTTTTTGGGAAATGATGGATGAAATCAATGAAGAAGCGGAATTCGAAGTGGAAGGTCCTTTATGGATTCAAGTCCATGCGAAAAGCAACGGTATTGAAGTGACGGTTACACGGGCCAATTCCGAGGATGGCGACCTCACAGAGCCTCCATTCGACCAAGAAAGCCTGGAAAGCATGACAGACAGTGACGTTTTCCACAATGCTGCAAATCTTGCACCACTTGCCGCGGAAGGCAAAGCATCTGAATGGTTGGAAAATACGTTTATCTTCGATGATTTTGAAGATATCATCCGGCTTGCAGGCCAGATGAAAGGCTATGAAGCAGATACCTCACTTTACGCATTTGAAAACAACTATTATTTGCATGTCGTATATGACACGGAACTAATGGATGACAAACGTAAAGCAGATATGCTAAGTGTGCTTTCTGAGTATGGGGCGCCATCTAATGTAACGATTCACCGCTTGGTGGAATACGGAACGACAGTGATGGCATCGGATGTATTTGACCAAATCAGCAAGTATTTCTAATAGGTCAGGAAAACGCAACGATTTTTTGTCGTTGCGTTTTTTGTATTGTCATTAGTTTGAAAGTTTACTATAATATTCATAATAATTAAATTCCGATAGGGGTGTTCGCTATACTAACCGCAAAAATGAAAGATGGAACCCTTATATTTTCCACTGAACTTCAAAAAGACCAGTTAAAAGCGTTGAGGGAAACGACGACGTTTTTCTGTCCGCAATGCGGGACAGCAGTACGCTTAAAAGTGGGAGACATTGTCATTCCTCACTTTGCCCACGCAACAAACAAATCTTGCACAGCTGTATTTTCCGAAGGGGAGTCTGAATCGCATCTATTAGGCAAACAACAGCTCTATCAGTTTTTCCGCAAGACACACGTCGATGTTAAAATGGAACCTTATTTTAAAAAGCTTGCGCAACGTCCCGATCTTCTTGTGATGACCGATACTGAATCGATTCCGATTGAATTTCAATGCAGTACGATCCCCCTCCATCAGAAAATATCAAGGACGGAAGGTTATGAAAGTGCAGGTATGAAACCCATTTGGATTTTGCAGACGCCGGAAAAGCAAAAGGCACGGTCCCCACGTGTCAACCTATTCAGTTTTACGCGTTTTGAAGAAAGTTTTTTCACCTATACATTTCCAGAAGGGAATGTACTCCTCACATACGATCCCCACACTGATCAATTCCATTATTTTAGTTCATTGCTTCACGTAACAGGCAAACAATATATCGGCTTACACCGCATATTATCTATCAATGGCCAAACTTTCCCTTTTGCGCGACCGAAAACACCGAATGCAGATGAATTACGTTGTTACTGGAGGATTTACTGGACTATGCGGCAGCGATTTTTGAAAAAAAGGATTTTCTCGAGCCGGAAAGGGATTAATGATCCATTTCTAAGGGCATGTTATGAACTAAGATTATTGCCTGAAGCGCTACCGATGTGGATTGGCTTGCCGATGACATTCAGTCGTTCATTCCGCGAGCACGCTTGCGAATGGCAGCTAGCACTCATTTATTTTATGAAGCAGCGTGGGATTGGGTTCAAGCAGTTAACAGAGGCGAAAATTAATCGATTCGTTCAGTATATGGGCGATCCGTCACAAGCTCAAGTGGAAGCTTGTTTGAATTACCGTAATTTTTTCCTTTCATTCAATATTGATCGACCGAATAGGAAGTTGGAGTTTGCCGAACGAACAGTCGTCAATCTGTTGAAGGCGACAATGGTTGCAAAGCGAAAAGAAAGTTGAGAAAATGAAGATGATTCGTTTCACGAAGTAATTATATAGAGGGGGATTGTAAATGACGGCTGAACCTAAAAATAACAAAGTGTTAAAACGTGATGAAGTGAAAGTGGAAGAAACGTGGCGTCTGGAAGACATTTTCGCCACAGACGATACATGGGAAGAGGAGTACAAAGCGGTGGAGCAATTTTCCGCGAAAGCTGAAACTTATAAAGGAACACTTGGAAATGGCCCAACAGCCTTGTTGGAAGCTCTCACTTACCGTGATGAGCTTTCAGAAAGGTTACGCCGACTGTATGTCTATGCACATTTAAAAACCGATCAAGATACAACGAACAGCTTTTACCAGGCAATGGATAGCCGTATCAAAACACTGTTTGTGAAAGTGTCGACGGCATTGTCATTTTTCGTGCCGGAACTTCTTTCAATAGAAGAAGACACTTTGACAAAATGGGTGAACGAGGCCGAAGAACTTCGTCTATATGCACAAGAAATCGAAGAGATCAATACACAGCGGGCGCATGTACTACCAGCTGAACAAGAAGCTCTTCTCGCTCAATTATCCGAAGTGACAAGTAGCTCGTCCGAAACATTCAGCATGCTCAACAACGCAGATTTAACATTTCCGATGGTGAAAAACGAGGAAGGGGAAGAAGTGGAGCTGTCACACGGCCGTTATATCGGATTTCTTGAAAGCGATGATCCACAAGTACGGGAAGACGCGTTTAAAGCGATGTACGGCACTTACGGCAAGTTCAAGAATACATTCGCTTCTACTTTATCCGGCAATATAAAAACGGATAACGTCAATGCACGAATTCGAAACTACCCTTCAGCAAGAGCGGCGGCCTTGTCAAACAACCATATTCCGGAGCAAGTATACGACCAGCTCGTCGAGACGATTAACAAAAATGTCCATTTGCTGCAGAGGTATGTCGCTTTACGGAAAAAAGTGTTTGAATTGGATGAGCTTCATATGTGGGATTTGTATGCGCCACTCGTCCAAGATGCGAAAATGGATATTACCTACGAGGAAGCGACGAAGACGATGTTAGCTAGCTTCCATTCGCTCGGAGAGGATTATACATCCATTGTGAAAGAAGGGCTCGACAATCGCTGGGTGGATGTCCGGGAAAATGTAGGAAAACGTTCAGGAGCCTATTCATCAGGATCTTACGGAACCAATCCATATATCTTGATGAATTGGCAAGATAATATTAGTAATTTGTTCACATTGGCGCACGAGTTCGGTCATAGTGTACACAGTTACTATTCCCACAAATACCAACCGTATGTCTATAGTGGCTATTCAATTTTTGTAGCGGAAGTCGCTTCAACGGTAAACGAAGCCATTTTAAATGATTATTTATTGAAAACGACGGATGATGAGCAAAAGCGAATTTATTTATTGAATTATTGGTTGGACGGCTTCCGCGGAACAGTTTTCCGCCAAACGATGTTCGCTGAGTTCGAGCATTTAATACACGAATTGGATCAGCAAGGCGTCGCTTTGACGGCAGAGAAGCTGACTGAAGAATATTATGCGCTGAACAAGAAGTACTTTGGTGAAGAAGTCACAATCGATGATGAAATCGGTTTGGAATGGGCGAGAATTCCACATTTCTACTATAATTATTATGTGTACCAATATGCGACAGGATACAGTGCTGCTGTCGCGTTGAGCAATCAAATCTTGACAGAAGGTGAGCCAGCCGTCAATCGATACATCAACAACTTCTTGAAAGCCGGTTCCTCGGATTATCCGATCGAAGTGCTGAAAAAAGCAGGTGTCGACATGACAAGCGCGGCACCGATTGAAGAAGCGTGCCGGGTGTTTGAAGAGAAGTTGAACGAACTTGAATCCCTTTTATTCAAAAAGTGAGATAGAAAATGAGTTCGATCCATTTATAACGGATCGGACTTTTTTTATCTTCATTCAGCAGAAGACAGGCCAAAGTCGCCATATCAAAAGGTAGGCGATCTCAGTGCCGACTTCTTGTCGCAACGGTCGTATGACTAATATCGTGTTCGGGGTGACACAGATTTTTGAAGATGCTTAAAAAGGCGGTCAAAGCATGCGATGTCCAGATCAATTACGCCAAGACGTAATTGATCTGGACATCGACAAAAGATCGGGTTGAATCGACTAATTGTGACAATACTGTTAAAAAGTGTGTGATGTGTTGATGTATCTTCTCTTTCATGATAAAGTAAGGATGTGAAATAAATCACATACCAAACATAAACCCCTTTTGT
>CAOKMT010000126.1 GCA_948469885.1 uncultured Sporosarcina sp. | reverse complement strand
TTAAATGGCAAGACGCCCAATTGATCGACCCGACGTTTATGTTGCCGGAGTATAAGCGGTCGCGGGCAAACAGTTATCTTGATTGGATTGGGCCTGCGCTTGCAAGGCATCCCGATTTTGCGAAATTCGACTTATTGCCAGGCGGGCAATTTGTTGCCGACCCTTCAAAATGGGATATCCATGCATTGCCGTTTTCATCTGTTCGTCGTATTGAAAGTGGTGATGGCGAGATGGAACAAGTGGATGAAGGTTTATCATCTACACTGGCGTCAGACATACGAGAAGTGGATGCGCCCGTTTACGCTGATGTCGAGCGTCGGTTCGATTGGATCTATCCGCATCTCGCTTCCGTTCACAAACGCTCGAAACAAACGGTCAGTGAATTGAAGCGACTCGCACTTTTGGAACAGCAAGCCGAGGAGGGTCCATTTAGGCAGCAAGAGGAAGAGGTAAGCACTGCATACCTTCATAGTCGACCGGAATTTATGCAAACACGTACTTTATCACCGGCGGAAATCGGGACGGCGATGCACACGATCATGCAACATATCGATCTGCACAAAACTCATCATCTCAATGATGTCGACCAACTCATTAACCGGTTGGAAGAACGCCAGTTATTGACGGTTGAAGAAGCGTCGGTCGTTTCTAAAGAAGCGGTTGTACAGTTCTTTGAAAACGACATCGCGAAGCGGTTGACGACGGCGGAAGAAGTGCTGCGGGAAGTACCGTTCACGTATGCACATGACGGAGACGATGGTGATTATCAAATTTTGCAAGGGATTGCGGACTGCCTGTTTAAAGAACGGGATGGCTGGGTGTTGCTCGATTATAAAACAGACCGTGTCCGTGGGCGTTACCGTACGACAGCGGAAATGGAACAAGCCATGCAAAATCGTTATGGCATTCAACTCAATTTGTATAAAAAGGCGATCGAATCGATTTTGAAAATCGATATTAAAGAGATGTTGCTTTATTTGTTTGACGGTGAAAAAACCGTGCATATTCAGGGGGCGGAAGAAAATTGAAGTTTACACCAACAACGTTGGATAATCGGGTCGAAGCGCTTGATCTGATGAGAGGTTTTGCATTGTTAGGTATTTTCATTGCCAACATGCTGTTTTTCCATACACCATTCATTTACATCGATCCGTATACATGGTTTACTACGGCGTCAGATCAACAGACGTTCAAATGGATTACAATATTAGTACAAGGCAGTTTTTATCCGATTTTTGCGATGATGTTCGGTTACGGCATCAATATGCAATATGAAAAAGCGATGGAGAGAGGCGTATCATTTGCACCGATGCAAGCGCGCCGCTTGTCATTAATGCTGCTGTTCGGATTGATTCATGCGCTTTTGATCTGGGCGGGCGATATTTTAGTCTCTTATGCGGTCATGGGATTCCTGCTCATATTGTTCGTGCGCGTACCTGCCAAATGGCTCATCCCGATTGCGGCAGTCCTCTATATCGTGCCGATGGGAGGATTGGTCTTACTGATTGGGTTGCTGGAAAAAATCGATCCTACTGCGAATGGGGGATTTGTCGATCTACATCAAATTGAATTGTCGATTTCCGCTTATGCGCATGGCAGTTTTGGAGAGATTTTCATGCAACGTTTCAATGATTGGCTGATGATTGGCGTGGCGAATGGTTTGTTGCTCGGCTTTTTCATGGTGTTACCGCTTATTATAGTTGGTGCGGCGCTTTCCAAATGGAAAGTAATTGAACGTGCGGGGGCAATGAAAGGCAGACTTGCCGTGATTGGTGTTGTGATGACCGGTCTTGGCATTTGGGTGAAATCACTGCCGTTCATTCAAGCGCCATCTGGATCCAATCAATTATTACAAGAAACGTTTGGCGGTGTTATACTAGCGGCGGGCTATGTTTCGCTCTTACTGCTTGTAACGCAAATTCCGCTGTTTCGGAAAGTTTTCGGTCCCGTTGCCAAGGCGGGAAGAATGTCTTTCACGACGTATATTATGCAATCCATCATCGCGACATTGATATTTTACGCTTACGGTTTCGGATTGTACGGTAAAGTGGATTTGCTTACAGGAACGTGGATTGCGATTGGCGTATTCGTCATCCAAGTCATCTTTGCGGAACTTTGGCTTTCAAAGTTTCGTATGGGGCCGCTAGAGTGGGTCTGGCGTAAAGGAACCTACGGAAAAAATCGATGAAATAAAAGGGAAATGTGCATCATTTGTCGTATTAAGTTGAGTAAGGAAGAAATGAGGAGGATGGGTGACAGATGAAGTTATTATCGTTCCAATTTAAGGGACAGACGTTATTTGGACCGAAAGTGAAAAGAGAAGAAGCGGTATGGGACGTATTATCCATCGCGGAAACATATGAAGAAGTGAACTTTCCCAAAACAATTATTGAAGGTGTAGCGGCTGGATTGGACTTTGTCGAGAAGGTACGCCAACTTGTTGAACAGGCAGAGGCAAATGACGATGCTGCCCGTTTTAAATTAAAATTTACGGACATTGAATGGCTGTCACCGATTCCAAGAACACCGAAAAATGTCATTTGTGTCGGTAAAAATTACGCAGATCACGTGACGGAAATGGGCGGGGATACGCCTCCAGAAAAAGTTGTCGTCTTCACAAAAGCGCCGACGTCGATTGCAGCTGATGAGCAGGATTTGCCGATCCATGCGGATGTGACTCAAAACTTGGACTATGAAGGTGAATTGGCGATTGTCATCGGAAAAGAAGGGAAGAACATTCCGACACAACTTGCTTATGATTATATTTTTGGCTATACGATTGCGAATGACGTGACTGCACGTGATATTCAGACGGACCATGTGCAATATTTCCTGGGGAAAAGTTTCGACGGTTCTTGTCCGATGGGACCTTATCTCGTAACGAAAGATGAGTTGCCGGACCCACATAATTTATCGATTGTTACAAAAGTGAATGATGATGTTCGACAAAATGGCAATACGCGCGATATGATTTTCAAGATCGATGAATTGATCGCTGAAATTTCCCGTTTTGTCACACTTGAACCAGGAGATGTCATTTTGACGGGGACGCCTTCAGGAGTCGGGAAAGGGATGAATCCTCCGGGCTTCTTGAGAGAAGGAGATACTGTCAAGATTTCGATTGAAGGGATCGGGACGCTTTCCAACCGTTTCGTATAAGTACGTTTCCTTCCGTGAAATTCCATTTTATGATATTCTAGCTATGTTAGGATATCATTATAATGAGGTGAAGTTTTTTGGATTTCTTATCGAATACGACCCATTTCCACTTGTTTTCATGGATTGTCGGCGTTCTTTTATTTCTCGTAGCCGCAGTCATGGCAAATGGAACGAAAGGTCAAAAGATTACGCATATGATCGCACGGTTGTTTTATGTCCTTATTTTATTATCGGGGATTATGCTATTTGTGAAAGGGATGGACTTTGGACAAGGTGCTCTTTACGGTATCAAGTTCCTATTTGGATTCTTGACGGTCGGATTGATGGAGATGGTGCTCGTCCGCTCTAACAAAGGGAAAAGCGTGTCCACGTTATGGATCCTATTTTTCGTAGCTCTATTTGTGACGATGTTTCTCGGTTTCAAATTGCCGATGGGCATTGATTGGTTCGCATAATAGTGAATTGTCCCAATGTAAACTGAAATGCCTGCTGGCCAAGTTGCCGGCAGGCGTTTTTTGTATATCGTAACATTTCTACTGTTGAAACGACTAACTCTATGAATCCAAAATATAAAGGGAAGATTGATCTAAAGGAAGAACTTCTACAATTAAGTGAAAAAGTAAGGGAAACGGTTGCTTCCTACGACAAGTCTTTATTGGACAAAAGTATAATTTCTGTTTCCGCTAAGATTTCCGAACAGAAAATGATTGTGCAAGCGAAGGAGATGCCAATGGAATTAGAAGCTATGCTTGTGGCGCAGTATAAAGACGATATATTAATTGAACTCGTGGACTATATACCGGTTCTTAAAGCTATGATTAAAATAAACGAGGACTAACTATCGAAAACGTATCAAACAACCCCAAACTGTTTAGCAAGTTTCTTTGCGAACTACTTTTAAAAAGTCGGTGAATTATGGAAGAGAGGCGGTTGACTTTGATGAATATCATTGTGATAGTATGGGGTATCCTTCCAGTCGGGCTCATCATTTGGGGAGTCTACAATATCGTTGTGAAAAGAAAAAAGGTGACAAATATGTATACGCCGTTTGACGATGCTATGAAGGGGACGAAGAATGATAAGAAGTAAGCGCGAATATATGTCGGTATTCCAAAACGGATAACTTTGCAAAATTGCCCGATACCACGCTGGATTTGACGGGTAATTCGGCGAACCTTCCAGGAATTCATCTCTAGCCCTCGGCACCTTTCACAGATTTGCCCTATTTCAATGAAACGTTTGGATTTCAGTCATGAAAAAATGGCGGCGTGTCGAATCATTTGGTAAAATGACGGATGGTAGATTTAATTTGTTTCAGCAAAAGTCCGCTACTTCTAATAAGTGTCCGGATGAATTCTAGCGTGTTCAAAGCTAAAGGGAATTTAAACTGTTGAAGCAAATTACGCCGAGGCGTAATTGATTGAATAGGGGGCTTTCTCGTGAAATTGAATAGATGGTTTGGAATCATCGCCAGTGCAGTGTTATTATTATCCGTCATATATCCCTTGAACGGATTTGCAAAAGAAAAAAGGACGCTCCAAGACGAAAGCATTTATGACCTTCTTGTTGATCGGTTTAACAATGGTGACTATAAGAATGATATAGATGTTGACCCGAAAACCCCAAGCATGTTCAGCGGTGGCGACTTTGCGGGAATCATTGACAAGTTGGAATATATTTCGGAAATGGGTTTCACCATGATTTCAATCGGTTCTGTATTCAGTTCGGAAACATATGACGGTCATACAGTGCTTGATTATGGGAAAATTGAACCGCATTTTGGAACAGAAGAAGACCTTGCAAAAATGATTGAAACTTTTCATGGAGAAAACATTGGTGTTATGGCAGATTTTCCACTCAATGGTGTTAGTGAACAGCATGTTTGGATAAAAGAGGATCACTTGCCGACGAGCCAAGCGAATGGGAAAACAGTTGAGTGGGATCAAACGGATGCAAATGTACGTGCTATGGTAAAAGAGGCAATACTTGACTTTGTTATGGCATATGATTGGAACGGTATTCGTTTGACCGACTTAGGTGATTTTGATACCGATTATTTGGATGAAGTGATCGGCGCAATCAAAGATGAAAAACCACACTTATATGTACTGACAACGGAAGAAACATCGGCTCAATTTGATAGCATGCCAAACGTTGAGAAGGGAAAGGCCCTTCAGCAGACATATGTGGAATTTGATCCCGATTCCTCGGGGTTATCGTTATTTTCCGATAAAGTGGAAACAGATCTTATTCAATTCGACGATTTAACGAGCCAACGATTTACGGATCAAATGGTCGAAAAAAGAATGTTCCCGCCGGCAAGATGGAAATTGGCGCTTACTGCTTTATTTACATTGCCAGGTGTACCTGTCACGACGTATGAAACGGAACTCGCCGTTTCGGGAAAGGAAGCCCCTGCAATTCATCCGATTGTCAACTTTAAAGCAGACACGGAGCTTTATGATTTTATTACAGATTTGAACTATTTACGAAATGAGTCAGAAGCGCTACGAAACGGCGATTTTGAAATGATGCATAATGAGAACGGTTTTACTGTTTTTAAACGCTCTTCGGATGAAGAAACATGGATCATCGCTTTGAACAATACCTCGAAAGTTGCAAACTTGCCGATCTCGAAAGAAGTGCTCGGGGATCATAAAAGACTGCGCGGTGTGCTCTCAGGTGACTCTATCCCGAAAACAAAAGACGAGAACTACAATGTCGTTTTAGAAAGGGAATCTGGGGATATTTTTATCGTGGAAGAAGATAGAGGATTCAACACGCCTTATCTGATCGCATCGATTTTAGTATATGTTCTTTTCTTAGGTTTCCTTTACGTCGTTTGGCGGAAAGGCCGGCAAAAGGCAAAGGAAAATGCATAAGGAAATGTATCCTCCCCGATGATAGGGGAGGATTTTTTTAGGGGTCGATTCTTCAAGCAAAATAAAAACATTGTCGACGAGGGCAATGTTTTTATTTTGCTTTATAGCCGATCATGTTGACAGGATCTTTCGGTGATGAATAAGGTGGTGAGTAACATAATTCGAGTGCGGCAAGATCATCCACCGTGAGTTGGCCCATGATGGCTG
>CAOKMT010000125.1 GCA_948469885.1 uncultured Sporosarcina sp. | reverse complement strand
GCCCTTCGGTTGACGCTTTATTGTACCCAGTTAATTCATTTTCTTTTACCCAGCTCGCAATTTCCATTACAGCTTCTTTCATTCTCGGCTTCATAAGCAGGCAAGTTTCCAATGGAATGACTTTGCGGAAATTGCCTTGTTCATGCAACCCGAGCGAACCAACCGGCGCAAACGTGAATTCCATCTTATTGCGGTAATGCCATGGGTCATCCATTCCGATTGTTGGCTGGACAAGGGTTGAATCAAAACCTTCATTTTCTAGAAACCTTCTAACTGTATCCGCTTTTTCAACGAGCTGTCCCTCGTAATGATAATGTTGCCACGAACAGCCGCCACATTTTTCAAAGTGCGGACACGGCGCTTCCACGCGACCTGGATGCGTCGTCACAAACTCATCTACCGTTGTTTTCCATTTCCTTCTAGACGCGTGTTCAATCGTGACCTTCACTTCTTCACCAGGGATTGTGTACGGTGTTATTAAATGCAGCTTGCTTTCATGTCCTCTTTTCGTCGTCCAAGGCACGACGGCTTCGCCAACGCCACGATGATTAAATCGCTCAACTTGCGCGTTAAATGACTTCCCTTCCATAACGATTACTCTCCTCTATACATCGAACTTCTTTTATTCTTCTAAATTGTACCGCTGAATGGATTTTCATTGGCAGCCTGTCATCATTGACCAGGTCTCAACTTGACTCTATTAAACGCTTGCAACGTTTCTTTAGCGGTATATTGTGGGGTTATATCCTTATTCATCTACCGTGACATAATTTGAAAGAAGCTGATTGCCAATTCCATAACTGGCAAACAGCTTCTTTCTATTATAATTGTATTTCCATTCCTCATGTAAAGTTTACCTACTCAAAACTATTCACGCCAGCCCTTTTAAAAACGCAACGAGATCTTGAAGATTTTCCGGTGTCACGCCCTGTCCATCGCCGTATGTTTTAAAGGTTACATCGGCCCCAAGCGATTCAAAATAATCTTTGCTTTGGACGCCCCAGTGCGGTGGAATAATATAATCATAGTCCCCGTGGGAAATGAAAATCTTCAAATGTTCAACAGAAAGCTTCTTATATTCTTCCTTCACAAATGTAGGCATATACCCGCTTAACGCAACAACGCCGCGGATTTCTTTGCCCATCGTCAGTGCCAAAGACTGGGCGAGCACCGCTCCCTGACTGAAACCGAGCACATCAATCCGACTCTCATCAAGCTCATATTCTATAATTGCTTCATGAATAAAAGACTTGATATATGAAAGCACTTCATCAAAAACAACGCGAATCGGCTTCCCTTCCTCTTCATTCGTGAAAAATGCATAGCCCGGGTCGAATTCTATCGGGCCTCGCAAACTGAAAATATGATGGCTATCTTCAAATTCTCGAACAAGCTGCGGCAAGTCCCCTTCGTGGCTTCCCATTCCGTGGATTAGAAAAATAGCCGGTTGTTTGCCTGTCCATATCTTAGGCGCTGTATGTATAAATGTAAATGGCGACTTCATGTCAAAAACCCCTTTCCAAATTCACTACCTTCATTTTAGCACATTTAGAAATTATGCCCCTATTGAACATAAAAAGGGGCGCCTCATCCATTCGGATAAGGCACCTCTTCAGTTCTTGACAGGCGTCCTTTTCTTGATCCAAGAATAAATAACTGCCCCAATCAATATAAAGCCAAGATAACCCATCACTGGATATACTGTCCCAACAAGCGTGATGAACCCGATGAAACTGGCGCCGTATGCAGCTATACCGAAAACGACAACAGAACTTTTAAAGCTCTTCGACTCTGTTCTTACAAAACGTGCCGTAAATGCGTACAGCATACCGACTGCGGTATTATAAATCATCCCCAATAAGATGATCGACATGATGACACCCATTGCAGGACTCATATTATTTGCCAAAAATAACATAGGCATCGGCAATGCGGCGATCTCTTTCAACTGTGTCAACATCGAAATGTTAATGAGAATGATGAGTAGCCCTAACCCTACACCTCCGATGATTCCGCCCCAAGCTGCTGTCTTTTCATCTTTGACTGTCCCTCCCATGACGGAAATCATTGCCGCGCCAGCCGCAATATTGTAGGACACGTACAGTAAAGCGCCCAATAACCAATTGGGGGCGCTTTGGTTAGCTTGACTGACCGCTGCTTGGATTTCCGCAGAGGCAAGATCAACCGTCATGACAGAATACGCCGTAATGATGATGACTAATAACAACAAAAACGGTGTAAAAGCGCTAATCAGGCCAATTACTTTTCGAACACTCAATGTGACAGTGCCAATCGTCAAAACCGCCATCAGAATACTTCCCACATACCCCGGGATATTGAATTGTTGTTCAAAAATTGCGCCCGCACCTGAAAACATGACGACCGTAACCCCGAATAAGAAAAATGTCATAACAGTATCAACAAGAATTCCTAGGAAACGCCCGCAAATATGATAGATGACACCTTGATGAGATGTCGTTTGTAATCGGCTCCCAAGCTGTGTCAAGTTCATACCTATAAAAGCGAATAATAAAGTTGCGACGATCGACCCTAAAATACTGACTAAACCGAAACTCGTGAAAAATTGTAATATTTCTTGTCCAGAGGCAAATCCTGCACCAACAATGACACCGATAAACGCAGCGCCAATTTGAAAACTTTTCTTCATCTTTAAATCCTACTTTCTCGCAACTTCCTTCAAGACTGTTCTCGATCAATACTTTTGAATGAAGATATTTTGTATTCTGACTATTTTAACCGAAGAAAGAAGGGGAAGATCCCCTCCATTTATTCCGCTTTAAATTGGAATGTTTCCACAGTGAATTGATCCATCGCCTCAAAGTCTGGTTCATATCCGATGCCGTACTGAGTTGGCACAGTGATGAGACCTTGTTCCACGGTCACTTCCGGTGAAATAATGTCTTTTTCCCAATAACGTGAAGACCCAGCTGTATCACCCGGCAAGGTAAAATTCGGAAGTGTTGTCAAAGCGATATTATGCGCACGTCCAATCCCCGATTCAAGCATGCCGCCGCACCAAACCGGAATGCCTTTTTCCATACAATAATCATGGATTTTCTTCGATTCCGTCAATCCGCCCACACGCCCGATTTTAATATTAATGATCTTCGTGCTTCCAAGCTCGACAGCTTTTCGCGTATCTTCCAATGAATGAATACTTTCATCCAAACAGATCGGTGTTTGTAATTGTTTTTGTAAAACGGCATGATCGATAATATCATCCGAAGCTAACGGCTGTTCAATCATCGTCAAATTGAACGCATCCAACTGTTTCAATAATTCAACGTCTTCTAATGTATAAGCCGAATTCGCATCTGCCATCATGGGTACATTCGGGAATTGTTTGCGCAGTTCACGCATCACTTCAACATCAAAGCCAGGTTTGATTTTCACTTTGATCCGCTTGTAACCTTCCTCTACAAAACCGCGGACCGTTTCCACTAAACGATTCATATCTTCATCTATACCGATACTGATGCCCACTTCAATCTGTTTCCGCTCACCGCCGAGCGCTTGCGCCAGCGTCATTTTATTCCGCTTTGCGTAAAGATCCCAAATCGCCCCTTCAACTGTCGCCTTCGCCATATTGTTTTTACGGATGGAAGCGAACAGTTCATTCACCTCGTCGGGATGCCCGATTTCTTTCCCAAGTACTAACGGAAGTAGAAATTCTTCGATCATATGTAGATTTGTGCCAAGTGTCTCCTCGTTATACCAAGGGGAATGAAAAGCAGTTGACTCGCCCCATCCCGTATTGCCAAGCTCATCTTTCGCTTCCAGCAAGAGGAACTCCTTATCTTGAAACGTGCCAAAACTTGTTGTAAACGGATTTTTCATCGTCATTTTCATCTTGCGAATGTTGATTTCTTTAATAATCATTTAAATTCTCCTCATTCATCGTATTTAACGGTATGATATTTCTTTTCACAAATTGATAATAATGAACACCGTCGCTTGATTTTCTTAATCCTATGATTGCGTAACCGGCGTCAAATAACTTTTGAAAGACAGTCCGGATTTTCATCCGCCATTTGAGGGCAAGTTCCGGTTCTTCCGACTTGATTCCCTGGATATTTGCAGGTACCGGAATTTCAATCCCTTCACAAGCTGTATCAAGTTTCTCCCAGTCAATGTCCATCGTTGGATTCCCTTTTTCCGATTTCTCGACTAAAGACGGTCGATGATAATCAGCAGTTTGAGGCGTCCACTTTTCCACAACCCGTTCACTTGAAATCCACCATTCAATTTGAAGTCGGTCTGTCGGTAATCCTTTGTTCAAGCCGTCTTCCATTTCGCCATAACAATTTTCCAAATATGTATTGCTGATCCCGCAAAGTTTTCCAATATTCAAATAGGCATTCCGGCTTTCCAACGGATCGAATGTCCAAGTGATCAAGTCATAGCCGATTTCCTGCGCAAGCTTCCGCTGTTCTTCTTTCAACAGCTTTCCGATCCCTAGCTGTCGATAATCCGGGTGAACGCCGAGCATATGAGAGCACAAGTACAATTTCCCATTAGAAAAGCCCGGGAAGCCGTAGGAAAAACCGACAAGTTGATCCCCAGCGAAAGCGCCCAGCATGAGGCCGCCATTTTTTACTGCCGTGAAAGTTTGGTGTGTCGGAATCGGATGCATTCCCCAAACCTTCTGTTCAAGTGCTTGCACAAGGCGAAGCTCTTCATTTGTTTCTAATTTTCGAATTGATAATTTCAAGTTCTTCATTTCATTTTCCTTCCTTGCGTTCATGTTACATCTGTCCCCTCCACGAATAGAAAATCACCCGTGATCGCTTCAGACTTCCGCTGTCTTTGTTCGAAACGATCCTTATCCTGCACCGATAATCCTGCAACAATGGCATTCATAAACGAAAAAAGTGATGCGGTCGCATCCAGCGTTGACTTGTTCGGTGAATGAATCGGAAATAGTAGCTGACTATATTTATGGATCGGGGCAAGCGAAGAATCGGTGATCCCGATGATGAAAGCACCTTGTTCACGGGCCAATTTTGCAACTTGAATCGTTTTCTTTAAGTAACGATGAAACGAAATGACAACGACGACAGTGTTTTCGTCCATTTGGCTAAGGGTTTGAATCACATCTTCGGATTCGGGCCGTATGAGCTGCACATCGCCTCTCACCAATCCGAGCGAATATGCTAGCCAACTAGCCGCGATATGCGACGACCTGAGCCCTAGTACATAAACCGTCTTCGCCTTGGAGAGGTGTTCCGTCGCTGTTTCATAATCGGCTTCGCTAATCTGTTTCAATGTCTTCATAATTTTGATGGTATCCTGCTCCATCACTTGTTTGAAAAGGGCGGAATTCTGTTCTAGGTCCATCTTTGATTGTTGATAAGTCGTTAGGCTGCTTTCCTGGTATAGCAGTTGTTCCCGTATCATTTTTTGTAATTCCGCATAGCCTGCAAGCGCCAAACTATAACAGAACCGGATCACCGTCGTTTCGCTGACACCGATGCTCGACCCGATTTCTTGTGCGGAAGCCATCGCAACGTCCCTTGGATGATCCATCACAAATAACGCAACTTTTTTCTGACTTTTAGACAGATCATTGTATAACACTTGGATTTGTTCTTTTATTTTAATGTGCTTTCTCCCCTAATGAAGTTTCAACAACTTTATTTTACTTATTGAAGCCTTAACTTCATTATATTAATTTATCATATATAATGTTAGTATTCAATGTGTATTCTGAACATTGCTATTGTTAATGGAAGTGTTGCAAGAGAAAAAAGTTCTATCCTTTGTTTCAGGATAGAACTTTTCATCTGAATAATAGGTTTTTCACATCTTGGAAACTTAATTGATTCCGCCAAACACTTTAGCCTCTTGACACATTTAAATAATCGCACCCGTAATGACAGCCACAATCGTCATCACAATGGTTGTGCCAAACGCCCATTTAAATACAAACTTTTGATGATCCGCCAACTCCACGCCAGCCAAACCTATTAATAAGAAAGTGGAAGCTGTCAAAGGACTTAACGGGAATCCTGTTGTCATTTGTCCTAAAATTGCTGCCCTTCCAATATGGGCGGCATCTACTCCATACGCCGCGGCCGTTTCACTAATAATCGGGAGCACACCAAAATAATAAGCGTCCGGTGTAAATACCAAACTTAACGGCATCCCGGTAATGGCTACGATAATCGCCAAAAAGCCCCCTGTGCTTTCCGGTATGAAATTAACGATAGATGTCGCCATTGCCGTAATCATGCC
>CAOKMT010000124.1 GCA_948469885.1 uncultured Sporosarcina sp. | reverse complement strand
CTTAAATCCACTTGCGGTTGGTAATAAACTTGAAATTCATTCAACTCAATCGCCCGCCGCAAATGAAATTCCAAGTCGTCCATAACCGGCGATGCCTCTTCCGCTCTTGACAAAAGATCAAGTTCACGTCCGAAAGGCTTTAGCGCATGCGAATCATTTCCCTCATTCAACGGTTCACGTAATTCAATAAAGATGAGTTTTTGATTTTCATCTCCACCCCTTCGCTGTAAGTCAACTTCAAACAGGAATGTCTTGCCGTTCACTATCCAATCGAGTACTGTCCTTTGGATGGGCTTGTTGATTAACCGATCGATTTCTCCCTTAATTTTAAACCAGAAGGGACCAAAAAAAGAAACAGCTCGTGTTTGGATCTTGCTTGAGAAATAATTTGTTGCCAGCGTGTTTGCATACAGCACTTTATACTCATCTTCTCGATCGTTTTCGATTAAAATCGACATCGTAGAAGGGTGATCAAACATATATTCTTCCACTAAGCTCGTGTACTCTTCATTGAGCAGCTTACGATTCTCCATGATTTCCTCCTAGTTCTTCTTACCGTTCCAACTAACATTTTAACTTTGTATGTAATAACAACATTGAAAAATTATATATATATTAGGATGGACTGTCACTTTATGCTTATACATTTATTTGCTAAGCATTCCAATAAACAGCCTCTGCTCAAACAATTCATTTCATGTACAAAAGTTGCCATTTTTGATAATATGAAATTGGATATACTAACCGATTTCCGAATATAAAGGAGGCACATATTGAGTCAATACGAAGACATCCGCCGTATCGCGGTCGCCATTTACACAGTAAATCGGCATGCGAAAACCGCTCCGGACAATAAGGATCTATACACGTTGAAAAAACTAGCGCTCGACAAGCTCATTCAAGCAGGACATGCTACAAAAATCGGATTACATTTTGTTGAAAATCCAAAGTTGAGCAAGCAACACTCGACCACGCTCGTCCGTTGTTGCGATTTCCTCTTTCATATGATTCCAGCAAAAAACGACTTCGACACATTACCACACCTTGGCCATCAAGATCAGACTTCGCGCAACCCACAAGAACGAATGAGTTTACGCGCAGCGAGGGACACACTCTCCAAATATATTGGCACTCCCCAACAGCAATTCCAGAAAAGAACAGAAAAACCTAATCGGCGAAACATCCGGAAAATTCAACGCACAACTCCGTTCCGGTCGTCTTACTTGGACGGAAAGTAAAATGGCTACCTTATTAGAATATCCTGCCATTACCTTCCATCATCCTTACCATGATCTGGCAGTTATTCGCATTCGGAACAAACAATCATCTATCCTATAATTTGAAATCGCCACATAAAGTGGCGATTTTTTAGTCATACCTAGTTCGGAATCAATCAAATTGCTCAGCCAGCACCTTTTCAAAATCAACGAGAAGAACAATATGCGCCTCTCTTTTAATGACACCTGAAAGAGGTACTCGTTCACCCTCATACATATTGGAAGACTTTTCTATTTCAGTCACATCCACACGATCGATTTGCGTGACAGCACATACTTCAAAAACAATCGTTCTATCAGTAAATTCACTTACAATATATTTAGTGTCGGCTCCTTGTTCGTCGATCACGCTTCCTGTCATCGTCCCAAAATCAATGACGGGCAACACTTCCCCACGCAATTGAATGATCCCTTTTACATTAGGATGCGCATGCGGAATCTTCGTCACTGCGAGAGGTTGGATAATTTCACGGACGTTCGTAATACTTATCCCAAAGAGACTCGACCCTATTCGAAATTCAACGAATTCAAACACTTGATCATTGATTTTCTCTGCTCTTGTCATATTCACGTCTTCTTCAATCCCCTTCATAAAAACAGCTATTCAATTCATCAATCTCCTCCTTTTATCGGTTCTTTTTAACAGTTATTTAGACTTTTTTCATACCTTTTGTAAAGCACTTGTGTTCCGTTTTCTCCAAAGCCTCGATTCACGAGATCGTTATACATACTTCGTGCAAGCTGTAATCCCGGAAGTTCAAGTTGCATCGCTTCGGCTTCCTTCAACGCGATGTCCATATCCTTCAAAAAGTGCTTCACATAAAAACCCGGTTTGAAATCTTCTTGCAACATGCGCGGCGCAAGATTGGACAAAGACCATGACCCGGCTGCTCCTGTGGAAATGGAGGCCAGTACTGTCTCAGGGTCGAGCCCAGCATATTCTGCATAAACAATCGCCTCACATACGCCGATCATATTTGTCGCGATGGCAATTTGGTTACACATTTTTGTATGTTGGCCCGCCCCTGCCTCGCCTTGGTATACAATTTCATTTCCAAAAACCTTTAAAATCGGTAAAACCTTTTCAAATGTTTCTTGTCTACCCCCACACATAATGGATAACGTTCCATTTTGTGCCCCTATATCGCCTCCTGAAACCGGTGCATCGATGGATTCCATCCCCCGACGCTCCGCCTCTTCGGCGATCCGTTTTGCAAGCGCGGGACTGGACGTCGTCATATCGACAACAATTTGGCCGGCGAGTCCCCCTTCAAAAATCCCTTCTTCGCCGAAATACACATTTTCAACGTCATGTGGATAGCCTACCATTGTGAAAACAATTTCTGCGTCTGCTGTTGCCTCCGCAGCCGTTTTCGCCCATGTAGCCCCTTCCTCAAGCAAGTCAGCTGCTTTCGATTGTGTACGCGTAAATAACGACACTTCATAACCTGTTTTCAATAAGTGGCGTACAATGCTCTTTCCCATAACCCCTGTGCCGATGAACCCGATTTTCTTCATTCCCTCAGTCGCCTCCTATACTTTACAATCACGTCCATTTTAACAGAAAAAACAAACTGATAGGACGTCTTTCATTTTTCGGCAAAAAAAGAGGGCGAACCGTATTTTTACGGTTCGCCCTTAAAAGGGGGAAATGAGAATGTTGCTGTGTTCTCTCTTATTATCCCCCGTTTTTCAAATAGTTAAACATATTTCGAAAAAATTTTTTAAAACTAAAATCGTAAACAAATCTTCGGGTTATCATATTTTTAAATATGTACGGATGTGTTCGTCTTGTCTGGGCAGCATTGATTTTCTCTCTCCGTTGTCAATTGATTCATTAAACGATCAAGTCTTTGGCTTAATATTAATGTTTGTTTTGCACATAAGCCCTCTTTCATCGCGGCATTCAGCATCGCTTCACGCACGACTTCTATCTCATCCTTCAATGACCGCCCCAAAAGTAATCCCTCCATGGTCAACTCTATTCATTAACAATTATACACGAATATTACCTATGATTGGCTATTATTTTCCGACATTTTTCGATAAACGGAAACACTTTCCAATTAATGATTCCATAAAAAATTCATTTTTTTCAACAAAAATGAAACTTAACACATCTTCAATCGTCTACATAGACAGAGGAGGAATTACCATGAAGAAAAATTGGCTTTTATTATGCACCACTATGGCTCTGATTTTAATTCTTTCAGCATGTGGTACGTCTGATACTGGACAAGATAAACCCGAGGAAAGCAATGGAAATGGGACAGAGGCTCCTGCCGATGAAGTTGATGGCGCGGAAGACGATGGACCCGAAGAAAATAACGGAACTGAAGAACCAGATGATGAAGAAGATGTTGTTGGTGAAACACCTGAAAAAGATAATGACAACGACAATGGAACAACTGAACCAGACAATAGCTTCTTTGACAAAGCGACACAAGTGAACAGTGACACACAAGACTACTCTGTTTACTTACTTCCCGAATATCAACTAACAGGTGAAGAACCGGGCAAAGACTCTTTATATTTAGCAGCTGACGATTCCGTTTTCATGCGGATTGAAACAATGTCTTCTGAAGATGTGACAGTCGATTACTTGACGGAAAACACGGTGACATTCCTTGAAGCTGCAAGCAATGGAAAAACACCTGATGAACTAACCGATGCCAAAGATCTTCCGGCTGGAGATGATCTAAAAAGCGTGAAAGGCTATACAGTGGATGTGGAAGAAGGGACAGTAACAGGGATTGTTTTTGAACGGGACAATTTACTCGTACGCCTCTCCATATTCGATTCGGCAGAAGGTGCTCACTTTGAAGACTTCCTGAAAATGGGAGAAACAATTGCTAAAAACGAATAAGACAATAAAAAATGCGGCATTTTCCTCAATGGGAACTGCCGCATTTTTTAAGATAAAGATCTCACTGACAAACCGAGTTTTCGGATTAGCTCAATTGCTGTCGTTTGTTCTTCCGCATTTAAACCAGACATGAGCATTTCAATGTTTTTTTCGTGCTCGGGGAAAATAGAACGAATAAGTTCAGTACCTGTTTCGGTAATCGAAATATACGTCACACGCTTATCTTCTTCACAGGAGACACGTTCAAGCAATTCTCTTTTTTCAAGTTTGTCGACAACGTATGTCATAGAACCGCTTCTAAGCAAAATCTTTTTTCCGATATGTTGAATAGGTTGCTGCCCCCGGTGATATAACAACTCAAGCACCCCAAATTCAGTCGGGTTTAATTCATATTGCTCAATTAAACGATGTGCTTCTTCTAAAATCACCTTGCTTGCCCGAGACAAGACGATGAATAACTTTAGCGCACGATCCGTATCATTTTCCATCATAATTTTCACCTTCTGTTTCCGTTCGGAAGTCGAGTTTAATTATAACGGAAAGCCTCACTCAATGTCAAAACCCATCTCTTTCACTTCATGTTTCTTTAACAAGCGTTCATCCACTCAACTTGGTTCAAAAAGAACCGCTTCTTTTTCAACCTTCTCGGATACTTGAATAATTTCCCGTGGGAACGAAATGATAAATGTCGATCCATACCCCACTTCACTTTCGACTGTAATGCTCGCCCCATGCTCTTCAATCGTTTTCAGGACGAACGGCAAGCCTAGCCCTGTTCCTTCCCTTCGCGTCGTAAAAAAGGGCAGGAAAACTTGTTTGATTTGCGTGCTGTTCATCCCTTTTCCGGTATCGGATATGGCTAGTTGGAGATGCCCATTTTCGGTACGTTTCAATCCCGTCGTCAAAACGCCACCCGACTCCATCGCTTCATAAGCATTTTTAAATAAATTCAACAAAACTTGTTTTAGCTTGGCCTCATCTCCAAAAACAAAGACATCAGTAAAATCATCTTCACTTTCTACAATTTGAATGTTTTCCAAATTGGTAGTTGGCAAAACAATCCGTTTAATATCATCGATTAAGCTACGCAGCGAAACAAATTCCTTTGTATTCGAGCTCGGCTTGGATAATACGAGCATCTCATTTAAAATCGCTTCCATCCTTATAATTTCCTCATCAATGACGGTCAAATACTTTTTCGATTCTTCCACAGAAGTATTCCTCAACAGCTGTGTAAATCCTTTTAATGTGGTCATCGGATTTCTGATTTCATGGACGATACTGGCAGCCAACTGTCCAACTTCAGCCAATGATTTCTGATGGTCTAACTGCTGTTCCAGCTGGATCTTTTCCGTTTCATCTTTAACACGCATTAAATACATATTTGTCTCTTCGTCAAAAAAAGCCGTAATACGATAATACTTTACTACTCCAGTTGACTGCTTATATCGTTTAACGACTTCCGCATAGCCGTCTTCGTTTACTTTTTTAATATACTGCTTAGACTCTAATGACGAGTTGCAAAAAAGTGAAAAGAGCTTCCGTATCGAAGTGTTTAAAAAATATTTGCGGGGCAAATTGAAGTATTCATACGTAAGTTCATTGACATCCTGAATTCTTCCATTACGATCCACCACAAACATTAAATTATCCGATTTCCGGAACGCCCTTCCATATGCAGCTCTTTCTTTTTTCTGTTGGTTTAAAGAAACTGTAAACAGCACGATCACCTTTTTTGCTTGATCGCAATAAAGTAAGCGCACGTTCGTTTGCACGATTCGATTGTTTGCGAGTGGTAAATAAATATCTAAAGTAGCTCGTCCTTTTTCAAGCGCATCATTCAAAGATTTGTCCCATAAAGCTGCGCATGGCTCCTCAAGCAAGTCACGAATCCTGTCTGTTCGTTCAATTCCGAATTGCTCTCGGCATACGTCATTGAGTTGGACTGTCGTTCCGGATTTATTCAGAATTGCAATCGGATGATTCGTATCTTCTAAGAGAAACCAAAGATGTTCTTTCGTATTTAAATTTTCTAGCTTCACGTTTATTCCTCCCGATCCCATTTCAAAAGACTCTGAAAGATGGTAATCACTTATACGATAATATCAAATTTGTG
>CAOKMT010000123.1 GCA_948469885.1 uncultured Sporosarcina sp. | reverse complement strand
CCAACGCGATAAAAGCGCCGATCAGCGGAGCGACAGTTGCCGTTTTGACAGTTGGGGTGTAGCGCGTAAATTCTGCTACGCCAAGTACCCAAGCCAAACTGAATGCGGCCATAATATCAATCGCCACGCCTGTTGGCATCTTCAAGTCAGCAGGCGGTTTCCAAGCAATAATTTCCGCCATGGAATGCTGCTGCAAAACGACGGTCGTAATCCAAACGCCCAAAATGAGCACAAGGACGATCCCAATCCTTTCGACAACTTTAATGGAGTTCCTGCCAAGAGAAACGGCCGCCAAGTTCAATAACGTCATGAATACAATCCCGATGATCATCGGACCCGCACTTCCGGGTTCTCCATAAGCTGGCCAACCGAATAGATCACTGAAAATGAAACTCATGGAAATAACCGCAATGAACGTATTGACAACCGCCCATCCTAAAAAGACAATCGTATTTAAAATGGTCGGCAAAGCACTCCCTTTAATGCCGAACGCCGGCCTTGTGAGCGCCATCGTCGACGTCCCCACCTTGAATCCCATATACCCGACGAGAGCTAGAATGAGATAAGCAATCGGATTGGCGATCATCGTCACGGTCACTGCCCCTGCAAATGCGGCACCTGCCACTGTCCCACCTACATACCATGATGCGTTATTGGAATTGGCACCGACCCAAATGGCGATCATATCAAAGAAACCTATATTTCTTTGCGCCATCGGTACTTCATCTGTCGCATAGTATTCTATCGTTTCTACTTTTTTACCAGTTTCTTTTTTCACACCTGAAGCTATTGTAGTCTCCAGGCGAATACTGGGTCCTTCATCGCTTACTTTTGACAATATTGACATTCCTTTCCTTACTTCAATTATCTAATTTTCTTTAGGTGACGAAAGTTTTGAAAATATTTCTCGCATATTATCCGGAGAAAATTGCAGTTCATCTGGTTCATCCGATGACCAAACATGATATGTTTCACCGTTCATCTTTTTACAGAGTTCAGCCGTTTCATAGATTTCCAAATCGTAAATCCAATTCGCCATCATTAAAACAGCAGCCATATGCGCGCCCTCTGTCGTCGTTCCGCACATATCTTCCACTAAACTGACCTGATAATCACGTTAATACGCATCCATAAATGTTGAAAGGACACATACATCCGTCAGCACGCCACCGACGATCAGATGGCGGATGCCCAAACCTTTTAACATTAAATCCAAATTGGACTCATAAAAGCCACTATACCGGTACTTGTCAATAATGATATCGCCCAACGCCGGTTTCACGAGGTCGGCGATTTCAATCGACGCTGTCCGGTCATGATAATACAGAGGCTCACCTTTCGCGTCGACCGGCTCCCGGTTCGCAAGCCCGATTCCATCTGCCCGGTTGATATGCCGCGTGTACAAAATCGGAATCTCCAATTGACGGCATCGTTCTATCAATGTTGCTGTATTTTGTAAAATATGGTCCATCCCGACAACGTCCGATGTCCCGCCTTCATTTTGTAAGTCAATCAATAACAAAGCAGTGTTTTCATACGTCAACTTTTTGACCTCCTTTCCTCACTTTTCTATTTCTTCGTATGAGTAAGCATATTACCACGTACCTTCGCAGAATGAAAGCTTCCTAACATTCAGACTACATCCTACTTTATCAATAACCAAAAACTCACCCGTACACATCAGTGATTTTGCTTCCGGCACAATGCCTTCGCTCTACCAAATAGATTGGATGGGACAAACAAACTTTTAAAAGTTTTGAATTATGTATTAAATGAAGGTAGTCAAAATTAAGAGTCCAAATGGGATCGACTCGTATAATTCAAGTGATGTATTTCTACACTCATTACGATGCTTTTTATCGACTGTTGCACGAACGGCTTGATTTTCCCCGTGTAGTCTTCCAGTGACCGGCACTCTATCCTCTCGGGAAGGAGTGCCCGAAATCTACATCTGATCTTCATAACAGAGTCGGTGCCCTCAGAAACCATTTCGGGTTGTCCGACCACTTTCAACGAAAGCGTTTTGTTATTACGGATGAAACCTTTAGGAATCGTTTTCCGTCTTGAAATAAAAGTAACCATCCCACTCGCATAAATCATCCGATCCCCCCCGATCCATAACTTATTTTCAAAGGAAAGCATATCATCCTTCAAAAATAAGTGCCAGACTCGAATTGGATATTCGCAGCTGGCACCCTTTTCCATTAATGGACGTTATTCTTTTCGTTCAAATCTTCAATGATTTCCACTTGGGGGTTATCGTTCAGATTGCCTTCATCATCGTTCCGATTATGGTCATTCTGATTCGCACCGGTTGTATCATACTGACCGTTTTGATTGGCATCCATCGTATCTTGCTGATCGTTTCGGTCGTTGAAGGCATCCCCATTCAAATCTCGTTCCGCATCATTCTTCCATTGTCTTGCATCATCTCGCACTTTTTCCATAGGCGTCTCATCATTTCGAGAACCTGCCCCATTATTCGTACAACCACCGAGCAAAAGTCCAAAGACAGCAATAGCAGCCACCGCTCTTTTCATCATTTGGCGTTTCCTCCTTCCTTTAAACCATTTAGTTGGCAGACAACATAGGTTGGTTGAAAATGGAGAAATTATGCATGTGTATTTTTAAATAAACTTAGACATATCTTTAAGTTTTTCTATAAAACTGCTATTTTTTCTATTTTTCCTCTTGTTTTTTTCAAAGAATCACGATATACTACCAATATGTCCCAGTAGCTCAGCTGGATAGAGCAACAGCCTTCTAAGCTGTGGGCCGGGGGTTCGAATCCCTCCTGGGACGTCTAGAATAACTTACAGCAGTGAGAAAGACCTGTAAACGTTGTGAATTCAATGTTTACAGGTCTTTTTATTTTCCGGGAAAACATCTCCTAACAAAACGGCAATGAAGAATCATTACTTTTTGTATTTGACTTTTAAGTTTAGAAAAATAGAACGAAGGCTATACAACGAATAGAAAACAAAGGAGGAAATACAATATGGGCGGATTTAAGGATAAAATTGAAGGAGCCGTTGACAAAGTAAAAGGTGAAGCGAAGGAACAATACGGTAAATTAATGGATGATAAAAGCAAACAAGTAGAAGGTAAAGTCGATAAAGCTAAAGGTTCGGTAAAAAAGGCAAGCGGAGACATTAAAAATTCATTGGATAAATAAGCAAAAAGCGGCCACTCTTAAATGAGTAGCCGCTTTTGCATGACTTTGTTCTCCATAATTAATTATATTTCACACTAGAAATAATGAGCACCAGAACTATCATTTCGAGAATCGTTATTAATTCTTAAACCTTGCATTCTTATACATCAGCTTTTAATAACGCATAATTGTTATCAAAATAAGCATGTATTCTATGCCCACCAAATAAGTCTCCATCATCAAATTCACAGTATATGCCATTTCCCCTAATCTGAATGTCACAAAGCGTGATGGATTCTATAAATTCTTCTTTAGACATATCATACTTTCCTGCATCTACTGCATCCCAATCCAAGGTTTCATCGTTTTCGTCATACGCTGGCCAAAAATCATTTTTATAATCAAGCAATGTCCCTGCTATGGCGACTTTTGCCTTTCCCACAAATTTTTCTATGTATAAAAACAATTCTTCCGCTCTTTTGATCATCTCACTAGGCTCAATACATTCATTTTGAATATCCAATGTCCAATGTATTTTCCCGTCTTTTTGTTCGTATGCTTCAGAAATCTCATTATATATAAATACACCCATTACTTCACTTTGTATGAATTTTTCCATACTTACTTTAATTTTCCGGCGATCGCGTAGACTGGGAAATGGTCCATACCGTCTTCATTTACTTCTTTTTCAGAGCGATTCATGCTGATGGTACCTACATTGACATATTCAATCGTCAACACTTCCCAGCCTTCATAAGCAAGAAGTTCTGCCGATGCTTTACTATATGAAGCGACTGCCGCAAAATCATCTTCCATTAATGCTCTTGATTCCATTTCGATGATCGCTTGTATTTCCTCACCCTCAATCGTTGCACTCACTAATTTGTCCTGTGCGCCCATCCCAGCCGTTTCAATGATCTCTTTAGCCCCGTCAACCGTTAGATCTCCTTGCGGCACTTCTACTTTTTCTGCTTCGTCTGCCGACGCTACTTCTTCTTCAGCTTCTTCTAGTTGCTCCATTTCTTCCTCTTCCGATTCTTCTGTTTCAACCGTTGCATCTAGTTCAACTGGGATCTCTTCTGTTTCTTTCACCGAATCATTACCACACGCTGCTAGTAACAAAGCAGTCATCAATACAAACAATAAATGTTTCAACGTAATGCCTCCCTCGTATTATTTACATCATGTATGATACAGGAGCTCGATGCATAACACATCAAATCTTGTCAAATATGGGTCTACTTACCTGATGATCGACCATTTACAGGGATCGCCCGAATCCTGTACTCTCTCATCGGTATTCAGTATAATATAGGGTGGAAGAATACATAGAGTAGGAAGTGAAGTTTTGTTTAAAAATGCATTGGGACGTTTTCGTTTCATCGGTTTATTGGAAGGTAGTTCGCTCGTTATTTTATTGTTCATTGCCATGCCATTAAAGTATTGGTTCAATATGCCGGAAGCAGTTACAATCATTGGAACGCTCCACGGGTATATATTTTTAATTTACATGATCGCCATCGTATACGCGATGATCGCCGTCAAATGGCCATTTAGATTTACAGTAGGCGCCGTCCTTTCCGCATTCATCCCGTTCGGTAATTTCATTTTGGATAACCGCCTAAAAAATTTAGAAACTCAGTAAGAACATACTAAATACGGACACATCTCCCTTCCAAAGATGTATCCGTATTTTTCATATTTCCATTCAAATTTAATGTCGGAGAAGCAATTGTGAAGGCTTACACTTAAACTAATGAGGCAGGTTAGTTCATGAAAAGCGGTGAAAATTTTCGTTTGTCTTATTAACAAGGGAAAGGGGAAAGTTATGAAAAAGTATGTTTTGTTTATGTTATTATTATCGTCTTTTGCTTTACTGTTATCCGCTTGCACCCAAACCCAAAGCGAAGAAGAAAAAATACAAACTTATTTAGATAAAAATAGTGAAAATTTTTATGATTTTTTAGTTATTGATTTTACAGATGGGGAACTAAACATTGAATTTAAGATGCTTTCTAATTCTGAAACATGGAGTAATGATGATGCACAATTTGATGTAAGCGTTGAAACAAAAGCATCATTAGAATCTATAAAGAGATATTCTAAAGAAAATTTAGATGCAGTAGTAAAGGAAGTAAATCTTTACTTTGTTACAAGAGAATCAAATAAAACTGTTGCAGAAATAAATGCGAATTACGATACTATATTGGAAACCGATTGGATGGTAGTGAGTAACCAAGAACTTCCTCCAATTTTGGATGGTTACAAATTTTATGGTGTATCAAATTAGTTCTTCAACTAACGAGTGCGATTGTGATACCAAAAATTAAAGGGGTGGCGATCACCATCTCTTTTTTTATTTGGGCTCTGTGGAAATTAACTCCAAAAGTGACACAATTAAAAAGTGAAACTTTCAATGGAGAGGATACGTAATAAGCAAAGGTTCAACTGTTATACATAGAGGAGGCTAACTGGATGGAACTATTTTTGTTGTTCGGTGCTATTATTCTTATTGTCTTGCTAATTACCGTCTGTGTCAATTTCATGTTTCACTTGAAAGAACGCAAATATTTGTATGCGAAAAAGTTGACGGCTCCCCCTTGGGCCGATAAAGAAACGCAACAATTATTCCACCAATTCAACCGTGCTTGGTCAACGAAAATCGAAAAAACAGTGAATGTCCGTATTTTGAAGGCGAAACGCACGTTAACGACGCCTGAATTAAGAGAGCGGTGGTATGAACTAAAAAAGTTTTTGTTTTTGGCGGGCATTTCAAAAGGACTTCCCATGTTTTCAAAAAAAGTTGACGATATATGGCATTTCTTTTTGGAAGAGGAGGAATTATACAATGCGTTTTGCCTTGCATTCATCGGCGAACGGATCGAACATCACCCGCATGAAAAGCCGGTGCAGCTTCCTGAAGAACGTGCTTGGTTTGACATTTTGTATCTATCTTTCTTCACGATCTCCTCACACGCTAAATTATGGGGAAAGTTTGTCAGCAGAAAGAAAGTACACATCAAGTGGATCGACAAGATATTGAATGATTCTGCGAATATTGTAAACACAACCGGCCGACATACTCCGAATGGAGCTTCACTCCATGCACTGACAGCCTTTTTGTCGTTTGCACGGAAAGAAATCACAAAAGACGCTGACATTTCGGGAAATCGGATCAAGCAGTCGGATGGCTACTGGTACGGCGCCGCCCTATTTTCGCTAT
>CAOKMT010000122.1 GCA_948469885.1 uncultured Sporosarcina sp. | reverse complement strand
GTTGTAAAGCTCCGCGTAAAAACCATTCGCTTCCAATAATTCATCATGCGTTCCTTGTTCGATGACGGTGCCTTGATCCATCACCAAAATCAGATCCGCACCTTGAATCGTTGAAAGGCGGTGTGCAATGACGAAACTTGTGCGCCCTTCCATCAACCGGTTCATCGCTTGTTGGATCAAAACTTCCGTCCGGGTATCCACACTCGACGTCGCCTCATCCAAAATCATAATCGGCGGATTGGCAAGAACGGCTCTGGCAATCGTGATCAGTTGTTTCTGCCCTTGCGATATATTCGATGCCTCTTCGTTCAAGACCGTATCATAGCCATCTGGAAGCGTCCGGATGAAATGATCAGCTTGTGCCAGCTCCGCTGCCGACATAATTTCCTCGTCTGTTGCACCGGCTTTTCCGTAAGCAATATTGTCTTTAATCGTCCCATAGAAGAGCCATGTATCTTGGAGTACCATGCCAAAAGTTGTCCGCAAATCTTCACGTGACATCTGATGGGTGTCCAAACCGTCAATTTTGATCGTTCCACCGTTCACTTCATAAAAACGCATCAATAGATTGATTAACGTCGTTTTCCCCGCACCAGTCGGTCCGACGATTGCGACTGTTTGCCCCGGCTTCACATGCACATTCATATCTTCAATCAATAAATCTTTGCCATATCCGAAATCAACATGCTCAAAGGCCACTTCACCTTTCGCATCTTTCAACTGAACCGTTGTCTCTTCTTTCACTTCTTCTTCCTCGTCCAACAGTTCGAAAACACGTTCCGCGGCAGCGACCGTTGACTGGATGATGTTGGCGATGTTCGCCGTTTGGGTAATCGGTTGCGTAAATTGGCGTGTATACGTAATGAACGCTTGAATGTCCCCGATCGAAATCGCCCGCTGGGTCACTAAAATACCCCCGACAATACAGATGAGCACATAACTCAAGTTCCCGATGAACGACATCATCGGCATAATAATGCCCGAAATGAATTGCGCTTTCCGACCCGCGTCGTATAATTGTTCATTCACTTCTTCAAATTCGGCGATCGCCTCTTTCTCATGGCCGAACACTTTGACAACTTGATGACCTGTATACATTTCTTCAATATGGCCGTTCAACTGGCCAAGTGTTTGTTGTTGTTTTGCAAAATGTTTTTGTGACCGTTTCAAAATCGGGCGAATCGCGAAAATCGACAATGGCAAACTGACGAGCGAAATGATCGTCAAAACGGGACTGATCCATAACATCATGACAAGAATCCCGACAATCGTCACAACAGACGTGATGAATTGCGTAATGCTTTGTTGCAACGTACTGCCGATCAAATCGATGTCATTCGTCACGCGGCTTAACGTATCTCCCGTCGAATGGCTATCGTAATAGTGAAGCGGCAATTTCTCCAACTTATTATTGACGTCTTCCCGTAGATCGTACACGGTCTTCTGCGCGACACTCGACATGATGAATTGTTGAATATAACTGAACAAACTACTGAACACATACAAACCGGCGAGCAGCAACAAGATTTTCGCAATGATATCAAAATTGATCGCTGCATCCGGCACACCTGTAAATTTTCCGTAAGCCCCTTCAAATAATTCCGTGATCGCATTCCCCATAATTTTCGGCCCGATAATCGTGAAAACCGTACTCAAAATCGCAGCAATAAACACGGCAAGTAATTGAACGCGACGCGGTTTCAAATAACCGATGAGACGCCGCAATGTACCTTTAAAATCTTTCGCTTTTTTTCCTGCCATCATCATATTGCCACCGCCGCCAAATCCACCACCGCCTCCATGTCCGGATGACCGCTTATTCTGGTCACTCATGCGATTTCCTCCTCTGAAAGCTGTGATTTGACGATTTCCCGGTACACATCATTCGTTTCCAGCAACGCTTCATGTGTCCCGATGCCTGCCACTTTGCCGTGGTCCAACACAATGATCCGATCTGCATCCATAACCGTACTCACCCGCTGTGCCACGATGACAACGGTCGCCTCTTTCGTTTCATCTTTTAACGCAGCATGCAAATTGGCGTCCGTCTTATAATCCAGCGCAGAAAAACTATCGTCGAAAATATAAATATCCGGCTTTCGCACGAGGGCCCGCGCAATGGATAAACGTTGTTTTTGTCCGCCGGAAACATTCGATCCGCCTTGCTCAATAACGGATGCGTAGCCATCGTCCATTTTTAAAATGAAATCTTCCGCTTGTGCAATGCGCGCTGCATGTTCGATTTCGGCTTGTGTGGCATCTTGTTTCCCGAACCGAATATTGTCAGCGATCGTCCCCGAGAAAAGCAATGCTTTCTGCGGGACAAAACCGATTTTCGACCGGACTTCTTCTTGTGAAGAGTCTTGAATATCGACACCGTTCACTCGGATCGTCCCACTTGTCACATCGTAAAAACGTGGGATCAAATTGATGAGCGTCGATTTTCCGGCACCAGTCCCGCCGATGATGGCGGTCACTTCTCCCGATTTCGCTTGGAAACTGATGTCCGACAATGCCGGCTCCTCCGCGCCCGGATAGTGGAATGTCACATGCTCGAATGCAAGCGTACCGCGTTCTTTGTCTGCTTTCTTAGTCCCTTCATCCAAAAAGGTCGGTTCCATCTCCAACACTTCGTTGATCCGATTTGCCGAAACAGCCGCCCGCGGAATCATAACAAACATCATCGATGCCATCACTAATGAAAACATGATCAACATGACATATTGAATATAAGCCATTAAGTCCCCGATCTGCATGGCACCATTGTCAATCCGCATGCCGCCAAACCAAATGACCGCAACGACCGTCAAATTCATAACTAGCATCATGATCGGCATTAAAAAAGCCATAATTTTATTCACTTTGATGGAAACGTCCGTCAAAGACTCGTTCGCTTTTCGCAGCCGTACTTGCTCTTCCTTTTCCCGGTTAAAAGCACGGACGACCCGGACTCCCGTCAAATTTTCACGTAACACGAGGTTCAGCCGATCGAGCCGCTTTTGCACCTTTTTGAAAAGTGGCACCCCTTTGTACAAAATCAACAATATCGCGCCGACCAGCACCGGCATCGTCGCCACGATGACAAGTGATAATTTTGCATCTTTGGATAAAGCCATAATAAGTCCACCGACGAACATAATCGGCGCACTGACGACCATCCGCAGCATCATGATGACGACTTGCTGCACTTGTGTAATATCATTCGTCGTCCGCGTAATGAGCGACGCCGTTCCGACTTTGTCAAAATCTTGTAAAGAAAAACTTTCCACATGTTTAAACACTTTACGACGGATATCTTTGCCAAGCCCCATCGCCGCTTTTGAAGAAAAATGACTCGCAACGACAGCCGCCAAAGCACTGAGTCCCGACACAATGAGCATAAGGCCGCCAATTTTCCAAATATACGGGATATCTCCCAACACAACACCTTTATCGATAATGTCCGCCATTAAAGTCGGTAAAAAAAGATCGGCCATGGACTGCAAAAAGACGAGTCCAAAGATGGCAACAATGATCCATTTATAGGCGGTCAAGTTCTTTAAAATTTTAATCATTCCACAACTTCCTCGATTCCATCTAAATTTCTACCGATGACGAGCCATCGGCAAAGTAACCGTAAACGTCGTCCCTTCCTCTATCTCACTTTGCACAGCGATGCTTCCTTCGTGCAAATCGATAATTTTTTTCACAATGGATAGGCCAAGCCCACTGCCGCCCGACGCCCGATTACGTGATTTGTCTACCTTATAAAAGCGTTCAAAAATATAGTCTTGATCTTCCGGATTGATGCCAATCCCTGTATCTGTAATGGTCACTTCTCCCCACTCCCCAAGCTGACGCAATCCGATCGACAACCTGCCACCATCGGGGGTAAATTTAATACTATTATTGATCAAGTTAATCCACACTTGACTCATCAACTCTTCATCCGCCCAAATGTCCACTTCCTCTAACGAGACGTCAAGCTCCAATGATTTGTCAACCCATTGCGGCTCGCAGGAAAGGATGATTTTACGAATTTGTTGATCTAACCGATACGTTTTCGCTTCAAAAGGATGATGGTCAGATTCGATGGACGTCAGCTTCAATAAATTATCGCTTAAATGCGCCAAGCGCAAGCTCTCCGTCTCAATGATTTCCAAATAACGTTCCCGTGCCTCCGGAGTCAAGTCACTTCGCTTCAGCACTTTCGCAAAGCCGCTAATGGAGGCCAATGGAGATTGAATTTCATGGGATACGTTGGAGATGAACTCTTGACGCATTTTTTCCATCTCATTCAGCTCGACCGCCATATGATTGATACTGTCCACAAACTCGCCGAAAGGATGATTTTTCCCATGCGCAAAATCATGGTCCAACCTCACGTTGTAATCTCCTTTTGCAATTCTTCTTATTGCATCAATAATAAGCGTGAAAGACCTTGAACGACGGGGACCCGCTCTCAATGAAATGAGCGACATCGTGAGAAAAAACATAAAAAAGGTAGTCGCGGTCGTTATAAATCCTCGTATAACGCCATCTAGTGGAAGGTCAAATTGATTGGCAATCCAGGAACTCCCCAAATTGGCGATTGAGGAATAGAGGAAGATGATCGATAGAAAGATCAAAATAAATGCGGTGATACGCAGTCCTTTTTTCATGTCTCTACCTCTAAGCGATACCCTAATCCACGAACCGTGCTAATTTTAAAACTGACATCATCATAAGATTGAAACCGCTCCCGTAGCCGATTAATATGCACATCAACCGTACGATCCGTTCCTTCGTAATCATAACCCCAAATATCTTCAATCAGCTGTTCCCGAGAAAAAGTTTTCCCCGGATAACTCGCAAGCTTAAACAGCAGCTCAAATTCTTTCAGCGGCAGTTCTAACTGCTTATGACCAATCACAACTTCATACGTTTTCCGGTTCATCGTCAAATCACCAATCTGGACGGACTGCGAAAGCGAAATGCGGTAACGTTTGAAAAGTGCCTTCACCCGCGCCACCAATTCAGCCGGTTCGAAAGGCTTCACAAGATAATCATCCGTTCCAAGATCGAACCCTTTGATTTTTTGCGTCGTCTCTCCTTTGGCCGTCAGCATCAGTAGCGGAATATCATAATCTTTCCGTATTTCACGGCAAAGTTCCCAGCCGTCCATATTAGGCATCATAATATCCAAAATGACCATATCCGCTTTCAATGATTCGAGCACCGCCAAAGCTTCTACTCCATCCGCCGCCTCCGCAATATCAAACCCTTCCGGCAGCAGAAAAAGCTTCACAAGCTCCCGCATATGCGGATCATCATCCACGATTAAAATTTTCGCCATCGCCAATCATCCCCTTTCTGTATGTTGGTCAAAAAATAAGACGCACCCTATCTCTACCTCATGGATTCACTATAAGTCATGAATATAAACTCAATATAAACTACGCATAGCAATTGATCCCATTTAGTACATCGATAACTTGATCATATCAACGTTCTTGGTAGTTTTTCACTTCATACGACTTTGCAAAGAAAAAAATCTAAAACAGTTTATTTTGGGGGGTATTTGGAGAACTCGGGGGGACGTTTTTGAGGAAACTTAAAAACGCGTGGCAGGCAATATAAAAAGAGGGGCGAACCGACTCTTCCTAAAAAACTTCGGACAAGTTACACTTTGCTTTTTAAGCCCATACGTTGGAGTAGAAGCTGGGCCAATTCCGCTAATTAGCAAAAGCTTTTGTACCGAAAGCGAAGCGTCGCTTGTCTAGATGACTTTATACAATATTCAAAAAGGAGTTGATCTTCATGGCGAGGTGGATTGACGTGTCAACCTCACAACATCATTTAAAACTTTTTGATGGAAATAGACTCATAAAGTCTTACCCAATTGCCGTTGGGAAAATATTGTCACCAACCCCTTCTGGAACATACACGGTTATCAATAAACAACGTAATCCCGGAGGACCATTTGGAATGCTTTGGATGGGATTATCAAAACCTCATTACGGTATACATGGAACAAATAATCCAGCTTCAATCGGTAAAAATGTCTCACATGGATGCATCAGAATGTTTAATCATGATGTTCTAGAATTGTCATCTAAAGTGCCAATCGGTACTAGAGTTTTTATTCATAAATGACCTTGTTCCTATTACTCTTCCCTTTCCTACATAGCTAGGGTTTCTTCTGCTCTCCAGCGCCTAGCTTCGTATTGAAGGGAAAGAATTGAGCTATTAAAATTCAAGATTATTGTTACTAAATTGCAGGCGTGATGGTTTCATCGAATCGATTGAACCTAAAAAAGAGCAGTACAAAGAAACGGTTAGCAGTGCAAGCCAATAATCACCGTTCATCGACGCTCTTTTTTTACGCACAAATTCAGATCCCAGCATTACCGACTAAAATACTTCTCTTTCAACGCGTCTGTCAAAAGTGCGAGCTTCCCTTCATCAATAATATAAATGACATCACATAACTCCTCGATATCTTGATAATTATGGCTCGTTAACATCATTGTCC
>CAOKMT010000121.1 GCA_948469885.1 uncultured Sporosarcina sp. | reverse complement strand
TTACCGACCTTTTGAAAGGGATGGGGAAACTACCGGCTGAAGAACGTCCGAAAATGGGGGCGCTCGTCAATGTCATCCGCGGTGAAGTAACCGAGGTGTTGGAAAAACGGATGGCAAAATTGGAACAAGAAGCGATCAATGCGCAACTGGAGAAGGAATCCATCGACGTTACGCTTCCAGGTCGCCCTGCAAAAACAGGCAACCATCACCCATTAACACGTGTCGTTGAAGAAATCGAAGACTTTTTCATCAGTATGGGGTATGAAATCGCGGAAGGACCTGAAGTAGAGAAGGATTATTACAACTTCGAAGCGCTTAACTTGCCGAAGGGTCATCCGGCGCGCGATATGCAAGACTCCTTCTATATTTCAGAGGAAATCTTACTGCGTACACACACCTCACCGGTGCAAGCGCGGACAATGGAAAAGAAAGAAGGCGCGCCAATCAAAATCATCTGTCCTGGAAAAGTGTATCGCCGTGACAATGATGATGCGACGCACTCCCACCAATTCACTCAAATCGAGGGGCTTGTCGTCGGTGAGAATATCCGGATGAGCGATCTGAAAGGGACGCTTTCTCTATTCGCCAAAAAAATGTTCGGCGATGATCGGGAAATCCGTTTGCGCCCAAGCTTTTTCCCATTCACGGAACCGTCCGTTGAGATGGATATTTCTTGCTTCAAATGTGGGGGCGATGGCTGTAACGTCTGTAAGAAAACGGGTTGGATCGAAATTCTAGGAGCAGGCATGGTGCATCCAAATGTATTGGAAATGGCAGGATATGACCCATCTGTCGTTACAGGTTTTGCATTCGGGATGGGACCTGAACGGATTGCGATGTTGAAATATGGAGTGGAAGATATCCGTCATTTTTACACGAACGATGTACGGTTTGTATCACAATTCCACCGGACGGAAGCATAAGGAGGAAAAATAGATGTTAGTTTCTACGAAATGGCTGAAAGAGTATGTCAATATAGAAGGTATTCCAGTTGAAGAACTTGCGGAAAAAATCACCCGCTCAGGTATTGAAGTGGATGCATTGATCGACCGTTCCCACGGCATGACGAATGTCGTTGTGGGGCATGTGCTCGAGTGCACCCAGCATCCGGATGCGGACAAGTTACGCATTTGCCAAGTCGATGTAGGTGAGGAGACGACACAAATCATTTGCGGAGCACCGAACGTCGCTAAGGGCCAAAAAGTGATCGTTGCCCGTCCAGGTGCAGTATTACCTGGAGGATTCAAAATCAAAAAAGCAAAACTCCGCGGGGAAGAATCGAACGGGATGATCTGTTCACTTCAAGAGCTTGCGATCGAAGGCAAAGTCGTGCCGAAAGAATATGCAGAGGGCATTTATGTGCTTCCGGAAGATGCGGTTGTCGGCGAAGATGCGCTGGAAATCTTAGGGCTTGATGATACGGTGCTTGAATTCGACCTGACACCGAACCGTTCCGATGCACTTAGCATGTTAGGTGTGGCGTATGAAGTCGGTGCGATTTTATCCGAAGAAGTGGCACTTCCTGAAATCACTTATAAAGAGTCATCTGAAAAAGCGGAAGACGTTTTAAAACTTCGCATCGATGCGAAAGAAGAAAACCCGATGTATATCGCGAAAGTCGTGAAGAACGTCCAAATCGGGGAATCGCCGGCATGGCTGCAAAACCGGCTGATGGCGTCGGGAGTTCGCCCGCATAATAATGTTGTCGATATTACGAATTATATTTTGCTGGAGTATGGTCAACCGCTTCACGCATTCGATTATGACCGTTTGGAAACAGGTGAAATTACCGTTCGTCTGGCAAAAGAAGGCGAAACGATTACGACACTTGATGAAGCTGAACGTACATTGAAAGCTGACCAGCTCGTCATCACAAACGGCATGGAGCCAGTAGCGATTGCAGGTGTCATGGGTGGGGCGAATTCCGAAGTCCATGACGGCACAACGACTGTCGTCATCGAATCAGCTTACTTCAACCCGGCATCCGTCCGCAGTACGTCTAAAGCGCATGGCCTACATAGTGATGCGAGTACGCGGTTCGAAAAAGGGGTCGATCCGAACCGGGTCGCTGAAGCTGCAGAACGTGCGGTACAATTGATTGCCGAATTGGCAGGCGGAGAAGTGCTGGAAGGCTCTGTTGTATTCGATGAGCTCGATAAGACGCCTATTCGCATAACGATTTCTCCGGATTATATCAACAATAGACTCGGCATGAAAATTTCACTTGAAGAGATGTTGTCGATTTTGGAACGCCTCCAAATCAAGACGGAAGCGGTCAATGGCCAGCTCGTCATCGATGCGCCGACGCGTAGACAAGATATCCGTATTAAAGAGGATGTCATCGAGGAAATCGCAAGAATCCACGGATATGACGATATTCCGATGACGTTGCCATTTACGGAATCGACGCCGGGTGGGTTAACGCCATATCAACAAAAGCGGAGAACCGTCAAAGCGTTTCTTGAAGGGACTGGGTTGTATGAATCGTTGACATACTCCTTAACTTCCGAGAAGTCGGCACAGAAGTATGCGCTGGAAACAGCACCGACGACAAAACTTCTTATGCCAATCAGTGAGGAACGAAGCGTGTTGCGTCAAAGCATCCTTCCACATCTGTTGGAAGTGGCGACATACAATGTGGCTCGACGCAATGATTCGGTCGCATTGTATGAGATCAGTTCGGTATTCCTAGATGAGGAAGAAGACGGTTTGCCAAAAGAAATTGCCCATGTAGCGGCAGTTATGACAGGCAAATGGGTGGATCATGCATGGCAAGGCGAAACGAAAAAAGTAGATTTCTTCGTGTTGAAAGGAATCGTCGAAGGGTTGATCGAAAAACTTGGCTTGACGGCAGGATTGACATTTGAGAAAGCGGTCTTGGATGGCATGCATCCGGGTCGGACAGCAAATATTTATCACAATGACGACCGGATCGGTTTCATCGGGCAATTACATCCGTCTGAACAGAATGAGCGTGATTTGAAAGAAACGTACGTAATGGAAATGAACTTGGATAAGCTGATCGCTGTTGAATCAGGTGAGCTCCTTTATGAGCCGGTTCCGCGTTTCCCATCCATTACACGGGATATTGCGCTCGTCGTTGACGCCGAGACGACTGCGGGAACGTTGCAGGAAGTCATTCACCGCGCAGGCGGAAAGTTATTGAAAACAGTGAAGTTATTCGACTTGTATGAAGGGGACAATGTGGAAAGCGGTAAGAAATCCCTTGCCTTCTCATTGAAATACCAAGATCCAGAGCGGACTTTGACAGACGAAGAAGTCGTCAAGGCGCATGAGAAAGTATTGAAAGCTTTAACTTCAGAAGCTGGTGCACAGCTAAGAGGATGAAATAAGAAAAGAAAACTAACTGGTCCATTCTACCGGGAATGAGGCCAGTTAGTTTTTTATATGGACTGGAGAAGCGAACCGGGGCAGCGAATATTGTGGCATCTTCCAACTTGAAGTTTTTGGAGTCGTTTATCGCTGCCGGATTGACCTATTGGGGCATGTCGATCATTATGGAAGGTATTTTTTATTTGATTGAAAAGAGGGGGCGGGAATTTAGCAAAGGCGGAGTGGCTTAGCTTTCGTGACGTTCCGGAAAAAAGGGGGATTGGCGATGTCAAGTATAATCACGATAGATACTTTAAGGGAAAGTGAAAAACAGACTATCGGTCGTCTTTTAGTGGAAAGTTATGCCCAATTTCAATATGCATATGAAAAACAGTCAGATTGGTTGGCGTATGCTGAGGATCTGGCGAATTCCGTAAACAACCCTTTCGTTGACCGATTTTTAGTCGCCAGGGATGAGAATGAAGTTTTAGGGACGGTACAGTTGTTTAGAAACTCTGAAACAGCTTATAACAATCCAGATTTGAAGATCTTTTCTCCTATCATTCGTATGCTTGCAGTGAGTCCAGCAGCAAAGGGCAAAGGGATTGCACAAGCGTTGTTAAAAGAAAGTATGAACTACGCACGTGAACAAGGGGCAGATTGTATCTATTTGCATACGAGCGATACCTGAAACTTTTTATCGTTGATTTTCAAAGTTTAAATTCGCAGAAACGTCCGTGATATCATAATCATGGACGTTTTTGTTTACATATGATTTTATCGAAATCTTCTATATGTAACTTGATTTCTAATTAGGCATCGCGGATAAGGCTATGTCTGGATGTTGTTTCTCCAACTTCTTTTGATATAAACATCGAATCTTTCATACACTTTAAGAGGCAGGGAGCAATGAGAACTGGGAAGGGCCTTGCCAGTAGTAGTAAATTAGCGTGTGAAGGAGCTACATCAATGGTTGAAAAAGCACTTTTACTCATTGTTATGATGCGGGTTTTTTCTGGGAGTGTCGATCTTGTGGCTGCATTTTTAATGTACAAGTTTAATGATCTTGAGAAAGCTTTTTATATCAATACGTTACTTGCATTGGTTGGACCAACTGTCCTCATTATTACGACCGGCATCGCATTATTCGGGTTGGCCGAAAAGGTTTCTGTCATCCGGATGGTTTGCCTTTTTGGGGGGATCATTCTCATACTTTACAGCCTTAATGCTGAATAGATCATCCTATATTTATCCGGCTCTGATCTCCGCTCTAGGATGCCATTTGGAAGTCGAGTCATGCGAGAGAAAGTAAAGCTTCAATCTGTGGGATTTTCCTTATCCCCCACTGATTGAAGAAGAACTCAGACTAAGAACGCCACGTCCTAGAAAGGTGCCTTAATTTCTGTAAAGGACACAGAAATACGGCCAATCGAAAACCCTTCGTTGTTCGATTGGCAACGCCTGAGTAACCAACATCCTGTTGACCTGCCGCCTAGCTTTATCGTTTTACTCAAATCTTGAATTGGAAATCTTTATGATGCACAGGACGAGGCACTTCTAGTCGACCTGCCCGTTAATGCGGGAGAAATTCGAAAAAACAGGTGACCCCCTTTTAGAGTCTGACGTAGACTAGCAATAAAAGGGGGAACTTCATGTCGAATTGGAATATTGATCTAGTGAAGCAGCTCGAACAAATCCATCAACCGATGCATGGGCCGGTGGGGCGGAGTGCGTTGCCATTCATGCTGATAGGGAAAGATGGGACCCCCTTTACCGTACCCGGCTTTTCGAAAGGATGCTTTTTTAGATCTAAGTTTTTTGCGTTCCTTTCCACGAACGTCCAGCATCATTGTGCTGTGTTAGAAGTACTGATGCCGTGTTGCTGCGGATGCCGACTATTTCGCACACAGGCGAAAGTCCTTGTGGATTTGGGTCACTTTTGTGGATTCGACATAGTGGCTGCCCCTGTTTTCGACTTCCTACAATACTCAGATGTCACACAAGAGCAGATTTGCCTGGAATTTCTCCTCAAGGGATCTGAATCGCCAAAAACGATATACAGGATGGAACGTAATGGCGTTCAACATACGGAAACCATCGCTGTTCATAATACCAGCACAGCTTCTTCGATAGAAATGAATCTTTACGCACACGGGAAAGCGATTCCGTTCATAGTTCCTCAGGCTGGGTTCCGTTCGTTGACGGTGTCCAATCTGCAATCAATCGAAATTTTGACACTGGAAGAGACTGTAAGAGGGACAGTGGAATTGCAACTGAATATTTGTGAGAAAAAGACGATCTATTATTAACTCCATACCACTTCATAAGGATGGGCTTACATTTTTGTTTGTAAATGCCAGCACCCATGAGAAAATCATAACCGAAATACAACAAAATAGATAAACGATTGGACTAGTAGATAAGGTTTAGGGAATTCAGCTACTAGTCTTTTTGCTTTGGAAACCATAGGAGAATGTGTTTTCAAATAAATCCTTTTTTTTTGACAATAAAAGGCACTCGGAATATGTAGAAAATGTTATTATGATGGAAGGCAAAAGAAAACTTGCTAAAGAAGGGGGATAGAGGGTGATGGGGGAATCGGATAGGTAACAAGAGGATTCATTGGGGGATTGTAGTTTGCCAATATCCCGAACTTGATACATAAGTACGTCAAAACAACAACGTTTATCGGATAAGGGGCTATATTTGTGGATATGATCACCGCAATAACAGTACTTCTCGTTTTCTTTGCGTTAGGCGATGTCGTTGCCAAGTTGACGGGAGGAACCATTTCCATGGTACTCTTTACGTCACTTGCATTTTTAGTCGCTTTTTGGCTAGGTCTGCCCATTAGTATTTTTGACGACTCGAATCTTTTAGCGATCGGCACATTCATGGTAGGACTGATGATTACTTCTTTGGGGACAATGCTCGATTTTAAGCAATTGAGGGAGCAATGGAAAGCAGGGCTTACTGCATTATTAGCGGTTAGTGCCATCGCGGTTGTTTTATATTTCGTCGGTAGTCTGTTGGTAGGACGTGAAATGGCTCTCGTTTCTTCGCCGATCATCGCTGGTGGAAGCGCTGCAACGATTATTATTACTTCTGAACTTGAGCAAATGGGTTTATCCACGATTGCAGTTTTTGCGGTGTTGGTGTACGTGACGCAAAAGTTTGTCGGGATCCCCGTTGCTTCCGCTATGCTAAAAAAAGAAGCGAGAAGAATCGTGAAGGAAAGGGAACTAAATCCTGCCTCCGCTGAAAAAGAGAAAACCGTAGAAGAAGGACAAGAC
>CAOKMT010000120.1 GCA_948469885.1 uncultured Sporosarcina sp. | reverse complement strand
AGAAATTAAATGAGTTAGAATCTCTTTTATTAAAAAAGTAATTATATGAATAAACACTTTATAATTATATTGAAATATATAGGTGTTAAGGGTTTTATTTATGGGTAATAATTATATTTATATAGAAAAAAATAGGAAGAATTCCAACCAATTGTGACAATCATGTTAAATTCATTGTGAAAAGTTGCCCTATCTATTATTTCGTGATAAAGTAAGGATGTGAAATAAATCACATACCAAACATACACCCCTTTTGTTTGAACGTGAACATTTCTCCCATTCCCTTTGAATAAGAGCATCCATCTCCCCCCCAGGAGTGGATGCTCTTTTCTCTTTGTTTACAAATTCCAGGAAAATAAAAAAGCTGTCGAATGAACCATAGCGTTTGGTCATTCGACAGCTTTTTACATAATCATTATACAGTGAGGATCGGTCAGCTTTGCGTTTTTTTTCGCCACAACGTTGTCTTCTGAAAAGAAAGTCGCTCCACATGTTGTTGAAGTAGCCGCTTTTTTAGCTCCCGTTCAGCGGAACTTTCGGTAATACGGTAGATTTCCGCAATCTCATTTGTTGTCAACGTATCGAACCGTCTGAATAAATCATCCAATGCAGGTGGCGGTTCGGGAATGATATGATGACCCAGAAGTTCTTCTAGTATTTGCTCATAGACATCATATGTGTATAAGCCACTCACTTTTAATCCTTCATCTTCAATATTTTCATTGAAAAAAACGAAGGTCGGTGCTTCGTTCACTTCCATTTCTCTTGCCATATACAAATCGACTTGCAACGAACGCAATACGTTTTGAGAGGAAAAATCACGGGTGAACTCCTCCACGTCGAGTAGCAATTGATTTGCGATTTCAACGAGTACAGAAAAAGAAGTGACATTTTTAGATTTCAAATAAGAATATTCGAACATTTTGGAGATAAAACGATACCCTGCACGCTTCCCTTGGAACTCTGCTGCTTTAATCGCTAGAGAAGGAAAGGAGGCGTGGAATTTATCGCAAGTCTCCATTGAATCCGTGCTCCGGCACGGTATATTCATAGTTGGTAAGGAAGTCCGTAAAATGACACGCAATGTAAAGTAGCGGTCATAATCCACTTGCAATTTGCGAAGAATGGGCTGTAAAGCCCAGCAATCATCACACGTCGGATCGATGAAAACGTATAATTCAATCGGTTTCGTTAGTGGGGAAGTGTTGAGCTGTTTTTCCATTATAGGACGTGGAATCACTGAGTATCCCCCTTATTGACCATATGGTGCGCAGTTAAAACGAGCCGCTTAAAATAAATTTCTCGCACTTTCCCATCGAGTCCGACTTCATCCATCGCTTCCGACATACACGAAAGCCACGCTTCCGCACGTTGTGGGGTAATCGGAAAAGGCATGTGACGCGCTTTCATCATAGGGTGACCATGTTCTTGACTATATAAATTGGGACCACCTAAATATTGTGTCATAAATTGTTTTTGTTTACGGGCTGTTTCTGTCAGATCAGCCGGGAAAATCGGATATAGGTCTGGATGAACAGCAACTTTTGAGTAAAAAAGGTCGATAAGGTCCGACAATTTTTCTGCACCGATCTCCTCATACGGGATCAAAGGCTTTTGAATCATATTTTTTGTCTCCTTTGCTCTGACTGTACTCATATTCTATCAACGGAACAGTACTTTCACAAATAAAGCGCTTGCCGATTCATGGGATGCGTTATCAAAAGATTACGCACGAAATGTATTGAGCACTTTTTGTACGTAAGATTGTGTTTCTTTGAATGGGGGAATTCCTCCATATTTTCTCACATTGCCTGGACCAGCATTATACGCTGCAAGGGCATGCTCAATATTTCCGTTAAACTGATCAAGCATTTGTCGTAAATAACGAGCTCCTCCTTTGATATTTTGTGCAGGATCAAAACTGTCCGTGACACCGAGAAATTTGGCCGTCCCCGGCATGAGCTGCATCAAACCTTGTGCGCCTGCCCGACTGACCGTATCACTTTTGAAATTTGACTCATGCTGGATAATTGACGCAATGAGTCCGCTTGGTAAGTTATACTGATCCGCTGCTTGGTTTATGATATCTGTATATTGTCCATAGTGATTACCGGTATGCTTGTCGAGTGGAGCCGGCATACTTTTCCTCGCTTTCATGAGAGAGGGGAGCATCGTCGGTTCAAATACCGGATTCGCTCCGTTATAGTGTAAGCTTCTCTGACTCGATGATGCATCGGAAAAAGAATCGGGTACAAGACCAAGCGAATTTTCTAGCATTTCTTCGAGCATACTATCAAAAAGGGAAGATGACGATGTTCCGCTTATGGAAGATTGCACTGTTCCCAGAGATTGCAATGACTGGATGTCCATTAAAATTTGTAAGTTTCGTGTATCGATTCAAATCAATCCTTTCTGTCATTAAAGGAATACAGGCAAAAGTTACTGTGTCTATACAGTATATCAAGTTGTGCACAAAAAGGCATTTTTCGAACTGCAAGACTGAGCACCATATGATAGACTGAACATAGTGAAAAGTGAAGGGAAGAAGCGATAGTGAGCACTCAAATTTTTATTGAAAAAGGAATTAAACAAGGAAAAGAAATTTGCTTCTCATTGCCGGAAATGAAAGAAGGGCAACTGGGAACGCCTTCGGGCACGATGATTACGGATTCAGAGAAAATGACATTCGTCTATCTGATCAACGAAGCAGACGAGTATGGTCACATTCATTTCACACAAACGACCTGGCCACTGATGGTGGATGCTTTAAAATTACAGATAGATCCGGTGCTTGTTCGAGAAGGGGAAAAGATCACACTTACAGGCTTTATAGACGAATTAACGATGCTTATTTTCAATATAGAAGGGAATCACAATTACGGAGAAACTTTTTCATCCGCGGTCGAAGAAGCGTTCGCCGAAATTCTTCAATAAGTAAAGTGTGAAGCGAGGAGTGGTATCATGCCGGAGTGGAATCAGTTTTTAGAACCGTATAAACAAGTTGTTGATGAATTGAAAGTAAAACTTAAAGGGATCCGATCCCAATATACATTAGAAGATGTGCATACACCCGTAGAGTTTGTGACAGGCAGAGTAAAACCGCTCGCGAGCATTTACGATAAAACATTGGAAAAAGGCATTCCTTTTGAACCGTCGCAAGAGCTGGCGACTGAGTTGCCAGACATCGCAGGGTTGCGGATCATGTGTCAATTTGTCGATGATATTGAATCAGTCGTGAAAATTTTAAGATTACGGAATGACCTAAAAGTCATTGAAGAGCGGGATTACATATCCAATAAGAAAGCAAGTGGCTACCGTTCGTATCATGTCATCATCGAATACCCGGTACAGACGATCAAAGGGGAAATATCTGTTTTGGCAGAAATTCAAATCCGAACACTCGCTATGAATTTTTGGGCTTCGATCGAACATTCGTTGAACTACAAGTACGAAAGTGAGCTTCCAGCGGAAATTAGTTTGAGGCTAGAGCGTGCGGCCGAAGCGGCGTTTCGGTTGGATGAAGAAATGTCGCTCATCCGCGATGAAATTCAAGATGCACAGCAATATTTCAGCGCATTTAAACAAACAGCGACAAGGCGCTATGGAAAGAATAAGAAGGAAGGAGGACGGAAAAAATGAAATTTACAATTCAATCACGAAATGATGACTTGTCGAATGATTTAATGGATAAAGCGAAAGCATACTTAACAGGATTTGGACTTCTTTTCGATGAAGAAGAACCGGATATCGTTTTGTCAATCGGGGGGGATGGAACACTTCTCCATGCATTCCATAAGTATAGACATCGTTTAGAAAACACCGCTTTTGTCGGTATACATACAGGACACCTCGGTTTTTATGCGGATTGGAAGCCTGCTGAAATCGAAAAACTGGTCATTTCTCTCGCACATAAAAAATTCAATGTTATCGAGTATCCACTTTTGGAAGTGAAAATCAACTATCGAAATGAAGAAGATAGTTTACTTTACTTAGCTTTGAACGAATCGTCCGTGAAATCACCTGATGTAACGCTCGTCATGGATGTCGAGTTGAATGATAGCCATTTCGAACGTTTTCGAGGAGATGGACTATGCATATCTACGCCGTCAGGCTCAACCGCTTATAATAAAGCGCTTGGCGGTGCGATTTTACACCCGTCTCTGCCTTCCATGCAACTTACGGAAATGGCATCCATTAATAATCGGGTATTCCGGACGGTAGGTTCTCCACTCGTTTTACCAGGCCACCATAAGTGTGTCCTCATACCTGTAAACGGGCCTGATTTCATGGTGACGGTTGACCATTTGCAACTTCTTCATAAAGATGTGAAATCGATTGAATATCGAGTCGCGGAGGAAAGAGTTCGATTTGCAAGATTTAGGCCGTTTCCATTTTGGAAACGAGTGCGAGACTCGTTCATTGAAAATGATGGTTGATCGAAAAAGTGATGAACAAAGGTTTCGTCTCACTTATCAAGTGAAACAGGAAAGTATCCAATTGCGAACCTTTTTGGCCGTTCAACAAATTTCTAAACGAACGTTAACGGCTATTAAATATGAAGGTGGCAAATTATCGGTCAATGGGATTGAACGTGATGTTCGGTATATCTTGCGAGAAGGAGATGAAGTTGAAATTCTTTTTCCGCCTGAGGAAGTGAGTGAGGGACTTGTTCCCGAAATGGGAGAATTGGATATCCTTTACGAGGATGATGCAATTCTTATCTTGAATAAGCCAGCAGGTCAAAGTACGATTCCCTCTCGCGATCATCGCTCGGGGACGATTGCGAACGTTGTTGCTGGAAAATTTTTACGGGAACGTATTCCGGCAACAGTCCATGTTGTGACGAGACTTGACCGGAATACATCGGGCCTACTATGCATAGCCAAAAACCGACACATCCACCACCTTCTTAGCATGCAGTTAGCAACAGGTTTTCATAGAGAATACATAGCCGTCGTTGAAGAGCATGTGTGCCGCCCCGAATTTACGATCAACGAGCCGATCGGTAGAAAAGAAGATAGCATCATTGAGCGAACTGTCCGGCAAGATGGACAAGAAGCCATAACCGACGTCCGCGTCATTAGTTTGCATAATGTAAATGACGTTAAATTGACGGCGGTTAACCTTGTTCTGCGAACCGGAAGAACACATCAAATTCGGGTGCATATGCAATGGGCAGGCCATTCGCTTGCCGGAGACGACTTATATGGAGGAAGCCGAGAACTGATCGGGCGTCAAGCACTACATTGCGGGAAAATTGAATTTATTCATCCGCTCACTTTGGAAAGAAAAATATTTAACAGTGAATTACCAACAGATATGCAAAAATTGATTAGGTGAATTTTGTAAAACGGTCTTGAATCAAAGGTTGCAATGAAGGTACGGAAACAGTTTGTTTTTCAGGGTATTGAAAAGCAGTGAGTGCCCCACCAAATACACAACCTGTATCAATATTCACCGTGTTGTGAACGAAACGTACGTTTTCCACTGGTGTATGACCATAAACGATGAAAGCATTCCCTTTATAATGTTTTGCCCAATCACGTCGCACGGGACGACCATTCGGCAACCGTTCACCTGTCACATCTCCATAAAGGACGAAAGAGCGAAGTTTTTTTGAATGCGTGACGCCGATTAAATCTTCTCGAATTCCTGCATGAGCAATGACGAGGTCGCCATCTTCGAGTATATGATAAAGAGGCAAGGCTTCATAAAACTCCCTGTACCGTGCGAGAAAACGATCTTGTTCTTGGGACGGAAGAGCATCGAGTTCGGCAACGGTTGTTTCAAGACCATATTGAAGTTGTACTTTGTTACCTTTCGCATAGCGATAAAATTTATTGCAATGATTTCCCGGGGAATAAAAAAGCCGATTTGCATCTTGAAGCTTGAACAACAATTCAAGGGTTTTCAAAGAATGCGGACCTCGGTCCATTGCATCGCCAACAAATGCGAGCATGCGACCATCCGGATGAATAGGAACGTCTGTTTCCATAGAGTAGCCAAGTGTCTCGATCAATTGTAGGAGTTCATCAAAACAACCATGAATGTCTCCGATAATATCGTATTTCACAAATCATCACCCTTTTATGCGTAATAATAGTTTGTACCCTCAAGTTTAGCGCAGATGGAAAGGAAGGTACACAATGTCTGAAAAAAATGAGCAAAACGAAGAAATTGTTTTTGATGAAGATAAATTGAAAGAAGCGCTTGAAAATCAAGATATGGATTCATTTCGCGCCGATTTCTTAGTCCTGCATCCATATGATCGTGCCACTTTTTATGAGAAAGTGGGATCTGAATTAAGAAGGACGATTTATCATTATTTATCGCCGAAAGAACTCGCGGAAATTTTTGAGTTGATTGAAATTGATGACGATGAATATGAAGCATTTCTGCAAGAAATGGATTCGACATATGCAGCGGAAATGTTCGCCAATATGTTCGTCGATAACGCAGTCGACATTTTAAATAAGTTGGACAAAGCGCAGCTCGTTAGCTATTTGACGCTTATGGACAAAGAAGCGGCTACAGAAATTAAAGCTCTTCTTCATTATGATATTTAAATTAAAAATATTTAACTGAAAACACATTCAGTAGTGTATAGCTCATCGCTTCTAAATTTGTTTCTTCCTTT
>CAOKMT010000119.1 GCA_948469885.1 uncultured Sporosarcina sp. | reverse complement strand
ATGGAAGATCGTGACGATTGGTCTGCCGATCAAAAAAAGCGGTTCGATCTGCCCCTCCATCGTCATCCCTCCTTTAACTTTCGCCCGCTTGGATCATGTCGTAAATATATCGTGCTTGTTCGTATTCGGGATTGATGGTGAATGCTTGTTTCAAATGATGAAGCGCATCTTCTTTTCGCTCCGTCGAGACGGCATATAAAAAACCTAGATTATAATGTGCGTCCGCATGCCCTTCATCCTGTTCAAGAACAAACCGGAACGCTTCTCCTGCTTCCGTGAATAATTCCATATTCGCGAGTATGATTCCATAGGACAACCGTACTTCAAGATCGTCAGGTGCCAATTCGACCGCTCGTTGCATATAAGGCAATGCTAGTTTAAGATTGTCCGAACGTTCCAAACTTTTACCGAGCATGAAATAAGCATCCGCTTCTTCGACACCTTTGCGGATCGCCGTCTCATATAGCTTCGAAGCCTCTTCATACCGCTCTTGATTATAATAAAGATTCGCCAATCCGTAATAGGCTGTACCCGCTTCCTCATCAAGCGTAATTGATTGTTGGAAAAAAGTATCCGCTTTTTCCACATCGCCAAGCGATGCGAACACGTTTCCTAAATTTATATAGCCAACTGCATTTTCCGGTTCTTCTTCAATCGCTTTCACAAATGCTTCGACCGCTTTTTCATACTGACCTTCTTGCAACGCGGCGATTCCAATTTCATTATAATCCATTTTCAAAACTCCTCATCCGACATAATCAAGCGTAACGCCATTTTTTATCACTGTGTCGATTGTTCCACCACCGAGACACTCGTCCCCCTCATAAAAGACAACCGCTTGGCCAGGGGTGATAGCGCGTACTGGTTCTTTAAATTGCACAGTCGCTGTATTTTCACCTGTCCGTACGACTGTCACTTCCGTATCAGGCTGACGATAACGGAATTTAGCCGTACAGTTAAATGTATCCGACATCGTTTCTGTTCTTGTAAAGCTGATGTCCACGGCAGTCAAACTATCAGAATAAAGGGCGTCATGATGGAAGCCTTGTCCTACCAACAACACATTTTCTTGTAAATCCTTGCCGATGACGAACCAAGGGTCGCCTGCGCCACCGATGCCTAACCCATGACGTTGACCGATTGTGTAGTACATCAGTCCATCGTGTTTCCCTTTCACTTCGCCTTCCAACGATTTCATCTCACCCGGTTGGGCAGGTAGATATTGTCCGAGAAATTCCTTAAAGTTCCGTTCACCGATAAAACAAATACCTGTTGAGTCTTTCTTCTTCGCAGTTGATAGACCCGCATCAAGTGCCTTTTGGCGAACATCATTTTTATCGAGATGCCCAATTGGGAACATGACTTTTTCCAACATTTCAGGTGTCAGTTGGTTAAGGAAATACGTTTGGTCTTTCCCTTCATCTTTCCCCCGAAGCATTTTAACGCCTTCATCTGTATTTACAACTTGAGCATAGTGTCCCGTTGCTAGATAATCCGCGCCGAGACTCATCGCATGTTCAAGGAATGCTTTGAATTTAATCTCTTTATTACACATGACATCGGGATTCGGTGTACGCCCTGCTTTATATTCCTCCAAAAAGTAAGTGAATACTTTATCCCAATATTGTTTTTCAAAATTCACTGCGTAATAAGGAATGCCGATTTCATTGCAAACACTAATAACGTCTTCATAATCTTCTGTTGCTGTACAGACGCCGAACTCATCGGTATCATCCCAGTTCTTCATAAAAATTCCGATCACATCATAGCCCTGCTCTTTCAATAACAGAGCAGCGACTGATGAATCGACGCCGCCGGACATTCCGACGACGACACGTGTTTCAGATGGTGCTTTTGCCGTTTTCATATATGTTCAATCCTTTTTTTATCATTTGAGTCCATTTCATAACTATCGATATCCGACTAAAGTTAATGTCCGTTTCAGGCGGACGCCTTCCCCTTCAATCAACAGAACAAGCAATGCTTATTTCTCCTCCACGATCATATAAAATTGACTCATTTAACAAGTCGGGACACGATTTCAGCAGTTCTCGTTGCCGCTTGTTTAATTTGCTCATCATCTAAGCCTAATCCAAAGCTGAAACGAACCGAATTCCTAAGTTGGGGTGCCCCCTCCCCAAACATTGCCGTTAATACGTGGGACGGATCAAGGGAGCCCGCCGTACAAGCGGAGCCACTTGATACACATACGCCCGACATGTCCAAGTTGACAAGTAATGATTCGATATCTGTCCCTGGGAAACTAATATTAACGATATGGGGCAACTTTCTTGCATCATCGGCATGGATTTCATATTGTAAATCCGCCTCTTCCAAGACGGACGTTAACGCAGTTGCGAACGCTTCGTATTTTTCTCTATTTTCTTCCATCGTTTGTTGTGCAATATGCACTGCTTTCGCAAATGCGACAATCGCTGGCACATTTTCTGTCCCCGCACGTCGTTTGCGCTCCTGCTCGCCACCAAACAACAGTGAATCCGTATGCGTCCCGGCACGTTGATACAGAAACCCGACACATTTCGGGCCATTTAATTTATGTGCGGAAAATGAAAGTAAATCGACGCCAAGCTCATCCACATTCAAGGGGACGATGCCGAATGCTTGGACGGCATCCGTATGAAAAACAGCTTGATGATCTTTCAACAGTTGACCAATTTCTTGGATAGGCTGAATTGTCCCCACTTCATTATTACCGTACATAATCGAAACGAGAATCGTTTTATCGGTGAGCGCTTCTTCCACTTGCTTTGGATCGATTCTCCCTTCGCGATCCACCTCCAAGTAAGTAACAACGTAACCTTGTAACTCCAGTTGTTTACATGGATTTAGCACCGCATGATGTTCGATATTCGTCGTGATGATATGATTACCTTTCGTTTTCATCGCGGCAACCGTTCCAAAAATGGCAATGTTGTCTGCTTCAGTGCCGCCCGATGTGAATATAATTTCGGCAGGTTGTGCATGGATAGATGCCGCCATCGTTTTACGTGCTTCATCAAGCTGTTTCCGCGCGTCCCTTCCATAACTGTGAATACTTGAAGGGTTGCCAAACGTCGTTTCCAAAAGTTGTGCATAATTTGTCGCGACATCCGGATGAACCGGTGTTGTCGCCGCATGATCTAAATATATCGTCTTCATACTATAAGCCCCTTTAAATGTAAAACATATAACTGTCATGAACATTGTTTTCATTGGTTTCCATCAAATGTTCGATTGTCGTCGTATCCAAGACATTCCGAACCGCTTCCGCAATTCGTTTCCACAATTCTTGTTGCGGAATATCTCCCTCGTCCAGACCTTCCACTGGCTGGATCGGACCTTCCAATACTCGTATAACGTCCCCGGCTGTAATCTCAGCTGGTGGTTTCGCCAGCTTATAACCACCGTACGCCCCACGGACACTTTTCACAATACCGTTATTGCGAAGCGGTGGAATCAATTGCTCCAAATACGCCTCCGATAAGGATTGTTCTTCTGCTATTTGACGGAGTGGCACAGGACCTTCACCGTATTTAGAACCGAGGACGACAACAATCGTCAAACCATAGCGTCCTTTTGTAGAAATTTTCATGAATAACCCCGTCCTTTTTCTCAAGATTGCTTCAAAATATTATACCATAACTCTCTTCTCACAGCCGGAAAATGCTTTCCCTCTAAACGATATGTATAATGAGGAAAGGAATCGTTGTACGAGGAGTGATATTTTGCAAAATGAACCTTTAGCTTACCGCATGCGGCCCACAACAATCGACGAAGTTGCGGGTCAAGAAGAAATCATCGGAAAGAACACAGCTTTATATAAAATGGTTAAGAACGGACATGTGCCGTCCATGCTCTTGTACGGAGAACCTGGGATCGGTAAAACTTCGCTTGCCCATGCAATTGCCGGAACAAGTCATTTACCTTTCATGTCCATGAACGCCACCGTTTCCGGCAAAAAAGATGTGGAAGCTGTCATCGCCGAAGCGCGAATGACAGGGAAAGTTTTATTGTTTTTGGATGAAATTCATCGCTTCAATAAACTTCAACAAGATACATTGCTTCCACATGTAGAAAGTGGCGCAATCGTTTTAATCGGTGCGACGACCGAAAATCCATATCACGATGTCAATCCCGCCATCCGTTCAAGATGCGGAGAGATTAAACAACTGAAACGTTTAGAACCTGATAACTTGGTCGGCGTCCTTCAAAGAGCTTTACAAGACGAAAAACGCGGTCTTGGTAAAATGCCGATTCAAATAACTGAAACACAAATCCGTACAATCGCGGAAGGTGTCAATGGAGACGCCAGAAAAGCGTTGAATGTACTTGAATCAGTTGTCATCGCCAGTGATGAAATCGAAGGCGAAATCATTATCGAAGATTGGCTCATCGAAAACTTACTCGGACGGATCGGCCTTTTCGGCGACAATAAAGGAACCCATTTTTATAACTTGTTGTCAGCGCTTCAAAAATCAGTCCGGGGCAGCGATGTGAATGCCGCTATTTACTATCTTGCCCATTTACTCGAAACCGGTGACCTTGTCGCTGTCAATAGACGACTTCTCGTCATGGCCTACGAAGATATCGGACTCGCTTCTCCCGAAGTCGGCCCGCATGTACTGGCTGCAACTGAAGCAGCCGTTCGCCTCGGGATGCCAGAAGCACGGATTCCACTCGCGAATGCAGTCATTGAAATGTGTCTCGCCTCTAAATCAAATTCAGCCTATAAAGCAGTGGATGCCGCTGTTCAAGCGATCAATCATGGAAATACAGGCGATATTCCAATGCATTTACGCGACACACATTATGCCGGCGCCTCTGATCTCGGCCATGTCGGCTATGAATATCCACATGACACACCACTTGGTTCGTTCGGTGGCTGGGTGAACCAACAATACTTGCCAGACAAAGTAGAAGGCACGGAATTTTACAAGCCTGTTCATGCAGGAGATGAAGCGAAATTAGCAGCGATTTATAAACGGATCAAAGAGTTTCGAAAGAAGAAGTAACACGAGAACATGCGCATTCCCCTTTTTCGGGAGGCGCATGTTTTTCTTCAATTACACCTTAGCACTGATACTTTTTAAGCCAAACTTATTGATTTGCATATATATAGAATAAGTTTGGAGGGATTAATGATGATTACGATAAGCTTATGTATGATCGTTAAAAATGAAGAAGATGTAATAGGAAGATGTTTGGATTCGATTAAGGGATTGGTTGATGAGATTAACATTATTGATACAGGATCCAACGATCGAACAAAAGAAATCGCCAAAAAATATACCGATCGAATTTTTGATTTTCAATGGATTGATGATTTTGCAGCAGCAAGAAACTTCTCATTTCAACGAGCAACAAAAGATTATATTATTTGGCTGGATGCAGATGATATATTCACAGCCGAAGACCAAAAAAAGTTCGAAAAGTTGAAACAGACATTGGATCCAGCTATCGATGCCGTTTCTATGAATTACCATTTGAGTTTTGATGACGAAGGAAACGTCACTTCTCACTTAAAGAGATATCGCTTAGTCAAAAAAGAAAACATGTTTATGTGGATAGGTAAAGTGCATGAATTTCTCTCCGTTTCAGGAACACTTTTCGACAGTGACGTGGCAGTTACACATCTCCCTCTTCAGCATGACCATGAGCGGAACCTTCGCATCTACAAAAAGATGATAGCGACAGGGATACCTCTTTCTCCTCGCGACACATTTTATTACGCCAACGAATTGAGAGATCACAGTCTTTTTAAAGAGGCGATTCAATATTATCATGACTTCCTCAATTCGAAGTTGGGTTGGATTGAAGATAATATCCATGCCTGTTTTAAACTTGCCGATTGCTACCATAAGTTAAATGATAAGGAAAAAGAATTAGACTCCATCTTGAGAACATTCATTTATACTGCTCCACGACCCGAAGCTTGTTGCCGCCTAGGATATTTTTTTATGGAACAAGACAATCACCAGGCAGCCATTTATTGGTATCATCAAGCTTTAACAACCGAGAACGAATTACATGGAGGCTTTCAAAACAAAATCTTTTCCACTTGGTTACCTCACCTACAACTATGTGTGCTTTATGATCGATTAAAAAATTATGAAAAAGCATATTTTCATAATGAGGAAGCTCGCAAATATAAACCAAATGACCATAATATCTTACAAAACAAAGAATACCTTGATAAAATCCGCGATGAAAAGTAAGTGCTTAATATTCAAATCAATCTTTAAGGAAGGCTGTTATCATTGCCTCTTTAAAAACAACCCATATCATTTTCCACTATAATGCTCCTATCAATCTTTAATTTCACATTTTTTCAGTCAAATAGTTTCTTGTCCCCTATCAAGCCACTTCCTCCGAATAGTATGGGAGGGATAGGAGGTGAAAAATGATGAGTTATTATGATTATAACAATTCAAGGTGTTCGAAATGTAACCAAGATTATTGTAATTGTAAAAGAGGACGTAGAGGACCACGAGGATTTGATGGCGAACAAGGACCTCAAGGTGATCCAGGAGCCAGAGGACCAAGAGGTTTCCCAGGTATGGACGGTGCTACTGGACCCCGAGGACCTCGAGGACCGATTGGACCGACTGGCCCAGCCGGCGGACCACCTGGGCCGACGGGACCTACTGGGGCGACTGGATCTACCGGGGCGACAGGTGCTACTGGACCTATGGGGCTTCGTGGATTACAAGGAACAACTGGAGCTACTGGATCTCAAGGACCTCAAGGGCCTCAAGGGCCTCAAGGACCGATTGGCGCGCAAGGACCGATCGGGGCAGTCGGACCCCAAGGACCAGTTGGACCTGAAGGTGCGGTCGGACCCCAAGGATCGATTGGAGCTACGGGACCAACTGGTGCAACAGGACTCGATGGTGCAACCGGACCGACTGGACCGACGGGCGCTACGGGACTTGACGGTGCAATCGGACCGACTGGACCGACGGGCGCAACTGGTGCGACTGGGCTTGATGGCG
>CAOKMT010000118.1 GCA_948469885.1 uncultured Sporosarcina sp. | reverse complement strand
ACGTGCAAATGAATTTTAACATGAATATCCCAGGTTTAAAAGATGTAATCATTGAAAAAACAGAAGAAGTTGGCGATCGAATTGCACTTCATATCTCTTTACCCCGGAAACCCCATACTTGCCCTAAGCGTGGTGGAAAGACAGCTAAAGTCCACGATTACCGGATTCAAAAGATTAAGCATCTGAAATGGTTTGAGCGTTTGACAGTGCTTTTCTACAAACGCCGTCGCTATGCATGCGCATGTGGAAAACGCTTCTCAGAGGCCTCTCTTTTTGTGGACAGATATCAGCGTCATTCAAAAGAGTGTAACCAAGTGATGCGTATCCGAGCGGTCAAAGCGAAGACTTTCAAAAAAGCGGGAGAAGTGATGGGAACATCCAGCTCGACAATCATCCATCGTTTTAAGGACGTTGCGAAGAAGGAACTAGCGAAAGAAATTCGATTGCCAAAGATTATTGCGATGGATGAATATAAAGGGGATACCGATGCCGGTAAGTTTCAGTTTAAACATGCAGTATAAAGAAATTGGGGTCATTTGGGATAAGTATTCCTAGAAGTGTTCCTAGTTGCGTTTGGAGAAGCGTCCGCTCGACTCCTGCGGGAAAGCGGGCGGTAAGCTTCGGAAAACATAGGATGATTCTAGTTTCCGTGTCTTTCGGGACGGCTTAGTCCAACATTTGACTTAGAACCTGAAAGTGATAGATTCTATATTGAAATTGCAGAAAAAGAGGATGTCCAGAAAATTAGGTTACCTAACTTTCTGGACATCCTCATCTGTCTCAGTCTTCATATTTTAGTGCATCGCCGTCAAACGGATCATCTGCAACTTTGATTGAATCGGTTGGGCATCCTTCAAAAGCATCTTCCATATCTTCCAACAGTTCTTCTGGCACTTCCGTTGCCCCCATGTTATCATCGAGGATAACAAAAGCAATCCCGTCATCATCGTAATCGTATATGTCAGGTGCGGCTGCACCACAAGCTCCGCATGCGATACACGTATCTTGATCGACGATTGTATATTTAGGCATGTACGTCTCTCCTCTTTTCTCCGTTCATAACAATTGACTACTTGTACTATTCTAAAGCCATTGACGACAGTTTTCAACATAAAACTATTTTTTGTGAAAAGGGTGTGCTTCTCTATGGATCTGACATCTTTATTATTATACATCATTCGTCAACTGGATGGGGAGCGAACGATGTATGCAGGATTCCATCTTTTACGCGGAAAACGTTCGGGCCAGACGCTACAAGATGTAGAATACTATCAGTTGAAACCCTTTTTTGGAATCCTTCCGAAATTACATATTGAACAGTTCGATAAAGCCGCAAAAGTGTTGAAAAATAACAAGTTCGTAACAATAGATGATCATGCTTTCGTGCACATGACGAAGCAGGGGCTGATGGCTGCGAATGATTTGCCGAAGTTTCAATTTAATGGATGGGACTACCGCGGGCGGGAGCTTCTCTTTTTCGCAAGATTATCCCTGATAGTTCAAACTGTCTCTCATTTCAAGAGAGGAGAGAAGTCGTTCATCCCTACCCAAAGAGATCGGGACATTCAATTTTTCGTGAAAAAAATGCTTTATCGGCAACCCATAGAAGATCCGAAGTTTTCACGGACGATTGGACAGGAGATTGTTTTGGCGATGGAACGGAGCGGTATGGTTGAGAAGCAAAAAATAATTTTTACACACCGTTTGGATGGCTTTCAATGTACGGGATGGACGTGGAACCAGTTAGCGACCGAGTTTGATGAGCCGCCTTTTTCGGTCTATTTGTCTTTTATTGAAAGTCTTCATCTAATGCTGGCGGCTATCGAGCGATCGACAGATATGCCGATGCTGCGAAAAATGTCGGAACGCATCAAAGTTGCCACTTACTTGACAGATTCTTCAATGAAAACGAAACAACTTTTTGCTCAAGGTTTGTCGATGGGAGAAATCGCTACATCACGAAAATTGAAAATGAGTACTATTGAAGATCATTTTGTCGAAATGTCCATCAACGAGGAACAATTTCCGATTGAACAGTTTGTTACTCGAAGCGAAATGGAAGTGGTGAAAGAGAAGGTAGCGGAGTTGGGAACAAAAAGACTACGCTTATTGAAAGACGAGTTTTCAAATCTATCTTATTTTCAATTACGACTCATTTTGGGCGTATTGTCGAGAGGTGGGGGAAATTGGACATCAACGAAATCTTAAAAGAGAGATTCGGTTTTGAACAGTTTAAGGCGGGGCAAGAAGAAGTCATTCAAGATGTTATTTCAAAAAAGGACACAATTGCCATTTTACCGACGGGGAGTGGAAAATCGCTTTGTTATCAGTTGCCTGCTTATCTATTAAGCGGGACTGTGCTCATCGTTTCACCGCTTGTGGCGCTTATGGAAGATCAAGTTGCCATTATGAAACGGAATGGCGAAAAAAGAGTCGTCGCTTTAAATTCTTTTCTTTCTTTCACTGAACGTACTCACATTATGCAGCATCTTGAGCGTTACAAGTTCGTCTTCGTTTCACCGGAGATGCTCTTGCAAAGTTATGTTTTGGAGAAATTGAAGCAACTTAGTTTGGCGCTCATCGTCGTAGATGAAGCACACTGCATTTCTCAATGGGGATTTGATTTCAGACCGGATTATTTGCGGCTCGGTGAATTTTTCGAAGACATGGAACGTCCGAATATACTTGCTCTTACTGCCACGGCGGATGATCAAGTATTACAAGATATTATCCATTACTTGCGGCTCGATGCCGTCAAGGTCCATAAATATTCGCTAGATCGGCCGAATATTTCTTATGTTATTCAAGAAATGAATGGTGAACAGGAGAAAACGCAATGGCTTCAAAAAAGAGTGAAAGAAACGACGGGACCGGGAATTGTCTACGTGGCTTCCAGAAGACGTGCGGATGAACTGGCCAATCGTTTGAATGAAGGCGGGGCATCTGTCGCCTCTTATCATGCAGGAATGTCACAGGAAGATCGGGCATTTATCCAAGACCAGTTTATCAATGATGAAATCGATTGGATTTGTGCGACCAATGCTTTTGGAATGGGCATACATAAAGATAATGTGCGACAGGTCATTCACGAACATATACCGGCCACAATTGCGAGCTATGCACAAGAAGTGGGTAGAGCGGGGCGCGATGGCAAACTGTCTGTCGCCACTTTGATTTACTCGCTAGATGATATTGGGAAGATTCGCTTCATCATGCATGAAGATTTACCAAAGGAAGAGGAAATCCGCCATTTCAATGAATTGATCAAAAGTGGGGTTACGCTTGCCGAAGCAGCGGAATTGGTGGGGATGAGTGAGACTGGAATACGGGTTGTACAATATTATCTTGAACGGTTGTCGTTGACGGATACGATTAGCCGAATAAAAGAGCAAGGCATTGAAAAGGAAAAACAATTGCAGAAAATGATGGTAATTATTCAATCGGAAAAGTGTATTCGAGAAGCGATGCTTGAGTTTTTTGGAGAGCGGAAAGCAATCAAACCTGCAAGTTGTTGTTCGATTTGCGGAGAGATGGATCATTCGTGGATTTTCGACCTTGAACGCAAGGATGGGCAGAGGCAATTAGCGGATTGGTCTCAGAGACTAGGTCAATTACTAGGGTGATAAGTAGCTCGTCCATTTACTTTTTCGGCAAAATTCGTCATAATGAAGAGACGATCATGTTTGTGATAGGAGATTTTGACGATGAAAAAAAATGATTATAGGACTGAATTCGAAGAGCATAGAAAAGAGATTAGACTGGATGAGGACAATGAACAAACGCCCCAGTTGTCTCGGGTGGAATTACATCGGAAAAGCCGCAAGCCCAAAAAACGTTCTCGTCATGCGATCATTAACGTTATTTTAGGTCTATTTGCGCTTGTTATGGTCATTATATTCATTTTTGTCTTGTCAGATTGGTATAAGCCGAATGAAGGCAAATCTGCGCAAATGGAAGACTCGGCAATCCGATTTGAAACAAGTCAGAAAGTTTCAGGCGAAAATTCAGGAACGCCGTCTAAAGATACATCCGATGATCAGAAAAAAGAAAAGGAACAAGCGGATAAAAATTCATCAAACTTAAAAGATGAAGAAACAACAGGGAAAGGTAAGGAAGAAGTACAACAACCGCCGAAGCAAGATCCGAAACCAGATCCAAAGCCGGATCCAGAACCGGACCCGAAACCAGATCCGAAACCGGACCCAGAACCAGAGGTTGATCAGCCATCCGCTACACAAACACACACAGTCGCCCCAGGTGAAAATTTGTACCGCATTTCTTTGAAGTATTATAAGTCGGGCGATGGTGTCAATAAAATAAGGCAAGCGAATGGTCTTTCATCAAATGAGATTGTCGTCGGGCAAACACTCGTCATACCATAATTTTAAGACGATGATTTATAAAATACCAACGATTTCATGGGCAAAGAGTTGTCTTTGCCTTTTTTATCTTTGATTGAAAGGTGATCGCATGATTAAGAAAATAATGGGCATTTCTTGTTTGTTTACGGGTCTGTTAGTTGCTTATATGTTCGTAAGCGCAAAGAAAAGAAATATTGTTCATCATCAATTGGATGTGGAAGCAGCGGATAATTGTAATACGCAATTGAAAGTTTTTTTCATTTCTGATATTCATCGCCGAAAAGTGGATAAAAAGTTATTGAAGAAAATTCAAACACCGATCGATATTGTGGTAATTGGGGAGACCTTGCAGAAAAAGGAGTCCCGTTGTCGCGAATTTCCAAGAATATACAAAACTTGGCCTCATTAGGTCCTGTCTTCTTTATTTGGGGAAATAACGACCGAGAAGCGGGCGAAGAGGAGATCCGGAAAATATTGGCGGAACATGGGGCAATCGTTCTAGATAATGAGAACTGCCCGATTCCAGGCCATCCGATGTGGGGGATTTGTGGGACGGATGATCCATCAAGCGGTAAAGTGGATATAGCAGCCGCTTTACGAAACATCGACCGTCATGCCAAAGTGCTCGTTGTGAGTCATCAGCCCGCCGTTTTACGGAAAATTGAGCAATTATACCGTCCGACACTCATGCTTGCCGGTCATACGCATGGAGGGCAAATAAGAATAGGGCGATTCGGCTTATTTGAAAAAGGTGCATTTCAAATGATTGCAGGATGTGGAAAGCTAATTAGTAATGGGTATGGAACTTCAACAATCCCTTTCCGGCTCGGCGCCAAGCCTGAATGCCATGTCATTACGATCAATTATGAGAAACAGTGTTAACGGAGGGATTCGATGCATAAAGATGTCATTGTTGTCGGCGGAGGTCCTTGCGGTCTATCCGCCGCAATCGAATTACAGCATAAAGGGTGGGATGTACTCGTCATTGAAAAAGGGAATATTGTCAATTCGATCTACAACTATCCGACGCACCAAACATTTTTCAGTTCAAGTTTAAAGTTATCGATCGGGGATATTCCATTTATAACAGCAAAAGAAAAGCCGAAACGAAACGATGCCCTTGTTTATTACCGGGAAGTCGTTAAGCGGGAAGATGTCAATGTAAATAGTTTTGAACGGGTGACCAATGTTGTGAAACTCGAGGAAGGATTTCGAGTGGAAACAGATCGGACGCAGTACACAGCGTCGAAAGTTGTCATAGCTACCGGGTATTATGATAATCCGAATATGATGGGAATTGAAGGAGAAGATCTTCCAAACGTTTTCCACTATTTTAAAGAAGCTCACCCTTTTTTTCGTAAAAAAGTCGTAGTGATCGGTGGAAAGAACTCTGCCATAGATGCAGCTTTGGAACTTGAACGAGCTGGAGCGTCTGTAATTGTTGTTTATCGCGGGGCCGCGTATTCCCCAAGTGTGAAGCCTTGGATTTTACCGGGGTTTGACAGTTTAGTGAAAAGCGGAGAAATCGGAATGCATTTCGAGTCGCGTGTTGTTCGAATTACAAAGACCTCTGTGACGATTGAAAAAGAAGGGGAAACGTTCGATATACCAAATGACTATGTGTTTGCGATGACAGGCTATCATCCCGATCATTCTTTTTTAGAAAAGGTCGGGATTGTGATTGATCCTGAAACTGGCCGTCCTTCGTTCAATGAAGAAACGATGGAGACAAATGTGGAAGGACTTTATATAGCCGGAGTAATTGCAGCCGGCAATAATGCAAACGAAATATTCATTGAAAATGGAAGGTTTCACGGAGGGAAAATTGCGGATGCGATTGAATTACTGATTCGGGAAAAGTGATTTTATCGCCATCTTCTATATAGAGCAATGATGTTACAATTGTAAGGAGGGCCGTCCATGTTTATTTTGCTTACTGTAGCGATTGCGCCTGGATTGGCGCTCTTTAGTTATTTTTATTTGCGAAAACAAATAGCAAAAGAACCGTCTCGAACGTTGTTTCATACATTTCTTTACGGTGCAATCATGACATTCCCGATTTTGTTCATTCAACATGTCTTTGAAGAAGAGAATATATTTCCGGACGCTTTTTTCCGAAACGCTGTATTCACAAGTGGACTTGAAGAGTTTTTCAAATGGTTTATCTTGCTTATTTCCATCTATCGGCATACCGAATTTGAAGATGCCTATGATGGGATCTTATATGGAGCCAGCATTTCACTAGGATTTGCAACAGTGGAAAATATTTTATATTTGCTGACGTATGGGACGGATATCGCGTTTTTACGTGCGCTTTTGCCAGTATCAAGTCATGCTTTGTTCGGCGTTGTGCTTGGATATTACATAGGCCGCGCGAAGTTTGCACCGCAAGCGCATAAAAGAAAGTTTTTGCTAACCGCTTTTCTCGCTCCTTATTGTTTGCATTTTATTTATAATGGCATTTTTGTTATCGATGAGTTTGTCTTATATTTAATTATTCCATTCATGCTGTTCCTTTGGTGGTTCGGTTTAACGCGTGTAAAATATGCCCATACATTTGCGATGCAGCAGTTTAGACGAAGAACACAAATAAAACACCCACATTAAATAACTCATTTTTAAAAAATCCAGCGTAGGCTGGATTTTTTGTTTTTCAAAAGGATATGAAAAACAAAAAATCGCTTTGAAATATGATCATAAATTTGAAGAAAATGGACAAGCTAAACGAACAGGAGGAA
>CAOKMT010000117.1 GCA_948469885.1 uncultured Sporosarcina sp. | reverse complement strand
GCGCACGTGTGAGTGAGCTGTCATCAGCGATTTTCTTGCGTTCTTCTTTCGTCACTTTCTCTTCAGCCGCATCCGGATTTTTCAATATCCAATAATCTCTTTTATCACCGATTGTCGTCCGCTTCGTATCTTGGTTGATCAACTTGGACAGCTCTTCCGCGGTTTCCAGCATGTCTTTTGAGCTTGTCGAAGATAATTTCGTATACGTGATAGCGTTTTGCGGTTCGTTATCAACGAGAATCCGGCCATCCCGGTCAAAAATCCGGCCTCGCGGCACGCTCGTATTCACTGCGATTTCTTCTTTTCGTTCCAATGCAAGAACAAAATCTTCACTTTTGACAATTTGTAAATAGCCAAGTCGGAGAATGAGCAATGAAAAGAAAATGAATACCGAAAAAAATAAGAAGTTCATCCGGAAAACGATATTCTTCCGTTGACGCACTTTTGCTTTATCGGCTCTTCGCGCTTGTTTTTTCAAAAAAACCCTCCTTCTCCTGTCATCCATTGTGAATTATAACATTCCAAAAAGAAAAAGCACACACCTAGACTTACGAGGTGTGTGCTTTGTTCCCACAATCAAAGATATTTGAAAATCTTGTCACATCTTTGAGCGCGAGGAAATTATTTTCCGTAACGTTTTGCTACTTCATCCCAATTGACGACATTCCAAAATGCCGCTATGTAATCAGGGCGACGGTTTTGATAGTTCAAGTAATAAGCATGCTCCCAAACGTCTAGTCCAAGTAGCGGCGTTTTACCTTCCATAAGTGGAGAGTCTTGGTTTGGCGTAGACATGATTTCAAGCTCACCGTTGTTCAATACGAGCCATGCCCAACCTGAACCGAAACGAGTTGCGCCCGCTTTTGCAAATTCTTCCTTGAATGCATCAAAGCTTCCGAATTTTTTGTCGATCGCTTCAGCAAGTGCGCCAGTTGGGTTTCCGCCACCTTCAGGGGATAGTAGCTCCCAGAATAACGCATGGTTTGCATGACCGCCACCATTGTTGCGGACTGCTGTTCTGATATCTTCAGGAATTGCATCCATGTCGGAGATTAGCTCTTCAACCGATTTGTTGGCAAGCTCTTCTTTTCCTTCAAGTGCATTGTTCAAGTTTGTCACATACGTGTTGTGATGTTTCGTGTGGTGAATGTTCATCGTTTCCTTGTCGATATGTGGTTCGAGTGCATCGTACGCATAAGGTAATTCTGGTAATTTGAAACCCATTCTTCCAGACCTCCTCAAAATTTCTATAAAATCCCTACACTTCAAGAATAACAAAGTTGCAAAAAACGTTCAATTAAAATGAACTATTGGTACAAAGGCTCCCTTTTGCTCATTATGCGACAAAAAATAGGAAGACAGCAATCATTATCCCCATAATGACCCCTTTCGTCACGACAGATGTGAAAAAGCCGACTAACGAGCCAATTCCCGTTTTTATCGCTTGCTTAAAACTTGAGCGAGAGACGACAAGTTCCGCAAGAATTGCACCTAAAAACGGGCCCAGTAAAATACCAGCAACTGGAATGACGAAAGGACCGAGGAGAAGTCCGATCGTACTTCCCCACATCCCTGCTTTGGAACCGCCGAATTTCTTGACACCGACTAGGTTCGCAAGTGTATCCGCCCCGAATAATAAAACGATAAACAAAGCTTGAATGACCCAAAATAGCGTCGTCATCCCCTCGAACGTGTCTATGACTCCATAAAGGAGGAAGCCGCAGACCATCACGAGTGCCGATGGAATGATCGGATAGACGAGCCCTAAAAAGGCACAGACGAACAACACCGTTGCCATCAACCAAGCGATTATTTCCATCGGATTTCCTCCTTACTCGGTGTCAAGATCAATTACGTTTCCCCAAAATGGCTTCGGCGATATTCACCGCATGATCACCGACACGTTCAAGATTCGAAACGATATCGACAAACACCATGCCCGCTTGCGCCGAGCAGCTTCCCTCATTGAGTCGTAAAATATGATTCTTTCTAAATTTACGTTCCATTTTATCGATTGCATCCTCTTGCTGTGCAACCGCCCTGGCAAGTTCCATATCATTCAAGTTGAGCGAGTCGATCGCTTTTTGCACCGTTTCGATTGTCAATGAGAACATTTCCGACAAATCATCCATCGCATCCGGTGTCAACTTCACACGGTTCACATCTCTATAATCGATCAATTCAATAATATTTTCAAAATGGTCACCAATCCGCTCAATATCGCGGACAGTTTCCATTAACATGACATGATGTTCTGATTCATGCGCCGAAATGTTGACCGCAGAAATTTCAACTAAATAATCTGTAATTCGTCGATCCAAGTTATTGATGGCATCTTCCAATTGATAACCCGTTTCAGCATGTTTTTTATTCCCAGTCTTTAAATACTCATACGTTTCATTCAACCCTTGCACACTGAAATCACCCATTCGGATGACTTCTTCTTTCGCTTGTCCAATCGCAACAGCAGGCGATTGTTCAATGAAGTGTGGGTCCAAGTGTTTCGGTTTATATTCGATCGTCACGTCTTCTCCTGGGATGAATTTTGTCACTAGCCATGCCCATGCACCTATAAGCGGAAACTGGATTATCGTGTTCGCCACGTTGAAAGAACCATGCGCAAAAGCGATTTGCATTTTATTTTCAAGCGATAGTGCGGTTCCCATCCACTCAACATAAGCTGTGAACGGATACAAAACAATCATAAAAATGACAGTTCCCAAAATATTGAACAATACATGAGTTGCCGCCGCACGCTTTGCCGCAACCGACGCACCGATGGATGCAAGTACCGCCGTAATCGTTGTTCCAATATTATCTCCAAACAGAATTGGTAAAGCCGCTTGCAAGTCAATAAGATTTTCGGCATAAAGGCCTTGTAAGATTCCCACTGTCGCACTCGAACTTTGTACGATCAATGTAAATACTGTTCCAACGACAACACCAAGCAATGGCTGATCACTCATTGAGACTGTCAGATCCGTGAATGCTTGTAGTTCCCGTAATGGCTTCATACCCCCGCTCATTAATTCTAATCCTAAAAAAAGTCCGCCGAAGCCAAATACGACTTCTCCAAAGTTTTTAACTTGATTTTTCTTAAAAAAGAAAATTAAAAATGCGCCGACAGCCATAATTGGCAAAGCATATGCACCAACGTCCAAGCCGATGATGAAAGCCGTGACCGTGGTTCCGATATTCGCACCCATAATGACACCGATTGCTTGACGAAGTGTCATGAAACCGGCGCTTACAAGCCCGACGGTAATGACGGTTGTTCCGGAACTTGATTGTATCAGTACGGTGACAATTATCCCCACGAGAACACCCATAAAAGGGTTCGTCGTGAACTTATCTAGAATATCCCGAAGTCTGTCACCCGCTGCTTTTTGGAGACCGTCTCCCATATACTTTATCGCAAATAAAAAGATTCCAAGCCCACCAAGAAACTGGAAGAGCATCTCCTGCCAGTTTATCTCCATTATGCAGTCAACCCCAATCACATGTTATACATTACATCTTATTATGAGAATGATTCTCTTTGCTTGTAAATAGCTGGAGCCGAAACTTTACAATCCGTTAACAATCCAGTCGAAAAATGTCATCAATCTGTCGAAATTTAGTATAACCCTTCCCGCGCTCTATAATGATAAACTGGTCATAGCATGAGGAGGTCATACTGTGAAGTTCCATCAAATTTTTCTAGCAAGCTTGGCAGAACCTAAAAAACTTGCCGCTTTCCGTTTGTTGCCAATCGGGAAAGTGTTCATGTACGTGTTTCTATTCGTGACCGTGTTCACGATGATTTCATTTTCACGATTTTTTACGGGAGATGCCGTCTTGTTTGAACATTCGCCTGATTTAGCGGCGCATAGTGACAAAATCGGACCGCTCATTTATCCGATCGCATTTTTCTTGCAACTTGTCATTAGCATCTTTTATATTTTCGCGAGAATTAGTATTTTCGCTTATCTTGGCTCTTTGATTCTTACGATTTTGAAGAGAAGAGGAAATTACCTCCAAATTTGGAGAACGTCCGCCATTGCGATGACCGTCCCCATTATCGTAACGCTCGGATTCGACTTTCTTCCCCAGCTAAGTGCGTACAGCTTAGTGATGACATCTGTCATCCACTTAATTTATATCGCAGCTGCCACGAAGTTTTATCCGAAACAACCTTTACCTCGATGATGAATAAATCCCCTTCACCCGCATAGAGTGGCAGAAGGGGGAATTTCTATGAGAATACTACTAATCGCAGTTCTATTATTCGCAACAATCCACTTTATCCGTATCGATTTTACAGAAGGGACAATCCCTCTCGCCGCTTTCCAAGAAGAGGCAGCGACATCTTTGTGCAAAGAAGAGTCCCAGTACATTGCCGTTAAAACGGTCGAAGGAGATACAATCGAATCTTTATTCGCGCTTTATCCTGACGCTGATATTCAATTCATCGATAGGTTGGCGGAGTTTTATACGCTGAACCCCCATTTGGAAAAACAAGAAATGATCGGCAATGAAAAAGTCTACATTCCTCTTTCAAGTTTACGTGAAGAACGGTGCACCAAATAGCTTGATAAGGGTTGTCCCTTGTCATTTCACCCGTTCCATTGATAAAATACAAGAAGGGAACTGGCTTTAGACAATTAAGGAGTGAACGTTAGTGAGTCAAATTACACACAGATCCAAAACGCGTCCTGTCCGCGTCGGTAATTTAACGATTGGCGGAAGTGACGAGCTTTTCATTCAAAGTATGACAACGACAAAGACACATGACGTCGAAGCGACTGTGGCAGAAATTTTACGCCTTGAAGAAGCGGGCGTTCAAATCATTCGTGTCGCTTGTCCGGACGAACGTGCGGCATACGCCATCGGAGATATAAAAAAACGAATCAATATTCCGCTCGTCGTTGATATCCATTTTGATTATAAATTGGCACTCATCGCCATCGAGCAAGGTGCAGATAAAATCCGCATCAACCCTGGAAATATCGGAAGAAAACATAAAGTCGAAGCGGTCGTTAATGCGGCGAAGGCAAAAGGTATTCCGATCCGAATCGGCGTCAATGCAGGTTCGCTCGAACGGCATATTTTGGAGAAATACGGCTATCCGACAGCAGACGGCATGGTAGAAAGTGCGTTACATCACATTAAAATATTAGAAGATCTCGACTTCCACGATATTATCGTCTCTTTGAAAGCATCGGATGTGAACTTGGCAGTCGAAGCATATATGAAAGCAGCGGCGGCCTTCGATTACCCGCTCCATCTTGGTATTACGGAATCGGGCACGTTATTCGCCGGGACAGTGAAAAGTTCTGCTGGTCTTGGCACATTGCAGTCAGCAGGCATCGGCAACACGTTACGTGTATCGCTTAGCGCAGACCCTGTGGAAGAAGTGAAAGTTGGTCGTGAACTACTGAAAGTATTCGGCCTTTCTTCAGATGCAGCTACTTTGATTTCTTGTCCGACATGCGGTCGTATCGAAATCGACCTTATTTCCATCGCCAATGAAGTCGAAGAATATATTTCTAATATTAAAGCGCCTTTGAAAGTCGCTGTACTCGGTTGCGCAGTGAACGGACCCGGAGAAGCACGTGAAGCAGATATCGGGATTGCAGGTGCGCGCGGCGAAGGTCTTTTATTCATGAAAGGGAAAACTGTGCGGAAAGTGCCTGAGGAAACGATGGTTGATGAATTGAAAATGGAAATCGATAAGCTTGCCGAAGAATATTTCGAAAAGAAGCGACAGGAAGAACTTGCGCTTCAAGGAGAGGGTAAGCAGTGAAGAAATTCCGTTTCGGCATTGACATCGACGGTACGGTGACATGCCCGACTTCTCTCCTGCCTCATATCAACAAGCAATACGGCCTTGAACTTGTCTTGGATGACATTCAAGAATACGATTTGACAAAAGCAGTCAAAGTCGACAATGAACAATTTTTTAATTGGTATAAGACGGTGGAGTCGCATATTTACGACACTTCCCCGCCGCAAACTTACGCCAAAGACATACTTGCCCGTTGGCATGATCAGTTTGAACTCTATTATATTTCAGCCCGCGGAGCGAATGTTTATGAGACGACATACAATTGGTTCAAACGGGAAGCAATCCCTTACGATCATATCGAACTGATCGGTAGCCACTATAAAATTGAAGCAGCGAAAAAGCATGCTGTACATGCATTTTTTGAAGACAAGCATGACAATGCTGTCGATATCCATGAAGCACTGGATATCCCGGTTCTCTTATTCGATACACCGTATAACCGGAAACCGATTCCGGAAGGTGTCATCCGCGTGAAAGACTGGCAGGAAGCAAATAACTGGATCAGACGCCTATTTCCAATTGAGGTACCGATCAAATAAAAAAGGTGTGCAACTCTTTCATAGAGTTGCACACCTTTTTTCGTTAGCCAACAAGGCAATTCGGACATTTGTCGTAAACTTCAAATTTATGGCCAGCCACTTTATACCCCGGCAAATGGATAGTAATCAGATCCATTGGACAATCAGGGATGCTTTTCGTCTTACCGCATCTCGTGCAAATAAAATGATGATGATGCACGCCCGCTTCGCAGTGCATCCGAAAATGACGTTCTCCCGTCAGTTCCGTCTCTTCTAATATGCCAAGCTCCGTAAATGTGGCGAGATTACGGTAAATCGTATCGAAACTGATGCCAGGATTATCAACTTCCATGTAGTTCCTCACTTCACCCGCTGTTAAATAGCGGTCATTTTGTGCAAAAAAAGCGAGGATCATTTCGCGATTTTTTGTCCTTTTAAACTGGTTTAGTTGTAAAATACGCCAAGCTTCATCAAGCGTCATCCGATTTCCTCCTTCACAGCAGAGACGTTCCGACTCCTCTGTATTTTCTTCCAAGCGAGTACAGAAAGCAACAGCACGATAGACGTCATGACGATGGTCCCTCCAGGCGCAATATCCATATAATAAGCGGCAACAAGGCCGATGAGCACCGCCGATTCACCAAAAGCGATTGAATAGAGTATCGCACCTTTAAAACTTTTCGCAATTTGCATAGCCGCCGCGACAGGTACTGTCATGAGCGAGGAGACAAGCAAAATACCGACAATTCGCATCGATGCGCCGATAACCAGTGCTGTAATAATCATAAACACCATTTGAATAGTCCCCGATCGCAGTCCGGCTACTTTCGAATATTCCGCATCAAACC
>CAOKMT010000116.1 GCA_948469885.1 uncultured Sporosarcina sp. | reverse complement strand
GATTCTAGTTTCCGTGTCTTTCGGGACGGATTACCCCAACATTTGACTTAGAACCGTTTTTTTGGGGAATTTAAGCAATGGTAAAATCTCTAATTGAGGTTAACTAAGCATGAGGATGGTTCGGATCTAGTCTCCGCGCGTCTAAGCAGTCGTTTTGCGCTATTGTTCTTGAGATGCAATTTTACTGCGTAATTGACTTTAAATAGGGAATAGTATGTTCGAGAAAAATTTTGCCTTTAGCCTGCCAATGTTTGCTTAAATGAGAATTTGTTTTGTTGAAAAGGAAGGACAAAAACATGAAGATTAGTGATTATTCCATTAAGCGACCTGTGTTTACGATGGTGACAATGTTTCTTGTCATCCTTTTAGGTGCGGTGTCATTTTTTCGGATCCCAGTGGCGCTTATCCCTGAGTTAAATCCGCCCATAGCAGTTGTCGTATCAAGTTATCCAGGTGCATCTCCGACAGAAGTAAGTGAAAAAATAACGAAACCACTTGAGAAAAGTTTGTCAACGACTCCGGGATTGAAGACACTCCAATCATCATCGCAAGAAGGAACAAATTTCATGCTGCTTACGTTTGATTGGTCAACGAAAATAGATGATGTCCAGCTCGATGTCATACAGCGTCTCGAGCAAGTACCTGTCCCGGAAGGAGCGACGGATCCAAGATTCATGAAGTTTGATCCCGCACAGTTTCCAGTCATCCAACTGTCACTCCGTGCAACAGCTGATGGCGCGAATATTCATAAGATAGCAGAACAATTGGAACAGCAATTACGTAGAACACCCGGTGTAGCGAGTGTAACTGTGTCAGGTCAGTTTCTGGAAGAAGTGCAAATAACGCTAGATGCTAAAAAGCTTGAAGCGAACGGTTTGACGCAAGCGGATGTCGTGCAGGTCATTCAGGCCAATCAAGTGTCGATGCCCGGTGAGCCGATTGAAACGAAAGACGGTCAACTATTGACAACACGTGTCGTCAGTTTTTTGAGTTCAGTCGACGATCTCCAGGACTTGACAATGATGATCCATCCGCTCACAGGGAAGAAAGTGAAATTGCGTGATGTCGCGAAAGTAGAGTTGACGGAAGCCGTCGGTGCGACAGAAACCCGTGCGAATGGCGATCAGGCTGTTTTAATGTCTGTGTTGCAAGAATCGGGTGCCAATACTGCAAATGTATCGACTGCATTTAAAGAAGCATTGGAGAATCAATTGGAGACAGATGCGTTTCGTGGTGTGGAATCTAATATTTTATTTGATCAAGGAGACTACGTAAAGTTAGCGATTGGAAACATCGGACAATCCCTTATTTTAGGCGGGATTTTTGCGATGCTCATTTTGTTCATTTTTCTTCGGGGCATCCAAAGTCCGCTCATCGTCGGTATTGCTATTCCCTATTCGGTCATCGTGACATTTGTGCTCATGTATTTTGCGAAGTTTTCGTTGAATATTATGACGCTCGGTGCACTTGCGCTCGGTATCGGCATGCTCGTTGATAATGCCATTGTCGTCATTGAAAATATTGAACGACATCTAGCAATGGGGAAATCTTCTAAGCAGGCGGCTTCTGATGGTGCCAAAGAAGTGGGTGGTGCGGTGACAGCTTCGACATTGACGACGCTCGCAGTATTCATCCCTGTCGTCTTTATTAGTGGCTTGATCGGTCAAATTTTTACCGAGTTTGCGTTGACGATCGCTTTCAGTTTATTCGCTTCGCTCATCGTTGCGCTAACCGTCGTACCGATGCTGGCAAGTCGTCTATTGAAGAAGCCGAAAGGAAATGTTGAGGCGAAAAGACGTCGCTCGAAAGCGTTAAATAACTTTGAGCGCTCTGTACGATGGGGATTACAGAATCGACTTATTGTGTTGGTATCAACGGCGGTGTTGCTTGTATTTAGTATTCTTGGTTTGTTTAAAGTGGGAACAGAGTTTTTGCCAGCGACTGATGAAAGTTTTTTTAGCATATCAGTGAAATTGCCGAATGGTGCATCGCGCACAGCGACGGATGACGTCGTGAAACGGATTGAAACGAAATTGCAAGAAGAGGAAGATGTCGAAGTTTACGTCAGTCTTGTCGGCGGGACGCAAGAAGGAATGGCACAAGGAACTGCCAAAGCGAATGCGGCTGAAATATCGGTAAAGCTTGTACCGGTTACAGCGCGTGAACGATCCGTTTTTCAATTTATGGATGATGTCCAACCCCAGGTGCTTAAAGCGGCTGGCGAAGATGTAAAAGTTGGTTTTACGATGCAAACAGCTGCTGGTTCGAATCCGAATACGGTTAGCTTTACCTTGAAGGATATCAATGCAGAGCGGTTAGATGACGCAGTAGCGAAATTGAATAAAGCTTTGGTGAAATTGAAGCCGGTGACGGAAGTGTCGAACTCCCTTCAAAATACTGTGGAAGAAGTGCGGATTGAAGTGAACCGAGAAAAAGCGGTTGAACGTGGACTCGTCCCTTATCAAATTGCACAAACGATCAATCAATTGACGCGCGGACAAATTGCTGCGCAACTCGCTGAGACGTCTGAGGAAGTGATTGATATTCATGTACAATATGATGAAAAATTTCGAAACAGTATCGACCAGTTAAGAAAGTTGAAGCTCCGTACAGAAGAAGGGACGTTCATCAGACTTGGAGAAGTGGCGAAAATAGAGGTGGCGGAAGGTCCGGTTTCTATTCAGCGAGTCGATCAAGCGCATGCTGTCACATTTAACGTGAAATATGAGGCGTCGGAATCGCTTGGACAAATGACGGCAAAAGTGAAGGAGTCATTTGATGAAATCAAGATGCCCCAGGAAATCGATGTTTCGTTCGGCGGAGATTGGGAACTGTTTGAAAATGCAAAGAGTGATATGAGTTTGGCGGTCGTCCTCGCTGTTGCGCTCGTTTATATTGTGATGGCGGCACAGTTCGAGTCGTTCAAGTATCCTTTCGTCATTATGTTTTCGGTGCCCCTTATGGTCATTGGTGTTGCGGTTGGGCTTGTGATGACAAAGACGCCGATGAGTGTGACTGCAATTATCGGTATACTCGTGCTTGTCGGAATTGTCGTCAATAACGGTATCGTGCTTGTCGATTATATCAATCAACGTAAAAGAGCAGGGCTCAGTTCCTTTGAAGCCATCATATCAGCAGTCCGAGATCGTGTACGTCCGATTCTGATGACCGCATTGACGACTATACTGGGATTATTACCGCTAGCTCTCGGTATCGGGGAAGGGACGGAAATGAACCAGCCGATGGGAATCGTCGTTGTCGGCGGGCTTATTAGCTCAACGTTTTTGACACTTTATATTGTTCCGATCATATATAGTATCGTGGATCGGAAAACGATGTGAATCAATTGCGCCTCGACGTGATTGATTTACATCAAGTAAAGAAGTTAGCCTAAGCCCCTCAAAATCAGCAGGGAGTTTGAACTTCTTCTGACTTAAAATTTAGCATTTATCTTGTCGCTTATAGAAGGGGGAAACTTCTGTTGAATCTAGTGAGAGTTTCAAGACCCTGGATAGGACGCATTTAATGTCTTGCATCTTCCTTTAGAGAGAAAATATCAAGTTTTCAATCATAAAACGGATTGTTGGATGTTATACTTGATAAAGGGAGGGGGTGTTTGATATCGGCACACATTTTATGACCGGGTTTCCCGGTTTCATTGCTACTGAGCTGATTAAAGGATTGATTCGCCAAGGGAAGTTGAAAAAGCTTTATGCGCTCGTACAGGCAAAAGAAAGAGAACGTGCGAAGCAGCACATCCGCGCGATAATAGATGAGATGCAAGTGACAGTCCAATATGAATTGATTGTGGGCGATATTACGGCACCTAATCTTGGGATGGAAAGGGAATTATTCTGTCGCCTACAACAGGAAAAAATGACGGTTTGGCATTTGGCCGCCATCTATGATTTGGCGGTAAAACAAGAAACTGCCTGGGAAGTGAATGTGGAAGGAACAAAGGTTGTTTGCGAATTTATCCGGAAGCATCAAGGACTGGAGCGTTTCATGTATTTTAGTACAGCTTATGTGGCAGGTGCCCGTGAAGGTGTTCTGTTAGAAACGGAATTGATACGCCCAACAGCTTTTAAAAATTATTACGAACAAACAAAATTTGAAGCAGAGCTCATCGTACAAAGTTTGCAGAAGACAACACCTGTCACAATTTTACGTCCTGGTATCGTTAGGGGACATTCTATAACCGGAGAGACAATCAAATTCGATGGTCCTTATTTTTTCATGAATATGATCGACCGGCTTAAATGGTTACCGATCATTCCATACGTCGGGAAATCGCAGGCACATATTAACGTCGTGCCAATCGATTATATTGTAGATGCGTCTGTTTACATGGCAACGCTCCAAGAAGCGGCAGGACATACGGTTCACTTGACAGATCCATCACCTCATACGGTCGAGGAAGTGTATGAAGCGATGGTGGTAGAACTGACCGGCAAGAACCCGAAAGGTCGGCTTCCGCAATTACTTGCAGCGAAAGGACTTGCTTCAAGACGACTTCAACAGAAGCTTGGAGTGGAAGTGGAAACGCTTGATTATTTGACGTGGAACGCGGCTTTTGACACAAGTGTAGCGGAACGCCTGTTAGCAAATAGCGGAATTCAGTGTGCAGATTTCATCCATTCGATTCCAGCAATGGCCGCTTTTTATAATAAACATAAAGACGATGCGGATTTTCACATAACAATCGAGTAAAGAAATGTTTACTTTTTCATGATGGGTGGTATACTTGGCTTTAAGAACTCGAACTTAATAACTTTTGACTGTTGTCAAAGGGGAGTAGCTTTAGGGAAACCTATTTCATAATCGTCAATACATGGCGCAGCCATCGGTTATGATAGCCGAAATTTGTAATGTGAAATTCCGACTTAGCGAGACCTTTGCCTATTTATTAGGTGAGGGTTTTTTTACTGTAATTTTACTGGTAGTAAATTAGGAGGAATTCATAATGGAAGCAATTTTATTGGAATATGCGTGGGTGCTTGTAGTATTGATCGTATTGGAAGGCCTGTTAGCGGCTGACAACGCAGTCGTCATGGCGGTGATGGTGAAACACTTGCCGCGCGTTCAACAGAAGAAAGCATTGTTTTACGGACTTTTAGGGGCTTTTGTTTTCCGTTTCGCGGCGTTATTCATGATTACGTTTTTGGTGAATATATGGCAAATACAAGCGCTCGGTGCAGTTTATTTACTATTCATATCCATTAAGAATATTTATGATCAGCGGAAAAAAGATGATACAGCAATTGATGTGAAATCCCGTAAAAGATCTGGTTTTTGGATGACTGTATTGAAAGTTGAATTGGCGGATATCGCTTTCGCCCTTGACTCCATGCTGGCGGCGGTCGCGCTTGCAGTGACATTGCCGGAAATCGGTCAACTTCATATAGGGGGTATTAACGGCGCCCAGTTCCTCGTCATGTTATTGGGGGGAATTATCGGCCTGATCATTATGCGTTTCGCAGCACGTCAATTCGTAGTCTTATTGGAAAAATATCCATCGCTGGAAACAGCAGCATTTCTTATCGTCGGCTGGGTTGGGGTTAAGTTGGTCGTCATGACACTGGCGCACCCTGAACTGCAAATTATTAATCCGGAGTTCCCACATTCAACGCTGTGGAAGTCGACATTCTGGATTGTCCTTGTTGGAATCGCCCTTGATGGGTATTTTATTGGTGTACGGAAAGATCGTAAACGAAAAAAGTTGAAATCTTAAAAGATATTTACAGGTTAGGTAGGGGAAATCCCGATGAGGTTTACGCGTGAACATTTACGGAAATTCACTCCTGCACAAATTATTGTGTTTTATTATTTTCTGGCGATTGCCATTTCTTATTTATTATTGAATTTACCTGGAGTCTACATTCCTGGGGTTGAAGTACGTTTTATTGACAGTTTATTCACCGCAGTGAGTGCGGTCAGTGTGACTGGATTATCGTCGATTAGTATCGGAGAGACGTATACGCCGTTTGGCATTTCCATGCTCATGCTCGTCTTACAGTTCGGTGGCATCGGCATTATGTCCATTGGTACATTTTTTTGGCTACTTATTAAAAAGCGGATTGGCATGCGTGAACGGCAACTTATCATGACGGAAAACAATCAAACGAGTCTTTCGGGGCTCGTTTACCTTATCCGAGAAATTGTGAAAATAATATTCCTCATTGAACTTGTCGGCGGCCTCATCTTCACTTTTTATATTATGCGGTTTTACGATACATTCAGTGAAGCATTTCTTCACGGTTTATTTATGGCGGTTTCTGCGACGACGAATGCGGGGTTTGATTTGACAGGGAGTTCCCTCATGCCTTATTTCAATGATTATTTCATTCAAACCGCTACAATGATTTTGATCATTCTCGGAGCGATTGGCTTTCCGGTGCTCATTGAAGTGAAAAGTTTTTTATCGAAACATGACCGTCATTTCCGTTTTTCGCTCTTTACAAAGATTACGACCACGATGTTCGGAGTACTTCTTGTTATTGGAGCCGTTGCCATCTTCGTGCTGGAGTCGATGCATTCCTTTAAAGGTATGGCTTGGCATGAGAAGATCTTCGTCTCACTTTTTCATTCCGTATCGTCTAGATCTGCGGGTCTAACGACGTTTGATGTGACGGAATTTAGTGAGGCCACCGATATTGTGATCAGTTCTCTTATGTTTATAGGGGCTTCCCCCAGTTCGGTAGGAGGCGGGATTCGGACAACGACGCTTGCCATCGCAATATTATTCCTGATCAATTTTGCGAAGGGCAATGAAGTCATTCATATTTTTCACCGGCAAATTAAATTGATTGATGTTTTTCGTTCTTATGCTGTCATTTTACTCGCGGGGCTTATGGTGATGATTGCTTTGCTCATCCTTCTGATTACCGAACCGACGTTGCCGGTCGTTGCCTTATTGTTTGAAATTACGTCCGCTTTTGGTACGTGCGGCATGTCGCTCGGTATTACGGGTGATCTTTCGATTACGGGAAAAATCATCATTATGGTGCTTATGTTCGTCGGGAGAGTCGGATTGATTTCGTTTTTATTCACACTTGGTGGGAAGACGAACAAGCCGCATTATCATTTTCCGAAAGAACGTGTCATTATTGGATGAAAATCGACAAATAATGATATGAAACATCAAATAATTATCGAAAGATATTAAATTGAGGTTTATTTTTATCAGTCCAAATAACTATGTTACAAGGATGAACGCC
>CAOKMT010000115.1 GCA_948469885.1 uncultured Sporosarcina sp. | reverse complement strand
ATTCTAGTTTCCGTGTCTTTCGGGACGGATTACCCCAACATTTGACTTAGAACCTTTTTTCTTTGTAATCATAAAAAAAGGGAAGGGGTATTTTTGGCATCATTTACAATTTCATCAACCAACGAACCGTCCCGTTGTGGAATCTCTTATATTTCTGCTGGAAACTGTTTGTCCACTTCAGGATGATATTTGTTAACCAACTTTTCTTCTTTCTCTCCATCAGACTAACCACCCTATCACGTTCCTCGTTAAGAATGAAAATTCATGTTTTAAACTTTAAATGACACGCTCATACGATAGGCAAGAAGGCTGAATGGGCATTTTCGCTTCCTATAAACCGACTAATATGCCGCCTTTATACGAGTTGAAACGTCAAAATAGAGACCGACATCAATTTTACTTGATCAGGAGGATATAAGTATGCTTTTAAATGGCATTTCAAATAATCTGTATAGTTCATTGATCGAAAACAATTTAGATCCGATATTTATTTTAGATAATGCGGGGAATGTATTAGGTACAAATTCAGCGGCCTTGGATGTGTTCGGCTATTCATCTGCTGAATTAACGGGGACAAATTACAAGGACATATTGAAGACGAACGAAGACTTGGAGAAAAATTGTAAAATGATGGATGGAGAATTTTGCACTTACCAAGTGAGTACGTGCGACAAAGAAGGTCGGAACCTTTATTTGCAAGTGAAGACAATTCCTCTTTTTGAACGTGACAAACTATCGAATGTGATGATTGTCGCAAGAGATATTACAGAATTTGTTGAAACGAAAGATACCCTTCGGAAAACTTCAGAGAGACTAAGATCAATTTATGCTTCTTCGGCGGATGCGATGGATATTCTCGATTTGGATGGAAATGTCATTCAAGTGAACAAGGCATTTGAGAAGATGTACGGATGGAAGCTGAAAGAGATTGTTGGCAAGCCGATTCCGACCATTCCACATCATCGTTTGGAGAAGGTGAAAGAAGAGCGTAGAAGGTTAAAGTCCGATGAAAGTATCAAAGGATTAGAAGTGGATTGTTTGAAAAAGGATGGTACTTCGATTCCCATCAGTCTGACGGTTTCTCCACTCCGTGATCAGCATTGCAACGTCGTTGCATCTTTAGGAATCTCTCGTGATATTTCCGAACGGAAAGCTTTGGAAAGCGCTCTTCAGGAAAGTAGAAATAAATACAGAGCCTTGCTAAATGCATTTCCTGAGCCGAGCCTTGTTCAAAGTGGCGGGGTAATCCGTTATATTAACCAAGCTGCTGTTAAAGTATTTGGATATGAACGGCCGGGAGAATTGCTCGGTCGATCCGTGTTGGAATTTGCCCATGCGGACGCTTTGGCATGGGTAGCGGAAGCGACTCGGCGGTTATCTTGTGAAGCATTGATTCCTCAACAGACGCAGGAATTGAAGTTACTGAAAGCTGATCGGTCTACTTTTATTGCAGAAGTAACTTTTTTAGGGATTGAGTTCGAGAACAAGCTAGCGGTCCATGTCCTTTTTAGAGATATTACAGAGAAGAAGAGAATAGAAGAAGCATTGATCCGCAGTGAAGAAAAATATCGCCTGATTGCTGAAAACATGACCGATCTGGTGACAATTGTTAATGGGGACAGGAAAGTGATCTATACATCTCCATCGCGAATTAATGTCCTAGGAGTCTCCCCAGAAGAATCAGTGGGGAAGCAAGCTCAGGATAATGTGCATCCCGATGATTATCCCGAATTTAAAAATTTCATGGATGATTTATTTTGCACACAAGGAGTGGGGGAACTTGAGTTCAGATATAGGCATAAGACACAGAAATGGATCTGGATGGAAACGAAAGCGTCTTATTTTGTAGATGAAGAGAATGGCAAAGGCTTCCTTCTGTTCGTTTCCCGGGATATTGAAGAGAAAAAGAGATTGCGTGAAAAATTGAGTCTAATGGCTTTTCAAGATGAGTTGACCGGATTGCCGAATCGTAGAGCCTTCCATGAGAAAATGGAACAAACGTTGGAGGAAGCTAAGAGGAATAAAGCGAAATTTGCGCTTCTGTATTTGGATATCGATAAATTCAAGTGGGTTAATGATCATTTGGGGCATTCAGCCGGCGATCAGTTATTGAGATGTTTTACGGAGAGAGTCGGCGGTGTCTTGGGGGAAAGTGATGTGTTTGCCCGTCAAGGCGGTGATGAATTCCTCGTTCTTTTGCCACATGTGAACGACGAAGAGACTGTGAAAATGATCGCAACACGGATATTGGCGAGCTTACAGGAAGAATGGGAAATTGACGGGCATTCCTTCAAGACGACTTCCAGTATCGGCATTGCCGTTTTTCCGAAAGATGGGGAAAGTATGGAAAAATTATTATCCCATGCTGATAATGCGTTGTATAAAGCAAAAGAGCGTGGACGAAACACATTGATGATGTACAGGTAAAATCAGCCGTTTTGGTGGATGGCATTGTTTGGTTTCTTTTGAATCGATGATTGCATACGATAAAAGGAAAGGAGACCGAGCATGCACCATAATTATTATGATTATCATTATTGGTACGATCAAGATTTGAGATATCAAAACGGCGGGCATCCCCATTGGTATCCGGATTGGTACCCTATGAATGGTAGCCCGTATCCTGTCCCTAGTCATCGCCCGCGCATACAGGATCATGGCGGAGAACCATTTGTCGTCAATATTGAGGAAGCGAGTAAACAGAATGAAACTTTTCGTACCGCTTTATGGACCGGTTCCCATTTGCAAGTGACTGTCATGAGCATCGGTGTGGGCGAGGACATCGGGTTGGAAATCCATCCGCATACGGATCAGTTCTTGCGGATCGAAGATGGACTGGGCATCGTTCAAATGGGGAAAACAAAGCATCTTTTGGACTTTCGAAGAAGAGTCGGAAATGAGGATGCGATTATGATTCCCGCTGGTACATGGCACAATGTAACGAATACGGGAAATCGACCACTTAAATTGTATTCCATCTACGCGCCACCCCATCACCCATTTGGCACCGTTCATGAAACGAAGGCGAGTGCTGAGGCTGAGGAGCATGAGCACTGACGAGTAGACGTTCCAAGGCAGTGGAAACGTCCGTTTAGAATGTGTATCGAGCTTTGAGATTGAAGAAATGCCCCTAAAAGTGAAAAGACTGGGTGAGTTGGATAGAAAGGTTCCAGAAGTTGGATGAACGCACGCACTAAATATTTGGAGTAAATAGGGAATGTTAAATTTTGGAATAAATCTATAATTTACGACATGATAAAAAGCCGACCTTTGGGATTCGGCTTTTTATCATGCAAAGGTAGAAGCGCGTCAATTATTTCCTGGGCAACTATTTTCCGATAATTGCATCAATTATCTGACTGAGAAAGGCAGGAGCATCCGAAATTAGGTTTTTAAAGTTGATAATATACCCGGGTAGGTATATAATGGTGTAGAAAAGAGAACTGGTATGTTCTTTATCATTGGTTCGTAAATTTTTGGTGATTTCTATATAGCTTTTGGACAAGGCTTCGTTTACCGAAGTGACTTTATCCTGTTGGGTGTGGAAATTAGTGATCTTAATCTTTTTATAAGAAGAAAGGGGGAAGAAAATTGGGGCAAATCTCTTGGGTTTTCTTCGTGCTATTCGCCTTGTTCATCATTTGGCGGATGATGCCTGCAAAGGGAATACAGCACGTGTCAGCGCGTGAGCTGAAAGAGATGTTAAACGATAAAAATAAACAGTTGGTCGATGTGCGGACACAAGGCGAGTACCAAAGGAATGCGATTAAAGGATTTCAAAACATCCCGCTCCACCTGTTAGCGGAGCAGGCTGAACAGAAACTGTCCAAAGACCAAGAAGTCGTTTTGATTTGCCAAAGTGGCATGAGAAGCCAAAAAGCGTGTAAAATGCTGAAGAAAAAAGGCTTTGAAAACGTGACGAATGTGCGTGGCGGGATGAGTGGTTGGTCATCTTGATAAAGATGGGGAAAATTGAAGAGAGATGCAATTGAAGGGGCCTTTAGTCAATAGAGGCCCTTTAAATGTCTGTTAACGCTTCGTTGATGATATTGTATTGCGAAGGCTTATCTGTTTGATTGGATTGGGCAAATATGAACGTCCATGGCATTGTTGTTTTGCCTGCAATCTCAGAAGGCAAGGAAAAGGTGCCCGTCGCAATTTGTCTATCGTGTTCATAATACGTGATGACCGTCTCTTGTAGGTGGGAGGCGGTTTCTTCCCTATTATGGATAAGTACTGTGACTAATCGTTCTCCTTTATGGTTTAAGGCATTCCACAGAAATGAAAGGTGAATGCCATTATGGATATGCGCTGCTTGTTCTTGAAACATTTTGGTGATTTTATTTCTATCACGTTGAGCGATTGTTCTATCCCACGCAGGTTCAAAATATAGTTTTTGCATGATTGTCCCTCCTTTGTTTATTCTCGTCTATGAAAGTAGTTTCTATTATAACAGGAAGAAAAAGTGATCGATATAGATTTTCTGCTCGACGGTGGAATTGGAGCCTGATCTTCTCTGTAAAACAGATGAAAATAGGATGCGAAATATGATATGGTAAGTTGTCTATTATGAATGATGAGAAGGTGAAACGTTTGCTAGAAGTAACAGATAGTCGATTGACGCAATATGTGGTTCATGGGCTAGAGGAGTCACTCGTATTTGGAGATGAAGCATTCACCCAACCTGAAGTACTGCTCGAAGCGGCCTTTACGCAATTGGCGTTCAGCAAAATCAATTATGAGCAGCCGTACGAATTTTTCCATGAAACGGATATTGGATTGAATGAAGTTTATACATATGCGATGGCAATTTTTGACCAGGAAAGCAGCTTTTTAAAACAATCCCAGCATATTGCCACGCACTTACATAGTGTTTCCGGACATCCGAATATTAAAAATGGCGATTTGTTCGTTGGGCTTTTCGATAATTGTTTGATGGGGACAGAGACAAGGAAAGCGCTTGCTATCGTCAAGATCGATGAAAAGGAAATCTTTTTGGACGTGAAAAACGAGCAGAACAAAATGATCGTGAACGGTGTAGACGGCATCAATGTGCGGAAGATCAATAACGCAGCTGTCATCGTAGACATGGGACCGGACGAAGCGCCGGCCGTTTTTATGAGAACGAGAAAGAAAGAGGACGTTGTGTATTGGCAAGAGCGTTTTCTTAAGATCAAAGTGGCCGATGAACAATATGAGAAAACGGACTTAGCATTACAGGAAGTGAAGAAATATATTTTAAAAGAAGAAAGCTTCACGAATACAGAGAAATTAGGCTTACTCAATAAAACACTCGACTATTTCAGAAATGAAGAAGAGTTTCAAGTCGATGACTATATCGATACTGTCTTTGAGGCCCCCGACGAAGTCCAAAGGGATGTCATCGTCAATTCTGTAAAACCCTATGAAACGATTATTTCTGAAAGTGCCATTGAAAAGGCGGAGAAAAGTTACAAGCGGAAAATCAAGCTAGACGGCAACGTTGAAATTCTTGTAAATGTGCGTGACATCGAACAAGTCGATGAACTGATCGAGGTCGGCTATGACGAGGGGACAGGGCGTAGGTTTTATAAGATTTATTTTGAGGAGGAAGTTTGAAAGGCGATCTTTCGCTTGAGAGAGAAGGAAATAAACGGATAATTCATGCAAGGCAGGCGGGGAGAGCGTGTTGTTTCGTGAGATTTGGATTTGACAATATAGTGAATATCTAGATTTATGAACGATTTGAAACAGCTACTTGTTGCAAGGCACCTAAATTGTTGGACACAATCCAAACAATTTAGGTGTTTTTTCTCTCTTCTTAAACCATTGCCTCTTTCTACAACATAAGTTATAATGAATGACGATCAGTCATTTTGAAGAGGAGAGGATGGATGATGAGTAAAAAGGAGAATATCGTCCACGCAGCGATTCAAATGTTTCGTGAAAAAGGCATTGATAAAACAACCGTGTCTGATATTGTGAAAACGGCTGGGATCGCACAAGGTACTTTTTATTTGTACTTTCCATCGAAGCTTGCTTTAATGCCTGCCATTGCAGAAGAGATGGTTGAAAAGATGATGGAAATAGTAAAATTGTCAGTAAAAGAAGAGGCAACTTTCCAAAAGAAATTGGAGCAATTTGTGGATGCGGTCTTTCTTGTCACACGTGATTACAATGAAGTGCAAGCGCTCATTTATGCGGGGCTTGCCTCAACGGAACATTTAAAAGAGTGGGAAACTGTATATGCCCCGTTCTATGAGTGGATCAGCGATTTGCTACAAGAAGCTGAAGAGGCGAATGTTGTGCGAAATACAATGCATATCGACCGGACGGCTAAATTATTAATTGGTTTAGTGGAATCGGCGGCTGAGCAAGTGTATTTATATGACAATACGGACGAAGTAGAAGTGAATCGTCAAAAACAAGAAGTTTTGTCGTTTCTATTCCATGCTTTAGGGGTTAAAGAATCAATCTAGCAGTAAGCGGGCTGGAAAGACCATCTGTCCAGCCTCATTTATAGATTGGAGAACGACTTTTTTTATTATGAAATGAATGATAGTCAGTCATAAAAGGTAGGAGATACTTGTGGAGAAAAAATGGCTCTATGTCGGTTTGACGAGCTTTTTTGAATTGGTTTGGATTTATGGATTTAATGTTGCGAGTAGTTGGTGGCATTGGACCTTTATTGTGATTTTTATTTTCATCGACTTTCATTATTTGACGAAAGCGTGTGAAGAACTTCCAACGGGAACGGTTTACGCGATATTTGCCGGGGCAGGCACAGTCGGCACGGCGTTAATGGATGTGTTTTTATTCGGCGGGAGTTTAGGCTTCGGAAAAGTAGCTTTCATTTTCATTTTGGTTGTCGGTGTCATCGGATTGAATTTGGCTGACAAAATCGATGAGGAAAAAAGCAAGAAAGGACTTGTTTGAAAATGGGTTGGTTATTTGTGTTTTTTGCAGCGGTGAGTGAAATGGTTGGCGTAGTTGGGCTTAAAATGTTCAGTCAAAAGAAAACGTGGCGTAATGGGATCATTTACGGAACGGGATTCGCGTCGTCGTTCGTTTTTCTATATATCGCATTCAAGTATTTGCAAGTGAGTATCGCTTACGCCGTATGGATCGGGGTGGGAACGGCAGGGGCCGTGCTCATTAATATGGTGCTCTTCGGGGAATCCAGAAGTATAGGAAGGATTGTCAGTGTTGGGTTGATCATTGTCGGGGTTGTGGGGTTGAAGGCTTTGTCTTGAGGGTGAGATTATGCATTGAATAGCGCAAGTCGTTTTTGGAACGATAGTGTCAAGATTATTAGT
>CAOKMT010000114.1 GCA_948469885.1 uncultured Sporosarcina sp. | reverse complement strand
GGTTTTATTAGTTGGGATACATTTTTAACGGGCGTCCCCGATACGAATCCAGTCGTAGATATTAAGCCGTCGCTTATGGCGACGCTTGCTTATTCAGGCGGGACGACAGGGCAGCCGAAAGGTATTGTACAAACACAACGAAATTTAGTGATGAATATGTTCAATCATCTTCTAGAATTGGAGTTTACAGAGCGGGACAGAGTTTTGTTGTCGAGCCCGTTGCCGCATGCTGCGGGAAAAATGTTCCAGGCTGGCCTTTTAAAAGGTGCGACTCATATAATTACAGAGCGTTTTGATGCAGTAAAAGCATTGGAACTGATAGAACAAGAGCGGATTACAGCCACCCTGATGGTGCCGACGATGCTCTATCGATTATTTGACGCGATTGAGCAACATGATTTTGATATTTCTTCTGTGCAAACAATTGTTTACGTAGCTTCACCTATGACGGAAAAGCAGTTGAAAAGAGGGCTTGGAATATTCGGGCCGGTTTTCCTGCAATTATACGGACAATCGGAAGCTCCCAATCTAATTACACGCTTAACGAAAACGGAACATAGCCTAGATCCCGACAAAGTCCATCGTTTACGCAGTTGCGGAAGGGCGACGATGATGAGTGAAGTGAAGATTTTGAATGACGCGGGGCAAACCGTGCCGCCGCATGAACAAGGGGAGATTGTGGTCAGATCTCCATATGTCATGGAAAGATATCATAATTTGCCGGAGAAAACAGCAGAAACGATCATTGACGGATGGCTTCATACAGGAGATATCGGGAAAATGGATGAAGACGGCTATGTTTATTTGTTGGACCGAAAAAACGATATGATCATTACAGGCGGGATGAATGTGTATAGTGCGGAAGTGGAGAATGTTATCCAGCAGTGCCCGGGTGTTAGCCAAGTTGCTGTGATCGGCGTTCCGCATGATGATTGGGGAGAGCAAGTAGTTGCCCATGTGATTCCAGATGCCAATGCAAACCTTTCGACAGAAACGATTTTCCAATTTTGTGAGGAAAACCTATCAAAGTATAAACGTCCGAAGGAAATCAAGCTTGTCGCCGAATTGCCGCTTACCCAGTATGGGAAGTTGGATAAGAAAACGTTGCGGAAGTCTTATTGGAGAGAGGCAGAGCGGGCTGTGAATTGATTTACGCTTCTGTGTTCGTAGAGGATTGTTTCTATCATTATAACGCTTTGGCAGTGCGAACCCCAAGCGCACATGAAAACCCTAGGCGATTCGCACTTGGATTTGCCAAAAACAAGGAGAAATAATGAAGATTTGAAAGCATTAGAGCAGTTGTTTAAGAATGGTCAATAAAAAATTATTAAAAAATTTTTTATAACATTGATTTTTATCGTCTTTTCGCAGTCGCACTCTTTATGAATGCGTGGATTGAAATGTTTTCCCGATTGCATTGAATAAAGCTCATGTTGGTCGCACTCTTTATGAATGCGTGGATTGAAATGCCACAGATTGGATTGGCGCGACTACAACGCCATTGTCGCACTCTTTATGAATGCGTGGATTGAAATATCTACCGTCATCCATCCACCGATTCGGCGATCGTGTCGCACTCTTTATGAATGCGTGGATTGAAATGTATCACCCGATTTCAAATTGTCATACCGTATATGTCGCACTCTTTATGAGTGCGTGGATTGAAATGAGCCGTCCCACCCACTACGTATGAAGCTCCGCGTCGCACTCTTTATGAGTGCGTGGATTGAAATGTAAATTACTAATAGGGGGCGATAATGATGACGCAGGGTCGCACTCTTTATGAGTGCGTGGATTGAAATGCGACGTCTAAGGCTTGGTAGAAGCTGTATCGCTGTCGCACTCTTTATGAGTGCGTGGATTGAAATCCTGAACCAATGGAATCCATCGTTACATAAGCGCGTCGCACTCTTTATGAGTGCGTGGATTGAAATTTTTCGTGCAAATATTTATTGTTACCCATCTGATGTCGCACTCTTTATGAGTGCGTGGATTGAAATTATTAAAAACGGTAAAGAATTTGACGAATTTGGCGTCGCACTCTTTATGAGTGCGTGGATTGAAATTTGCTGTTGCCCGCATCTGCGACACTTTAAGTCCGTCGCACTCTTTATGAGTGCGTGGATTGAAATTCGAATTCGTTCGAGGACAAAGATGTCATCACCGTTGTCGCACTCTTTATGAGTGCGTGGATTGAAATCCTTGTGTGGTCGCTCCTTGTGGGGCAGGTAAATCGTCGCACTCTTTATGGGTGCGTGGATTGAAATTTCCGGTGATTGCGTCAGTAACATCTGTAATAGCGTCGCACTCTTTATGAGTGCGTGGATTGAAATCGAAAAATCGCTATAAACTTAGGAAAAGATGCCATGTCGCACTCTTTATGAGTGCGTGGATTGAAATACGAATACCGCCCGAAAGAATAGTGAACTCTGAGTCGCACTCTTTATGAGTGCGTGGATTGAAATTTTTCGTGGCTCACGATCCTTGCTCCACATCTTGGTCGCACTCTTTATGAGTGCGTGGATTGAAATTTTATGTTGCGGCGAGGGAGACGTCTACGCAGATGTCGCACTCTATATGAGTTTATTGTAAAGTTTTTTCATCTTATTATAGAGCGCTTTATGAATGGGGAAAAGTTGCACTTTCACGGATGGAATAGCCATTTTAACATAAAACGATGATTTTATGCGGTGTTGTCTGTGCGGGAATACTTCTAGTAGTAAAACTGTAAATGACAATGAGATTCCGATTTGCAGGATTGTTTGTAAAGGCTTGCCCATTTGTCAATACTATCTGAGTTTCTGGAGATATATTTAATTTTAATTGTCCATCACTACTTAGCAGATCTCGGTTAAAGTAGTCGACTTTTACATTTTGGAACGGATTTTCCTTTACGATAACAATTGCGCGATATTGTGGTGGATAGATAAAAGGAACCGGTGCATTTCCATCATAATAGCCTGTGATCCAATCGCCTACTGTCACCATGGCCTGGTCTACAAAGTAAGTGTCTGGCGCCACGACAAAATTCACTTGCTCCCCGTTGCCATTATCGACCGATATCAATTGATGGCAGCCCGCCTCCCCATTGTTCGGGGTTATCATAAAGTCACTAATCATCGTTACATAACCACTAAAAGATAAAAAGTTTATCTTACTCATACCATACCTCAAATCTCTTGATATTTTTAGAAGGATTGGAATGAACGAACGTTGTCTGGATTGATTACATGGTAAACCCAAACAAACGATTTCCAACGACAACCTTCTATCTGAATATTTTTTCATTTTAACTTATGTGAACGAACGTCTGAAGGTGAATAAAAGAAGATGGAAGGAGTGTCCTTTAAAGACCGAAAATCACTGGAACGATTCACTTTCCACTGGGATTGCCTAGCTCCTACGGACGGGGGCGATTGAGCAGGCGAAAGTTTCTATCGGAAATGCACTTGTGAAAGTGACGAACATTGACAAGGATAGGGAAACACCGACCGATCGTACCGACTGAACATGTCAAGACGATGCGGCTGGATAACATCTTAAATCGTTATTAAATGGAACGTTCTTAAATATCACTTTGTCCGCGCAGATAAGGCCAGTTACGCGTGAATTTTAAGGAGTACGAATGTAAAGATTGTTCAAAGTGCCCATTTCGGTCGTCATGTACGAAAGTTAACGGTGAACGAGAAGTAGGAACAACAAAAGGAATAGGTAAAAATGAAGCTTTCTGATGAAAAAACGGGATCCATTTAGCGTCAGTGAAAAATTGACGTGGAACCAGTTATATTCTTGGGAGGCTAATTTGCGTTTCATTCGATATTCCGTTTGAGGGAAATCGAAGGTTGAAAACGAAATGAGCTTATGTTAATAGCCGTGGATCTTCGAAAATTCACGGTTAACAGGTAAGGGTTACTGCAAAAAATTGGAGAAAGTAATATTGAACTCGCTCAATTTCATTTCTCCTTATTTGAAGCTAGTTATGCCCCAATCTCATTGAATAAACTTGTTTTGGAGTAAAGTCTCCAAGTTGAAAATAAATAGGTCTAGCATCGTTTGGTATATTAGCTTTCTGTTAGAAAACTAAGGAAGTTTTGGATTTGTTTACTAAATATTTGATCCTTTTGGTAGATTAGCAGGGAGTATCGTTTTATAGGTACATAATCAGGAATATCTGCTTTTATTAATAATCCTTGATTTAATTCTTCTTGTATAGATATTTCCGGCAAAATGGTTACACCAGTTCCTAACTTAGCCATTTGTTTAACCGAGTGAATATCATGTAATTCCATAATGATTTTGGGTGAACGTCCCAATCTATTATACAGTCTTTCGATTTGTGGCCAAAAATTTGTGGTTTTTCCGTAGGCAATCAGTGGCTCATTAATCAAATCCTCTAAAGAAATCTTAGACAAGCGATTTAGTCTGTGCTTTGGCGAGAAGGTAAAGACGAAATTGTCTACACCTATACATTTACTGATTAGCTTTGGATGGGCGAGCGTGTTTGATGAGTCTCTAATAATCCCTAGTTGAATTTCTTTAGAATTTACCATTTGAATTATTTTAGGGCTAAGCTCGGCAAATAGAATGATTTCAACTTGAGGAAATTTGCTGTTAAATTTTTCTAGTAAATTTGGAACATTGTAATAGGTTAAAGTAGGTGCAAATCCTATTGATATTGAACCAGATAAGCCTTTTTTATAGTTTTCCATTGTTTTCTTTGACTCGTTCACCAATGACATGATTTGAGATGAATATTGATAAAACATTTGTCCAGCTTCTGTTAATTCTCCAGTAGATTTTTTATTACCCATAAACAGTTTGATACCTAGCTCATTCTCAATTGAATTTATGTATGAACTGATAGTGGGCTGGGAAATAAAAAGTGCTTTAGCAGTTTTTGTAAAACTTTTTAGTTCACATAGCTTATTAAAAGCTTCATAATGCCTTAAATCCAAAATGGATAACCACCTTTATTATGATTTGTAATAATAATATACAGTATTTAATGAATTTTACAATAATTTTCGTGGTAAAGTTTAATGTATAAGATGATTTATTGACTTGGAAGAGCGAAAGATATTTTTAATTGAAGAGGTGGAAACGATGAGTCTACCATTGGAAGGCATTAAAGTGTTGGAAGTAGCTAAAACATTAGCTGGTCCCCTATCAGGACAAATGTTAGGGGATCTAGGAGCAGAAGTAATTAAAGTAGAACAACCAATCATAGGCGATGAATCTAGGCATTTCAAACCACCTGAATGGGATGGTGAAAGTTGTTTTTATTTAAGTTCAAACCGTAATAAAAGAAGTGTTACTTTAAATCTGAAAAGTGATGAAGGAAGAAAAATTGTCTATGACTTAGTTCGGAAAAGTGATGTGTTCATTGAAAATTTCAGGACGGGAACCCAAGAAAGATTAGGGATTGACTATGAGACCTTGAAAGCGATTAATCCGCAGTTAATTTACCTTTCTATTTCAGGATTCGGACGTACGGGTCCTGAGAAATACCGCGCTGGGTATGATTTATTGCTTCAAGCATATACAGGGATTATGAGTACGACTGGGGAACAAGGTGTTCCTTATAAAGTAGGTCCCTCGGTTGTGGATGTGTCGACGGGGATCCTCGGAACAGTAGGCGTTTTAGCTGCATTATTAGCACGTGGAATAACCGGGAAAGGACAGTTTGTAGACTGTAGTTTGTTGGACGGACAAGTTATGATGCTGAACCATTTAGCAACAGGCTATTTTGCGACTGGAAAATCACCCGAACCTATGGGGCAGGGACATCATTCGATTGTTCCGTATCAAGTCTTTAAAGCGAGCGACAAAAATATTATCCTTGCGGTAGCGAATGACTCTCTTTGGGAAAAAACGTGTCAAGCATTGGAATGGAATGATTTACTTGAAAATTCGGAGTACAAAACGAACGGGGCCCGTGTTTGTAACCGTCAAAAACTAATCCCAATTTTATCTGAACGTATAGGTAAAATGACAAGTGCCGAGATATGCGGGAAATTGGATAAAGTAGGCGTCCCATGTGGCCCAATTAATTCCGTAGGTGAAGCGATTACTTCCCCTCAGGCTGTTGCAAGGGAAGTGATGGTACAAGTGGATCACCCTATCGTTCAAGGTTTAAAAACGCCAGCTTTTCCAATTAAATTTTCTGAAACACCTGCAACAACACGCCTTCATCCCCCTTTATTGGGTGAACATACGGAAGAAGTATTATTGAATTTAGGCTTCAATAGCGGGGATATATGTCGGTTACGCGAAGATGGCGTGATATAGGATAAATTCCTTAAATGAACTTCGAATAAAGATTTATGAAAAACAGGTTATTTTATCAAATGAAAACAAAATGGGGGAAGATGATTATGACGACGAATCAATCGGAATTAAGTTGGGGGAATAAAGCGAGGGAAATTTCTTTAGCTTTACATTCAGTAGCGAAAGAAGCGGATAAAAAAGGGGAATACGATTCCGAAGCTCTTGAAATACTCATTAATAACAGATTAATTGCTCCTACCATTCCTTCAAAGTATGGGGGAATTGGGGTTAGTGAAACGGAAGCCCAGGAGATTATGGAAGAAGTTTGTAAGGTGAATACGAGTGCAGGTTCCATGATTACTTGTCAGCTTATGGCAGCCTATGCATTTTTGGCTGGTGCATCTGAAGAACAAAAGCTGCAATATTTACCTAAAATGGCATCCGGAGAAATCATTGGAGTGCCTGCGATTACTGAAAAAAGTGCGGGTTCTGATGCGGCAGCGATTCAGATGACAGCTGTTCGAGAAGGTGACCACTATATTTTAAATGGTGAAAAAACACTGATCTCTTTTTATGGCGTCGCAGACATTTATGTTGTCTTCGCGAAGACGAATCCTGAAGTTGGCCATAAAGGAATCTCCGCTTTTATTGTTGAGAATTCCAATAGCGGTCTAAAGCTGGCTGGTCGATTCGACAAATTGGGGCAGAGGGGGATGCCAACGGGTACGTTGTTATTTAACGCTTGTCGGGTCCCTGCTAGAAATTTGATTGGGGAAGAGGGGGATGGATTCAAGATCGCGATGGCCTTATTAAATCGTTCAAGAATATTGATGGCTTCCCAGGCAATCGGAATATCAGCAGCAGCTTATGAAATGGCAAAGGATTATGCCAACAAAAGAAAAACATTTGGTAAGTCTTTATCCGACCATCAAGCAATTGCCTTTAAATTAGCGGATATGGCGATCGGTATACAGACTGCAAGATTAGCAGCGTATAGCGCGGCAGAAAAATATGAAAGAGGAGAAGATTTCATACTGGATGTCGCAATTGCTAAAGTTCATAGTTCCGAAG
>CAOKMT010000113.1 GCA_948469885.1 uncultured Sporosarcina sp. | reverse complement strand
CGACTTTGACCGACGAGTCGCGTGTCCATCCAAAGTATTGGCGTGATTCATTGTTACGCAGTTTCACCCAGCAGCTTCCCGATAGTTTTCTCCTATTTTACCACCCTATTGTGCGTGTGAAAAAAGCGCCCGTGCAACTCGATATTATCATGATGACACCAGTGGAATGCATATGTATGACTGTGCTCGAAGAAGAGGACTTGGCTGCATTCGTCGGAAGTGGGGATCGGTTTTGGACGAAGAGGGCAGGAGAGCAAGAAGTGAAGTTGTTAAATCCGCTCATCGCGATGAACCGTATGGAAAGTGTCGTCACCCAACTATTTAAAAAGAAAGCGATCGATTTTCCGATCCGTAAATGTTTGATTTCCCGGAATGGGTATATCGATTATCCAACTATTGCATTCGATGTGGAAATTGTCGATCGTCGTTTTTATGAGCGTTGGTTTGAAACCCTTTGTCAAGTGTCAGTCCCTATGAAATTCGCGCAGTTTCAAGCGGCGCAAGCACTTCTTGATGCAGGTCAGACAACGGCAATGAGTCGATTAGTGAAGCTGGAGGAAGAGGAAGGGGAATAAAGGCGTGTTTGCGTAAAGAAATTTCAAAAGGATGTGCATAGTATGGATCGGTTTACATTTCATGAGATGGAGTTAACATGGTTAAATGGCGGACTCACTTTCTTGGATGGTGGGACGATGTTTGGCGTCGTACCGAAAGCATTATGGTCAAAGAAATATGCACCTGATGAAAATAATTTAATCGAACTTCCGACGCATCCAATTCTTATCCAATATAAGGGGAAGAACTTGATCATCGATAGCGGCGTCGGCGCCGGTAAACTCAATGATAAAATGAAGCGGAATCTGGGGGTCATAGAAGAGTCGAAACTTGGAGACAGTCTTGCTGAATTAGGGCTGACAAGGGAAGATATCGACATTGTTTTAATGACTCATTTGCATAACGATCATGCTGGCGGGTTGACTGAATGGCGAGGGGAAAAGCTTGTTTCTTGTTTTCCAAATGCGACGGTTCATACGTCCCAAATCGAATGGGATGAAATGAGGCATCCGAATATCCGGTCGAGAAATACATACTGGAAAGAAAACTGGGAGCCTCTGCAACATCAAGTACAAACTTTTGAAAAGGCAATGACTGTGCTTCCGGGAATTGAAATGGTGCATACGGGAGGACATAGTGATGGCCATAGTATTATTAAATTGACCCAACAAGATGAGACAATTTTGCATATGGCTGACATTATGCCGACACATGCACATAGTAATCCGCTCTGGGTTCTGGCGTATGATGATTACCCGATGACATCGATCTATGCGAAAGAGAGGTTGATGGGAGAAGCGCTCACTGGGAATTACTGGTTCAGTTTCTATCACGATGCGGTGTATCGCCTCGTCAAATGGGATGCAGCAGGGAAGAAGATTGTGGAGTGCGTGAAACGCTCGAAACTTTCGCAGGAATAAAAAAGCCGAAAGGGCCCCGTTATCGGAACCCTTTCGGCTAAGTTTGTTGACAAGGATGTTTTCAAACCAAACTGAAAAAAACTATACTTTTGCCAATTCGACGACAGTCCCAGTTTTGGCATCTGCCGCGAATTCAAATTGTTCAAGTTCACCGTTCATGATACGGGAAATACCACCGCGGTATACTTCCATCGTAATGACATCATTTTTAAAAGGTTCGGTTTTCATGACAATCCATGAACCATCAATCGGCCCTTCCTGTTTGAACGACTCTTTAATGTTTTTTAAAACATTATCTGCCGAAATATGTGGATTCACCCGGTCGATTGATTTGCTGACGACAATTCCAGCGGCAACGCCCGTCAGGACACCGGCTAGAAAATCTTTCACTTTCATCGTTCCACCTCCAAATTTGTCTTTCGTCCAGTGTATCACACTCCCCCGCTAAGCTGAACAATCAGGGTGAAAATGAACCTTTCAGTTGGTAACTTTCAGAAAAATCGACTAAACTAATGAGAAGATATACATATGAGTGGGAGGCAATATGAATGCAAAATGAAACGCTGAACATGTTTAAAACATTAACAGAACTACCCGGTGCACCGGGCAATGAACATGCAGTCCGTCATTATATGCGAAGCGAGCTTGAAAAGTATTCGGATGAAGTGATCCAAGATCGTTTAGGAGGCATATTCGGTGTCAGGAAAGGACCTGAAAATAGTCCGCGTATCATGGTCGCCGGGCATATGGATGAAGTCGGCTTCATGGTAAGTGCCATTACCGATAATGGTATGATCCGCTTTCAACCGCTTGGCGGTTGGTGGAGCCAAGTGCTCCTTGCCCAACGTGTAGAAATCGTGACAGATCAAGGACCGGTCATTGGTGTAATCGGCTCGATTCCGCCGCATTTATTGAGTGAGGAAGTACGGAGAAGGCCGATGGATATTAAAAATATGTTGATCGATATCGGAGCGGATAGTAAAGAAGATGCACAGCAAATCGGCATCCGTCCAGGTCAGCAAATCGTTCCGATCTGTCCGTTCACTCCGATGGCGAACGAGAAGAAAATTTTGGCGAAAGCATGGGATAACCGATATGGTTGTGGTCTTGCGATCGAGTTGTTAAAAGAAGTGCACGGTAAAACATTGCCGAACCATTTATATTCCGGTGCAAACGTGTTGGAGGAAGTGGGACTCCGTGGCGCGCAAGTTGCGGCGACGATGATCAAGCCTGATCTGTTCTTTGCTCTAGATGCAAGCCCGGCAAATGATGCGTCCGGTGATAAAAAAGAATTTGGGCAACTTGGGCAAGGTACGTTGCTTCGCATTTTTGATCGTTCAATGGTCACGCACCGAGGAATGCGTGAATTTATTTTAGATACTGCGGAAACGCATAATATTCCATACCAATATTTCATATCACCAGGCGGAACAGATGCAGGGCGCGTCCATATGGCAAATGAAGGTGTACCGAGTGCAGTGATTGGCATTTGTTCCAGGTATATTCATACAGCTGCATCGATCATCCATACTGACGATTATGCGGCGGCGAAAGAGTTGCTCGTCAAGCTCGTCTTATCATGCGATAGCAGTACCGTGGAAACGATTAAAAATAACGTGTGATTGGAAGTTGCCGAAAAGCTTAGGGGTCTCGGCTTTATGTAGTGCTGTTTAACTAATAGTGAAAAAGTGGAAGAGAAGTATCAGTTATTCTTTTCTTCTGCTTTTTATTTAAAAAATCGTTGAGAGAGCCGTTTCAACGATTTTCTCACTTGTTGGACAGTCATTTTCTGATTGGAGGAGAGCGTGTGGATATTATACTTGGTTCAACGAACAGGGCGAAAATAGAGGCGACGAGAAAAGTCGTTGCGGTGCATTTTCCGGAAGCGAATATGTCTAATGCCGAAGTGCCATCAGGCGTTTCTGGACAACCTTTTGGGGACGAAGAAACGAGACTGGGCGCGCTGACGCGAGCGCTACGTGCAAGCCAATTACAAGAAGGTGCCGTCGGAATCGGACTTGAAGGAGGGGTACGTCTCCTTGAGGAAAAGTTATACTTATGTAATTGGGGAGCGATGGTGTTACCCGATGGGACGAGATTTACTGCTGGAGGTGCCCAAATACCATTACCTGAAGAAATTGCACAAGAAGTGTTGCAAGGGCAAGAGTTGGGCGTAGTCATGGATGCCTTTTCTGGAAAGCATGGAATTCGCCATAAGGAAGGGGCGATGGGAATGTTGACGGCAGGGCTTGTTAAACGAGACGATCTGTTCACCCACGTCTTGCAATTGCTTGTCGGACAGTGGGAATATTCCCAAAAGTGATGATAAACACTATTCGTTGCAACTGTCCGACAACAAGATTAAAATAGTAGGGACTTTAATTAATTGATTGGGGGAAGTCGAATGTTCCGGTTGTGGAAGTTCATACTCCTAGTAATCGCATCGACGCTGCTACTTGCCAGTTGTGGGCAAACATCTGAAGAGAAAGCGGCCGACGGGATAAAGGCGGCAGGAGAAGCTTTTTATGCAAATGACAAAAACCCTACTGAAGAAATCGACGGTGTTAAACTATATAAACCTGCTGGCTTCACGATAAGTGAAAGTTCTGATGCTCAAAACATTGTTTTTCAGAAAGGCAAGGATACATTCATCTTGTTTATCAATCCGAATGAGCAAAAGGATAGTCGGTTGTTTTATGATTTACTGGAAGCCGATGAAAACAAGGATTTTATAGCGAAAGAGACATTTACGGAAGATGACGTTTTCGGTTTTGCGACTGTCGTTCAAGGTGAAAACGGATACTTTGAATTAGTTGCAAGCGTCGGCGGTGCAAAAATGACAACGTTGACGAAAGAAAAAAGAACTGTCGAATATTTGACGCGTATGATGGAAGTCGTCCGTTCAATCAACTAATCGACTGTTTGACACAATGGTAAACAATGGCGGACGGTCTCTATTTACAAGAGCCGTTCGTTTTCATGTATGGGAGGAGTTGCGTAAAATGAAGCCTGAAGAACTTGTGAAACGTTTACAGAAAGAGCTTCCATCCGAGCATTTCAGTTGGAAGTTTGATAAAGAAACGAATAGATTAAGACTCGATCATACAGTCTTGAAAAAAGGGATGGATATCTCGCTTTCTGAAGTGATTGCAAAATACGAAAAGAAAAAAGAAACAGCCATCGATGAAATTGTCTATACGATTGACGCGACATTCAAAGCGATGGAACGCGAACATAAAGAAGGTTTTACAGGAGAGTCGGTGATTTATCCGGTCATCCGTTCGACTTCTTTCCCACAAAAGACTTCTGACGGAAAGCGTTTCATCACGAAAGATCATACGGCAGAAACACGTATTTATTACGCTTTGGACTTAGGGAAGACGTACCGCTTGATCGATGAAAGTATGTTGGCGCCCCTTGAAAAAACTGAAACGGAAATTATGGAAGCCGCACTTTTCCGTGTAAGGTCGTTGCCAACGAACATGAAGCAAGATGAAGTGGATGGAAATATTTATTATTTTCTCAATAGTAATGATGGGTATGACGCAAGTCGTATTTTGAACAATGCGTTTTTAAAAGAAATGGAAGATAAAGTTCAAGGGGATATGACCGTTTCCGTCCCTCATCAAGATGTGCTGATTATTGGAGATATCCGGAACAAGACAGGCTATGATGTGTTAGCTCAAATGACGATGTATTTCTTTACGAAAGGTACCGTGCCTGTCACTTCTCTTTCTTTCATTTATGAAGAAGGGAACTTGGAGCCTATTTTTATCATGGCTAAAAATCGTGTGACGGAAAAGAAAGGAAGAAAATAAAATGAATTTATTTTATAATGCCAATGGTGTCGGAGATGTGTTGCTTGCACAATTGACTGCGGAAAGACCGGAAAAACTAACAGTGAAATCAACAGGTGATGTCACGTTCATCCATGACGAAGTGACCGGAGAAGTTATCGCATTTAACTTATTTAATGCCTCCACTTATATGGCCCTTTCAGCAGACGAAGGCGTCGAGTTGACAGAGGAAACTGTTGAGCAAATTAAACAAGCTTTCGATCAAAATGGAGCGACATACGAGTTGGACGTCGACTTTTCACCAAAATTTGTCATTGGGCATGTAGTGACAAAAGAGAAGCATCCAAATGCGGATAAATTAAGTGTTTGCACAGTTGATGTCGGAAATGAAACGTTGCAAATTGTGTGTGGTGCCGCCAACGTAGCACAAGATCAAAAAGTTGTCGTTGCAAAAGTGGGCGCAGTTATGCCTTCTGGACTGGTCATTCGGGACGCAGAACTTCGGGGCGTCGCTTCTTCTGGGATGATTTGTTCTGCGACGGAGTTAGGCTTGCCGAACGCCGAAAAAGGTGTCGGTATTCTTGTGCTTGAAAATGATGCAGTCATCGGAGAAGCTTTCGACCGTTAAAGGGCATGCTTGTCGTCTAGTTGCCAAGCATAAAAATAAATACCTGTATGACATACGTCATATTACAGAAAAACGTGCCGTTTGGTACGTTTTTCTTATTTCAAGATAAAATTTGATTTCATCATAGAATTACTGTTAAAATAAAGTAATTGACATGAAAAGAGTGATTGTCTTGAGTTGGTTTAAAAAGATTGTGAACCGATTAATTAAAGAAGATGAAAATGATGAAATTGAAGAATATGAAAATACGATAAAAGAAACAGAAACTGATACAGATATAAAACAAGATATGCCGTATGAAAACATTGAAAAGCCCACTTTCCGATTTCCGATCATTACAGACGCGGAGATTTATGGATGGGAGGATCCGACGGAAGAACGGGTTGTGCCAAAATCGACAACAACTTCCGAAAATGAAGAGGACGACGATTTTGAGCCGATTCCTTTATATGAAAACGAAAGATGGCCTGGGCGGAACGAAGCCCCTAGTAATATATATAGGGCTGGGTCCACATTGAAATATGCAGAACCACCCGTTTTTGAAAAACCAAGTTTACACCTGCGAAAAGATGTTGAGGAAGAAGAGGAATTGCCATCAAAAAGTAACATACCTCCTCAAAGAATAAGTGGACGATTTACACCTTCTACTGTCGCATCGCCGATTCACGGATTTTCACTTCCGAAAAAAACGGTTGTTCGTGAAGTGAATGGGGATGTTAAGCTAATTGCGGAGGAAGAGATACCGACGCTTGCTAAAGGGAAGACTGAACGAAATCCATCATTTGAAGTGAAGGAATCTCTTTCCTATACAGAGCCCGAAGAACCGTCTGATGAATCGGTTGAAGAAACGGTGGAAATAGAGGCACTTCAGGCGGAGGAAATAGAAACAGCACATGACAAAATTGTTGACCGAGAAGTAAAGCCTCCGGAAGCAACATCATATACTTCTAGTTCTACCGCGGAGCAGCAAGTTTCCGTTACTTTACCGGAATTTGTTGAAAGCGTTGAGAAGGAAACAACGACAGTACAAAGTGAAGAAGACCTAATAGATGCACGGCCCTTGCAAGCAGAATTCTTTGAAACGGCCTACACTGAAGAAGTGGATGTGCATGAAGTAAGTGATGGTTCGGGACAAGTTGCTAATCAGGTACACGCAGACCTTGAGCCGTCCTTGCAACAAGTGCAAGTGGAAAGAGTAGAAAGTAAATCCGACGCGGAAATTGGTGAAGAGGATGAGAAAAATACGGCGACCGTGCAAAGTGGGGAGGGCGCAGATCTCCAAATAGATGCACGTCCCCCGCAAGCAGGTTTCTATGAAACGGACCATACTGTAGAAGAAGCGGATATACATGTGGTAAGTGATGGTTTGGGACAAGTTACTGATCAGGTGTACGCCGACATCGAGCCGTCCTTACAACAAGTGCAGATGGAAGAAATAGCGAGAGAATCCGAAGCCGAAGTTGTAGACAAGCAAGCCACTTCCGATGAGTTGGCAGAAGAA
>CAOKMT010000112.1 GCA_948469885.1 uncultured Sporosarcina sp. | reverse complement strand
CTCGAAAATATTCGAGTTTGCCTGTGGTCTTTTTTCTTTAAAAGGTATATTAGATAATGCGATTTTCTTTAAAAAAGTTGCTTTCCACGGGGCTCGAGGCTCATGCTATTTCGAGTCGAACATCCGCACTACAAGCAATGGTTTTTTCTCAGGGCGCAAATGAATGCGAGTGCCTACCGAGTATTTCTATTTTGACAGCTGTCGGTTACCTGGCCCCTTTACGGAAGTCAAATTTCAAAATCTAAGTTATAATGAAAGAACGAATGAAAGGGGTCTGGGAAATGAGGAAACATCGAATCTTTATAGTTGAAGATGACCGGAAAATTGCACAGTTACTGGCAGATACACTTCGGAAATATCAGTATGAGGTTGCCATTATTGAAGATTTTGACCGTGTGACGGAGGAATGTCTTGCATTCGATCCGCATCTAATTCTTCTTGACATAAATTTACCAGCATACGACGGTTACTACTGGTGCCGTCAATTACGTGTACATACGACATGCCCAATTATTTTCATTTCCGCACGTTCTGGAGATATGGATCAAGTATTCGCCTTGGAAAATGGCGGCGATGATTTTATTACGAAACCTTTCCATTACGAAATCGTCCTTGCCAAAATAAGAAGCCATTTACGAAGGTCTTTCGGGGAATACGCGCCCGGACAAGGAGAACGGACTGTCAAGCTTGGAACGATGACTTTATATATTGAACGGATGGAGTTGCACGTCGACGAAGAAGTCATTCCTTTACAGAAAAAAGAATGCATCATTTTGGAATTGTTGTTGGAAGCTTCACCGAAAGTTGTTTCACGCGAAGTGTTGTTGGAAGAGCTATGGGATGATCAAACATTCGTCGATGAAAATACATTGAATGTCAATATGACACGAGTGCGCAAAAAACTTGCGGGATACGATGTCTTGTCAACGATTGAAACTGTCCGGGGTGCCGGGTATCGGTTTATCCCGGCGTCGGAGGAATTATGAAATCCATTGGACTTTTCCTAAGGGATCATGTCTCTTTTCTTCTGTTTCAAGGGTTTCTCGTATTGTTTCTGTTGCTGTTATTTTGGTTGGACGGATTTCGCAATTATGCGACCGCGGTATATTCGGTTATCTTGAGTATTTTGCTAACGATGGCATTTCTTACGGTGAAATTTGTGTTGCGCCGTTCTTTTTACGCGACGATTACAAATCAACCGAAAAAAATGGAAGATGCACTCATCCGCCATGCACAAGGGCCAGAACATATGCAGACGGCCTCTTATACACGGGCATTATACAGGCTCTATCAAAATGAAGTGCAAGCTCTATACTCCGCACAAAGCAGGCAACTCGAATTTATGAATCAATGGGTCCACCAAATGAAAACGCCAATTTCAGTCATTGGGTTGTTGTTGCAGGAAGAAGAGGAATTGGATCGGGAAAGCATCGCCGAGGAAGTCGAGCGTATCCGCACAGGACTCGAGTCGGTGCTCGTCAACGCAAGATTGGAAACGTTCGAACGGGATATGAATATTGAACGGGTACCGTTGAAAACACTCGTCCAAGGGGTCGTAACCGATCATAAACGGTTGCTCATTACAAATGGCGTCTTCCCGGAGTTTTCAATCGATGAAGATTTTGTTGTGGCGACCGACGTGAAGTGGATGAGAATCGTCATCGGGCAGTTTATTACGAATGCGGTGAAATATTCGTTTGACTCGGGGAAAAAAATCTATTTATATGCTGAATGTGTAGAGGACGGCGTTTTGTTTTCTATCCGTGATGAAGGTGTAGGCATCCCTTCATCAGATTTGAAACGGGTCACAAGAGCATTTTTTACTGGAGAAAATGGCCGTTTAACAGGAGAATCCACCGGTATGGGACTGTATATCGCCTCGGAAATATGCACAAAACTGGGGCATCCGTTGCATATCGACTCCGTAGTGGGGGCGGGGACGACTGTGTCGGTGCTATTTGAAAATGGAGAATCGAGGGAGATGGATGACAGAGCGACCAATCGTCGAATTGACGGAAATAACGAAGATTTATGAAGGAAAAGTGATGCATCGCGCATTGAACCTCCTTAGTTTCGAAGCGATGGAAGGAGAATTTGTCGCGATTATGGGCCCTTCAGGCAGTGGCAAGACGACGCTGCTGAACTTGATTTCATCAATTGATCTGCCGACGTACGGACAGATCATCATCGATGGTATTGAACCGGAAAAATTACCGGAAAATAAGCTCGCTTTGTTTCGGCGGCATAATCTTGGTTTCATTTTTCAAGAAATTAACTTATTGAATACGTTGACGGTAGAAGAGAATATCGTATTGCCACTCACGCTCGATGGATTTTCACTTGAAGAGATGGAACGTCGGCTCGGTAATTTGTCGGAACGACTGGACCTTGCTGAAATTTTGGATAAGCGACCCGACGAGTTATCTGGAGGGCAAGCACAGCGCACAGCAATCGGAAGAGCGCTCGTCCATCAGCCCAAAATTATTCTCGCCGATGAACCGACGGGAAACCTCGACTCCAAGTCGGCCAAAGATGTACTGGAATTATTAAGCGAAGTAAATGAAACGATGCGCACGACGATTGTGATGGTGACACATGATCCAATTGCGGCAAGTTATTGCGACAGGGTACTATTTATTAAGGACGGGGCATTTTTCAATGAAATCTATAAAGATGAGCGGAGACAGACTTTCTTCCAACGTATTTTAAATGTACTTTCACTTTTGGGAGGCCATTCGCATGAACTTTCGTCAGTTCGCTTACCGTAACGTCGTCCGGAACCGGCGAATTTATGCAGCGTTTTTCATGGCAAGTGTTTTTTCAGTGATGGTCTTTTTCCTGTACTCCATGCTGCTGTTCCATCCGTCCATCGAAGACCGATTTGTGCAAGAAATTGCTATTATCGGGATGGGCGTGGCGGAAATTGTATTGTACATATTCACCTTGTTTTTTTTATTTTATTCGATGCGTGCTTTTCTACAAGCAAGATCCAAAGAGTTTGGCATTTTATTACATCTTGGCATGAAGAAAGGACAGTTAAATCGTCTTATCTTTATTGAGACGATGCTCATCGGTATCGCGGCGATTGGTATCGGAACGGCATTAGGTTTCACATTTTCAAAATTCTTTCTAATGGTCGTCCGGGAAGTGGTCTCATTGCCGGCACTTCCGCTTTATTTGTCATGGAAGCCGTTCGTCTTGACGATCAGTGCATTTTTAAGTTTGTTTACGATTATTTCGTACATTGCACCGGTTTTTATCCGAACGGGGAAAGTGGTAGACCTTCTTCGCGGAGATGGCAATGAAAAAGGAAATTACGGGTATTCAAAATTACGCGGTTATGTCGGTCTTTTTTTCCTAGGGTTATCGTATGCAATGGCTGCTTTCACTTCAAATTCCACTGTCATCAGCCTTTTCATTTTCTTGCCGCCGCTTGCGACAATCGGGACATACTATTTCTTCACAGATTCTGTTCCATTAATTTTGCATTCTTTGAGAAAGCAGCGATGGCTTTTTTGGCGGCGTTATCGATTGTTCACCATTTCTGAAGGGATTGTCTGGTTACGGGAAAACGCACGCATGTTTTTTATCGTAACGATCGTCTCGACGCTTGCGTTCATGTCGGTCGGTACACTCGCTTCCTTGACATCATTTGCATCACAGTACCGTGAAATGAATCCGCTCGGCCTCGTTTACATAAGTGAAGAGAGCAATCGGTTTGAACAGGCACATATCGTTGAATTGCTGACCGAACTTGAAGAAGAGGAACTCGATTACGAGTTGACTGTGTTTACCATCTTGCGGCAAAGGTCTTCATTTTCCGGTGGACTTGTCGATATACTTCGCCAATCAGATGTCAATATGTTGGCACATACCCTTGGTTATCCTCCACTGCATTTGGAAAAAGGAAAGGCGTTATTTTTACCGCCGTCTATTTCTTCTTACAAGAGCTTGAATGCCCGTGTTGTCAATACAGTGCTTGAAGAAAGCGAAGTGGCTATCCGTATTGATGGGGCATACCCTCATCAATTATTCGCTGCGAACTCGGTTGGGACAAATGCAATTGTGTTGAATGATGCGGATTTTGAATTGGCTTTGGTAAGAGATAAGAGCGAATCGGCAAATTTGTATCGTTATTATGCATTTCACATTCCTGAATGGCAAAAGACGAAAGAAATTGGGGTTGCTATCGATGCTTCGCTCACTGAAACTTTTATAAAAGGCAATTCGAATTCGCTCCCGTATTCGTTCGATAATCCGGGGTTGAACTACTCAATCATCCGAACGACGTTTTCACTTTTATTATTGACTGGGCTATTACTTGCAGTTGTCTTTTTCTTAGCGGCGGGTAGTTTCATTTATTTCCGCTTATATACGAGGCTCGATCAGGACCGGAAACAGTTTGATATTTTGAGGCGTCTAGGTTTAACGGATCGGGAATTTAAAAAAATCGTCAACCAACAGCTCATCCCTCAGTTCTTTTTCCCATGGGGAGTAGCGATGTTGCATAGTTCGTTTGCGTTTTTATCTTTGCAAGTCATTTGGGATGCGCTTGCGGAAATTTCCATCGTTAAAGAACTCGTCATCGTCTTGACCGGTTTCACGATGATGCAACTGTTTTATTTCTATTTGATTCGATGGCGCTATTTGGCACATATCCGGACACCGAGATGAACAGGTGAAGCCCGCTCGCGCCAAACAGAAAAACACCAAAGAGAGGCAGCGCCTTTCTTTGGTGTTTTTTGGATGAATTAGAACCAGAAGCGGTTCCAATTCATGCCGCAACGGCAATGTTGTCTTCCGCATCCGCAATGTCTTCGATGTCTTCTAGAACGTCTTGTGCAACGTGATCTTCTGTGGCTTCTGGAACGTCTTGTGCAACGTGATCTTCTGCGGCTTCTAGAACGTCTTGTGCACCGTGATCTTCTATGGTGTCTTCTGGAACGTCTCGTGCACCGTGTCGATCTTCTGTGGGAATGTCTGTGGGAACGGCAAGAGCGGCGTCGACGACTTGTTCTTTGGCGACGTCTTGTGGAGCGGCAATGTTTGAATCTGAACGAGTTTTGCTGACAATGACGGCCACCTGGTGTCCAGACACAGCTGTGTCCAGGACGACAGCGACCGTGTGTCCGACGGGAAGTCCGACGTCTTCTGCTCGTACAATGGTCTTTACCATGCGGCTCTTGGAACATGAAGCAACAGACGCCATTGGTATGCGCCCGGTCTACCGCTCCACGGATATGGTCATGAGAAAAATGGGACATAGGAATACCTCCTTTACTTTGAAGTAGAGAAAAGGCATTGAGGTTTAACTCGAGAACTCCTTTCTCTCTTAGTAAGGTACGCAAGTAAAAAGAGAAGGTTAGAGACAATTGCTTGCTTTTTGAAAAAAAATATCCACTTTCGTAGCATTATGCTTCTCCAATTCATACGAATAAGGTAAAAGAGAAGGAGAAGGATCCTGTGGATAAAGGCAAGAACATACCGGAGTATTCTCTATTTATTCATCCAATGGCGATCGCCGAATTGAAAAGAGACATTTGGGTGGATGAGCCGATTGCTGCGAAGTTGACTGTCCATAAAAGAAAATACGAAATTGATCTCGCGTATCGCGGTTCTCATATACGGGACTTCAAGAAAAAGTCATACTTTCTATCTTTTCACAAACCACCGCTTTTTCGACAGGCGAAAGAAGTTCATCTGAATGCGGAGTATATGGATCCGTCTTTCATCCGAAATAAACTGTCACTCGATTTTTTTCAGGACATCGGCTGTTTGTCGCCTACATCCCGATTTGTCACATTGAAGTTGAATGGGCGAAATGAAGGACTCTATTTAGAATTGGAATCAGTGGACGAACATTTTTTGGCGAAGCGGGATTTACCGAAAGGGGCGATTTTTTACGCTGTTGATGGAGACGCCAATTTTTCTTTAATGAGTGATCTCGATGAAGATGTCAAAGAATCACTTGATTTTGGATATGAATTGAAATATGGAACCCCGCAAGATGCGTATCATTTGCAAGATATGATCATTCGTATCAATACGGTTCCAAGACCGGATTTTGAACAGGAAATCGTGAAGTTGATCGATGTCGATCGTTATCTTCGCTGGCTTGCCGGTGTTGTGTTGACACAAAACTACGATGGGTTTGTTCATAACTATGCATTGTATCGAAACGGTGACACCGGATTATTTGAAATGCTTCCATGGGATTATGACGCGACATGGGGAAGGGACATTCACGGAGAAGAGATGGAAGCGGATTATTTACGGATCGAAGGATTCAACACATTGTCGGCAAGAGTTTTGGATGTCAAGGGATTCCGAATGCAGTATAAAAGACTATTGGAAGAACTGCTTGAACATCAGTTCACTGTGGCTTATATGAAACCGAAGATTGACGAATTGCACCAAGCGATTCGACCTTATGTCCAAAAAGATCCTTATGAGAAAGACAATCTAGACGCTTTCGATCAAGAGCCGGCATTTATATGTAAATTTATTGAAGAGCGGGCGGCATATGTACGAAGCCAATTAGGCAGATTGGATTCATGATATCATTCACCGTACGTCGACCCCGTTTCGATCATTTTGTCGATAATCGGTTAGTAGCCTGCGTTGAGGCGGACGTACATATTGTGCGTCCGTATATGCAATCTCATTCTTTACTATTGAATAAAGGGAAGTGGCGTTTATTGCCGAAAGAAGTAAAGCGCGTCAGGATGAGGAGGAATTGAGAATGAATAAAAGAAAACTAGAAGCTAAAGATTTATTTACATTACAGTCTGTTACGAATCCACAATTGTCTCCGGCTGGCAAGGAAGTGGTCTTTGTCCGGACATATATCGATGCGGAAGAAAATACATACGTCGCGAATTTGTTTCATGCAGATTTGCAGTCAGGGGAAGTGACGCAATGGACGTACGGGAGCGAGCGGGTATCCTCACCGAAATGGTCGGCAGATGGGACATCCATTGCATTTTTATCGACACGGGATGGGAAAAAGCAAGTGTATGTTTTAGCAGCCCGAGGAGGAGAAGCGAAAAGGCTGACGTTTTTTGAAAAAGGCGTAGCGAGTTTCCAGTGGTCTCCTTGTGGCAAAAAGATTTGGGTGAATGGCGATGTGAAAGAAGGGAAGACCTTTATCGATTATGACGATGAAACGGAAAAGAATACACCGCAACCACATCGTGTGACGAAGATGAAATACAAATTGGACGGTGCAGGTTTGCTCCCCCAAGATGTTTTTAAACAAATTGGTATTGTCGATTTGGAAACGGGCGAAGTGACCGAATTTACATCTGGTCATCATCATCATACGCTACAAGCGGTTTCTCATGACGGTAAGAAAGTTGTCATGAGCGTGAACCGTGCGGAAAATGAAGACTTTGAATTCCGGCAGCCACTTTATATTGTCGATGTGGAAACGAAAGCGGAAGCAGTTTTGCTCGACGAAGAAGGCTATTACGGCGGAGCAGCATTTTCGCATAATGACCGTTATATCGCTTTCACAGGCTCGGATCGTACGTTTGAAAATGCAACGCACGCAAATTTATTTGTCTATGATACGACAAATGCTGAGCTTATCAACTT
>CAOKMT010000111.1 GCA_948469885.1 uncultured Sporosarcina sp. | reverse complement strand
GCCATGCGTGGACCATCGCGGTGCGACATGACGACTTGCGGTTGTTTCATCACATGGGATGCTTCCAATATTTTGGATCGGTCAACATCTTTGACGAAATCGGATACATATTCATTCGCCGGGTTTTCTAAAATCTCTTCCGCTGTTCCAATTTGAACAATTTGACCGTCTTTCATAATCGCAATTCGATCGCCAAGTTTTAGCGCTTCATCTAAATCATGCGTGATAAATAAAATCGTTTTTCCTAACTTCCGTTGTAAATTCATCAATTCATCTTGCATTTCTTTCCGAATGATTGGGTCGAGTGCACTGAACGCCTCATCCATCAATAAAATATCGGTATCATTGGCAAGGGCACGCGCAATACCTACCCGCTGCTGCATCCCGCCGCTCAGCTCACCAGGATAACTGCTTTCATAGCCTTTTAAGCCGACATCTTCAATCGATGCAAGCGCTTTCGCTTCCCGTTCTTCTTTCGAGATGCCTTGAATTTCCAAGCCGTAGGCGACATTGCTTAAAATGGTACGGTGCGGTAGCAAGCCGAAATGTTGAAACACCATGCCGAGTTTTTTCCTTCTCGTTTCAATGAGTGCGGCCGTATCCATCGTCGTCAAGTTTTCACCATCGATGAGCACTTCCCCGCCCGTCGGTTCGATCAATCGATTGATCAATCGAATCAATGTCGACTTCCCGCTTCCAGAAAGTCCCATAATCACAAACACTTCTCCGGTTTTCACGGTAAACGAAGCTTGGTTCACACCGACCGTCATCCCGGTCTCTTTCAAGATTTCGTCTTTCGACTCGCCTCTCGTCAACCGTTTCAATCCTTCCAACGGTTGTGAGCCGAAAATCTTCGTTAAATTATTCACTTTTATTTTTTCCATACAAACTCTCCTTTGGGATTTATCCAATTAGCGCGTTATCGCCGCCTAATACCGATTGTTCTCCCTACTTGCTTCGGAGTTTCTTTCGTCTTATCGACACCCCATACTTCGTCAATCACTGCTTGAACTGGTTCCGGGAATGATGCAGGTCTTTCTTCCGATGTGTCCATGCCCATAAGCATCTGTTCACTCGTTGCGACAATGTCTCCTTGACTGTTTTCTAATGTGAAAAAGATGTGTAAACGTTTCGCATCGACATCCAACAGTTGAGCAGTCACTCGGAGTTCTTCCTTTTCATTCGCTTCTTGCAAGTAGCATAAATGCGTTTCCAACGTGAAAATCGTATAATTGTGTCGTTCACGGCCAGCCGCGTCCAATTGGATAAAATCCATGAACGCGTCGACAGCTAGACTGAACACTTTCGCATACGCAGCGTCATTCATATGACCATTATAATCGACCCATGTAGAACGCACATGGTCTTCGTACATAAATACAGTCTGTGACATATGTATTACCCCCTTTCAGTTCTTTTGAATCCTGTTTTTACGACACTGTTTTTGGTTCATGCCAATATTCTTCAACCAAATCCAATAACTTCACTAAAAACTCATTTCGTTTGAGTTCCAGTTCAGCGACCGAATGATCTCCGGCATGTGATTCACAGCCTTCAATCACTTTCTCTTTCAGTTCATCCGTCAGTTCAGGCGCTTCCAATTTTGTCCACGGCAACTTGAGTGCTGGGCCGAATTGTTCCAACATATGGCGCATGCCTTTGTCGCCACCCGCTAAATGAAATGTCAAAAACGGCCCCATCTGCGCCCAACGCAGGCCAGCGCCGTAAATAATTGCAGCATCGATTTCTTCCGTCGTTGCAATTCCGTCATTTACTAAATGGAGCGATTCGCGCCAAAGCGCTTCCATCAAACGGTCTGCTACATGGCCTTCGATTTCTTTTTGGATGACAAGTGCTTTCATTTCAATCGATTGATAAAATGCTTTCGCTTCGTCAATAATTGATTGAGTCGTCTGTTGACCTCCAACCAACTCGACAAGCGGCAAAATATAAACCGGATTAAAAGGGTGTGCCACAATGAAACGCTCAGGGTGCTTCAGGCCTTCTTGCAAGACACTCGGCATGATCCCCGATGTACTTGAGGCGATGATAGCATCACCTTTTGCATGCTCATCTATGCTCGACAAGACACTTTTTTTCAATGCTTCTCTTTCGGGAACATTTTCTTGGATCAAGTCGGCATTCTGGACGGCTTCTGCCAGTGTAGGAACAAATGTCAACCGATCGACGGATGCGTCAGCTGCCAGTCCCAATTTTTCCAATGCAGGCCATGCTCTATCGATAACCGTGCGTGTACGTTCTTCTGCGCCTTCGCTTGGGTCATATGCCACCACGTCATAGCCTTGTGCCAAAAAACGGGCAATCCAACCGTTTCCGATAACACCTGTCCCAACGACAGCTAATTGTTTGAACTGTTTCTTGTTTTCAGCCATTATTACTTGCCTCCAAGGGGGTTTCTTAATTTGTAGTAGTCGCGTGCTTCTTGAGGTGTCATAACTTCCAAACCATTCGCATGGAGCATGTTAACTGCTTTGTCGACAAGTTGTTCGTTAGTTGCCGGAACACCTCTTGTCAAATATAAATTATCTTCTAGACCGACGCGGACATTTCCACCAAGTAAAGCTGTTTGCATCGCGATCGGCAATTGCATGCGGCCAATTCCAAATGCAGACCAATGTGCATTTTCCGGCAAGCGGTTTTTCATATAAACAATTGTTTCCACATCTGCTTCAGCACCCCAAGGGATTCCTAAACAAAATTGGAACATCGGGTCTCCATCAATGAGTCCTTCATCGATCAATTGTTTCGCAAAGCGAAGATGCCCTGTATCGAAGCACTCCAACTCAGGCTTCACGCCACTTTGTTGGATCAGTTTCGCGTGATCTCGCAGCCACTCTGTCGGGCTCAAATAAATCATATCGCCGAAGTTGACACTTCCACAGTCCAACGTACACATTTCAGGAAGTAGTTGACCGACAGGTGCGTGTCGTTCTTCCGGAGTTTGGATCCACGTTCCGTCCCCGCCAGCAGCCGGTGTATTTAAATTCGGGATGAAATCTCCCCCGCCACCTGCCGTAATATTAATAACGACATCCGTTTCGGACGCTCGGATACGGTCGACAATTTCCCGGTAATAATCCATTTCATGGCTAACGCCACCCGTTTTAGGATCACGCGCATGGATATGAGCGACCGTCGCGCCTGCTTTCGCCGATTCAATCGCAGAATCCGCAATTTCCTTCGGTGTCACCGGGACATAGTCGTTAATCGAAGTAGTATCTCCCGCTCCTGTTACTGCTGCTGTTAATAATACTTTATTCTTCACTCAATCTCCTCCACCAACACCAAATTTTTCCGAAACACTGTACCGACTAGACGGTCTGTGTTTTCGAAAGAACAATATACTTGACTATACATGCTCGAAGTTTGCCTTTCAACCCCCCTACTACTGAATAATTGCTTTAAAGCACCAATTAAGAATTGTCATTTTGTAGGGGAAATCCTATAAGGACAATGTTTTTTCATAGGTATTTGGAATCATTTTCATGAATCCATTTTTTTAATGTTTTATAGATGATTTCTTTCTTTTCTGCGTCTATCGGATTGATGTCAAAAAGGTCTGCCAACCAAATACCATCAGCTGCCAGCCGGACAATGGTCGCCAAAGTTGGATCGATACCATCGTTGTCAACGGCGTGTTGCCATTCGGTATATACTTCATGAATGGGATGAAGTAAATTCGGATTGACAGCTTTGGCAGCGAGCAATCCCGAATGCATGTCTTTGTTTTGGTAGGACTTATTGAAAGTGACATCTACATAGGCACGTGTCCACTTGCCCTTTTCAACGGGATCCGATGTGGCATGATCTTCAATTTTACGTCGATAATTGATGGCTAAATGTTCGACCATTTTTTCGACCAGCACTTCTTTTGACCGGAAATGATAAAGGAGCCCCCCTTTGCTAATGCCGGCTTCTTCGGCTACCGCATCAAATGTCAAATTGAATATCCCTTTTTCAGCGACGACTTTGGATGCTGCATTTAAAATATCAATTTTTCTCGATCCTGTTCCCATTAATTACCCTCCTTGGCTTTCTATAACTGCTTACTCTACTACCTTGACGGAAAGTTGACAAGGAGTCCGTCACTGTCTTTTCCATTTTTGCTACCAATAAAAAAGATTGTCCCCCTAGTATCATTGATGCTGGAGAGACAATCTGTTAGATATTTTTGTATTTTTATTCATTTTGATTTCCCTGAGAAACCATCGTAACTGATAAGTTGTCCATTGACTACTGGACTGGCGTTTAAAATAAGCTTTCTACCCCAATCCTTTAATCGAATACGCAAAGATGACAGCGCTCTAGCTGGAGATCAAGTATGCACTACTCATAGCCGGTTTGAAGCAAATTGGATTACACTTTGTCTTTCACACGGGTAATCGGGATGTCTGCGACAATATCATTCAGTACCCAACTGGCGCAGACAAGTCCGCAGACGGATGGGACGAATGCATTTGAAGCGGGCGGCATTTCAGCTTTACGGATAGGTGCATCCGGTTTGCCCACAGTTTCAACGACATCTTCCCGTATGATGACGGGGCTTTCATCGGAAAATACAACAGGTAATCCTTTTGAAATGCCCGCTTTCCGCAAGCGAGTCCGTATCACTTTGGCAATCGGATCGGTGTGCGTCTTCGAAATATCTGCAATTTGAAATCGAGTTGGGTCCATTTTGTTCGCCGCACCCATACTCGCAATGATTTTAACATCGCGTTTCAAACATTCGATCGCAAGATGGATTTTATAACTGATCGTATCCGATGCGTCGATGACATAATCGGGTTGATAGCTGAAAAACTGATCGGCCGTTTCTTCCGTATAGAACATATGAAGTGGAATTACTTCACAGTCAGGGTTAATGTCTTTAATCCGCTCTTGCATTACTTCTGTTTTGGAGCGACCGATTGTCGATACATAGGCAACGAGCTGTCGGTTGATATTCGTCACATCCACATCATCTTTGTCGACAAGTATAATGCGACCAATGCCACTGCGGGCGCACGCCTCCGCCGCGAATGAACCAACACCACCAACACCGAGAATTGCCACGGTTGTGTGACGCATCCGTTCAACGCCTTCTTTTCCAATTGCGAGCTCGTTCCGTGAAAATTGATGGAGCACAAAAATTCCACCTTTCTATCCAATGCAACTTTATTTTTTGCAATATAAAACCCCTCTGCACGTATACCAGAGGGGATTAAGTTTAATTTGCCTCAGCAGATCCCCCACTTTCATATGTCGTGGGATGGATGCCGAAATGCCTTTAAATCAGGGGTGCAACGCCCTGCTGATTCAAATGAATGAAGGCAGCCTAAAGTCGCCGCGTCCTGCGGCAACGGTTGCATGACCTGCATCGTATTGGCCCCCAAGCGCAATCCAAAATCTGGACGCCATTACGCCTAGGTGTAATTAATCGTATAAACACGAATCCCGAATGTGCCGTCTTTGTAGCATCGTTTTGAACCTGCGCTCGGCAGGTGGGTGTCCTCTTCGGATGTTCTGACTTCCCCTGAGAGGCGTGTCATCCGATCCAAAATACAGACTCCCTACGATAGAGATGTTGGGTCAAAACTGATTTGCGAAAAACGAACACTTCAGGATTCGTATTAATCATAGATTACCATAGTTCTTTTTTGAGTTCAATGGTTTTGCTACAATTAATTTTCATTCAAATCAGAATAGTGCTATTTTATCACTTGTCATCCGCGTACAAACTTTGGATACCAAGTTCTTTTAATTGACGCTCATCCACTACATCCGGCGCAGACGTGAGCAGGTCACTCGCACTTGCCGTTTTCGGGAAAGCGATCGTATCGCGTAAGTTCGTTGAGCCTGCAAGCAACATAACAATTCTATCTAGACCGAAGGCGATTCCGCCATGTGGAGGTGTCCCATACTCAAACGCATCCAGTAAGAAACCGAATTGTTCTCTCGCTTCTTCCTCGCTGAATCCGAGCGCTTTGAACATCTTCTCTTGTACGTCGCGTTGGTAAATACGTAAAGAACCGCCGCCTAACTCGTAACCGTTCAGTACGAGGTCATACGCTTGCGCTTTAACCGTTTCTGGATTCGTTTCTAATTGCTCAACATCCGCAGGCATCGTGAATGGATGGTGTGCCGCTTGATAACGTTCTGCTTCTTCGTTGTATTCAAACAATGGCCATTCTGTCACCCAAAGGAAATTGAATACAGATTCATCAATCAGTCCACGTTCTTTTCCTAATTTCACGCGTAATGCACCTAGTGCATCGGCGACAACATTCTTTTTATCCGCCACAAACAATAACAGGTCTCCCGGTTCAGCATCTGCCGCAGCTACCAATGCATCAGCCAGCTCCCCTTCGAAGAAACGTGCAATCGCACCTGTCAAGCCGTCCTCGGTCACTTTCAGCCAAGCTAAGCCTTTCGCACCGTGACGAGCCGCAAACTCACCAAGTCCTTCATCGATATCTTTACGTGTATAATCGTCCGCGCCATTTTTCACATTGATCAGTTTCACTTGGCCACCCGAAGCGACCGTTCCACTGAACACTTTGAATGGTGCTTCTTTTACCACTTCGGACACATCGACAAGTTCCATCGCAAAACGTGTATCCGGCTTGTCTGAACCGAAACGATCCATCGCTTCTGCATACGGAATTCGCTTAAATGGAATTTGGATATCCACACCTTTAACATCTTTCATGACTTTTTGCATCATCCGCTCGTTCAGCGCAATGATTTCTTCTATCGACATGAAACTCATTTCTAAGTCAATTTGAGTAAATTCCGGCTGACGGTCTGCGCGCAAATCCTCATCACGGAAACAGCGTGCAATTTGGTAATAACGATCAAAGCCTGATACCATCAACAACTGTTTGAATAGTTGTGGCGACTGTGGCAACGCGTAAAATTCACCGCCATGTACCCGGCTCGGAACGAGGTAATCACGTGCGCCTTCTGGTGTGGACTTCGTTAAAATCGGTGTTTCCACTTCAAGGAATCCTTCATCATCCAAGAAATTACGCACCGTGCGCGTAATATCAGAACGCATCTTGAAAATGCGTGCCAAATTTGGGCGACGAAGATCAAGGTATCTGTATTTCAGACGAACTTCCTCTCCAACATCCGTTTTCTCTTCAATCATGAAGGGCGGTGTTTTCGCTTTATTGATAATCGTCACTTCTTCAACTTGAACTTCGATATCACCCGTTCCGATATTCGGGTTTTTTTGTGCTTCTTGACGTTCGATTACTTTCCCCGTAATGCTCAACACAAATTCGTTTCGGACTGTTTCCGCAATTTCCAACGCCTCTTGAGAAAGATCCGGATTGAATACTGTTTGGACAACTCCTGTCCGATCACGAAGATCAAGGAAAATAAGTCCGCCCAAATCTCTTCTCACTTGGACCCAGCCTTTCAATGTGACTGTTTGGTCCACTTCTTGTACTGATAATTCACCGCAATAATGTGTTCGTTGCATTGTTTTCCTCCGCTTTCCAGTGGATTGTAGCAAATCTAGCCGTCCACTTGTGTAAATTTTAATTGTATAGATGAAATCAATCGCGCCTCGGCGTGATTGCGTCCAGATTTTTTCGAGCTCGCTCGAAAA
>CAOKMT010000110.1 GCA_948469885.1 uncultured Sporosarcina sp. | reverse complement strand
TCGGAAGACATTTCGCCGATCGCTTATCGGCGCATGGCACCGATGAATTATTCCCACATGTAGCAAAACACGCACGGCGGACGGTTAACCCTCCGACAGACAGTTGGGTTGCGTTCGCTCCAGCGAAACGTGGCTATAAAGCACTTCCTCATTTTCAAATCGGCTTATGGGGAACACATTTGTTCATTATTGTTGCTGTCATTTACGAAAATCCCGATAAAAAAGGTATTGCAGAGCGACTCGAAAACCAGTTGGATGTCCTCACTTCTTTGCCAGATACATATGTCGTCTCAGGCGATCATATGAAAGCCGAAGCCTTCCAATTAAAAGAAATTGGCACCGAAGGCCTTCATAAACTGTTGGAACGTCTACAAACCGTCAAAAAAGCCGAGTTTCTCGTCGGACGCCATCTTCCACGTGAAGAAGCCGTTAAAATGACCGACGAAGAGTTCATCATGTTTGCCGAAGAGACATTTGACCAACTTCTGCCGGTATACGATGTCATTATCGGCAGAACTTGATCGATCACTTTTTAAACTGTCCAAAATACCGGTCTTTTATAAGCTTTTTCCATGATTGAAACGGATATCTTAAATCCCCAACAACTTATGCCTTAGTGTAATTGGTGGGGATTTTAAATTATGCTTGAGGCCAAGATCATGATATATCATCGTAGGTCTTTTCTTAGGCAAAAGAAAAAACTGAAGACAAATCGAATACTCCGAGTTGTCAACAGTCTGTAATTTTTCCCAAAAACTGTTTTGTTTTAGTTCAGGCTCCAGCGCCTAAGAACTTGCGCTTTCATTCCTAATTTATTGGTATTTGCATGCCTTTAGTGCTTCTGCGAACCTTGATATCCCTTCCCGTATTCGCGCTGGCTCTTCCCTTCCGAACGTAAAGCGTACATATCCCTTTCCTGTTCCATGAACACTTCCAGGTATGAATGAAACACCTCTATTCATCGCTTCTTCAAGAAGTTGGTTTTCATTCACTTTCGTTTTAAGCCTGCCCCATATATGGATGCCGCCTTTAGGAGGAATAAATTCTATTTCATCATGTAAAAACTCTTCCAAACTTGAAACTACTTCGCGACATCTCTCTCTCAGTTCTTGTCTGAGCATAGAAATATGTGCATCAAAATAAGGATCTTTCAAAAAAACATCGGCTACCCACTGTGGAAATATACTATGGCCGAAATCGATCTGCTGTTTAGCATCTGCAAGCCGGTCAATGACTTGAGGTGGCCCCATAATCCAGCCGATCCGTAAGCCTGAAGCCACAATTTTGGATAAAGAACTTACATAAAGCACTGTGCCATTATCGTCCATCGACTTTAGTGTGGAAACTTTTTTTCCATCAAAAGATGTCAGTGAATAAGGGTCATCTTCTACGATGGGTATACCGAACTCTGACGAAATATCCAAGATTTTTTTCCTTCGGTCAGGATGTAAATTTATGCCTGTCGGATTTTGATAATCCGGATTCAAAAAAACCATTCGGATTCTATGTTTTTTATATAGGTCCACAATATCGTCAGGGCTCACTCCGTCCTGATCGACTTGTAAATAATAGATTTTCAAGCCTGCTGATCGAAAAAGCGGCAACGAGTAAAAATAAGATGGATTTTCAATCGCAATCGCGTCACCCGGCTTTAACAAACATTGTACGATAAGATGCAATGCTTGCTGGGCACCCGATGTGATTAATATGGATGATGAAGGGATCTGAATATGCCGATACGTACTCGCATGTGCTGAAATCGTTTCACGAAGCGATGCATTTCCTTTTGGATGGTCATAACCGAGTGGCTCTAAAAAAGGATGTTCTATAAATATCGAACTAAATTGTTCACTTGGCCACAAATTTGGTGACAATTCACCGCTTGATAAGTTAATGAGGTTGTTTTTTCTAGTTTCCGATTGAATCTGTTGGATAAACGGCAAATTGGGCAAAAAAGAACCGCCCTCCACATAACGTCCCCAATTCGGGATACGTTTGCGAGTCACTCCCCAAATATCCGTACTGATGCGTGTCCCGCTTCCCTTTTTCCGCTCAACAATCCCATGTGATTGAAGTTCATCATAAGCAGCTACGACTGTACTTCGGTTCACCCCCAACTCCTTCGCAAGCACACGCTCAGAAGGTAGCATGCTTTCCGATGAATACTCTCCTGTTGAAATTCCCTGTTCTACAAAATCCGCAATTTGCTTATAGATCGGTTTTTTTGATGCCCGATTCACTTTCCATTCCATCCACTTAAACCTCTTTTCTGGCTACTTTGAACTTAACAATTTTCACATTACTAATCGTAAAGTGATTATCCCGCTTTATTCTAGAAGTGGAGGACTTACTTCTGCCTTAAGCCGTTAAACTGGACGCACTGTAATTTCATTGACATTCACATAATCAGGCTGAGTGACAGCATAGACAACAGCCTTTGCAATATCCGTCGCCTCAAGTTTTTTACGATCCGTGTGAGTTGAGCTTAACCTTGTATCTACCATCCCGGGTGAAACATTCGTTACTCTTACCCCCCTTCTGGCAAGCTCCTTCTCCAATCCCGTAGAAATTGCCCGAACAGCGTATTTAGTCGCGCTATAAACAGTACTTGTTTTTGTCACTTCTAGACCAGATACCGAAGCAATATTGATAATATGGCCGGTGGAACGGTCCAACATGGACGGCAACACAGCATGAATGCCGTACAGCACACCTTTTATATTTACGTCAATCATCTGCTCCCAGTCTTCCACTCGCCCAGATCGGATCGTTGCTGTTCGCATTTGCCCAGCATTATTGACAAAGAAATCGACAACTCCTAAGTCAGCTTGCGCTTTTTCCACAAGCTTGTTCACATCAGTTTGCACGGACATATCCGTCTGAACAGCTATTACTTTCACCTTGCCGTTTGTCTGCTCAATAATTTCATTTTTCACTTCGTCCAATTTCTCCAACCCACGGGCAGCCAAGACAATATTCGCGCCCTCCCTAGCCAGTTCCTTAGCAATCGCAGCCCCAATCCCTGTACTTGCACCTGTGACAATCGCCGTTTTCCCTTGCAGTTTGTTCATGAAAACCCTCCCCTTTCCGATTCTCTTTCGCACTTACATATGTTACATATCATTAATTAATATTACCAAAATTAAAAACCAAAAATCGCTTTAAACAGGGAGATAACTTCTCCACTTCCAAAAAACACATGCAGCATAATAGGATTGGATTTATTGTCATTAGCATTGTAGTAAATTTTTAAAAGTGGTTGGTTTAAATAATACTTAATTGGATGGTTCCTGAAACTGCATTATATTATAGAATTATAAAGTACGGAACGAAGAAACATTATTCCTAAAAAGGAGTTGTCTCCTGTTCACAAAAGCATTGAAAAACATATAAAGCTATAGTAAAAGGTCCATTGATTTGGAAGTAGATTCGCAATGGTTGACACGTCAACAACGTAAATTAAGCAGAAGCTTCGAACAAAACAAACATCGAAAGGCAGGTGAATTCTGCGCTAAAAACAGGCAACTACAACTGTTGGTTGTTCAAAAGTTGCACGCTAGACTCGCCAATATGTGCAAAGAGTATATTCGATTTGTCGCATGCAGACTGGTGAAAAACAAGCCGGCTTACATCGCGTTTGAAGATTTAAACGTCTACGGCATGATGAAAAAACCGCCATTTAGCACGTGCGATTGCTAATCAGAACCTCGGCCAATTCAGGGAGTTTCTAATCGAAAAGTGTTTAATTAAGTGGAATTGAAGTTCGACTTGTCAATCGATGGTTCCCTTCTTTTAATAAGTGCTTTTCAGGCTGCGGTGAAAAAATGTATCTTTATCCCTTGCCAACCGTGTTTTCGCTTGCGGAAATTGCGGATTGGAAATTGACCAGACTTCAATGCCTGTTTAAATTTGAAATATACAAACAAATACACGGTTCTTCCTAAAAGCTGTGGATGAATAGGATGGGCTACATCCGAATTTACGCCTGCGGAGTGTTAAGCCAACCGTAGTAGTGGGCAAGTGGCGAGGCACGAAGAAGTGGGAAAATGTCTAGCGTAGAAGAATTTCTATGTTTTTAGTAGCAGGAAGGCATGAAGTTAACCCTTATTGGCCTTATTATTACAATCATTATCTTGATCATTGGATTAATTTTGACCATAGTCGCTGGTAATTCTATGAATGAAAATTATAATGGCAAAACAAGTTTTTCAAGTCTGCTTTGGGCTTACGTTTTAACAATCCCATTTGTCATTATTGTAGTAATTATTACAGTTTCATTGATATTATAATGTGAACAAAAGATAAGCCCCAGTAATACGAGGTCGCTGAAAAAACGTAAGTTTTTCAGCGACCTTGCTTAATACAACGTCCCTTTAATGATTTCTCCATCCGTGCCTTCTTTGGCAGCTTTGACGATCCGATAACCGATGTATCCACTCACGTCCTCAAACTCTGAGAATAACGTTTTTTCCTCAGCTTTTGAAGGGACGATTGCCTTGAACGCCCGATACGCATCCATCAACCTTTCCCTTCGCACGCCTTCTTCATAAGCTTTCTCGATCAATTCATAAAAAGTAACGACCGTAATAATTTCCTCTGTCGTCCAATCATTTCGTAGCGGATAACTATATTCCAATGCTTTTCCTCCTTACAATCCGAAATTCCAACCATCCCGGATAGCTTCAGCTTCATCTACCATGCGTCCAAATAATTCCGCAACGGTTGGAACGTCCTTAATGAGACCAGTCACTTGCCCCGCCCATCCGTATCCACCCTCCACATCACCGTGATGGATGAACTGCTGATTCGCTTTCCCACTTATATATTCTTTCAGTTGTTCATAACTTGCTTTTCTCGATTCCAATTCAATGATTTTCTCCGTCCATGGTCCCGCCAATGCCCTCCCTGGGGCGCCGAGCGTTCGTTTTATGATTGTTGTATCCGTTTCTTCGCTCGACAACAAGGCGTTCACATATGCTTCTGATGCATGGACGCATTCTTTCGTCGCAATGAACCGCGTACCCATCTCGATCCCATCCGCCCCTAGTGCATGTGCGGCCATCCATCCCCGACCGTCTCCGATTCCACCTGAGGCGATAACCGGTATTGAAACAGCATCGGCAACTTGCGGTGTCAGTACCATTGTTCCGATATCATCGCGACCTAGATGACCACCGCCTTCTTGACCAACGACGATGACTGCATCAGCGCCAAGTTCCTCCGCTTTCATCGCTTGCCTTTTCGCAGCAACGAGGACGAGTGTTTTCACCGGCTCTCCTTCTAACTGTTCGAAGAATGGCGTCGGATTTCCTCCGGTAATCGACATCACTTTAACCCCTTCTTCAAGCGCTGCTTCCACCATATGGGCAAATGGACGTCCATGTTGCCCAATCGCAAAATTGACACCGAACGGCTTATCCGTTTTAGCTTTCACTTTTTTTATTTCTTCCCGTAATGCTTCAGGCGTACCAAGACTCATCGCTGTAATTTGTCCGAGTCCCCCCGCTTCAGATACAGCGATGCAAAGATCTGCATACGCGAGATGCGCAAGTCCCCCTTGAATGATTGGATACGTAATCCCAAACAGCTCAGTCACTTTTGTTTTCCATTCCATAACGATCCCTCCCCTTCTCTTCTTTCTCCACTAGTCCGGGGATTCCTGCTCATTCATGCCGAACAGCTCGACCAGGAATCACTCGATCCCTTTAATCGTCAGCGGATCTATAAAGCCGTACCCTTTATCCCGCAAGCCCTCCACGATGTCCGGTAATGCTGCGGCCGTCCACTCTCTGTCATGCATCAAGAGATTGGCACCATCCTTGAGGAACTCCGTGTTCACCATGATATCCGCCAATGCTGCCGGCTCCATGTATTGTTTTTCCCAATCGTAGCCGTATGACCAATTCATAAGAAGCATACCTTCCTCGTCAACATGCGCCCGGCTATAATCACTGTTCACGCCGAACGGTGCACGGAAGAACTTCGGCCGTTCCCCGATCGCCTCTTCAATCGCGTCACTGACCGATACAATTTCTTCCCGTTGTTCCTCTTCTGAAATTTCCTGCAAGTTTGCATGTGTTTTCGTATGGTTACCGATTGGAAAACCTAAGTTATGGATTTCTTTCAATACTTCTTTTTGCTCATCCGTTTCGATGAAATGACCATTCACAAAAAAGATAGCAGGTGCATCCAACTCTTTTAATGTTTTCGCCATGTCTAAAGCATGCTTATCAGGCGCATCATCAATTGTGAGCAACACTACTTTAGGGTCTGCATCCCCGATCGGCTGGAAACCCCAATTCGCATCCATTTCATACATCGGAGCTGTCACCTCTTCAGGCTCGTCCGACTCCTGCACGCCCTCTTCTTCCCCGTTCGTTGGTGCATCAACCGTTTCTTCGGGTTGTGAGTCGTCATCTCGCCCTTCAAAACTTTCAGGCACTTCCTTTTCTGTACAAGCCGCCAACAAAAGCATTAGCATCGCAGTTATGTAAATCAATCTCTTTTTCATCAAAGGACTCCCCTTTCGTCCGTACATTGTAACATATGGGCCACTCCGTAATAAAACGAAAAACCGTCCACGAATATAGTGCTTCGTGAACGGTTTAACGTTGTTTTTTACATCATATGGATTGGCTTGCCTAGTAATACTTCCGCAGCTTCCATCGTAATTTCCCCTAATGTTGGGTGTGCGTGAATCGTCATAGCGATATCTTCAACTGTCATGCCAGCTTCAATCGCAAGACCGAGTTCCGCAATCATATCGGAAGCATTTTCCCCGACGATTTGCGCGCCTAGTAGTAAGCCGTCTTCTTTACGCGCCACGAGCTTCACAAAACCTTCAGTTGCGTCAAGCGCAATGGCACGACCGTTCGCAGCATATGGGAAAAGGCCTCCCATCACTTCATACCCTTCGTCTTTCGCCTGTTGCTCATTTAGACCAACAGTTGCAAGCTCTGGATCTGTGAAGCAAACAGCTGGGATCGCCATATAGTCAACTTCAGATTTTTGTCCAGAAATCGCTTCAGCCGCAACTTTCGCTTCATAAGAAGCTTTATGTGCCAACTGAGGACCCGCAACGATATCGCCGATCGCAAAGATCGAAGGGATACTTGTACGGCACTGTTTATCAACTTCGATAAGACCGCGATCATCCATTTTTACGCCGATTTCTTCAAGGCCGATTTCATCGGTGTTCGGACGACGCCCAACAGTTACAAGTACATAATCAGCATCGATTTTCTTTTCTTCTCCGCCAACTTCGTACGTAACCGTCACGCCATTATCTGTTTCTTCAACGCCTTTCGCTGAAGCTTTCGCAACAACTTCAACGCCTTTTTTCTTAAGACCTTTTTTCACGATTTGCGTCATTTGCTTCTCAAAGCCTGCCAAAATATCATCCGCGCCTTCAAGAATCGTTACTTCTGACCCAAGATTTGCGTAAGCTGAACCAAGTTCAGTACCGATGTAACCGCCACCGATGACAACAAGCTTTCCAGGTACTTCAGTAAGGCTCAATGCACCCGTAGAGTTGATCACACGCTCTGAATATTTGAAGCTCGGTATTTCAACAGGACGTGAGCCTGTTGCAACGATTACCGTCTTGAATTTATACGTTTGCGCCGAATTTTCATCCATGATACGCGCAGTATGTTCATCGACAAAGTATGCTTCTCCGTATACGATATCGACTTTATTGCCTTTAAGTAGCCCTTCAACGCCGCCTGTCAAGCGATTCACAACACCATCTTTGAATGCTTGCGCTT
>CAOKMT010000109.1 GCA_948469885.1 uncultured Sporosarcina sp. | reverse complement strand
GGATAAGCAATCGCAATCGCAATAATACTTTCTGGCTCGTCCAATAAAAGTGAAGGATTCGTACGCTTTTCAACATCCGATTCTTCAAATCCCGACTGATACCCTAATTCCTGTTGGCGAATTAATCGATTTTTTAATTCTCGAAAGGGTGCAGCAGTCGTAAAACCAATTTTATCAATGCCGATTTCCTTTGCATAAGCCCTCACTTCTTCTTGTAATTCTAATATATTCATTTTTTAACACCTCCTATGCTAAAATAATCTTTAAACTAATCTATAAAGGGTGATCCGTTTGAAAGTAAGTTTAAACCAAAATATCTTAAACCATTTGCCAACCTTTAAAATGGGCATTAACCATTATACCAAAATTACCGTATCAGAATCTCCTCAAATGCTAAAAGGACGTCTTCAACTTTTTCAAGAACAATTATTTTTTGAACTGGATGAAAAAGCTGTCACTGATTTTGCGGGTGTTCAAGAATGGCGCGAAGTGTGGAAATTATTGGGTGCAAATCCTAGTCGTTACCGTTCTTCCATCGAAGCATTAATGAGACGAATCGCGAAACAAAATTATTTACAGCCGTTTAACTCGGCGGTTGATATGAATAATTTCTTTTCTTTGCAGTATGAGATTCCTATTGGGATTTATGATCTTTCTTTTATTGAGGGAGAAATCGTCATTGATATTGGCAATGAAGAAACTGTGCATGAAGGCTTAAATGGACGTCAAAATCATTTAACAAATATCATTGTCTCTTCTGATCACCAAGGTGCTTTTGGAAGTCCTTATGTGGATTCAAAACGCACAGCCGTTACAGAAAATACAACGACTGCAATCCAGCTCTTCTTTTTACGTCCTTCTATGAGCACTGAAGAGGCGTCAAAATTACTTGAAGCTGCTGGAAAAATGTTTACGACGATTCATGGTGGTAACGTCCACTCAAATGTATTGCATGAAAATCAGGCTGCAGTTATGTTAAATAAACCGTTTTAATTCTTTCATAGAAAGAAACCCGCAAGATAGTCTGTATAAGGCTTTCTTGCCGTTCTTTAGTTAAGATGCGTAAACATACTAAAACAGCGTTGATAAATGTTTTAAACATTCATCAACGCTGTAATTTTTTTAGATACCCGAGGCCGGTTTCTTTTATCGCCTATGGATACTTTAGGTACAATACTTCCGGCAATGATTGTGTATAATTTGTGCATAATCATTTTATTGTGCATTTTAGCCGTTTACTCTTTTGACAGAGTAAACACTTTTTTATGCTAATATCTTCCTAAAACATTCGGCAATCAGCTGCTAAATAAATATGGTTTCAAATTGCATTCTTTGTTTTGAATTTTTCCAAAACATGTTAAAACACATAAATAGTTCAGCTTCTATTTAATAACTTCCACGTTTATTATTTTTCTTCACTAAGCCAATTATTAAGCCAGTTAATTTCTTCTTGTGACAAGGGATCTTCTTTTTCTTCTCTAGCAATTACATTATGCCAATTCGCTTCTTCCCATTCTAAATGTGCTTCCCAATCACGCATAACTTTAACCGCTTTTTCTGTTTCTAATTGGTGTCTAGTTTTGAAAGGTATTATAATCGCCATACATGCCACCTCTTTCGATAAGATCTGTTCCTTCTATTATATAGGCTCAAATTGAAAGAATCAAAAAAGCATTAACAATAGAATAGTACATTTTTTTCGAGAGTGAATAGAATTATGTATTTCTGTGATTTCAGTCTAGAGAAAAAGAAGGTCAAAAACCTTATAAAAGATTTTAAGCGTAATAAACAACCTGTTATTTTTATACGTCACAAGGATGGAAATAGTGAAAGTCCAATAGCTGATGGTTCTGAAGGAGGAAATATTGATTCGGATTTAGTAAAGTATGCAGATAATATTATTGAAAAGAGTACTCCAAGTGCATTTCTCAAGACTAATCTGCAGGAAATACTACAATCGCTCGGTGTTAATCATATTTTTATGACTGGGTTCAATACAGAGTATTGTCCCCAATTTACTGCAATTGCTGCGTACGACAGAGGATACCAGGTTACGTTTATTGAAGATGCAACGGCTACAGTTAATGATGATAGTACCTATGAATTTCCAGGTTTAGACATCCGTGATTTTGTAGGTTCAGTGCTTAATTGGTCGAACGTCATTGAGGTTCTTGATTATGAAGAATACGTAGAACAATATGCCGACGTAGAATTAAAATCCTAGTCTCACTTAAAAATAATAGTTGATGTTGTCTGACGCAATCGGGCGCGATTGTGTAACAAAAAAATTCTATAATCTAAAAAAAAGCTCAGATTTAAGTCTGAGCTTTTTGTATGCTATTTATTTTTTGATTAGTTATTGAAAAATAAAACATTTAAATTCTTAGTGGTATATTCTCACCGGATACCAAAGCCGAACTCGTTGCTGTAAATGTAAGCCTCTAGTTTTTACTTTATATTTCAAACGCAGTAAAACTTCCTACGTCATCAAAATCTTTAACTTGTACGACCTTGTCTGAAAACTGGTTAACTGTTTTTATATTACTTCCTATCGTAAGGGATAATACATTACAGTTCTTTTCTTTTTTCTTTTTATTGAACGACTCAAGAAACGAATCTTGTACTTTGTCCTCCCCATCTGTAATAAAAACTAAATCAGCTTGTTTAAAACGACTTTCGTTTATTACATTCATCGCTCTTTCAAGAGGAAGTGTAAAGTCCGTACCTCCACCTAGGAAAGTTTGAGCTAAATTGATCATATCTGAACTTTTTATTTTCCCTCTTTCATATTTAAAGATTTGTGTACGAGTAGAAAACAGGATTAAACAAAAATCCCTTTTCTGTTTTCTTGCAATCGACATGAGTGCTAACGTAAATCCTTTTGATTTGGTATCGAGCTTGTGCATACTACCTGATTGATCCAGACAAAGCACAATTGGACCTTTCCCTAGTACCTCATGTCCTTTCTGTTCATATTGCATCGTTTGGCCTTCCACAAAGCGACGTAGGAAATCGTTCTTCGTTATTGGATGTGTATACAGACCTAACTCCATCGGTAACAATCGCTCAATATCGTTGCCAAGCGTAACCCCACTTCTTTCCATTGAATCACTATGTTTAGATTTTTGCTTTTTACGGGCTATCTGTTTGAATCGACCAGCCCAATCCGCAATTTCTTTCATCTGTTTATCTGATGCAATTTTTTCAACTAATGAAATTTGATCTCGTAAAGGAACTTTTTTCAGTTCTGCGTCACCACTACCTGCACTCGTGCCTCCAACTAATGATTTCAAGCTATCCTTCGCCTGTTTCGTTTCCTGCATAGCTTGTGACATCGCTTCTGAAAAGCTATGACTGTTGTTTTGCAATGTCTGATGAAGCTGACTTCCTAAGTCTGACATTGCATCTTTTAAGTCTTCTTGTAACTCCTCACTACCTTTACCAGCCCTATTTTGTCGGTCCTGCTTTTGAAGTTGCCTTTGCATTGCCTGAATTTCCTGCATTTTCTTTTCTAGGTCTTCATCTCTGCCTTTTTGTTCAGCTAACCATTCTTTTGTTTTCTCTCCAAATTTAACAGTTCCTATGGCTGATGATAAATCATCCAGTCGGGTATATTTCCGGTAACTTTCAAACGAGTCATCATTCATGATTTTTTCCATAAATGATTTGTTCACTTGCAAATCATCGGGAATATCATCTTCACTCAATTCAGGCTTCATTTTGTATAACGATGCCCAAATATCAGCGAGCAACGGCTCAAATGTAGGTAATTCTCCATCAACTTTTAGCTTTTGAAGACTTTGCGACATAGAATAAATTTCGTTAAAACGCCTTTTATCAAATGCATCTGTATTCAACACAGATTGATTTCCACTTTTCACTTTAGCTTTTGCTGGTTTCAAAAGAAACACTTCCCTTCATTTGAATGAATAAAAAGCCAAGGATTAATTCCGTGGCTTTCAACTTCCGATTTTTACGCTTAAAACGGCATTTCAACAGCAGATTTTGTACTTGAAGTATCAATATCCATTGGCTCTAAAATACTATCAAGAACCTCTTGCTGAATCGCCTTCACTTTATCGAGCAGCGGATCTATATCCCCATCCCTACTTTGATTATGCTTTTTCAACTTATTTAAATCTGCAACCAACGATTTCAGTTTTTGAGTCGCTTCCATACCAGCATCAGTAGAGGCATCCTTCTGAATAAGTGAATATATTTCACTCGCCTCTTCCTGAACCCTATCTAGTTTTTGAGTAACCACATCTTGTGCGTGGCTACGAACAATCAAAGAAACGTTATCCTTTTGATCAACTGTTTCCCATAGTGCATTTTCAAGAATGACAATATCATCAACTTTCACAACTTGTCTTTGGTTTATCAAAGCCTTCGCCTGAAGCACTGAGAGCGACTGTTTAAATCTTCTGTCAGATGGACGGATTCCTTCATCACGTAATTCATTACGGATTTTTGAAAGCGTGTCATAGACTTCATCAGGAATTGTAACCATGTCAGTAAAAAACTGAAGTTGAACCAACTCATCCATTGTCATAGAAGGCATAACAAAATTTTGACCGGTGCCCTTCATCATCGAAACAAAATTCGTTTCATCTGCAATATAATCTAGTTCGAATCGAAGTAAGAATCTGTCGAAAAGAGCTTCAAGCCCTTCTCCTTCTTCCGGGTATTCATTTGAGGCTCCAATGACTGACATCAAAGGAACCTTTACAGGTGTCCCGTTATTATAGAATAGCCTTTCGTTTATAAGCGTTAGCAAACTATTTAGGATTGCTGAATTTGCTTTAAATATCTCATCTAAAAATACGAGATTGGCTTCCGGCATTTTAGTTGCTGTATTCCTCTTGTACACGCCCTGTTCAAGATCTTTTAACGACAAAGGACCAAAAACTTCTTCGGGTGTACTGAACCTTGTTAGCAACCATTGAAAATAATTTGTTCCCTGTACAATCTTGGCTAACTCTACAGACAATGCCGATTTCGCGGTTCCGGCAGGTCCAATCATCAACATATGCTGCCTAGAAAGTAGAGCAACAAGAATCCCCTCAACTTCATCCTTGCGTTCAAAAAACTTCGCATTGAGCGCCTTTTTAATTTCCTCTAACTTGGTAAAATTAGTGTTTGTCATTTTGATTAACCCCTTTTTTAGTTTAGATAGAAAAGGGAAGCAGGCTTCTAATGAAACCCTACTCCCCCTTTCAAGAATCATTTTAGTTTTTCGCTGAAAGAATAAATAATTCTTGTTCTTTTATCGATAACTCACGCATCTTCATCTGCAACTCCTGTTCTTTGAGCAATCATCTTAACGTGTTGCACACAATCAACAACATCTCTTTCATAGAATTTTCTTCCCATTATCGTTTGATAAAATTCTGTCATTTTAATCTCTCCATTCCGTTACTTTTTAAAGATCCGCTACCATTTTCGAAACAGCAGCACGAATCGTCATGATTTTATTCTCTAGCGTATCTGCTTCATTGGCGACAATGCCTTTGTAATTACGATAGTTGGAAATAACAGACTTCGCATTTTCAATAATCTCTTTCACTTGTCCCTTTTTCAGCCCATCACTCGACTTACAATCCTGTAAAATGGATTCCAAATGATCATTTAGCTTCGTGTTCACCATTTGTCGGTTGTCGAATGTATTAACGACGGGTATCTTGAACCCTTCACTGTTCTCAAGAGAGGACGTAAAGTTTACAAGTTGATTCAACCCTTCCGTATGTGAATCTGGAACAAAATAAACACCGCCATTAGGACGCACAGGTGTGGGTGCTAGCGATTGAAGTATTTTACTCACCATTACTCTTACTTGCTGGGCTGAATAATGGTCTTTATAAATATTGAAATTTCGCTCTGCTTCATAACACAACTCTTTTGCAATTTCGTTCTCTGTTATAAACGTTAAAGAACTATTCTGCTTATCTAGCGTGATTACTCCCGCTTTACTGTTGTAATCAAGTCGTTTACCGGCCTGATCCACTTTTTCTACCACAATGTTTCTTTGCACGTGGCTCTTGTCAGAGAACACTTCACGTATAAGGAAGTTCTCGAATACACCAGCGTGTCCAGTAGATTTTCTAGTCTCAATCTCCTTCGTACTTCTTCGGAAAGCATCTGCTGGACGAATTGCATTTGGCATCCACTCAACAGGTAATCCTGATTGAACAAGTCCCCGTTCTAAATCATCCATTTTGACTAATTGCTTGCCTACAGAGAACCACATCAAGTGACCTAAAATACCGTCTTGCTGTTGGTTTTGAACAGCCGTCATATTATCAAGATTAATTGACATACCTAACAACCCTTTCTAGTTTTGTATTTTAGATAAATAAAAAAACGCATTTGTACCTAGCGATTGCTAAGTAAATGCATTTTAAAATAACCCAATTTGTTCGATTTCAATAAATCCGCTTCCATCTCCTTTCAATAAATCCGCTTCCATCTCCTTTCAATATCTTTTTGAAAGCAAAAAACCGACCTTTCCTGAATAGGAAAAATCGGTTTTAATATAGTTCACGCAAAATGCGTAAGTATCTCTTCTGATATGCAAAAGCAATTTATGGACGTCGAATACGTCTGCCTAACTTCTCCTGTGAATAAGGAATCCAAAGGCTGAAAATTTGTGCCGAATCTCTTTCTGCATATGCAAAAAGTGTAACGACTTTCACCATTAGATCAGTGACTTAATAACATAAAATATATACATTCACTTTAACAAAATCCATGGCTAAACACAACATCATTGAAATTTTCGGAACTACTTCTTTAACAATTTGATGAAGTACTACAACAAGATTGTTCTTGCTTTTCTGGTGTTACGTTCACACTACATACTCCTGTTTCCGGTAAATCCAGTTCTTTGGCCGACTCGTAGTCGCCCGTTAAATAGGCTACAATTGAACGCACTTGTTCATAGCCAGTCGCCATTAGAAACGTTGGAGCCCGTCCATAACTCTTCATCCCCGCGATATAAAAGTTTTTCTCTGGTTGTCTTAATTCTTTCTCACCATGTGGACGGACGGTTCCGCAACTATGAAGATTAGGATCAATTAAGGGGGCCAATACTTCAACACTTTCAGTAGCAGAGTCGATTTGTAATCTAATTTCATTTAAGAATGTAAAATCAGGACGGCTTCCAGTATTAACAATCAACTCATCCACTCCATCAATTGAATAGCTCTCTCCCTTAAACTCACCGAAAATTTTTAAAGAACCCACTTCCATCAAAATATTCTGGATATAAAAAGGTGTATATACTTTTATACGTCCGGAATTCACTAATTGATGAATTTTCGAGCCAAGTTCTCCTCTTGCTTGGAGAGCATCATTCTCTTCACCTCCGTAAGCCTCCTCAACATTATTTTTGCGGAGTATCCAAATGATTTGATCGGAACTACTTTCATTTAGTTTAGTCAATTCTAAAATTGTATTGATTGCAGAGTGACCACCACCAATTACAGCTACACGTTTACCTATATATCTCTCACGGTCTTTACAATTAATGTCGGGTATCCCATAATGGATATTATTTTGTAATGAAATTTCTTCCTTCGTCCATACACCATCAACATTTGCAGGGTTTGGTTGTCCCCATGTTCCTGTCGCATCAATGACTGCTTTCGCTTCAATTTGTTCAGTCATACCATTTCGATCAACATAAAGAATGAACGGGACATTTTCGCGATTGGCTGACTTCATTTTATCCAATCCTTTTTTACTAACGGATAGCACTTTAGAATTCACAATAATGT
>CAOKMT010000108.1 GCA_948469885.1 uncultured Sporosarcina sp. | reverse complement strand
CTGTTAAAGACGGCATTATCACAGTAACAGGAGAAAAAGTAGGGTCTTCTGTCGTGACAGTGAAAGAAGGCGACATCGAAAGAGGCAAAGTAACGGTCACTGTGGAAGATACATCGCCTTCCATCAAAGCGGTCACATTCGCAGGCAACAAGTTGGAGAAAACACCAGCTTCATTAGATGAAATCTTGACAATCGACAGCATCGAATTGACATCATCCGCGGACATCTCCGTTGATTATGAGGATGGCGAAGCAATACTTTTCGTCGATGTTGAAGGAACAAAAGCAGATCAATACGATGGAAATGACATTCTGCTCGGCGTCGTGGAAGTTGTTTCTGCGGAGATTGCCAACGTATCTATCTCTGACAACGGGGAAATCTTATCCGCTGGGAAATCGCTTGCGAAAGACACGAAAGGCACAGCTGCATTGACGATTACCGCAAACGGTAAAGATGTTGCAGTACAGACAATCGATGTCAATATTAAAGAAGTTAAAGATGAGGATTCAGCAAAATAAATCGTCATTCCTAAAAACGTCAAGGCGTTGTACCTTGACGTTTTTTTTGAGCTTTGAAGACAAACCACTGAGAACCTATAATCTGGTTTTGTTAGCAGGTATGTACTCATCCGCTTATCTGACAAACGCTAACAAATCCCTTAGCTCGTGGATGATATAGGTAGGTTTAACTCCCACTTTATTCTCCTTCAGATGCGGATTAAACCAGCAAGTGTCAATCCCATAATTTATCCCACCTTGGATATCCGAGGTCAAAGAATCGCCAACGATCAACACCTTTGTTTTGTCAGTCGCTCTTAGTTTAGAAAACGCATAATCAAAAATTCCGCTTTCGGGCTTCTGGAATCCAGCCTCTTCGGAAATGATCAGTTGCTCAAACATATTGTTGAGGGCTGAATTTCCAATTCTTGAAGTTTGCACCTTTGTGAATCCATTTGTGATTACGGCTAGACGATAATGGTCGACAAGGGTGTCACAAACTTCCACAGCTCCTTGCATAAGGTCTGTTTCTTGCCCCAAATAGTCAAGATAAGCAGCACTGAATATATGTGCATCAATGTCGAGCGCATGCATTTGAAACAATTGCTTGAATCTTTCCACGCCCAGTTCGGTAATTGTTGTCAATCCCCGTTCTAAATTTCCCCACAGAACGTGACTAATCTCGTTATAGGTGGCCCTGTAATCAGTCCATCCAGTTGGCAATCCGAACGCTTTGAAAGTGTTATGTAATGCCTTTTCTTCCGACATTCCGAAGTCGAATAATGTATCGTCAATATCGAATAATATGATTTCGTATTTCATAGCTACCTCCATAGATCCTTACCGCTAAACTTTATCCTATTATGGATGTACAACACGAATTTAGCAATTGGTGAGGAAGGTTTCGAATCTTGCAAGCTTGCTATGTCATGCTACTAAGTTTAAAAATCATACGGTTACGATAGAAAGTTGACAGTAAGGACGGTTGGGAAGCGGGCGGAGTTGATTGCTGAGGGGTATATGAATAATTAAATGAAATGAGAGCCAAGTCCAAGTAAGTTAGGGCTTGGCTGTTTTAAACCTTAAAATACAGGAAACTTTAATTATTTCATGAATGTCCACACGTTGAAAATATATTTATTTATGAAGTGGTGGATAGTAAAAAAGTCTTCTGTTTTTAGGATTGTTCTAAATTGAAGGGCCAAGGAATAGCTTGATGTAAGACTATGGAATGGACAAGTCATGGACAAGTCGTATTTAAAATTCAAGGAGCAAATAGGAAGGGTTTCGTTAATGGTGATAAATTTTCGCTTGTTAATTCGCTTTGAAAATCATTCTACTCAGTGAGGTGAAAGCGCTTTATTAAAATTAAAAGGGATAATAGTTAAGTCATCTGTCTTGTGAAAAAATCCACACTAGAAAGGGGAATTTCATTGAGTAATAAAAAAATGCTAATTTTTCTTCATATGATTATTCTTACTTTGCTCCTAGCTGCTTGTAGCACTAATGCATATCAGAATACTACTTCAAACGAGTCAGTTGCACCTACCGAAACTAATGTGGAGGCAGCAGAAAATGTTATCGAATGGGACCTGTCTCTTTATGGTGGGCCACGTGAATGGACAACCCCTGTTGAGGATTGGGCAAAAGACATGTTCGAGGAAACCGAGGGACGTTGGAAGATCACGATCCATTACGGGGAAGCACTTTCGGACGCAGCAGACAATTTACAAGGTCTCACAAATGGGCTTTTTGAAGCGGCAGCTGTAATTCCATTCTACACTCCAGGAGTCCTTCCTTTAAATCAAGTAATGGATCTACCGCTAATCTCGCCAATGGAGCATGAAGAATTGAGCTTATTTCAAAAAGCGGCTTGGGAACATCCAGCAGTGCTTGAAGAGCTTGAGCAGCATAATACGGTTCCCTTACTCCATAGTATCCCAACGCAATACGACTATATGGGGACTAAAAAGTTGGAAACGGTTGAAGACCTGAAGGGAATGAGGTTGGCGGGTATGAGTGCTGAACAAGGGAAAGTCTTGGAAAAGTTTGGCGCTGTGCCGAATCCCATGCCAGCTCCTGAATTGTTCAGTGCGTTGGACCGCGGTACGATTGACGGGGCAATTTTTCCTTATACGTACGCGCATGTAGCCAATAGTTTACACGAAGTCTCTAAGTATACGACAGACAATATAGCATTGGGATCTCCAGGAGCCTTCTATTTAGCAAACAAAGAAGCGTGGGATGCCTTACCGGAAGACATCAAAGAAATCCATAATAAGTATATAGAGAATTGGCATGAAGTTTCCGCGAAACCGTATTACGAGGCAGATGAAAAAAACCTCCCTATGTTTAAAGAAAAATTGGAATACTCGACTTTCCCGGAAGAAGAAAGACAGAAACTCTTAGATGTCTCTGAAGAAGTTTGGGATGAATGGGTTGAAAAATACAAGGATCGGGGACCTACTCAAGAGATTTTAGATTACATGCTTGAGAAAAGAATGGAAATAGCCGGATTCTAAAACTTTGAAACGGGGGGAAGTGATTATTCTTGCCCCCTTAAATTTTCTGCTTAAGCCAATGAAAGGATTGGTGATGAAATGGGTGAATTAAAAGCCGAAAACACAACGGGATACGGGAAGTTACTGACTAAAAGTGAGGATTGGATGATTCTCATTGGCTCTTTTGTGCTTTATATAATGATGGGATTGGTCATTGTAGATGTAGGCGGCCGCTTTTTATTTAATAAACCGATCGCAGGAAATATAGAACTTACTGAAATGCTTATGGTTTTTTCTATCTATTTTGGAATGGCATATACGCAACGTGAGAAAGGGCATGTAGGGATGGATTTGTTCGTAACTACGATATTAAGAGGAAGGGCTTATCATTTAAATAATATGGTCATTGGTTTTTTATCTTTACTCATTAATATTATGATTGCTTTTTACTCATTTAATCAGGCTTTAGTAACGTATCACAATAAATCTACAAGTATATACCTGAATATTCCGATGTGGTTTTTGCCTTTATTCGTATCAGTAGGCACAGTCATCTTGTGTTTGCGTCTGCTGTCGGAATTTAAAGAAAGTTGGTCTTATAAAGAAGGTACCGAATCCGGGGATTAATAAATCGTTGAAGTCTCGTTCGATAAAGTTCATTATTCAGCTTCGCTTTAAAAGAAAGGAGCAACGGTATGACGGACTTTCAAATAGGCGTAATTGCTCTGGTCGTCTTAATGATTCTCATTTTATTGGGCATGCGTATCGCTTATGCGGTTACGATTGTAGGGGCGGTTGGAATCATTGCGGTCAAGGGATGGGGACCGGGGACGGCATTACTAGGTACCATACCGAGTTCAGTGGTTGGTACATATTCTTATAGTGCAATTCCATTATTTATCTTGATGGGGTATTTAACATATTACTCGGGAATTGCTGATGACCTTTTCGATACTGCGCGCGTGTGGGTGCAACATGTACATGGGGGCTTGCCTATCGCAACAGTGCTAGCCAGTGCGGGTTTTGCAACCGTTTCGGGATCCAGCTCCGCTGCAACAAGTGTTTTAGGGAAAATGGCAATTCCAAGAATGTTGGACTCCGGCGTAGATAAAAAATTGGCCGCTGGGACCGTAGCAATGGGGGGATGCATTGCGGCGCTTATACCGCCCAGCACGATTATGATCATTTACGGGATAATTACCGAGCAGTCGATCGGTGCAATGTTGATCGCAGGCATAGTCCCGGGAATTCTCACAGTCGTGCTCTATATCATCATGATCTATATACGTACTCGATTAAACCCTGCATTAGCTCCGATCACAGAGAAAGTATCATGGATGGAACGTTTTAAATCATTGAAAAATATATATGGGGTTATCATCCTATTTGTATTAATAATGGGCGGTATGTATTTTGGAGTTTTCACACCGACTGAAGCCGCCGGAATTGGCGCAGGGGGAGCACTATTACTAGGGTTGGTTCTTAGAAGATTAAATTTCGAAAAAATTCGCATCTCAGCAATGGAAGCAATAAAAACAAGTGCCATGGTTTTTGCGATTATGGTAGGTATTTCAATGTTAATCCGTTTTCTGGCACAAACAGGTCTAACCCAATTTATTAGCGGGTTCATTACAGATTTACCTGTTCCTCCGATGATGATACTTGTGTTCATGCTTATCGTTTATTTGATATTAGGGATGTTCATGGATGCGGTGAGTATGATGATGATCACATTACCTATTTTCTTCCCTATTATTCTAAGCTTGGGATTCCATCCAATCTGGTTCGGTATTATCGTTGTGAAAATGGCTGAAATCGGATTGGTTTCACCACCTGTCGGTCTAAACTGTTTCATTGTGAAGAGTGTTGCGCCGAAAATTCCATTGGGGAAAGTGTTCTGGGGAGTGGTTCCGTTTATTTTTGTGGAGTTCCTTGTCGTTATTATATTAATTCTCTTCCCACAATTAGTTACTTTTTTACCGGATTTAATGATGTAGAAATATTTTAATAGGGGGAAGCACATGAGGCATCAAATTTATTCAATACTGGGAGCAAAAGGAATAGTGGTAAGTGAAGAGGATTGTAAGTTTTTAGTTGAACGTTTAAATTATATAAAGTCCTTGAACAGCACCTTAAAGGGCCCGAAGATGGACGAGCTGGACATATCGATAAGTGTAGTGTCGAAGGGGGCGCTTGATATTGAATAAGGAGTTAAGTTCTAAAACAATCAAAGAATTATCAAGTTTGATCCAGAACAAACAAGTTTCTCCAGTAGAGGTTGCAGAAGAAATTTTATCACAAATCAAGGTTAATGAAGAAGTGAACGCCTACATCGAGGTATACGAAGAGGACTTCATGAAAAGTGGGAAAGATGCAGAAAGGGAAATCATGCAAGGAAATTATTTAGGCCCCTTGCATGGCATACCTATCGGGATAAAAGATAACATTTATATAAAAGGCAAGAAAGCCACAATCGGTTCCAAAATACACAAAGATTTTGTGCCGAATCATAATGCAACGATTATAAATAAATTGTCGCAAAGAGGAGCAATCTTCACAGGAAAGTTAAATTTGCACGAATATGCATGGGGCGCAACTAATAACAATCCACATTTTGGAGCTTGCCGTAACCCTTGGGATTTAAGTAGAATTCCAGGCGGATCCAGTGGGGGATCCGCAGCAGCAGTGGCGGCCAACTTGGCAACTGCTGCGATTGGAACAGATACTGGAGGCTCTTTGCGTATCCCTGCATCGGCTTGTGGTATTGTCTCCATTAAACCTACGTATGGAAAGGTCAGTAAATACGGTTGCTATCCTTTGGCTTGGTCATTTGACCATATTGGTCCCATGACTAAAACTGTCTATGATTCTGCATTACTTCTTCAAAGTATTGAGGGACATGATAAAAAGGATTTGAATTCAGTCAAAGGGCCTGATGAAAAATATTTGGACAATCTTGAAAGCGATATGCGTAATATAGTGATTGGTATTGAAGAAGATTACTTTTTTAACAATATCGATCGCGGAGTAGAACAGTTAGTTAAAAATAGTATAGTCGAATTGGAAAAAATGGGAGCTAAAGTGAAGAAAGTAAAATTGCCTTCCTTGGAAAATGCGATGTATGCTTCAACGGTAATCTTAGCGGCAGAGGCGAGCAGTATACATCAAAACCGACTAATTTCAAGACCTCAAGATATAGGACAAGACGTGAAGAATTTATTGCAATTGGGTGAAATTTTTTCTGCAACTGAATATCTAAAAGCCCAACGTATGCGAGAGCAAATTCGTGTTGAATTTAAAGCTGTTTTTGAAGAAGTCGATGTTATTATTTCCCCGACACTTCCTTTCACGCCATCTTTGATTGGCCAAAGCATAATAACGATCAACGAAAAAGAGCAGCAAGTCTCAGAACATATCAGTCGTTTAACAAGACCAGCCAACTTAACAGGTCTGCCCGCGCTTAGCATTCCATGCGGCATTCATAATGATCTTCCAGTAGGTCTACAAATTATGGGAGGGTATTTTCAAGAGTTAAAGCTATTTAGAGTAGCTACTGCAATAGAAAATATGCAACCGCTCAAAGGGAAAACGCCTAAACTGGCTTATTCGATATAAAATAAAGTATTTAAAAATAAGGCTGCTTGGCATCGGATTCTACGAGTGCCGGTAGCCTTATTTTGGCATCCATCCTCTGATGAGAACCACATTCGTTTGTCCAATTATCATTTAAGTTGTTTAGCTCATCCGGATTTGTCCCTGAATTTTTGTGATCCCTCAATTGGTCGGATTTTCGTCTTGATTTTATTTGTCTCAAGAGATAATTGAACCACGGACAAGCGCATTGGTAATACTTTCGTGTGGCGGAGAAGTTCCATAGTAATTTGGAACGACTTTAGAGGGAGAAATCCAATTTTTTCGCTTAATTATGTTAAGATAGAAAGCAGAGTGAAACGAATCGCCAGGGTAGTTGTCCGGGCGGGAATATTCACTGCTTTTTTGTCTTTGGTGAATCCATAGAATGTTGTTCCCCCCCCTTGCTTGCAAACTGCCTTTTCCCCTATAAGTTCTGCAATTTAAACTTAACTGATGTTCACACCGACAAAGAATGCTACAAAAGAATACAGAAAGGACTTGATTGAATGCGATCTGAGATTACTGCAGATCACGACTTACGAGAAAGAGACTTACGTGAAAAAACGTTACAGAAAAAAGACATAGGTCCGGAAGAAGCAACTGCCGACTATTCGTTTGACCGTGTCCCGCGTGAAGAACGTAAAATGGGATGGATCAGCATCACCAATATCACGTTCGGCATCGCAACCGCCATTTTCTATTTCCAGATGGGGAGTGTCATGGCGTTGCAATTTGGAGCGGCCAATGCCCTCATATCGGCAACTTACGCGATTATTGTCGCAGGTATCCTCGGAAGCTTCATCGTTTATTTGTCGGCAAAATCCGGCATGAACGTCAACTTATTATCCCGCGGAGGGTTCGGTTATATCGGGGCCTCACTTACCTCATTAATCTACGCCTCGAATTTTATCATGTATTGTGCATTTGAAGGCATGATTCTGGTGGCAGCTGTCCATGCTTTTTTCCCTGCCATCCCTGTGTGGCTTTTGATTGTCGTTTTTGGTTCCATGGTTATCCCATTGAACTGGTTCGGCATTAAACAATTGGACAAACTACAAAAATGGTCATTGCCGTTGTTCTTCATTTTCCTGATCGCGGCGATTGTCCTTGCTTTCAACCGCACGTCGATTTACACGGTCAATTTTTGGGCATATCTGCCTGAAGGCGTCCAAATTGGCGGGACGGCATTGTTATTATGCATAGG
>CAOKMT010000107.1 GCA_948469885.1 uncultured Sporosarcina sp. | reverse complement strand
ATTTGACATGAAAATTCCTCCTTTATGTACGGCTAAACTGGCAGCATCACCTTTGAAGACTGCATGATTACTTCAAAAAGGTTTTTTTGGACAAAAAAACTCCTTTCGCCTTAAAGGACGAAGGAGCTGTTTCGCGGTACCACCTTTATTTGTGCATCTTGAACTTCTCCCTACTTATAGAAGTTGGAGATTCCTGCGAACACCAGACCAACATCCAGTTTTAAGCAGGCTCTGCCCGTAGTCCCTACGGTGAAAAAATGTTTTTCATCGGACTCCAACCATCTAGCTTATCGCTTGGTTTCGCTTTTCGGCTAGACGTCGCGAGCGAGACGGGACGTTAACGGATTTCACATGACAGACAACTTTCCTAGACAACCTCATACCTTAAAGTTATTAAGAACAATCTGTATAAGATTGAAAAGGAAGATTTTCATGTGAAAAAGGCAAGAATGCACCTCAAAATAAGTTAACGGCTTCAAACCGGCTTCCGCTACTAAGGTGACTCATCATAGCAATCCAACGCTTCTCCAAAAGATTGGTAATCAGCCATTTCACGGAAACTGCTCACGGGTGACTTTCAGTGAAATGTTGACAGGGCCTTTCACCAACGGCGCCTTCTCTTTAGAAAACAAATTTCACGTACTATCCCGTTCATCGCATCTATATGCAGTTGCTCCCAGTATAACGGAATCGTTTGTTGTTCGTCAAGTTCCAGCGTTTCGGTCCCTTCCTGATCCGGATATAAATTTCAGTCCGTTTGGCATTCACATTTCAAAATGAAAGGATTGTGTCATGAGAAAAGGGTATAATCCATACTTACTTCCCCCGTGGCTTCGGAAAACAAGATGTTACTGTAAATGCATCATTATCCCGATTACAGTATTTCAGCTCATCCGATTATTGATTGTCCCGACGACCGGTGATTTTTTGCTGTTTTGTCTGCTGGCGGGATTAGCTTTTTGCTTGCATCGAGACATCATTTGAACGGAATAAAGTCGACGAAATCCCATCATCCAGTCCGGCAATGAACGCCAGCGCTTCATCCGAATCGCTGAAAGTTGTGTCTTCGACGATAAAGGCAGCGGCAGCCATTTCTTCATTCGTTTCTTCCACCGCCACAGCATTTTCAACAACTTGTTCGATTTTCGACTCTGCCGCTTGTTCTTTTTCTTCGTTTACCGCCACCGCGGATTCGACTTTCGGCTCGCTCGATTGTACAGTTTCCGCCACTTCACTTTCCACTTTGGCGCTTGCTGTATCTAATTTCATCTCTTCTTTTTCAACTGTCGCTTTAGCGGCGCCTTCGTTAGGCTCCCTCTTTTTCGCTGATTTGTTTTTCACTTCCACTTGACTGTCGACAGCGACGGCTTCTTTTTGGGTGTTCTGAGCAGCTTCGGCTGATATAGTCGCTTCCTCTTTGGCGGCGCCCCCCTGCTCCTTGGCTACTTCCTCTTGCCGATAGGAGCATTCCACATCCCACACTACAGCAAAAGTTCCTTGCCCGTCCATTTCACACGCAGCCGTTGTCGTAACAACCTTTAAAGGATCTTTCACTTCAGCCGGCAAATCGATATGGAACGGGACCGCATATTCAAAATACCCCGTTTCTCCTTGCACATCGACATCGTCAATTAAAGTTGCCTTTTCGACTAGCTCTTCCCGGCTCTTCTCCAAATCTAATGAAATATTCGCTGCAATATGATAAATACCCGTTAAGCGAACCGCTTCTGCTGTTCTGGCGGTCGTATATCTCGGCGTCACACGGATCGTTTCTGCACCAGTTGGTACACCTGCCGATGTCGGAAATACGAAATCTTCTTTCACTTGCCATTCAACTGTTTTCATATCGTTTCTCCTCCTATTCCTTCACACACAATTGTATGCATGGAACGGATTGTTTAGAAGAATTCCATAGACGAAACTTATCGGGATCCACCTAGAAAAAGGGCTGATTTCAACAATTCCCCTTATACCTACGCCAATGCATATGGCAAACAAAGGGGCTGACCATTTCTCGGGTCTATTATAATATCACTTTCAATTCCAAAAACGACTTTCAGGATCTCGGGTGTCATCACTTGAACCGGTGAACCTGTTTGAATCACTTTTCCCTCCTTGATTGCTACAATATGATGAGCAAAGCGGCTGGCATGATTCAAATCGTGTACGACCATTACAATTGTCCGTTTTTCATCTTCATTCAGCTTCTGCAATAATTGAAGGATTTCCAATTGGTGAGCCATATCCAAAAAAAGTGGTCGGTTCATCCAAAAATAAAGCCGGCGTCTCCTGAGCTAGTGCCATCGCAATCCATGCACGCTGACGCTGCCCTCCCGACAGTTGATCTACCGGCCGATTGGCAAATTCTCTCAACGAAGTCACTTCAATCGCCCATATGATCATTTCTTTGTCTTTTTGACTTAATGAACCAAAGCCATTTTGATGGGGAAACCGGCCATAGGCAACCAGTTCAAAAACGGTCAGTCCTTCAGGTGCTGTCGGATTTTGAGGTAGGATTGCCAACTGCTTCGCAATCTCTTTTGTTTTTTGCTCATGGATCGCTTTTCCATCCAAATAGACGATTCCTTGTTTTGGTTTAAGGAGACGTGTAATCGCTTTTAATATTGTTGACTTCCCTGAACCGTTTGCCCCGACCAACGCGGTAATTTGCTGTTCTAATATAACTAAATCGTGCTGTTCGACGATTATTTTTTCATCATAAGCAATCGTCAATTGTTCGGCTTGTATCAATTAAAATACTCCCTTTCCTTTACTTACTTAAATTCGTTTTAATTGCCTCAAGCCCGGCAAACTCCCCTAAAAAGAATGTATCTCCGACTAAAGTATCGACAATATACACTTGGTCTTCTTTCACGGCTTTTAAGTTTTACCAAACAGGATTACCATTACAGATAGAAATAAGCTCATTTTGCTACTCCGCGTTCATCTGTCTGCGATTTTCCGCGATAAAAATATGATCGGGCTTGAACTCACTCAATGCTTCAATGCCGATTCTTCCGCCGATTTTTCCATCCTCTGGTAATCCATCTACCGGCGTTAATCCCACTTCTTCAAAATAAATCGGGAAGTTGGATGGGTGCATAACGGTAAAGTCCTTCCCATTGGACACTAAGAAAAGGAAAGTCTCCCCTTCATGTTTTGCCGCTGCTTGTTTCGCTTCTTCTTTTATTGCTTCAAAATCGGCGATGACCTCTTTTGCTTTTTCTTCCTTTCCAATCACCTTCGCGAATTCCATCAAACGTGCAGGTGCATCGAGTGAAAAGTCAATAACGACAGCAGGCGCCAACTTGTCAAACTCCTCAAATCGATCTCCTTTCCCTGTACTCGTCATGACGATGACTTCCGGATCCATCTCTACCAATGTTTCACGGTTCGTTTTACCACCAAGGTCGACAACTGTTTTTCCTTCTGCATACTTCGCAAACATCGGTGACTTACTTTTTGTACCGTCATACCCCTCTGATACAACAGGTGCAAAATCAAGAGCGAGCAAGTAGTCTGTCCCCATAATATCGACACTGGCCACTTTTTCCGGCTTTGTATCCAATGTCAATTCGCCCATCATATGTTCAATCGTACGCGGGAAATCGGACGGCTCCTCTTCGCCTTGATCATTCGTTTCGGCTGACACTTTTTCTTGTTCCACCGTTGATTGTTCTTTATCACCACAACCAACCAAACCAATTGCAAAAAGTAAAAGCATGATGAAACTGATGACAAATCTATTCTTATACATCTCAACTATCTCCCTTTATACATTCTATATTTTACGCTTTAGCTCGCATGAGTAAGTAGATAAAATAGGGACCGCCTAATAAAGAAATGATGACGCCGGCCGGTACTTCCGTATTTGCTACGATACTTCGCCCAATTGTATCGCCAACCAATACGAGCAATGCACCAACCGCGGCTGTCAGCGGCAGCATATATTGATGCTCCGGACCAACCATCCGTCTCGCAATATGCGGTCCAAGTAGCCCAACAAACCCAATGCCTCCACCCGTTGCTACACTGGATGCTGCCAGACCAACCGCCGCCGCCAATAAGGCTAACCGCTCTTTATGGATTTCCAAACCTAATCCCCCTGATATAGGCTCATTCATGCTCAATATATTCATTGTTTTAGATTTCCAGTAAACGTATGGCAGTAAAATAATCATCCATGGCAGCAATGCAAGGACAAACTTCCAATTCGCTCCCCACAACGAACCCATTTGCCAAGTAACAACAAACTCGAAGTTGCGGGGATTCAATTGTAAAACCAAAATGACAGTTGCTGCACTGATTCCTGCCCCGACTGCGATACCTGTCAACAATAAACGCGTCGCAGTAATGCCTTGCCCTTTTTTATAAGCAAGAAAATATATCAAAATCGCTGTCAGACCAGCCCCCAACAAAGCAAGAAAAGGCATTAAGAACGGTGGCGCCAAACTTGTCGATGGATACATTGAGACAAAAAGTAAAACCGCCAATCCTGCCCCTGCATTGATTCCAAGAATACCTGGGTCAGATAATCCGTTTCGGGAAATCCCTTGTAAAACGGCACCCGACACCGCTAAACCAGCTCCGATTAAGACCGAGATAATCATCCGGGGCAAGCGCAGTTCGAAAAGAACAAGATTTTGCTTTTTTGTACCTGCACCTAGTAAGGTGTGCCAAACTTCAATCGGCGTAATACTATAACGTCCCGTATTTAAACTAATGATAAATACAAGCAATAATAATATTCCGAATAGAAAAACTAGTTTAATACTGCGATTTTTCCGTTTTTGACTGTGTAGTAAAATATCACTGTTCACGTTAATTCTCTCCGTTCCTTGCGTGCCAAATAAAGGAAAAATGGTACACCAAGTATCGCAATGATAGAACCGAGCGGGGTTTCATACGGCATGGCAACCGTTTTAGCACCTATGTCGGCAAGGATGACCAAAACGCCTCCCATAATCGCAGAGCACGGGATGATCCAACGGTAATCCACACCTACAAGAAATCGGACGATATGAGGTACGATAAGACCGATAAAAGCAACACCGCCGACCGTGGAAACAGATGCGCCCGTCAGTATCATCACGACGATGGCCCCCATCGCCTTTGTCCATTTCGTCCGTTGTCCGAGCCCTGCTGCCACATCTTCCCCCAAACTTAAAATTGTAATGGAACGGGATAATATCATTGCCGCCAAAAGACCGACAATAATCCAAGGCAACATGACAGATACTTGAAACCATTCGGCGGTGGATATTCCGCCCGCTGACCAAAAGGCAAGATCATAATTAATTTGAAATAATAGTGAAAGAGCTTGACTCAGTCCCGTCAGAACGGAGCCCACAACAGCACCAGCCAATACAAGCCGAAGGGGGGTCATCCGGCCGCCTTTGGAAAAGTAAGCGATGCTGTAAACCAATCCAGCGCCTAGCCCTGCACCGATGAATGAAAATAAAATAATATATTCAAATGATAACGATGGAAAAAAAGCGAACACTAACACGAGTACAAAGCTCGCACCCGCATTAACTCCTAGCAAACCTGTATCCGCAATCGGATTTCGTGTCATCCCTTGCATCATCGCCCCTGAAACAGCGAATGCGGCGCCGACTAGTGCACCGGCAAGTGCTCTTGGCAAACGGAGTGATTGAATGATCACATGATGATCATTGTTTGAATCGAAATGAAATATGGAAGCCCATACTGTACCGAAAGATATATTCGCGACCCCAGTGACTATGGAAGCCCCAATCCCGAATACAATTACAACGGTACCAATGATAATAATCAACATTGCCATCCAAGGGGATGTACGTATCGGCGCGTCAGCTTTTAACTGAAAATTGGACATCTGAATATAAGGCCTCCGTTAGGTCCGACGAACGGATGACGGTCAACTTATCTTCCGCCTGTGTTCTCGGTCTGGCGGCAGGAATCTTGTCAGGGTAGCCGATATGTAGAAGAGCAACAAGTTTCTCCCCCGGTCTGACCCCCACCGCCTTTCTGAATTGGGGAGTAAAAGTGAAGGGTTCGGTTTTCCATACACAACCGAGTCCCCGTTCCCAAGCCGCCAATTGAAAATTTTGTACAAGTGTGGAAGCGGCGGCATAATCTTCTTCCCATTCTCTTTGACGGGAGTCCTCGTTGATAACGACGAGCAGATGTGCAGGGATATCTATGTACATTTGTGGGTCACGCTTTTTCATCGCGCTTTGCACAATCGCTTCTCCAAGCACTTGCTTCCCTTCATCTATAAATAACATAAACCGCCACGGCTCCCTTAATCCGTGATTGGGTGCCCAAACAGCCACATTCAACAGCTCACAAAGCAATTCTGTTGATACCGGATCTTTTTTGAAACGCTTAACCGTTCTCCGATCTTTGATAAGATGAGCTATTGGAAATCTTGAAGATTGTGTCATATTCTGTCCTCCTAAAGCCTAATTGATAATGATACTCAATATCATTCTATAATATTACTCAATTAATTGAATGGACAATCCTATATTTATCACAGACATTCCTACAAAATTTTCCTTTGTGCAAAAAACAGAACTGCTTCATTAAGGGCTTGCGCTTGACCTAAGGCGGAATAAGATAACCAAGGGTTGATAAGGGCCCTGTGAACCTTTCCTTGAAGCGGGGTAGCATATGCATCGTGTTCGTGCTGCTCATGAAGAAGAAGAATGTGATCTGCATTAAAATCGTCCAGTTCTTCTAACCGATTCACATCTTCGATGGAGAAGCCGCTCGCTTGAATGGGGGCTTGTAGTTTCAAATCCCGGTATAGTAAATCTCCTGCTTTTCTCCTCTTTTCCCCGAATATCCGAATCCGTTCATTAGCAATACGGGCTACGAGAATCGTTTCATCGTTCATTCTTTGTAAAATTTGATCACGTGCAGCCGATGCTTTCAAATCATAAAATCGAAGCCAATTCAGTGCGACCTCTTCAGCGTCAATAATTGAGGCTAATTGGATGAATTGTTCCCGCCACGTCTTTTGCTTATAGGAAATGAGATAAGTAGGCGCGATTTCAGCTAAGCTTTCGTATTTTGGCGCGTCTTTCTCCGTCCCGATAATCAATTCAGGGTTTTCCATACGCAACCGTTCAAACTGAAAGGATTTTGCGGATATGCCCAACCTATGTTTCTGTTGGCGCTCCTTATCTAATAGCAAAACAATCCGCTCTCTCGGAATCCCTAAAGCAAGTAAATCCCCTATGAAAACCGGGGCAAGCACTACAATTTTTCGTTGTAATAATTGCTGATATCGAAGGGGTGCAATCCCAACCACCTTCTTGAATACACGGCTAAAATAATAAGCATCCTGATACCCGACCGCCCTCGCCGTTTCATGCACATTTATTGTTCCTTCCGTTAATAAAGTACGGGCTTTTTCCATCCTCGTTTTAGTGATATACTGAACCGGTGTCAACGCTGTATACTCTTTGAATCTTTGATAAAACGACGTTACATTCATTCCCGCTAGCTTCGCCATCCGCTCTACTTCAAATGATTCCTCGTAATGCTCATTAATGCATGTTGTCATCTTTATGATCGCTTGTTCGGGATCTGACTTTTGTTCCTCTTTCCGTAATCCTGTGAAAAGAACCTCCCAAATTTCAGAAAAACAACTTTGTATTTTAAAGTTGTCCACGGCATTTCCACGCCACATGTCATATAATCTTGTGAAATGATAGGAAATGAAAGTATTCTGTCCGACATTCATTTTCCCCTGAACGGGGATTTTCTTATTTTCAATCCTCCATTCTCCTTTGCTTCTACATACTTCTGCACAAGAAAATGCTATATAATAGATGGAAATTTCGTCTGCCGTCACGACGAAAGAATATTCAGTCACCTCTGAGCAAAAAGAAAAGAGATCACCTTTTTCTATCGAAGTACTTAAGTGAGTCCCCCTCAACTCTCCCTTCCCTTCCGACACAAATAATAGCAAATTGGTGTTTTTCTCCACGGATGTTGGAAGTTCCCATTCATCTGTAATTTGAATAGATTGCAGACAATTGATCTCAAAAAGGGTCATATTGAATTTGCTTTTCTTCATTGATTTACTCCTTTTCATTTCTCCCTGACTTAACATAAAAACCTAACAACTGATAATGATTCTCGTTTTCAA
>CAOKMT010000106.1 GCA_948469885.1 uncultured Sporosarcina sp. | reverse complement strand
GTTGCTCCCTTCAAGAACTTGCAGGATATGAACGGCATACCTGGACTGTCTTTATTTATGATTATTATTATACTAAAGATCTATCAAAAAACTATGCAGTCACAAATCTGTCATGATTGTAGATAGAATCATTTCTTTTCGTCATATTCAGCCGTTTCTGCATATTTATTTCATAATTGTTCTTTATACTAAATTTCAGGAGAGGGGCGAATGTTCAATTGAACAGAATCTCTACCAAGCTAACTGCTTATTTTTTCATTGCTGTACTGATCATGGAAATATTCCTTATTGGATATCTCCATCAGAATATCATTCATTCACGGATCGACGAGGAGTTCTCCCGATTATTGGCAGTGGGTTCAAATCATCGGGATGTACTTATCGAACATTATTCAGATACAACAATGAAACATATTGTATTGATGGAAAAAGACGGAGATCGGGAAGTCATAATTACAGATAGCCAAGGCGATATCATTCAAAGCTCAAAAGAAAACAAAGAGGTACTGGAAAAATACCTTCCTACAGCAAAAGATATTGATTTGAAGAACGATCAGATTCTAGCTTCGGACTGGGAAGGGTTACCATATATCATTAGTGCACATCCATATAAAGTAGATTCAAGCCATTCAGGTTATATAATCATGTTTCAAAGTACACGTCCAATTGAACAGTTAGTCGGTAAGTTGAACATGTATTTTGGTTTGGCAGGTGTGACGAGTATAGTCGTTTTACTTATTATTTACGCTGCACTTTCCAAATTTCTTACACGTCCATTAATCCGAATGAAGGAAGCGACGGAGAAATTGAGCGAAGGAGATTTTGATGTAAGCCTTCCGTTTATTGGGAATGACGAGCTTGGCGAATTGTCAGGCTCTATTCAAAAGCTTGCGAACGACTTGGAGCGATTAAAAACGGAACGTAATGAGTTCTTAGCCTCAATTGCCCATGAATTAAGTACGCCATTGACGTATTTAATCGGCTATTCGAAAGTGGCTATGAGACAAGGGGTAAATGAGAAGGATCGTAAACATTATCTTGAAATTATCGCAGAAGAGTCGGACCGTATGAAAGAACTTGTTAAAAATTTATTGGATTTAGCGAAAATGGATGAAAATACTTTCACAGTATCGAAGGAATATTTTAAGGTATGTCCGTTCTTTGAGGATATCCTCCAGCTTGTTGGACCTTCTTTTAATTTGAAGAAACTGAGCCTAGAGATAATTTGTGAAGAGGATTTCGAAATCCATGCAGATCCTTTGAGATTAGAGCAAATAATTTTGAACTTACTTGATAATGCTTTGAAATATTCAATAGAGCAATCGGTAGTCACAATAAAGGTTTTCAAGAAAGGGAAGAAAGTAGCCATTTCCATTGCGGATTTCGGAATCGGAATCCCGTCCGAGGAGACCCCGTTCATTTTTGAAAAACTTTATCGAGTGGAAAAATCACGCTCTCGTACATCAGGTGGATCAGGTATTGGTCTGGCAATCGTAAAAGAACTTGTCGATGCCCACAATGGAAGCATTGAAGTGGAAAGTAGCCTAGGAAGAGGTAGTACGTTCACCATCATAATATGAGGGGGGTATACACCTACATGAGAACAATCTTACTAATTGATGATGAGCAAAGGATGTTAGATCTCATTGAATTATTTCTAATTCCGCATGGCTTCAAATGTATTAAAGAGACAAGTGGAAAGAAGGCATTAGGAATAATTAAGAAGGAGAAAGTTAGCCTTGTACTTTTGGATATTATGATGCCGGAAATGGATGGTTGGGAGGTGTGCGAAAAAATCCGCGAGTTTTCTGATGTCCCTGTCATCATGTTGACGGCTAGAACCGATAAGCTTGATTTGGTAAAAGGACTAGAGAGCGGCGCTGACGATTATATTACAAAACCTTTTGATGAACGAGAGTTGTCGGCAAGGGTGAATGCACTGTTGCGCCGTTTTCCCGAGGAAGAAAAAGAGACAGAAATGATTATTTATGGTGATTTTAAGCTAGATAAAGAAACTTATTCATTACAATTTAGAAACTTGAAAGTGCCGCTGACGCTAAAAGAGTTTTTTATTGTTGAAGCTTTGATCTCACGGCCAACAAAGACTTATACAAGGGAACAGTTATTACATGCCGCATGGGATTATAATACGTACACGGATATCCGGACAGTGGACTCGCATATACGTAACCTGAGAGATAAATTAAAAACTACCGGATTTCCCATTGATGAATTTTTAAAGACAGTATGGGGAATCGGATATAAATGGAACTAAAGGAGAAATATCATAATGAAAAAAATGAGAATGGTCGCCGGATTACTATCACTGCTCTTCGTCATCTCCGCTTGTAGCAAAGAAAGTGAACCGTATGCTTTTGAAAAAGTGGAAAACAGTAAATTTGAACACTTACATGGCTTGGGATATATAAATGGAGGGCCCAAAATTGTAATATCTACTCATGATGGCCTTTATGAATATGATGAAGAAGGTTGGAAAGAAGCAAACAGCGAAAAGCATGATTATATGGGTTTCCAAGCCGTACGTGAAGGTTTTTTCTCAAGTGGTCATCCAGAGCCAGGATCCGACTATAAAAATCCGCTCGGTCTTGTCAAAAGTACGGATCGGGGGGCTAGCTTTGATAAATTAGCGTTCTATGGTGAAATCGATTTTCATTATCTTGCGGCAGGTTATGACTCAAACGCAATTTATGTGCTAAATGAAATGCCTATGGAAGAGATGACAGGGGGGCTTCATTATACCTTGGATGAAGGAGCCACTTGGAATGAGGCCTCTATGAATGAATTCAACTCGGGATTCATCTCGAATTTGGCTGCTCATCCATCACAGAAAGAGATGATTGCCATCGGAAGTAAAGAGGGTATATTCCTTTCGAGGGACTACGGCGAAAATTTTGCACTTTTTAACGATGCGAAAATGGTTCTAGCTGTAACTTTGACTGAAAATGGTGGGTACTATTCGAGCTATGAAAATGAAACGGTACAACTCCAATCATTCTCATTTGGGAACGATCAAGAAATGTCGATTCAACTTCCCGATGAAAAAATGAGTCCTATCGTTTTTATTGCAGTTAATCCGGAGGATGAGAAGGAGGTTGTCATCGCAACGTATAATAATGATATTTTCTTGACAATGGATGGAGGGGCCAATTGGGATACACTTGCTGAAAATAGTGAATTGATGAAATAAGAAAATGGACGGTGCTTACTAAATGTATGGATTGATGTCGAAAATCAGTCAAATAATAACTGAACCGGTGACCATTCTTATAAATTCCTTTGAGCAATATCCTCTTGTGGTTGCACTTCTTTTAGGCTTGATTGGGGCTGTCGCACCTTGTCAGCTTACAGGAAATATGAGCGCAATTACTTTATATGGAAACCGTACCATTCAAATGAAGAATGACATGGGAGAAATTGTGGCGTTTATTCTTGGGAAAGTAGTGGTGTTCAGTTCTTTAGGACTGTTCGTATGGTTCTTTGGTGAATCATTCGAACAGTCATTAATAGAATACTTTCCATTGTTCCGTAAAGTGATTGGTCCGCTTATTATCATTACCGGTCTTGTTTTGCTTGGTATCCTTAAGCTAGGATTCCTTCAAAAAATAACGATGCACATTCCTATGCGTCTACGGAATGGGAAGTTAGGTTCTTTTATGTTGGGCGCAAGTTTTTCGCTTGCCTTCTGTCCAACGATGTTTGTACTTTTTTTCGTTTGGCTTATGCCCTTGGTTGTGACTACTTCTTATGGTCTTGTTTTGCCCGTTGTTTTCGGTTTGGCAACATCGCTTCCGCTCATTGTCCTATTTCTTTTAATATGGTTCTTTGATGCAAAGAGACTCATTATGAAGAAAAGCATGAAGGCAGGAAGAATTGTGCAACGTTTAGCTGGTGTTATCCTTATCATCATAGGAATAGCAGATACCATCACTTATTGGGGAATTTGATTGATAAAGTTTCTTGCACTGGGCGAGCGGGAAATTGTCTACAACTTTTAGGTGTTCGGCAGAGAGGAGATTAATATAGATGTTTGCAGATTTGAACTTGTTTCTTGCATTTGGCGCTGGTCTTTTAAACTTTATATCCCCGTGCACACTACCGTTATATCCAGCTTTTATATCTTATATAACAGGAATGTCACTTGATGAGATGAACACGGATAAAGGGAAGTCACGAAAAAGTGGAATTTTCCATACGATTGTTTTCCTAATCGGTTTTTCGGTTATCTTCATTTTTCTCGGTTATAGCTCATCGCTTGTCGGTACGTTTTTTTATCAGTATCAAGATTTACTCCGTCAGATAGGTGCGATTTTTATTGCCATCTTTGGTTTGATGATTTTAGGTTTCTTTACGCCTAAGTTTCTTATGAAGGAGAAGAAATTACAATTTAAGAATCGACCGGCCGGCTATTTTGGCACATTCCTTATAGGGCTTGCATTTGCAGCGGGGTGGACCCCGTGTACTGGACCTATCACCGGAGCTGTTTTCATGATGGCAGCACAAAATCCGGGGTCTGGAATGTGGTATATGCTTGTCTATGTTTTAGGGTTTGCAATTCCGTTTTTCCTGCTTTCAATTTTTATCACTCGCGTTAAATGGATCCAAAAATATAGCCGAACAATAACGAAAGTCGGGGGCTACTTAATGATTGCACTCGGAATACTCCTTTTCTTCGATGGTTTAACATACATCATTATATGGATTAGCCCATTTTTTGGAGGATTTATGGGATTCTGATGAAATTAGCTCTAAGGATAATTGGTTTTTATTACGTTATAAAAGGTACAGTCAATTATGTAATAGCTCACATTTAAAGTCCGTCGCATTGTACGGGCTTTTTTCTATGGACATTTATATATTGCTGAAGGAATTTATAAATAAGATGGTCTTGATTAAAGTCGTTCACATACTTGTCTAATGCATTGCACTAATACTGCATAATTTTTCTGTACCATTAGATTCAGGAGGATTATGGAGTTCTAATATACTGCTAGATACTCTCATTCATAAATATGAGAAAGATGAAGGAGTCAATTCAAAATGAGCAAAATCACATGCCAATGTGGCCACGAAAACCCATTTGGTACAGTACTTTGTGAGCGATGTGGAAGGCCACAAACAGAAGAGGCGAAAAAAAGTAAGCTTATCGACATGAGATACGAAGGCTCTGCAAGAAGATCACAAACCTATAAAAGGTCTATTATCGATAAAATTTGGAACTTTTTCTCTAGCGTTAAGATAGGTGTTAGTATTATTATTGCAGTTCTTGCCACTTCAGCAATTGGAACACTATTTCCGCAAAAGCTATTTGTTCCGGCAAGTACTGAGGTAGATATCTTAGCTTATTACGAAAAGCATTATGGTTTTGCAGGAACTCTGTATTACAAGCTTGGGTTTTATGATATGTACAACAGTTGGTGGTTCATTACGCTAGTTGGAATGCTTGGGATTTCCATCATCATCGCCAGCATTGATAGAGTTGTCCCTTTATATAAATCATTGAAAAAACAACGCACGAAGCGTCATGTCTCATTCATGAGAAGACAACGGATTTATGGTTTAGGTACAGTTGAAGATGCGGATGACTCAATGGTTAAAGCGGAAGAGAAACTAAAAGCACTCCGTTACAATGTGAAGACGGAAGACGGGGCGATTTTAGCAGAAAGAGGTCGATTTTCAAGGTGGGGTCCATACGTCAACCATACTGGCCTAATCATCTTTCTCCTTGGTGTTCTCCTGCGAGGCCTTCCAGGTTTTTACGTCGATGAACCACTCTGGCTTCGTGAAGGAGAGACCCGTGCTATCCCTGGTGCACCTGGGTACTATTTACAGAACAATCAATTCATTCTCGAAACTTATTCAAAAGAAGAAGATGCAGAGTTTAGTCAGGCGATAGACCGTGTCGGTACAATCGTGAGTAATTATCAATCAGATGTCACGTTATATAAAGAAGCGGAAGGTGGACTTCCAGGTCAGACTGAACAGTTGGAATTTGTCAAAGATTATTCAATCATCGTCAATAAACCGCTTAATTTTGACGGATTTAATGTTTTCCAGATGGATTATCAACTCGACGAACTGAAATCGATGACTTTCCAACTAACAGAAAAAGCATCGGATACATCACTTGGGGAATTCACTGTTGACCTTATCAACCCCGAACCGATTTATCGGCTAGGAGAGGGTACGTATGTGGAATTGAAGGATTTTTTTCCAGATTATGAAGGGGTTGTAGATGGTGAACCGAAATCAAGGTCACCAATACCGAACAATCCTGCATTCATTTTCAAAATGGTAACACCTGTAAAACCGGATGGTGAAATGAGTTTTGTAGCGATACGTGAGACATTTGAAACGGAACTAAATGATTACAAAGCAACGTTTGTAAGTGCTGAAACACGTAATGCTACCGGTCTCGTAATCCGTAAAGACAAGACATTATATATTTTACTTCTTGGAGGAATTATTTTTATGATTGGAGTCGCTCAAGGATCTTATTGGAATCATAGAAGGATATGGATTCAAAAAGGCGAAGGCGATGAACTAGTCCTTGCAGGCCATACAAATAAAAACTGGTTTGGGTTAAAAAAGGATCTGGATACAGTGAAAGATTTTGCAAAACTGCCATTGTACGAAGATAGGCAAGATGCTGAGTCCAGTTCGGATGAAGTGAAAGGGGACAACTCATAATGGAACTTGCGTCTTTAAGTGCTAATTTGCTTCTCGTCTCATTTATTGCTTATCTTGTTGCCACGATGTTTTTTGGTGGGGCGGTAAAAGGTACAAATTCGGAAGCAACCTATCAAAACAACCGATGGGGAAATATTGCGATTGTAATTACAATCATTGGATTCATCTCGCATTTGGGATACTTTATTTTACGTTGGATAGCTACTGGACACGGACAAGCCCCAGTTAGTAATATGTTTGAGTTTACGACTGCATTTGGAATGATGATTGTTGGGGCGTTCATCTTATTGTTTTTCATTTACAGAACGCCATCGCTTGGCTTGTTTGCGTTGCCACTTGCAGTCATTATCATCGGATATGCAAGTATGTTCCCGAGGGAACTTTCACCGCTCATCCCAGCGTTACAAAGCTACTGGTTGACGGTTCACGTTATTACAGCAGCAATCGGTGAGGCGATTCTTGCAATTAGTGCAGTGGCAGGACTCGTGTACCTGTTGAAAAATATCGACTTGACGAAAAAGTCGAAGCAGCGGTTTTGGTTGGAATCAGTTATGTTCACACTAATACTTGTTGTCGGTTTCATCTTATCTTCTTCGACATTTGCTGTTATGGGATATGAAGCGAAATTCACTTATGTTAATCAAAATGAACAACAAGCCCAAATTGTCTATAATTATCCGCCGTTATTCGGTATGAATGAGTACGAATCGCTTACACCAGATAAAATGACGCCACTTGCGGAAATGCCTGCAATCGTCAACGGAAAGACATTAACGACGCTTGTATGGTCGGTTGCAACGGGTATTGTGCTTTATTTGTTGCTTAGACTTATTTTACGTCGTCCAGTCGCGACATTGTTCCAGCCGTTTGCGAAAAAGGCAAATTCTCAAGTTATGGACGAAATTGGTTACCGTTCTGTCTTAATCGGATTCCCAGTTTTCACACTTGGGGCGCTTATTTTCGCAATGATTTGGGCACATGAAGCGTGGTCCAGATTTTGGGGATGGGACCCGAAAGAAGTATGGGCACTTATTACATGGCTATTCTATGCAGCTTATCTTCATCTACGGCTCTCCCGTGGATGGGAAGGCAAGAAATCGGCATGGCTTGCGGTCATTGGTTTCATCATCATCATGTTCAACTTAATTGCTGTTAACTTGATTATTGCGGGACTGCATTCATACGCATGACAAAGACACACCTCAGATAAATCAAATTGGGAGGAGAGAGGTTGATACATGATTAATCTGCTTACAATTAATCCGGTCGCATTTTCACTTGGACCCATAGGGATTCGTTGGTATGGGATTCTAATCGCGCTCGGTATAGTCCTTGCATTTATTGTTGTTCAGAAGGAAATGGTGAAACGTGGGATGCATCCGGATTTTCTGACGGATCTACTTATTTGGGCGGTTCCGATTTCAATCATCAGTGCGCGGATCTACTACTG
>CAOKMT010000105.1 GCA_948469885.1 uncultured Sporosarcina sp. | reverse complement strand
AGTGTAATGACATCACTGTCTGACAATTTTTGTGATTTATTGATCGGAATGCCTTTCATGAAAAAACGGACAGGTCGGCTGTTGGGCATCATTCGCTTGCCATTGACTAATAAAGTAAACCGTTGATCGAGGAGCGCTGAATTTTTCGCCTCCATTCTTTTCAAGGCATCCCCAAGCGTCCGAACTTGTGAGACGACGATTTCATCGCGGTCTTGAATTTGACAGTCTGCCTGCTGTCGTTTGCCGTTCACGAAAATGTCTGGTTCGAAGCGGTACATCTTGTCGTTGATCGTTATATGAATCGGTTCAAGTTCTTCAAATAAATCATGGATCGTTGCACTTGCATCTGCGCCGTCTTTTCCGGCAATCAGTTCAATTCGGTCCCCATTAGAAATCGCGTCTTTTGTATTCGCAGGTTTTCCGTTTAAAATGATCGTAGATGGCGTGCCATGTTCGCCAGGGATGGTGAGATCATGGCCATTCACTGAAATAGTCATGCCATGACCGGGTTTTCCATAAAGTTGTTCTGCACCTGTATGTGTCGTAAGAAGGGCATCTCCGACAGTCATTTCTTTTAACTCGAAAAGGCGCACCGTCTTGTTGTTGACTGCCACAGACATATAGTGGATCGGCGCCCGTTTGGCGGCAATAGCAATCCCGATTGGCGTGACGAGGGCAGGAGACGGCTCCAGCGTCTTTTCCAACGAAACACCGGATAAAGCTTCGAGGCCACGGATGGCAACTCTATTTTCGGGTAACTCCAAATGCTTGCTAATTTCTTGTGATAGGCGCGGGGTTAAACTACCACCTCCGACAAGAATGACAGCTTTCGGAGAGCAGCCTTGATTCAAGCGCTGGATTTCGCTGGCAATTGCATTTGCCAACTGTTCAACAGTCGGGTGAATGGTATTAAGGACTTCAGTCGTCGCCACGTGTTGGTCGAAGCCGAGAATGTCGGTGATGGTCACTTCTTTGGACGACGTCAGGCTTCTTTTTATGCTTTCTGCCATCGGAAAACCAAGTAAATATTCGTTGCTAAGCGCCTCGGTAATTTCATCCCCGGCAAGAGGAACCATTCCATACGCAATGACTGTATTTTGGTCTGTAATAGCGATGTCCGATGTACCAGCTCCTACGTCTACGAGCGCGACATTGAGTCTTCTCATGGAAGGTGGAATGAGCACTTGGATAGCGGCGATTGGTTCTAACGTCAACGCTTCCATTTCAAGTTCTGCTCGCTTCAAAGTGGCGAGCAGCGATTCGACGACAACTTGTGGCAGAAATGTGGCAATGACTTCAACAGATGCATGACGCCCAGTCTGGTCTATCAGATCCCCAATTTTTTCGTGGTCTAGTTTGTAGTGCAAAACTGAATAACCGACGCAGTAATATTCATTGTGATGGGTAAGTGGATCTGAAGTTATTAATTTTTGTTGGGCTTGTTGAACTGCCGCCAGTTCAAGCTGATTGATATCCTCAGTGGAAATAAGAGATCGTTCCGATATATCGACAGTGATAGAGCCGGCGGCCGTTTTCAAAGCTCGCCCTGCCGCTGCAACACTCACTCGTTTTAATGGCCCATGCTGCTGTTCGAGTTTTTCTTTAATTTCCTGAACGACACTCGCTACGCTTAAAATATTATGTATTTGGCCATCAATCATGGATCGTTCTTTATGTTCGATAGAAAGCAGATCTGTCACATGATAGTTTTCTCCAGATTGTTCTAGGATAATGCCGACAACGGCTCGCGTTCCGATGTCGAGTGCGAATAACGGTGAACCCACGAATCTTCATCCTTTCTGTCTGTCAATGTCGGTAAATATAAAAGAAAAACGAGATATTGCGTGACTTTTCTAATAGTATTCATTATAATAGGTCTATTATCTAAAAATGTAACATACATTCCAAGCTTCTGAAAGGGAATGCTATGTGGGGGAGGAGACAAACTTATGGGACATCTTAATCTTGATGAACTACGAAGCCGTGTCGATGGGCTGAACACTCAGATTTTGGATCTTATAAACGAAAGGACGGCTATCGTCCAAGAAATTGGTAAAGTAAAGGAAAAGCAAGGTGTCAATAGGTATGATCCAATCCGTGAACGCGAAATGCTTAATTTCCTAAAGGAATATAATAAAGGACCGATTCCTAACAACATTATGGAACAAGTTTTCAAAGGAATCTTCATGTCCGCGCTTGAAATACAAGAAGATGACCAAAGAAAAGCACTTCTCGTTTCTCGTAAGAAAAAAGCCGAAGATACGATTGTTAATGTGAATGGGGAAGCGATTGGTAGCGGCACACCGTCCTTCATTTTCGGACCATGTGCGGTGGAATCATACGAGCAAGTTTCTGAAGTGGCGCACGCGCTGAAAGCAAAAGGGATGAAACTGCTAAGAGGAGGCGCGTACAAACCACGTACATCGCCATACGATTTCCAAGGGTTAGGCCTCGAAGGCTTGCAAATATTGAAAAGAGTGGCAGACGAGACAGGACTCGGTGTCATTTCCGAAATCACAACACCAGCGCATATTGAAGAAGCATTAGAATATATAGATGTGATTCAAATCGGGGCGCGTAATATGCATAACTTCGAGTTGTTGAAAGAAGCAGGTTCTGTCAATAAACCAGTTCTTCTAAAACGAGGACTTTCAGCGACCATCGAAGAATTTGTCAATGCAGCAGAGTATATTATTTCTCAAGGGAATGATCAAATCATCCTTTGCGAACGTGGCATTCGTACGTACGAACGTGCAACACGTAATACACTCGACATTTCAGCAGTGCCTATTTTGAAACAAGAAACGCATTTGCCGGTCTTTGTCGATGTGACACATTCCACAGGTAGACGTGACTTGCTCATCCCGACTGCGAAAGCGGCAATTGCAGTAGGCGCGGACGGTGTAATGGCCGAAGTCCATCCTGATCCAGCTGTTGCCTTGTCCGATTCTGCGCAACAAATGGACTTGAACCAGTTTGACGAGTTTTACGCGGAAATAATGGATTTCATGAAAACGCATCAGACGATTTCATGATGTCAGCGCCGGACCGTTTAGGTTCCGGCGTTTTCCATCGTCAAAAAACTTCATTGGAAATTAAAGGAGGAAGTATGAATGTCGGTGACTATTTACGACGTTGCACGGGAAGCGAATGTGTCAATGGCAACAGTTTCCCGCGTCGTTAACGGCAATCCGAACGTTAAGCCGTCGACGAGAAGAAAGGTGCTCGATTGCATTGAGCGACTCGGCTATCGGCCAAATGCTGTCGCACGAGGACTTGCAAGTAAAAAGACGACAACGGTCGGTGTCATCATGCCAGATATATCAAAGAGTTTCTATGCTGAACTACAGCGTGGTATTGCCGATATCGCCACGATGTATGAATACAATATTATTTTGTCCAATTCCGATGAGCGCCCCGAAAGGGAGTTGGAATTGCTCATAGATTTATTCGGAAAGCAAGTAGACGGACTCATTTTTATGAGCGACTCAGTATCCGAAGAAGTACGAGAGGAAATGTCCAAAGCGCCGGTACCAGTTGTTTTGGCAGGTACGGTAGATGGAGAACAACAGTTTTCAACGATTAATATCGACTATGAACAAGCGGCATATGAAGCTGTCCAAAAGTTGATTGCCAATGGACATGAACGAATTGTTTTCGTTACAGGTCCGATGACTCGAGACATTAACCGATTGCATAAAAAGATCGGCTATGAGCGGGCCTTACGTGATGCATCAATTGAGGTCAGGGAAGATTTCATAATTGAGGTTCAAGACAACTACGACAATGCGTATAGTGCTTGGAAGGAAATTGAACAGTTACCTGAAAAACCTACCGCTTTTTTCGTAGGGAATGACTTGCTTGCTGTCGGAATATTGAACGGGATTCGAGATGCGGGATTATCCGTGCCGAACGATTATGAACTCATCTGCTTTGAGCATTCGCTCCTTCCACGAATTGTCCGTCCACAGCTGACGACAATCGCTGTCCCGCTATATGACATCGGAGCGGTCTCTATGCGTTTATTGACGAAGTTGATGAACGAGGAAGAAGTGGCTGAAGATAAAGTGTTATTGCCTCATCGAATCGAAGAACGCGATTCAGTAAAATAACACCCGTCCAAACGATCTTGTCATTAGACGTTTGATTTGAAAAAGAGACTTCCTATATCCGCAACTGGCGGATATGAGGAAAGTCTCTTTTTTCCTTACTTGATTTATTCGCTCTTTTTTTCGGAGCGGATCATATGTAAGGCTTGTTGTAACATATGTGCGTTTTTTTCTGTAATTTCAGCTTGCCGTGGAATAGGTTCGTATAATGGCTTTGGATCTTCCCATGTACCGATCAGTGGAACAGGTGATTCTTCTTGCCAAGATTTCAGCCATGCCTCTGGTAAAGCTCCGGTCGGTGACTCACTCCCTGTCATCGTCAGCCAAATATGCGCCCAAGCCCGCGGGACGACTCGCCAAATATCATAACCGCCTCCACCGACCGCGATCCACCGACCGTTGCAATGTTGCTCTGCAATCATACGTGCCAGGCGTGGAATTTCACGGTAAATGTTCATCGTTCCATACAAATGTGTCAGCGGATCGAAATAATGGGCATCTGCGCCATTTTGCGTAAGGATGACATCGGGTTTGAAAAACTGGGCAACTTCGTCTATTGCTGCTCTATAAATGTCTAGGAATGAATCGTCTTCCGTAAAAGCATCGATTGGAAAGTTAAAGGATGTGCCATATCCCTTGCCGGTTCCACGCTCTGTATAATTGCCCGTGCCTGGAAACAAGTAGCGACCGGTTTCGTGAATGGATAATGTGCAAACGTCGGGATCATCATAAAATCCCCATTGAACCCCATCGCCGTGGTGGGCATCCGTGTCAACATAAAGAACACGTGCGCCATATTTTTTCTGGATATATTTAATGGCGACAGCGCTGTCGTTATAGACACAAAATCCCGATGCTTTCCCGCTGAAACCATGATGAAGTCCACCGCCGAGATTGAGTGCGTACCGGGAACGTCCTGTCATCACTTCATCCACAGCAGTAAGCGTTCCACCGACAAGCATTGCACTCGCTTCGTGCATGTTCGGAAAAATCGGTGTATCTTCAGTGCCGATGCCATACATATCCCCGATTTCTTCACCCACTTTTCCCGCTCCGGCTTGTTTTACAATATCGATAAACTTTTGATTGTGAAATAACCCCAATTCCTCATCCGTCGCCATACGAGGAGTAATCATATCCCCTTTATCCAACTTGCCTATTTTCTTGAGCAGATCGACGGTCAGGACAATCCGTTTTTGATTGAAAGGATGGGTGTCCGAAAAAGAATAATCGAGCTGATCTGGAGAGTAAACGAAAACCGCATTTTTCTTCATAGGTCGATCCCCGGTACATTTGGCCACAGGACGTCAAAACCTGCTGTTTTTAAGCCTTGGATAACGGGGAGGGGGTTCATCGTTTTGATGCGGATCACTAAGATCTTTTTCGTTGTATATAGCTTGTCCGGATAGACGAGCACACTTACAACATTAATCTTATGTTCATAAAAAACTTTGGACACTTCAAATAAAATACCGGGTACGTCTGGCACACGCACTTCAATTTGAGAACCGGGTTGATGGGCTCCGGTCAATTCAATGTACTTGTACAATAAGTCCGTTTCTGTAATGATGCCGACAAGTTTATTATTGGAAACGATCGGTAAGGAACCGATTTGATTTTCATAGAAGATAACGGCCAATTCTTCCACGACATCCATTGGGTGACCGATCATCGGATTCTTCGTCATAATTTCAGATACGTGTGTGTCGTTGATACGTTGATCTGTCTCATTTGAAAGGGTAGAAGGAATCGCTTCTTTTAAATCGCGGTCGGTCACGATGCCAACGACTTCTCTTTCTTCTGTCACAATCGGTAAATGGCGAATTTTCTTTGTACGCATTAGATCTCGTGCTTCGGCAACTGTATGGTTCGGTGAAAGCGTTGCGACATCTGTCGTCATAATTTCTTCAACTAACATGAAAACACTCCTTTCCTTAGTACATAAAACGATTCTTAAACCGAAGTGCATCAAACTGTTGAATGGATGCTTCATCCACTCTCTTGCCAATGCGCGCCATTAAGCAGTTTGCCGGATGGGAGCAAATTTCAGGATCATCCGTCGCGAAATATTCGAGACCCCCGGCACGCATCATCTTCTCCATCACTTTCCGGTATTCCCAAACATTGAGACCAGTCCCTTTCAAGTCCCAATGCCAATAATATTCTGTCGTTAAAATAATGTAGTCCTCCATCATATCGTCCATCATGGAAACTGTCAGCAATGATTTCCCAATACCGCCGCCACGGAATTTTGGAATGATTTCAATGGCGCCAAGTTCAATCAGGTTTTCCATATTGCCTTCTGACCACCGTTCAAGCGGGTCAGGATATACATATGTGACATAGCCGACGATTTGGTCCTCTACACGCGCGATGATGATCCGACCCTCAGGAAGATCGGCAATACCGACGAGCGCCTCATGCTGTTGGGCAGGGGGCCTGAATGCGACAAGATCTTCATGAAAGTCGAGACTGGCCAACTCTTCGGAGGAGATCGGCCCTTCGACGATTACTTCACCGTTTGTATGTTTGATTTCCATCGCATTGTATGTTTTGACGTGTTGCATCATGCTCACCACCTTAATATAATGATCTATATTTCTAGTATACATGAACTTCAGAATTTCCAATCTACTTATTATTACAAATTACGAAGACTTTAGAAATAAAGAAATATTTGGACATTGTGTGACTTTTATTGTAAAATAGGATTTGTAACTGTTTTGAAAGGGTGAGAGAAAATGAAAGCGAATACATTACCGAGCGTAAAGGGGAACTATCAACTACAAGACTACGAGCATACCGTTGCTAATTTCAACTGGACAGATGCAGAAAAAGAATTTAGCTGGTATGAAACGGGGAAAGTCAACATCGCTCATGAAGCAGTGGATCGACATGCAGAATCTTTTAGAAAAAATAAAGTAGCACTTTATTATAAAGACGCAGAGCGAAAAGAAACGTACACCTATTATGAAATGAAAAAAATGACGAATAAAGCTGCGAATGTATTACGCGTTCATTCGAGACTTGAAAAAGGGGATCGACTGTTTGTATTCATGCCTCGTTCACCGGAGCTTTACTTCACCATCCTAGGGGCACTGAAAATGGGCGCTATTGTCGGCCCGTTATTCGAGGCTTTCATGGAAGGCGCTGTCTATGACCGATTACATGATAGCGAGGCGAAAGTGCTTGTCACGACACCGGAGTTATTGGAGCGGGTGCCGGTAGAAAAATTACCGAATCTGGAGACGATTTTCCTCGTCGGTGACGGCGTAGAAGAAGATGACAAGTACATCGATTTCACTAAACAACTAAAAGAGGCATCTCAATATTTCGAGGTTGAGTGGATGAGTCGTGAAGATGCGACCCTTCTCCATTATACGTCAGGTTCTACGGGCAAGCCGAAAGGAATCGTCCTTGTTCAAGAGGCGATGGTCCAGCAATTGCAAACGGCACGTTGGGTACTGGACTTGAATGATGAAGATGTTTTTTGGTGTACTGCAGATCCAGGGTGGGTAACCGGGACAGTTTACGGCCTTTTCGGTCCGATGCTAGCTGGTGCCACAACACTCGTACTAGGAGGAAGGTTTTCAACGGAAAGCTGGTACGGCGCGATTGAGGAATACGGCGTCACTGTATGGTATAGCGCGCCGACAGCGTTCAGGATGCTGATGGGGGCCGGAGAAAGTCAATTGCGCGAATATGATTTGAGTTCGCTCCGACATATCCTGTCCGTAGGTGAACCGCTGAACCCTGAAGTCGTTCGTTGGGGATCGGACTCTTTCGACTTAAGGATCCATGATACATGGTGGATGACGGAGACGGGCGCGCATATGATTTGTAATTTTAAATGCTTGCCTATTAAACTCGGTTCAATGGGGAAAGCGGTCCCAGGTATTGAGGCAGCCATCGTCGATCACCAAGGCAATGTTTTGCCGCCGAATGAAATGGGGAATTTGGCCATTAAAAAAGGTTGGCCTGCGATGATGCGGACGATATGGAACGACCCTGAAAAGTATGAGTCTTATTTCATCAATGATGAATGGTATGTAACAGGGGACTCGGCATTTATGGATGAGGATGGATATTTCTGGTTCCAAGGCCGTGTCGATGATGTAATTATGACGAGCGGGGAACGGGTAGGACCTTTCGAAGTTGAGAGTAAGTTGCTTGAACACGAAGCGATCGTGGAGGCGGGGGTTATCGGAAAACCAGATCCTGTGCGGGGGGAAATCATTAAAGCATTTGTTGCATTACACGAAGGATATGAGC
>CAOKMT010000104.1 GCA_948469885.1 uncultured Sporosarcina sp. | reverse complement strand
AATAATAACGACCGGAAATGAAAAATGTCATAGCGATGGCGTTTTATATAAATAATATAACAAAATTATGGCAGCGACGAGAATAATCCCTAATGCCGTGACCGCTTCGAACATATTACTGACAGGCGCATGCCCAGAAGCCATCCAACGTGTGATGAAATAGCCTATATGAGCGGCGAAGCCGATAATTGTAATGACAATCCCAATCGTCCCGGATCTACTATTCCGGTAAGACGTTTGGGACTTGGCGCCTTTTACCGCTCCACCGAAAAACAGCGTCGCGATAAGGTAGGCGATAAATGAGACAAGCAGTAAATTTGAGCTTACTGTTGCAAGTTCCATTATTTAAAGTCCCCTTCCTCATTGTCCGGTTTGGACTCGGTATCTTCACGGTCTTCATATTGTGGCAAGCCCGCATAATCTTTCACTTGATCGATTTCTTTGCGCAATGCGAACCAGTTCTTATTTGTATGACTCGCAAGAAGCATTTCATCGCCTTCTCCTTTTTGGATCCATATTCTTCTATGATTCCAATAGGAACCTTGCGTGACACCAATCATGAAAATGATGCCGCCGACAAGTAACAGATACAATGTTTTATCTTTACGGACCGTGAGACCAGAAATATTACGCATTTCCGCATTGACAAAATTCACTTTATAATCGTTTTCTTCCGTTTCAAGCGTTTGTTGAATCGCAACAAAACTCATTTCGCCATCCGGTTTGGCCGGTGTGACCATTTTGAAAACGAACGCCGGATTGTTCGGTAAAGGTGTTTTGGAAATCATTTCACCTTTATCAATGCCGTCATAATCCGTCGCGAAATCACGAAGTTCGACGTAAGCACCCTCTTCCAATTCATACTTGGACTTCGGATCCATAAGGTCGACCGTAAACTCACCGAACGACTTCCCCGTTGCCTTTTCCGTTAATTGGAAAGTCATCGTTTTCAATTCGTTCAATCGGTAATCCATCTGAAATACATTATAACCGTCAAACTTAAGTGGCTCATTGACAATGATGGAAGTCTCTTGTTCCAGCACCATCGCCTCGGATTGTCCCGGCACAGTCCCTTCTGGATTTTTGTATAACGCAACATCGGTTTGATAATTTTTCGCAATAGCTCCTGCTCGTTCAAGTGCCGTGCTATAAAGTTCAGAGTCTTCTTCAGAATAGTTTTCAAGTATAAATCCTTTGTTTTCTAAATAGTAACCAGGAGCACCTGGAATTACAACCGTGTCCCCTTCTCGTAACCACAATGTTTCATCGACATAAAACCCTGGGATACCGCGAAGTAAGATGGCACCTAGAAAAATGATCAATCCTGTATGATTGACATAGGGTCCCCATCTTGAAAAACGATTTTTTTCCGCTAAAATCGCCCCGTCTTCCACTTTCACATTGTATCGGAGCTCTTTCAGCTTACTTTCCGCTCTTTCTAATGACTTGTCCGCGTCCTTTACGGCTCCAACTCCGTAAATCCGTTGCCTTTTCATGAAGGATGGATGCCTTTTGGTCCGCTGTTTTTTGAGCGATTTATAGAGCGGAATGACTCTATCCACACTGGCAATGATAATCGAAATCCCGAGCATCCCGACTAACGTGATAAACCACCAGCTATTATACATATCATGGAAACCGAGCTTATAGTAGACGACACCAAACACACCATACAGTCGTTCATAGTAAGCTGCAATTTCTGCTTCACTATTCGCCGGCACAAATAATTTTTGCGGGAAGAGCGTTCCAATAGCTGACGTTACAAGCACTGCGACAATAATGCTGATTCCAATTTTGACACTCGAGAAAAAGTTCCATATTTTATCGATGATTGTTCGGTTGTATGTCTGTGAACGTCTCGCGGAACCTTCGTAGCGCATGTCTACCGTTTCACTTTTTTTCGCCTCTTCCGTTTGCGGCCTTCCACATCGCTCACAAAGCACTGTGCCAAATGGATTTTCATGACCGCACTGGCATTTGATTTTGCTCATTTTGAATACTCCTTATTTAGGTTGAATTCTTTCCATGAATGACCGAATCTCATCCTCAGTCATTTCCTTCGTAATAATATCTTCAATAATGCCATCTTCGTTTATAAGTACCGTAGTGGGAAGCGGCAACACATCGTAAGCCCTTCTGACGCTTTCGTTTTTATCGATTACAATCGGAAATGTCAGGCCATATTGGTCTCTAAACGTTTCAACTGTATAGTTTGATTGTTTAATATTGACAGCCAATATGTGAACACCTTTTTCTTTGAATTCCTTATACTGATTTTCCATATAAGGCATTTCCGCCTTACATGGTGGACACCATGTTCCCCAAAAGTTAAGGAAAACCCCTTTCCCTTTATAATCCGACAACCTGTGCGGATTTCCTTCCAGGTCAACCAGTTCAAAGTCAGGCGCTTGATCCCCGACCGCCAACACTTTTTCATTGTCTCTCGTTGCAATTGCAAAAACAATAGCTGAAACAAGAAGAAGCAGGACAATGGTCCTTACGACGAGGCGTTTTTTCCTCTTTTTCGCAAATTGAGCAGCTTTGGACATTCTCATGCCTCCTAAACATATAATTCTCTATTATTATAACAAATGCGCTTCAGCAAACCTTGATCATTCTTGAAAAAACTGTGAACGTATAATAAAAGGTCAACCAATTTTCCCTGTTTCTGCGAGAACCCTTAACTGTTTCACTTCATGGATCGTCAGTTCTCGTGCTTCTCCCGCATTCAAACCACGTGTCGTCAGCATGGCAAACTCTTCCCTTTTCAACCGGTCCACCGGGCAACCAATCGCATCGAACATACGGCGCACTTGACGGTTTCTGCCTTCGTGAATCGTAATTTCCACAATAGCCGTTCTCGTTTTTTTGTCAAAAGACCGCATCTTCACTTCTGCCGGCGCTGTCCATCCATCTTCTAGTTCGATGCCGCGCGCAAGTCTACGTAAATCTTCCCGTTCAGGCACCCCTTTTACTTTTGCAACATACTTTTTCTTAATACCGAATTTCGGGTGTGTCATCAAATAAGAAAATTCACCATCATTCGTTAAAATAATAATACCGGATGTTTCATAATCCAGCCGACCGACCGGATAGATCCTTTCCTCCGTATGAGGGAAAAAATCGATAACCGTTTTTCGGCCTTTATCGTCATTTGCAGTGGAAATGACGCCTCGCGGTTTGTAAAGAAGATAATAGACATGCGCTTCTTTAACAATTTCGACACCTTCCACTTCGATTTTATCGGAAGGTGCAACACGCGTACCAAGTTCTGTGACGACGATTCCGTTCACTTTTACTTTCCCTTCCAAAATGAGCGCTTCTGATTTTCGTCTCGAAGCGATTCCTGCTTGTGCCATCACTTTCTGCAATCTTTCCATCTTGTCACCCCGTCCTACGTTCTGTGAAAAATTATGGCATATTTCACGTCAAATGAAAAGAAGACCGTCCTATATTAAGACAGTCTTCTCAATTTCGACATACTTTCAACATAATAAGTCGAAAATCCGTCAATTATCTATGCCCACTTCAGTTTGCTCGCTTACTTTTACATTATTGTTCAATCAACACTTCCGTTGTCAGCAGTTGTTTATTATTGAGTGATACCATCCACTGTCCAATCGCAGTCTTATCTTTCCCTCGGGGAATCCGAACGATATGGGAAACATCCGCTTTTTCTCCTTTTTTCAATAGGACACGTAGCGGCGATTCGAGCTCTCCTTCAATGCCGGGCAAAAGGGTATACCTTCCTTTTTTAGCGACCGTCTCTAAACGATATGATGAAAAAGTTTGTGCTGCCAATGTGCGATGTGTATTCCAGTCGTCCCCATCGTTTAATGTGACGACGACGATTCTTTTGTCATCTTTTTCAAAATAAGTGGCAAGTGTTCGACCCGCCACTTTCGTGAAACCGGTCTTTCCGGCAATTGCAGTCGGCCCGAATGAAGGAGTCGATGTTTATTGGACCAGTAATACGTTTGCTCGCTCGTCTTAAACGTATGCTCAGGTGTGGAGGCGATCTCTTTGAAATGCTCGTTGTCCAGCGCATACGCCAACATAAGTGCGGTTTCGTAGGCAGACGACAAATGACGTTCATCGTGAAGGCCAGAAGGATTTGTAAAAAAAGTATCATTGAGTCCATACACTTCCGCCTTCTCATTCATCATGTCGACGAACCCCTCCACTGATCCCCCTGCATGTTCTGCAAGTGCATGCGCAGCATCGTTCCCCGAACGGAGCATGAGGCCATATAAAAGATTCTCGACTTCGACGACATCACCTTGCTTCAAATAAATGGACGAACCTTCTGAAGTGGCGGCTTCGGCCGAAATCGTCGTTTCGCCAAGCGGTGCACCGCTTTCGATGACCGTAAATGCCGTCCAAATTTTCGTCAAGCTAGCGATCGGAAGGCGCACATTTTCATTGGAACCGCTTAATAACCTTCCCGTATCCGCATCGACAACTGCCCATGCTTGATGTGCCGCAGCTTCTTTTTCGCTCGCAAAAACAAATAATAAAACAAACAGAACAATGACCATTGTCCGTTTCAAGCATTGTCTCCTCCTCCGTCATTTTCAATTGCGAATGCTTCCTGAAACTGGGTCATAAATAAATCCGTGTCATCTCCTGATTCTTCTTCGACTTCCAGAGGCGGCAAACTGGCAAGCGAGGGCAAGCCGAAACGATCTAAAAATAAATCCGTCGTGCCATATAAAATGGCTCTCCCGGTTCCTTCCGAACGACCTTTCTCCATAACAAACCCTTTGGAAACAAGCGTTTGAAGAGCCCCCTCCGATTTCACGCCCCTTAGATCATCTATTTCCACACGCGTGACGGGTTGTTTATAGGCGATAATGGCGAGGACTTCCAAAGAAGCTTTCGTCATCGACTGGGGAGAAGGATTTTCAAGCATCCGTTGTATATCATCCGCATACTCTGCCTTCGTTACGAGACGATACGCTCCCCCGTACTGTTTCAACGTGATTCCGCTAGTCGGACGGTCTTCATAGGCACGAAGCAATTGTTCTAGCAGAACAGCGACTTCATTCTGTTTTAATTCAGTAAGCGTTGCCAGTTGCTTTGTGGTCAGTCCTTCATCGCCTGCCATAAATAAAAAACTTTCCAACATGCCAAGCAACTGTTCAGGCGTATTCATGTGTTTCATCCTCCTTACAGAACGATATCGTTAGCCGTTTAAAATTGTCACTTTGCTCCACGATAATGTCTCTTCGCATCATTAATTCAAGCAAAGACATAAATGTTATGACAAGTTCAGCCGTATCTCCTTTTTCAAAAAGTGCTTCAAAATCACACTTTCCTCCACTTCTTTCAAGCTTACCCATAATTTCATCCATCTTTTCGCCGACAGATTGCTCGTTTTTCGTTATACTAGCTGTAAGCGGCGCTTTCAGCCGTTTCCGTTCCATCATTTTCTGAAAAGCACCAATCAAATCGTAAACATTCAAATCCGCTTCCGTGCCAACCGCTATCACTTTACTAAACTGTGTGACATGCCCGGGTGATTTGGTGAAAAACGCAGCCCGTTCATCTGCTGATACCTTCAATTGATTCGCTGCTTCCTTAAATTTCCGATATTCAATTAGGCGTGCGACAAGCTCGTCCCGCGGGTCTTCCTCCAATTCGAAGTCCATCCCGTCCTCAAACTGTTCGTCTTCATGGACGGGTAAGAGCATCTTGCTTTTAATTTCAATGAGTGTCGCCGCCAATACGAGGTATTCACTAAGTTCGTCTAATTGGAGAACCCGCATCGCGTGAAGGTGTTCTATGTACTGCTCGGTCAATTGTGCCATTGGAATATCATATATATCAATTTCAAGCCGGTTAATGAGGTGTAACAATAAATCCAAAGGACCTTCAAATATATCTAATCTCACTTTATATGACACTAGGTTTCACCTGCCTATCAACATACTACTTTCGGAAAGGAATGATTGTTTTGCAACCGTTACACAATCCGTACTTCGTAAAGTTTATTGTTTATTTCAATGAGAATCAAGATTTTTTTGAATGCCATGAAGAACTAGAAGATTACTGGAAGTCTTTGCCTGGCAGAACGAAAGATCATCTGCTCACAGCATATATTCTTCTTGCGACAGGAATGTACCATTGGCGCAGAGGCAATAAGGTTGGGGGGCTCCGGTCACTCCAAAAAGCGAATCAGAAGTTATTAACGACTGTAGATGAAGAATTTACAAACGGAATTGACTTCAAAGAACTTTGCCTTAACGTACAAAAGGCAATTTACGAACTTGAAAATGACCAACCATTTAAACCGTTCACCATTTCAATTACGTCAGAAGAACTAAACGCATTGGCAGACGAATTAAAGCCGACGATGGATTTACTTCCCTTCGGAAGCGATGCTGTCATTCATAAACATATGCTCCGAGATCGGTCTAATATTCTTCGAAAACGCGACGAAAAAAAGAAGGGCAGAAAATGTTAATCTGCTCCTTCTTCGTTAGACGTGCACCTCTCTAAAAATGCAGCGGTCTGTTCGGTGCTTTTACATGTCTTTTCAGGAAACTGTTCTCGTAATCTCATAACCATCTCTTTACCGATTCCTTCACCGCGGAAAGAAGGATTGACAGAAACATGATGCAGTGTATAAGCATCTTCTTCCATCTCAAGTCCGAGTAAACCGATAAAATCGTCACCCTTTTTCCACAAGTACAGAAGCCAATTATCGGTCGTTTCATAGTGATGAATGGTCTCTTGCAATGCTTTCACATTTTTTTCGCCGGGCATATACGACAGCAAACCCATTGCAATCTTCTCATAAGTTTTCTTATAACGTACAAGCATAAATTGCATCCCTTCTTTTCTAAAAAAAGCCTCCGTCATAACGTTCATGGATGACGGAGCTTTTTCAATATTAAGCCGTTTTCGTGTTGAAACGAACAGGCCGATTCACAACGTTAGGAGTACCGCGTATCGATACCACTTTAGATCTGGTTCGGCAAACTACATTTCCACACAATTGGCATGGCACAGTTTCGCCTTATATTGCCTGTCCCTCCACTTTACCGTGGATCAATGGCCGGCGCAACAAAATACCAATATAACACACCCCAAATAATTGTGATGCCAAGAATTCCAAGGAAGAGCATTATATTTCGCTTCTTCAAATCTTTTCGCCTCGCATCGAACTATTAAACGACATATCCAGCCTTGTAATATCTTCATACGTTTCTCGACGTACGACTAGATGATGTTCTCCATTTTCCACAAATACAATGGCCGGCTTCGGAAGGCGGTTATAATTACTTGCCATCGAATAACTGTAAGCGCCCGTACAAAAAGTCGCAATCAGATCACCGGTCTCCGGCTGGGCAATACGCGCTTCTTCGATCAATTTGTCACCTGATTCGCAACATTTTCCTGCAATCGTCACAACTTCTGTTTGAGGCTCATTCATCCGATTCGCCGTCACCGCTGTATACACAGCATCATACAAGGCGGGACGGATATTATCAGACATGCCCCCGTCCACAGCGAGATATGTCCGTTTGCCTGGCACTTCTTTGATACTTCCAGCCGTGTAAAGAGTCGTCCCCGCGTCCCCGACAAGGGATCTTCCCGGTTCAATCCATATTTCGGGGATCGGGTACTGATGTGATCTTGTCATCGCTAACACAGTTTCAGCCATTTCTTTCACGTAGACTGCCGGTTCCAAAGGTTTATCTTCCTCTGTATAGCGAATGCCGAATCCCCCACCTAAGTTTAAAACACGACAGATGAACTGATGCTCATCCCGCCATGCTACCATTTTTGCCATAAGGGCTTCTGCGGCGTAACGAAAGGCATCCGTTTCGAATATTTGCGAACCAATATGGCAATGCATACCAAGTACAGTAATGTACGGGTCATTATGTAACTGAAGAAACGCTCGATCGGCTTGTCCATTTTTCAAATCGAACCCGAACTTGGAGTCTTCTTGCCCTGTCGTAATATAATCGTGCGTATGTGCTTCAATGCCTGGTGTGACTCGCATGAGAACATCCATTCTTTGTTTCCTGGTTCGTGCTATTTCTTTCACAAGTTCAATCTCTAAAAAATTATCGATAACGATACAGCCGATTTCCTCGTCAAAAGCTAGTTGTAGTTCCGCATAGCTTTTATTATTCCCATGAAAATGGATGCGCTCCCGCGGAAAACCTGCACGAATGGCCGTATACAACTCTCCTCCCGAGACGACGTCTAGCGATAAGTTTTCACTTTCTGCCACTTCATAGATAGCGATCGACGAAAATGCCTTACTTGCATAAGCAACTTGCGACTTGATGCCCGCATCTTGAAAAGTCTCTTTGAAGGATTTGGCCCGTTGTCGAAATAGATCGACATCATAGACGATCAATGGGGTGCCGTACGTTTGAGCCAAGTCAACAGTATCGACACCACCGATTGTCAAATGACCTTTTTCATTTACCGATTGCGTGCCATATAGATGCATGGGATCCCCTCTTCTTTCTCCTAATGTTAACTATTTAAAATGTTATCACAGACAGCAGAGGGGTTGCAACGTTCTATGAGATTCGATCACGGTCCGGAGCGTCCGTTATAAATGGACGTGGCTCGTCGGCGGTCATCG
>CAOKMT010000103.1 GCA_948469885.1 uncultured Sporosarcina sp. | reverse complement strand
GATGACAGGTTAATCGCGTTTCGTGCGATGTTGCAGCCGGAAATCGATGAAGAGCATTTAGGGAAAGATGCGGGTCTTGACAGAAGTGAATGGCCACTTGTCATTTACCAAGAAATTTCAAATGTCGATCCTGATTTCCGGGGGAATGGCTTGCAACAATACTTAGGCCGGTTGTTAATGAAGCAAGTCGACACGGAACGGTTCAAATATGTCTGTGCAACTGTCGCACCATTCAACATCGCCAGTTTGAAAGATAAGTTTTCACACGGTTTGGAAATTGTTGCGCTCAACGAGAAATATGGTGGCATGCTCAGGTATACGTTGATGAAAGAATTGACAAAAAATGAAAGTGGATCAGCATCTGAAAGCCGTTCTATTTTCATGGGAGATATCGAAGAGCAGCAGGCAGTGCTGAAAGAAGGTTGGATTGGCACTGGCATCGAAGAAATCGAAGGGGAATGGATGGTTCAGTACGAAAATAGGAAGTAATGTAAGAAATCCGCATTCACCGAAAGGGTGAGGGCGGATTTCTTTTGTATTTAGGTAGTGACTGAGCTTTTCATGAGGGAATGACGGTTAAGATTGTTGTTTTAATTTTCCATGACTTTAAAGATGGTACATGCGGTTGTCAAACTATTCGGGAATGTTGATGAAGCAAGTTTTCCGTATGAGCTCCTAGAAAAGTAGTGAAAATAGTGTATAATAGTAATTAGTTTCATAAACTAACTAACATAGATATAGGTGTGATTATTGAATGAAGCCCCATAAGCAACTATTTAATGAGTATATAGCGCTGTATCGGCCTTATTTGAATCGGGTGAATGGGTTGTTGTCCCCATTTCACTTATCTGTTCCACTTTGGTCAGTTATGCGCTTGGTTTTTTACGAAGGTCCGCGGACAGCGAGTGATATTTCATCCCGCCAAAAGGTAGAAAGACCGACAATGACAAAAATCATTCAAAAGTTGAAAGAGTTGGATTACGTGGAAGTGGAGTCAGGGGAAGACAGGCGGACGCGGATTATTCAATTGACTGAAAAAGGGAAGGATGTTTGTTGGCAAATATATGAGAAGTTGGATGAATACCAGAAGGATTTAGTGGGAGATGTTACAGAAAAAGATCAACTGGTAGTTGCCCGTGTATTGAAGAGTATTTCTGAAAAGATGATGGAGGATCATAGATGAGGAGTCAACATAAAGAAAAGCTATGGACGAAAGATTTTATTTCAATCTCCCTTGTAAACTTTGTCATGATGTTGTCGATGTATCTGCTGTTAGTAACGATGGCGACTTATGCGACGTCCCAGTACGAAGTGAATGCAAGCATGGCTGGATTGGTGGCAAGTATTTTTATACTTGGCGCTTTGGTGGGCCGGTTATATGCGGGGAAGCAAATTGTGAAAATAGGAAGCAAAAAAATATTGCTGGTGGGTATCATTTTATTCGTCACCATGACAATGTTTTATTTTATCCCGGGCAATATTTATACGCTTCTTGTCATTCGCTTTTTTCACGGAATTGGTCTTGGAATTGGGACGACGGCGACCGGTACGATTGTCGGGCAAGTCATTCCGAGGAGCAGAGGCGGCGAAGGAATCGGTTACTTTAGTTTGAGCACAGTCCTTTCGACCGCGATTGGGCCGATGATCGGCATTCCTTTAATCGCGTACTTCGGTTACACGAGTGTATTCATCTTTTCCTTTGTGATGGGAGTGGCCAGCTTGCTGATGGCGATACCTGTCCAAGCACCTACTATGAAGAAGGTGGTTGCAAGCGATGAAAAGAAAGGGTTCAAGTTATCAAATTACATTGAGTTAAAAGCGTTGCCAGTGGCCGTGACGATGCTTGTCGCCGCTTTTGCTTATTCAGGAATCCTTTCTTTCATTACGACTTATGCCGATGAGATTGATTTAAGGCAAGCGGGGAGTCTTTATTTTCTCGTTTATGCAATTGCAATTCTCGTTTCCCGTCCGTTTACTGGAAAGTTAATGGATATTAAAGGAGGAAACAGCGTAGCTTATCCGGGATTAGTGATCTTTGCGATCGGTATGTTCTTGCTCAGCCAGGCGAATTCGACTTTCCTTCTTTTATTGGCTGCTGCGGTGATCGGGTTGGGGTATGGAAATTTCCAGTCTTGCACACAAGCGCTTGCCATTAAAGTGACGCCGCCACACCGTATGGGCTTGGCGAATTCGACTTATTTCATTTGTTTGGATCTTGGACTTGGATTAGGACCGGTTCTTTTAGGTTATCTGATCCCGTTGTTAGGTTATCAGGGGCTGTACTTGGTGCTTGCAGCTTGGATTCTACTCGCAATCGTCATTTATTTTGTTTTACATGGCAGAAAAGATAAGGAAATTGCTTTGTCGTAAAGATGTTAACTGAATACGAAAAAATCCGCTTCTTCCGTCTCTCGACGGTTGAAGCGGATTTTTAGTTTGCAGTTATCAGTACCACTCTTTCATCTGCTCTTCTTCTGCGATGATCTGTAAGTCATCTGCCGTGATTGTTATGACGTGGTAATCGGATTTTTCCGCATAGCTGTCCGCCATCCTTTTCACAAATTTGGGCGAGCCTTCGTTTTCCGAATCATAAACGATGAGCATCCCATCCGAATTCCGCAAAAGAAATTTATCCTTCTCAATGAATTGCCACGGTGCTTCGTACGGTCGTGATGTCAAGCTTGTTGTGTAGTCGGCGTTCGCAAGCAGCATTTGGTATTTATCTTTATTGACGTCATTCCAGTTTTTATCTTGTTCTTGGAAAGGGGTGATGATGGCATATTTTAGTTGGGGATAGGATTCCTGCAAGGCGATGACAACTTCCACCGCCCACGTTTCGACTCCTAGCTGACCACTCACGATGACCCATTCCAACCCTTCCTCCAATAAAGAGATAAACCGGCTTTCCAATGCCTTTTTGATAAAACCGATACCGGGATGTTTATCATCAAATATGCCGAGTTCGTGTTGCTTGTAGCCAGTGACGACAAGTCGTTTCATCGTATAGTACCTCCAATCCACTTTTCGCTATTGTATAAGTGTAAAAAAAAAACCAGCTTCCATTGGAAACTGGTGCTTCGGTTATGTATGGAAGCCGCCTCTGCCGTATTTAATTAGAAAGTTTTAAACCACCACTCCTCAAAGTGGGTGTTCGCAGAAATCTTCCTGTTCGTCCTTGTCGCGCAATGCGCAAGGCATGCCATTCCGATCCCGATGTAAAACTCCCTTTTTCAGTATAAAGGTTAAAACTTAATGATCATACGAACAATGCAGCTTGTATTAAGAGTATACAACAGCAGGCAGATTTTTGCAATGGTTTTATGTACCGACATTAAAAATGTAAGCGTTTTAAGATGCCGGATACCAAGGACTTCCACTTTTCTTGTTTAGGTGTTTGATTAATTAGAAAATTGAAGTAGAATGATGGAAAGGGGGAGGCGGAGCAATTGTTGACGGGGATGAAGAAGCCGGTGTTACCTTTTTCGTATTTTATAGCGTCTGAAACGGAGCGAATAGTAGTCGTTAACGATGAGTTACAAAAAAATCTTCCCACCATGCTTACCGATACTTATATAACCAATATTTTTAAAGAATGGAAAGAAATTCGTGGGGGGAATTTGATCCAAGCGAGTTCGGAAACAAAAGTATTTCATTTCATGCCAATTCAAATGGAGAACGCTTATACATTATACGTCAGTAATCCTTTCATTGAAGAAATTTTGGAGGAAGTTGTTGAATTGCGAAAGTTAAATCGTAACTTGGACGCCATTATCGAAAATTCTTATGATGGCATATATATTACGGATAAGGACGGCGTGACGTTGAAGACGAATTCAGCGATCGAACGGATCACGGGAATCCCAAAAGAATATTACTTAAACCGGAATGTGAAAGATTTGATGGCTCGTGGCATATTGAAAAATTCGGTGACCCATAAAGTTGTGGAGAAAAAGAGAAGCATTTCGCTTTTGCAGCTTAACTTTCATGGACGTGAAACTTTGCTTACCGGTAATCCCGTATTTGATGAACATGGAGAAGTGGAAAGTATCGTCACGAATATACGGGATTTGTCGGATTTAAAAGAGCTGCAGCAAGCGGTCTCCGAAGCAAATGCGCTCAATCAAAGTTATCGGAAAGAAATTGAACGTTTGAAAAAAGGAACTGCCCGCGTTGCGACAAAGCAAACGATCGTCAAAAGTGAAGGGATGAAACTAATTTACGAAACGGCGGACCGGATCGTGAATGTGGATGCGACCGTGCTCATCCTTGGAGAAACCGGCGTCGGTAAAGATGTACTCGCAAACTATATCTATAATCATAGTGTACGACGGAAGACTGGAAAGTTTGTCAAAGTGAATTGTGGTGCCATTCCGCCCAATCTTTTGGAATCTGAGCTATTCGGTTATGCAGGGGGAGCGTTCACTGGGGCGAAAAAGCAGGGAAAACCGGGGATGTTTGAAGTGGCGGATAAAGGAGTTTTGTTTTTGGATGAAATAGGGGAACTCCCTTTAGAACTGCAAGTGAAGTTATTGCGGGTAATTCAAGAGCAGGAAATTCAACGTGTCGGTGGTACGACGTCCACAAAAATTGATGTTCGTCTGATCGCGGCCACGAATCGTGATCTGAAGGAAATGGTGGACGCCGGTAAGTTCCGCGAAGATTTGTATTATAGATTGAATGTCGTCCCGATTTCGATACCGCCTCTCCGAGAAAGACGTGAAGAAATTTTACCATTGTCTTATATGCACCTGGATGAAATGAATGAGAAGTATGGGACCACGAAGAAATTAAGCGATGAAGTGAAGGCATTCATTTATCATCATGAGTGGACAGGGAATGTACGGGAATTGTTCAACTTATTAGAGCGTATTACATTATTAAATGAAGAAGACATATTAGGGGTTGAACATCTACCTAAGGAATATCAAATGAAAAACTCTAGTTTCGAATCGAACATCCCCCAGCAGATGACATTGAAAGAAGCGGTGGAAAAGGCAGAAAAACAAGTATTGGAATTGGCGGCGCAAAAATGTGGAACGACTTATGAGATTGCCAAAATGCTTGATACGAGTCAGCCTACAATTGTAAGAAGGTTGAAAAAGTACAATATACAACTTGATGAAGAAGCATAATGCTAAAGAAAGAGAGATTCATAAATGAATCAACATTGGGCAAGTCGTGTCTGGCTTTTACATTTGGACCTTGTTCTATCAAGGAGGTGGGACGAGCTGTCATTGTAACTAAGCGGTCGGTATTTGCGTTGAAACACCATATTATATGGTGTTTTTTGTTGCCTATTAATATAGATTCAAATTTGAATCGAAAATTCATGGATGAATTAAATTCCGGGATGAAAGCCATGAAAGTTCATCGAGTGAAGGAGGCTTTAAGTAAATTTCCTATTGTTCTAACAGCGTCATATTAAGTTTCTACGATAGATCATCTCACAAGGGTGGTTTAATTTCTGATAATTGGCACGTTTGTTGCAATATTTACAATTGACGGAAAATAACGAGGAGGAGAAAGATGTGGGGGAATCTTTATTCGACTTAACGGGACGGACAGCTCTTGTGACAGGAGGCGGGAGGGGGCTTGGCCGTGAAATTGCTGAAGTGTTGGCTGAATATGGAGCCAATATTGCTGTTTGTTCTCGTAAACTGGAAAACTGTGAACAGACTGTCCGTCATTTAAAAGATCGCTATGCGATTAAAGCTAAAGCGTATGCATGTAATGTGAGCAGTGAAGAAGATGTGGATAGTACAGTGGTGGAAGTGTTGAAGGATTTTGGAAAGCTCGACATTCTTGTCAATAACAGCGGCGCAACGTGGGGAGAAAAAGTAGAAGAGATGCCACTAGAAGCATGGCAAAAAGTGATGAATGTCAATGTGACAGGCACGTTTTTGATGTCCAAAGCGGTGGGCAAACATATGATTGAAAACGAATATGGAAAAATAATTAATATCGGTTCGGTCGCTGGTTTGAAAGCTGAACCGCCTAATGTGTTAAACGCAATCGGTTATAGTACGAGCAAAGCGGCAATCCATCATTTTACAAAAGATTTAGCCCGGAAATGGGCTGAGTACGGCATTACTGTCAATGCGCTCGCCCCAGGGTTTTTTGAATCGAAAATGACGAAGCATGTCATTGAAAAAAATGCTGACGCCATCAAAGGGAAAAACCCGATGAAAAAATTAGGAGATCCAAATTCATTGAAAAGCGCTGCACTATTTCTAGCAAGCGGCGGCAGTGACTATATTACAGGACAAATCATCGCGATTGACGGAGGAAGTTCTTTATAAAAAGTATATAAGATATCGCAACGACTGCATGACCAACTTCCTGTTGGTCTCAATACAATTTGAAAATGGAGTGATCGAGATGGACTTACGTTTATCAGAAGAACAAAAAATGGTGCAACAGACGATTCGAAAATTTGTAGAGACTGAATTGATTCCGCTCGAAAATGAAGTATTGCGCAATGAACGTGCAGGAAAACCAGGCATTTCAAAAGAAAAATTAAGAGAATTACAATTGAAAGCGAAAGAATTTGGTTTTTGGGGGATTAATACGCCGACAGAATACGGCGGGGCGGATCTTGGGCAGATGATGATGGCCATCGTAGCGATGGAAGTGGCGAAAACATTCGTTCCATTCAAATTCGGTGGTTCGGCTGATAATATCTTATACTACGGGAATGAAGAGCAGAAAAAGAAATATTTGATCCCAACAATTAACGGAGACAAAATTTCATGTTTTGCAATGACAGAGCCGGACGCAGGATCAGATACAAGAAATCTTAAAACGACCGCTGTAAAAGACGGGAATGAATGGGTTATAAACGGTGAGAAAACATTTATCACCGGCGGAAATGATGCTGACTTCACTATGGTGATTGCGGTTACGGATAAAGAACTACATGCCAAAACAGGGAGAGATGGCGTTACATGTTTCATCGTCGATAGAGATATGGGATGGAAATCGGAGTATATCGATACGATGGGTGAGTGGGGACCGGCGAGTCTTATTTTCGATAATGTCCGCGTACCGGAAGAAAATATTTTGGGCGAAATCAACGGCGGTTATAACCTTGGCTTGGAATGGATCGGCTTTGCGAGATGGCTTGTCGGGGCACGTGGTGTCGGGGCGGCGGAACGTCTGTTGCAAATGGCTATCGATTATTCAAAAGAGCGTAAAACGTTCGGCAAGCCGATTTCAGAAAGACAAGCGATCCAATGGCCGATTGCAGATTCAGCCGTAGAAATTGAAGCGGCTAAATGGCTCGTACTCAACGCCGCATATACGCTTGACCAGGGGGAGGACAACCGTCACCAAGCTGCGATGGCTAAATTGTACGGTGCGAATATGGCTGGCCGAGTGGTGGATCGTGTAATGCAAATTCATGGCGGGATGGGCTATACGAGAGAACTTCCGATTGAACGGTGGTACCGCGAACTTCGTCTTTATAGAATTTACGACGGTACAGATGAAATCCAGCGCTTGATCATCTCCAGAAATCTTTTAAAAGGAAATGTCAAATTGGGACAAATCGGTTCTAGAAAGAAGGAAGAAGTCCATGTCTAAACGTTTTCAAGGAAGGACGGCCTTTGTGACCGGCGGGAGCAGAGGCATCGGCAGAGCAATTGTCAATCAGTTTGCCGAAGAAGGCGCAAACGTCGCAATCATCGATTTGGACGAAGAAGCATTAAAGACAACGGAAGCAGAACTGAAAGAGCAAGGATATCCCGTCTATACAAAGCTCGCGAGTGTAACTGAGCGGGATGAAATCGAACTTGCGATGAAAGAAGCATATGAAGCATTCGGTTCACTTGATATTTTAGTGAACAATGCAGGGGTTATCCGAGATAATTTATTATTTAAAATGACCGATGATGATTGGCTCACTGTTATGGATGTCCATCTGAAAGGTGCTTTTTTCGCTTCGCGGGCTGCACAGCAATATATGACGAAAAACAATTACGGACGGATTATTAATATTTCTTCAACTTCGGCATTAGGAAACCGCGGACAGTCAAATTATTCAACGGCTAAAGCAGGATTGCAAGGCCTTACGAAAACGCTTGCAATCGAGCTTGGTAAATTTGGGATTACGGCCAATGCGGTGGCGCCCGGTTTTATCGAGACAGCGATGACGAAAGCGACGGCGGAAAGAATCGGCATTCCATTTGAAGAATTGATCAAGGCAAGTGTCAGCAAAATACCTGTCAACCGTAGCGGAAAACCTGAAGATATCGCAAACGCGATTTTGTTTTTCGCAGATGAGCGTTCTTCGTTTGTCAGCGGTCAAGTGTTATATGTTGCAGGTGGACCGAAAAACTAACATGAGGATGTGACATGAAGGATGTTACGAGATGTGATCGGAAACCGTTCCCCAAAAGTGAAAAATACAATTGAAAAAGGAGCTGTCAAAAAGTTTGCAGAAGCGATCGGCGATTCGGCCTCGATTTATGTAGATGAAGAAGCGGGGCAGAAGTCAAGATACGGAAGGAATATTGCCCCACCGACCTTTGCGATTACGCTTGATTTCGGTCAGATTCCTGAACTGAAGTTGCCTGCAAAAGGCCTCATCCACGGGGAGCAGATTTATCATTATACG